>CALESJ010000001.1 GCA_937907025.1 uncultured Faecalibacterium sp.
TAACCTTGATGTTCCGGCGTTCCGTTTTCTCTGCGGCGTTTTCAACACTTTCAACGCTATTCTTCACATTCCCGCGCCCCCTCACATACCGATCCGCTTAAACAGGTAGCCAAGCACAATGCCCACAATCGCCGTGGCAATGTAGCCCATGACCTTGCGCCACTTCTCGCCGTCGCGGTCCTCCAACGCTTCCAGCCGTTTGCCCTGCTTTTCCTGCTCTTTCAGCATACTTTGCATACTCACGGCCAGCTTTTCCACGCTGGTTGCCAACGCGCCGATCTGACGCACACTGTCCTCCAAAATGCCAATGCGTGTGTCCTGCCGCTTGTTCTCCTCCTCCAAGCGGCGGCGGAACTCCTCATGCTCCGCCCGTGTGATAGGGTTCTCCATCGTCCTCTCCTCCTTGTTCTGCCCAGTCCGGCCACTCGTCGCCGCCTATGGCGTCGCGGTATGCCTTGTCGGCCTGCGCAATCTCGTCACGCCCGGTCACAGTGTCACCCAGCTCTGCAAGCCGGGTTGCCATGATCTTGATAACCCGTGCCTGCATTTCCGTCACCGTTTCCAGCTCCGCTATGATCTGCAAATGGCTCATGCTGTGCCTCCTCTCGCAGTTGTTTTTGTTTGGCCTTTTCCAGTTCCGCCCGGTAAATCTCGTTCAGCCGCCACCGCAGGCTTGCGCTCTCCGTGTGCTTTAGCAGCCCCCTAATGCTGGCAATGCGCCGGTAAAAGTCCTGCCGTGTCATATCGCCAGCAGCATACAAAGCACTGATCTTGCGCACCTCCCGCTTTATGCGGCGCACGGTGCTTTTCCGCAGCTTCATGTGGGTGGGCCATATCCGCACACCAACAAATTCAACCCCTTGGCGCACCGGGCGTATGCTGGTCTTGCTGTTCAAATCAAGCGCCAGCTCCTCCCGCAAGAAAGTTTCCACCGCCGCTTTCCAGCGGTGCAAGGTTTCCTTGTCCTGCCCCAAGATGATTACATCGTCCATGTAGCGGATATAGTAATGAATTTTCAGCCTGTGCTTGCAATACTGGTCAAGCTCGTTTAAGTAGATGTTCGCAAATAGCTGGCTCGTCAGGTTGCCTATCGGCATACCCACTTCGTACAGCCATTCTTCCGGCGGCGTGTCCTGCGGTGTCCGCCAGCGCGGCAGGCCGAACGGCTCTGCTCTGCTGTTCACCACGCCCCGTATAAACGCCATCATGGCTGGGTCTTTCACCCGCCGCTCCAAGATCGCCAGCAGCTTTTCGTGGCTCACCCGGTAAAAGTATTTGCTTATGTCCAGTTTCAGGCAGTACCAGCCCGGCCCCGGCTTGCGCTGCACTTGGCACATCCAGTATTGCAGGCGCTTGGCGGCCTTATGGCTGCCCTTGCCCTTTCGGCAAGCGTAGGAATCCTCAATAAAAAGCCTGTCATAGATCGGATTCAAATACAGGTACAGGCTCCATTGCACAATTCTGTCCGGGTAGTCCAGCGCCATCACCAGCCGCTTCTTGGGCACATACACCCACAGCTTGCGGTACGGCCCCAGCACATAGCTGCCGTTCATCATACCTTGCTGTATGACGAACAAATTATCTTCGAGCCGCGCGGTAAAATTCAAAACCTCGGCGCGGTATCGCTTGCCCTTGCGGGCGTTCCTGTCAGCCTCAATCAGCCAACCAAAATTGCACACCACCGGCCAAGCGTTTTGAATCACCGTCATTTCTTGCTGACAGTGTTTCATCCAACGATCTCTCCAAGCCATGTGTGGCGTTTCCGCCTCCACGGCAATACAAATTTTTTCCCGCCCTGTCTAAGCGGGAACGGAAACAGGCCCCTTTTAGTCTGCACTTCCTGCTGTACCCCGTAGGCCACAGCCCCCTTGCGGCGCAGAACCACCGCCCTAAATTGGCATTTAACAGACGAAAAGCGGAACGGCCCCCGATGTTGCCGTTGGCATTAGAGCGCGGGTTGTTCAGGTTGGAATTGAACACCCCGGCGTTGCCGCCATTGTTCCAGTTGCCACCGCGAATCAGGCACCGTAAATGGCCCGTTCCCAAAGAAAAACGGCTACTTTTTCACGCTGGCAATATACTTGCCCAGCAAGCAGCCGATTTCTGTATTGTACCTTGCCCATGTTTCGTACTGGTGCATGGACAGCGGCGGGGCAAACTTCGCACCGCAAAGGTCTTTGTCTGCCGCCATCCTCACCAGATTGCGCAGCCATTCCAGTTCAACATCAAGCTCCTGCGCGGTAGTCTTGCGGTAGTATTTCTTTTCCAGCTCAACGGCCAAATGGTACATTTTCAGCATGGAAACCCGCATATCATCCGCAAGGTCACGATCTTTCCGGCTAAAATTCTTGGTCAGCGGCCTGCCGTACTTCATCATTTCCCCGATCTTCTCTTTCAAGCGGAACGGTTCATAGCTGCCCGGCGCGGGCATTTCGCTCTGCATAGCTCGTTCACCTCCTCCAAAATTTCCCCAAACCCACCCGGCGCATTGCGCCTGCCAAAAAGCCCTAAAAAATTTGCCCGCGCACAGCGCGGGGTGTTGTTCCCGTTGCTGTGCGTGGGCTTGTCCTGTTGTCCGCCGCGCTATCGCTTGGCGGTCAGTGTTTCAGGGCGCAGTGTACAGTTATTCGTAAAAAGCGGAACGGCCCCCGACGACGCCGAGGGCATTAGAGCGCGGGCTGCCCAGGTCGGAATTGAACACCCCGGCGCCGCCGCCACCGCCCCAGCGGCCACCGCGAACCAGGCACCGCTCGGCCTCGGCGTTGTTGATGTAGAAATAGTCGCCGCCGTAGGTAGCGTCAATGCCGTCACCCGTCAGCGCCGCGTCGGGCAGCATGGCAAGCGCCTGAAGCAGCAACTTGGCCGCAGCGCCAATGCTGATATACCAGCCCCAAGCCGCCCAAGGCGGTATTTTTTTAGCCCGCCGCAGCGCGGCAAGGCTAAAAAATCAAGCAGCCGGGCGGGGCGCAACCCCGCTCCACGCCCGGCCTGCAATGCCTATTCTGTTTTTTGCCCTCAATAGGGCTTGCCGATGTAATCAAGGATTTTGCCAAGGCCCGTTTTATCCGGCTTTAACTCGCCGTTTTCAAAGTGCCCGCCGTATATGCAGTATTTGTACTGCGCCGGGTGTGTCTGCTTCATGCGCTGGAACCTGTTCGGCTCCTTGTCGCTCATAATCCCGAACATACAGTACATACAACCTGTTCTGTCGCAGCCCGTCGTAGTCAATTTCGGCGGGAACTCCTCGTCGAACATCTGCAACTGCATATTTTCTTCCACGATCTCGCCGTACACCGGCGCATAGGGTATGCCGGTCTGTTTCAGGTATTGCAGCACATCTTGCTCTGTCCAAAATGACATCGGCTTTGACATGGGCCGTTCTGAATCGAACGAATTACAGCCGTACCGCAGCCACGATGCTTGCCGCTGTTCCGATTCCTCGGTCATAGTGGCAACTATCGGCTTGCGCCCGGTTTCCTTTTCGTACTTCTTGGCTGGGCCTTTCTTCATAACATCACAACATAATTGCGAAGTTGAAAACGGTGCCTCTACCATGAACTTGTACTTCTTGTAGCGTTCCTTGAATTTGCTTGGCTTTCCGCACTTGTCCAGCCCGTCCAGCCGGTTTAGTGCCCATTGTGAACCGTTCCGGGCGTAGTAGATCACCTTTGCAACCTCTTTCCCGATCACCGGGTAGCCGTATTTTGTCAGCACTTCCGGGAAAGTCAGCTCCGGCGTCAGCACTTTAAGGTCAACGGGGATTTCATACTGCCTTTCCAGCCACTTTGCAAAATACTTTACGAACTTCTGGATTTCCGGGTATTCAAGCCCCGTGTTCACAAACACCAAATGGAGCGGTTCTTTTCGGTTCGGGCACCAAAAGGCTTGATACGCTCTCGCCGTCAAGTCCGCCAAAACCGTGCTGTCCTTTCCGCCGCTGAATGAAATGTACACATTCCAGTCATACCGGCCTATCCACTCAATGATTCTTGTTTGCGTTACTTGAATTTTCCGTTGAAGTGACCACGCCCGCATAGTTTCCAAGTCCTGCTTTGTGTACTTGGTTTCACTCTGCATGGCCGTCCTCCATCCCGATCTGCTCCGCGCCCTCGTCCTGCTTGTCCGGGTCTGCTGCGTCCAAAGCCTGTTTCTGCTCCCGCATATACTGGCTCACGCAGGCGCTTTCAAACTCGCTCAAATCCTCCAAGAACTGCTTGGTTATGATCTTCAAGGGTACAAACCCGGCCAGCACCTCAAACCCGTCTTTGATAACCACATACGGCGCACCGCCAGCGGTCTTGCGCACAACGGTCTGTATGTAGTCGCTGTTCTTGACCACATCGGCAATGGGGGCGACCAGCGCGGAATCGTAGAAAATCAGTTCCCCGGCGTTGCCATACATAAGGCCAACCAGCCCCATGCCCTTGTAGAACATTTCCAGCGGCACCCGCCGCGCCTCCTGTTCCAGTGGGTCAGCGTCCGTCAGGTTCATGCCAAAGGCCGCGCCGCCGGTTTCGGCGTACTTTTCGTCAAAGAACATCTTTTCCCACGCCTTACTGTCAATGTCCAGCACCGCGCCTACCTGTTCCTTGCCCTCCATTTCGGGCAACTCCGTGGCGTTGTACAGCGCCGAACGGGTGCCCAGCCAAATGCCGCTGTCGTCCGCATGAATCACCATGCAGTAGCTTTCGCTCTTGGCTCGTTTCACAAACTTGCTCAACTTCATAGCCCGGCTCCTTTCAGCCCAGCAGGCACAGCGCACACAGCTTGATAATTGCCAGCGGCCCCAGCACGGCGGCGATTGCCCACGCAATGCAGGCAAAAATCACCAGCAGGCCAACCAGTGCAGCGAGAATAGCTTTCAAAACTTCCATAGTGCCCTCATTTCTCCGCCGCGCTATCGCTTGGCGGTCAGTGTTTCAGTGTCCGGCGTTTCAGTGCTTCTTGAAATAAGCGGAACGGCCCCCGAAGGCGCCGCGGGCATCAGAGCGCGGGTCGCTCAGGCCGGAATTGAACACCCCGGCGCGGCCGCCAAGGTTCCAGTTGCCACCGCGAATCAGTATGTATTCGCCCTCTGTGCTGTCCACATAGCACCCGGCCTTTTCCTCCCCGGCAAACAGGGCCAGCGCTCGCAGCTGCTCACTGTCGCAGTTCATCCGCACATTCCCCCACACGCAGCCGCAGTAGTCACGGTGAATGCTCGGATAGGTGTTAAAGGTGATCTTGTTATCTTCAACCGCAACATACAGCGGGTGGCCCTCCGCATCTGTGATCGGTTTCCATCCGTCGCCGCACTCTGTCAAATCCGTTTCGGGCAGGGCCGCGTCGTTGTTCTCCGCCGCCCACAGCGCCCCGTCGCGGATTCTCACACCACGGGCAAACTCCCAAATGTTGCCGCAAAGATCATGTACACCGCTGGCCGTGTGGTCGTGCGTCCAAGTAGCCGGGCCGCTGCCGGTCAGCGTCTTGTAGCTGTCCTCAATGATAATGCCCTGTTCCTTGTCGTCACCGTGCCAGTGGGAACAATTCGTGTTTCCGTGTGGCAGGGTGCCCAGTTTCAGGCTGGTGTCAGCCAGCAAGCCCCACTCCGCCGCCGTCAGGCAGTGCCAACCCTCGCCCTTGGAGAAACACGCCTGCGCGAAATCCTCCATCGTGATATTCGTGACCGGCTCCTGCAAGGGCAGGCTGTACGGCTTGCCGTTAATCATGGTGTTTTCGTAGACGGAAATATAAATTTCGTCGTACACCTCGCCGCCGATGATGAACGCCGGGTGTACCGCGTCGCTGCCGCCGAAAAGCTCCTTGTTAGTCACGCGGCGGAACCTGTGCATGATAGAGGGAATACCCGCGTTGTCGTAGATCGCCACCACATCATGCTCCACGCCCGGCGCGGTCTGCTCCCTGCGGCGCAGTTCCTCGTCGTTGCGCAGGATTTCCCGCTTGATCTCCTCCGGCGCGGCGCTCAAATCCTCGGCACTGCCGCAATTTGCGGCGCAGCGCTCCGCGTCCTGCTGCACATAGCCCAAAAAGGCGGCGGCCTGCCTGCCCACAAAATCGCTCTTGCCCTCGGCGGCCATACTAAGGCCAAAGTAGTTGCACAGAATCTTTGCCATTTTCTTTATCTCCTTTCGCCCACGGTAACATAGGCGGTTTTTCTGCTGTTCAGCTCCAAATCCACCGGCGCTTTGCAGGCAAGGCAGGTGTGCGTCACCCGTTCAGCGGTCAGATTGGTTTTGTAGCTGAAACTCTTGCCGCACTTGCAGTGCATAAACAGCGGGCGCAGCTTTTCCAGCGGCGTTTCGTGTCCGCACTCGCCGCACTTGTACCCGTATGTTTCATGCTTGGCGCAAAACGCCTTGATCGCGCCGCACTCCTCGCACTGCACAATCAAAAAGCCCCTGTACGGCCCTTGGTCTGCGTCCGGGTCGGCGCTTTTCCAAGTGTCACGGGCACCAAACATCCGCTCCACGCGGCTGCCGCGCCTGTCCTCCCGGTGGGGTGCGGCCCGCCGCTCCGTGTTGGCCGGGCCGCTCTCGCCGTTCAGCGGCACCACCTGCCCGGTGGCTGTATCCTCCAAGAATACCTTGCCGCCCTGCACATACGCCCGGAACGCGCCGCACTGGCACATCCTGCGCACATCCGAAATACTGGTACTTTCCATTGTCTTGACCTCCTGCGTTTTATGTTAGATGGAACAGGCTTGTTTGGCTGGTGTAGTCCAAAAAGCGCTGTTCCTCTGCTGCGTAATAGGTCGGGTCGATCTCAAACCCGATAAAATCCACTCCGGCCTCGTAAGCGGCAATTCTGCTGCTCCCGCTCCCCAAGTGGGTGTCCAGCACCCGGCACCCCGGCGCGGCGTAGTTCTGAAAAATCCAGTCATACAGCGCCACCGGCTTTTGCGTCGGGTGGATTCTCGCCTCGTTCAGCTTTTTGTTGCCCTGCATGATATGCCCCTCGGCAATGCTCTTGCCTTGCAGCATACCGTTCCACATGAACCTGAACAGGCGCACGGTGTTGAATATGTCAGTTGCGGCCAGCTCACAGTCTGAAAAGCTGGTTTCTTTCTTGCATTTATCCCACACGATTCTGCCGGGTGCGAACTCATAGTTGAAGTAGTTGCAGCCCCACACAATGTAGTGCTTGGAAACTCTGCGCAGCTCGTCAAAGTACGCCCGCCCCGGTATTTCCCACGCGGGTGATACCGGGT
The DNA here is from genome assembly GCA_937907025.1 of uncultured Faecalibacterium sp. Lineage (GTDB taxonomy): Bacteria > Bacillota > Clostridia > Oscillospirales > Ruminococcaceae > Gemmiger. The sequence goes on from CALESJ010000001.1 coordinate 7,208, forward strand.
AGTCGCGGTACACGCCGATTTTGCTGACCTTGCTGCCGTAATAGCCCCGGCGTTCCGGCCCGCTGAAATACGGCGGGTCAACCACTGCAAGATCAAAGAACCCATCCGGGAATTGTGCCATGCCCTCCATGCAATCCATGTTGTAGCACTGGTTTAGTTCAAGCATTGATGATCTCCGTTGTAAACGACTACCATCGACGGGAACGGTGCAGGCGGAAACCTGTTTCCATCCTCGTCCTCAAAGTGCAGCCGCCCACGCAAAAAGCGGATTTCCGCTTTCCCGTATATGTAGTCATGGAAATAGGCCGTGTCTGTTCTTGCCGGTATCAGCAGAACCACCGTTGTTCCGGCCTGTGCCTCCTCATAGGCTTTGCGTACCCACGCCCCAAGCGCCCGGCCATACGGCGGGTTGCAAAACACGCTGCCCCCCCCCCGATATTCCACGGGGCTGTCAAGCCGTCCGTTTCCGGGGTGTAGAACTGCTTGCATTTTGCGCTTTTTTCCGTGGCCGCTGCGTCCAAAGTAAAATGAAACTCCGCGTTCAGGGTATCGAAAAAGCCTTGCGGCGTGCAGTAGTCCATCTTCTTGCTGCTCAAAAGTGCGCCGTTCATCTTCTGTTCCTTTCGTGGCGTGGCATTTTCACCGGCACAGCGTCCGGCCCAACTGCCCAAACTTTCACATCGTCGATTATCTCCAACCAGTCGCAGCCCCAATACTCCGCCGCGTTCAGCATGGCGGCATAGTTGGAGGTGTGCGGCACGATCACTTCACCAAATCGCGGGTGAACCACCCGTGCGCAGGTCTTGGCGTTCCAGCGGCTTTCCCGCGCCCGCCGGGCGGCAAGGGTCATGTCCTTATAAGGATTCACGCGCCCACTCCGCTTTGTCGGCCTGCCCGTAAAACCCGTGGGCAAGCCATACGCCGAAAACGAACAGGAACAGCCCGGCCAAGCCGTAACCGATGATCTGCCCGATCTCGCACATACCGCCAGCGCCCAGCAGCATAAGGAACCCCAGCATGGCAAGCACGGCACCGACGCGCTCCTGCAAGCGGGTCAGCTTCCGGGCGCGGGCAGCGGCATTTTTCCGCCGGGTCATTTCCTTTTTGTACTGCGCCGGGGTATAGGCTTTAATGGTCTGCCCCTCCGGGCTGGTCTTGATCTCAATGTACCGCACTTGCACTTTTGACTTCCTCCTTTAATGCCGCTCCTGCAACTCCTGCCGCCGGGCGTAGATTTTGCTCTGTGCCAGTTCAGCGCTGTAACCGCCGCGCCCGTTCGCGTCCATCTGCCCGGTGTCGCCTCGCGCCCGCTCGTGGTAAACCGTCGCCAAACTCACGCCCAGCTTTGCGGCAATGTCGTTCATGTGCCAACCTTGGAGGTAGAGCTTCTCCATTTCTTGGCGGTCACTGTAACTCAAATGTTTATACTTCATGGTGTCGTCCTCCCTCCTTGCTGTTTTTGGGTAAAAAAAATAAGCGCGGAAGAAGTTTTTCAACTTCTTTCGCACTTATTCTAATATCTCGGCGAGTTTCGATCATGCACAGCCTCCTTGCTGCGGGGCAAACCGCTGTCCGGCCGGGGTGCGGAGGTAGTCCTCCCGGCTGCCGTGGAAGATCTCGGTGCCGATGTGCAGAATGTGGGTGGCGCAGCGCAAAGCCGGGGCCACATCGTGGGTGATCATCAGGATGGTGACCCCTTCCTTGTGCAGGGATTCAATAAGGCCGTACATGGCCGCAGCGGCATCAGGGTCCAGGCCGGTGATGGGTTCATCCAGCAAAAGGGCTTTGCGGGCGGCGCACAGGGCCCGGGCCAGCAGGACCCGCTGCTGCTGCCCGCCGGACAATTCCCGGTAGCAGCGCCCGGCCAGGTCCGCCGCACCCACCTTTTCCAGCATGCGCAGGGCTTCGGCTTTTTCCTCCTTGGTGTAGAAGGGTCGCAGGCCGCACCGCCCCTGAAATCCGGACAGGACGATCTCCCGCACCAGAGCGGGGAAGTCCCGTTGTACATCGGTCTGCTGGGGCAGATAGCCGATGTCCTTGCGGGTCAGTCCGTCCCCGAAGCGGATCTGCCCCGCCATGGGGGACTGCAGACCCAGCAGGTTTTTCATCAGGGTGGTCTTGCCGCTGCCGTTCTCGCCGACGATGCAGAGATAATCCCCCGCCTGTACGGTAAAATTCAGCCCCCGCAGCACGGCTTTGCCGTCGTATCCCAGGGTCAGAGCTTCACCGGTGATCTGTGCCATTATACTGCCTCCTCTGTGCCCAATGCCTGCCGCAGCACGGTCAGGTTGTGCTCCATGACCGAAAGATAGGTGGTGCCCGCCGCCACATCGTCGGCGGAAGTGGCCTGCATGGCATCCATCGTCAGCACCGCCCGGTCGCCGGGGGCGTTCTGCAGGATGGTCTGGGCAATCTTGCCGTCGGACCCTTCCATGGTCAGCACGGCGGGCAGATCCAGTTCTTCGGTCTTGCCGGCCAGGAAAGCCACTGTGGCAAAACTGGCTTCGGTTTCTGCCGAACAGCCGGGGAAAGCGGCGTAATAGTCCAGGCCGTAGTCCTCCACCAGGTACCGGAAGGGGAACCGGTCGCCGAACAGCAGGGTCTTGACCGGGGCACTCTCCACAGCGGCCGCATACTGCTCGTCCAGCGCCGCCAGGGATTCCCCGTAAGCGGCGGCATTGCCGGTGTACAGGTCGGCGTTGTCCGGGTCCAGCTCGGCCAGGGTATCGGCAATGGCGGAGGAAAGTTCCTGGGCATTGCGCAGGGAAGTCCAGATATGCTCGTCCGTTTCGGATTCTTCGTGGTCATGGCCTTCGTGCCCGTCTTCCTCTTCCATGCCTTCCACCAGTTCTTCCTCATATACCCGGCTGCCCAGCAGCTCCATGAGGTTCAGGGTGCGGCGATCGGGGTTGGCGGATTCTTCCAGGGCTTCCTCGGCCCAGGCGTCGGACGCACCGCCCACATAAATGAACAGGTCACAGTCCGCAATGTCGGCGATATCTTTGGCCGAAGGCTGAAAGCTGTGCAGGTCGGTGCTGCCGTCCAGCAGCATGGTCAGTTCCAGGTCGTCGGCGTTTTCACCGGCCACCTGGCGCACCCAGTCGTAGACCGGGAAAATGGTGGTCACAACACGCAGTTTGTCCGCAGAAGCCGGCTGGGCATCGGCGGAACTGGTGGTGGATGCAGGGGCGGAACAGCCGGCCAGCAGAGCCGCCGCCAGCAGGCAGGAAAGAATTCTTTTCATGGAAAATACCTCCGGAATTTTGTGTGGGAATCAAAAATGAGCACAAAAAACCAGGGGCCCGGCATGCGGTCACATGCTGCGTCCCCGGTTTCGGAGGTTTTTTCAATCGTCCAGGCGGACTTTCCGGGTCACCAGCGTGGCGCCGGGCAGCACACACAGGATACTGCCTGCCGCACACAGGGCCACAAAGCAGGATACGGCAGCCGCCGCAGACGTGCCCGGCATACCAGACCCGGCGCGCAGCCGCTGGGCCGCCTGCCGCAGGGAAAGGCAGACAGAACAGGACGGGCCGGTGCAGGTGTGACGCACTTCCCGTACCAGAAAGCAGGCGGAAAGAAGGACCCCCAGCACCAGCAGGAGGCACAGAGCCCAGGAAACAGATTTCCGGCGGATGGTTTGCATGGCGGGAGCCCTCCTTTCACGTCAGAATGTGGTTTACAAAAAATCAGGCGCCTTCGGCCTTGCGGCAGGCTTCGCAGATGCCGTAAAATACGGTGCGGCGGGGGTCCAGGGCGAACCCGTGATGATCCAGCATATGCCCGCGCAGATGGGCCACTTCCTCACAGTGCAGATGAATGAGGACCCCGCAGCGCTCACATTTGCAGTGATAGCAGGCATCTTCCTCTGCTTTGTGGTTGTCCCCCATATAGGTGTAACAGGCGCTGGTGGAACCGTCTACCGTGTATCTGGCCACCAGACCTTCCTCCACCAGCCGCTCCAGATGGCGGTATACGGTCACTTTCCCGATCCGTACGCCGGCCCCGGCAAAATGGTCGCAGATTTCGGCGGCGGTGACATGCTTTCCCGGCATGGAGCGCAGGTATTCGGCAATCTGTTCGCTCTGCCGGGTCTTGTAATGATTCTTGGGTTCCATCTGCAGACGCTCCCTTTTTGAATTTGAAACTGTGTTTCAGTTTACAGGGCGCCTGTGCTCTTGTCAAGGGGCAGGAAAAAATATCTTCTCCATGCCGGCCAAAAAGATGTATACTGAATGAAAATGAGGTCAAAAGGGGTATGTCCTATGAAAATCGTGGTGGCGATGGACTCGCTGAAAGGCAGTCTGTCTTCCCTGCAGGCCGGGCAGGCGGTCCGGGAAGGTGCCCTGCGGGCGGACCCGCAGGCAGATGTAACAGTGCGGCCGCTGGCCGACGGCGGGGAAGGGACCGTGGAAGCGCTGACGGCCGGTATGAGCGGTACCCTGTATCAGGTCACGGTCACCGGGCCGCTGGGAAAGCCGGTGGAATGTACCTACGGTGTCCTGCCCGATGGAAAGACCGCCGTGGTGGAAATGTCCGGTGCGGCGGGCCTTACCCTGGTGGAGCCATCCCGGCGGGACCCGCTGCGGGCCACCACCTATGGCGTCGGACAGGTGCTGCGGGATGCCATCGGCCATGGGTGCCGCCATTTCCTTGTGGGGATCGGGGGCAGCGCCACCAACGATGGCGGCGCGGGCATGCTGCAGGCGCTGGGGTATGAATTCCTGGATGCATCCGGCCGTCCCATTGCACCGGGAGCGGTCGGTCTGGCGGACCTGCACACCATCCGGGAGGACCATGTAGTGCCCCAGCTGGCCCAGTGCACCTTCAAAATTGCCTGTGACGTGGCCAATCCGCTGTGCGGGCCAAAGGGATGCAGCGCGGTGTACGGGCCGCAGAAAGGGGCCACCCCGGCCATGATCGCCGGAATGGATGCGTGGTTGTCCCGGTATGCCGCCCTGGCCGCCCGGCTGCACCCCGGCAAAGCCGACCCGGACCATCCCGGGGCCGGTGCGGCGGGGGGAATGGGGTTCGCCTTCCTGACCTTCACCAACGCGGTGCTGGAGTCCGGTGTTGATATTGTTCTGACTGAAACCGGTCTGGCAGCATATATCCGGGAAGCTGACCTGGTTGTTACCGGGGAAGGCCGCCTGGACGGCCAGACCGCCATGGGAAAGGCCCCGGTGGGGGTGGCCCGGCTGGCCAAACGATACGGCAAGCCGGTCATCGCCTTTGCGGGCAGCGTGGCTCCCGAAGCGGTTGCCTGCAACGGGAAAGGCATTGATGCCTTTTTCCCCATCCTGCGGGGCATCTGCACGCTGGAGGAGGCCATGCGGCCGGACACCGCCCGCCGCAATCTGACCGACACGGCGGAACAGGCTTTCCGGCTGTGGCGGGCAGCCGGGAACACGCAAAGATAAAAAAAGCACGCCGGACCGGGAAAGCCCCTGTTCGGCGTGCTTTTGATTGATAGAAAAACGGAAATCAGACGTTGGGAACGTGTTCTTCCTGCCGGAAAATTTTACGAAGCATCAGCAACCCCATGATAGACATGAAAATTTCGGTGATCAGCTGGGCAAAAGGCAGGCCGTACAGCGGATACAGCCAGTTCAGCACAAACAGCAGGGGAATTTCCAGCACCAGCTTGCGGCAGATGGCAAACACCAGCGCGTGCCGGCCCATGCCCAGGGCCTGAAACACACCCACAGCCAGAAAATCCACGCACAGGAACACAAAGCCCAGGCACATGACCCGCAGGAACCGCGTCCCGTACTGAACGATCTCTGCACTGTCCATAAAGGCGCGGATCATGGCCGGTGCCCCGATGAAATACAGGACCATCAGGGCCAGCAGGAAGCATACGATGACCCGCAGGCCGAAGAGAATGGCCTGCTTCATGCGTTTGCGGTCCCCGCTGGCGTAGGTATAGCTGACCAGCGGCATGATGCCCTGAGAAAAGCCCAGCGAGATCTGCATGGGAATCATGTACAGCTTCTGGCTGATGCCCATGGCGGCGATGGCAGCGGCTCCGAACGGCGCGGTGAAGTTGTTCAGGATGGTGGTGCCCAGCACATTGAGCAGGTTCTGGATGGAGGCCGGAATGCCCACGCCCAGAATATTGCGGACCTGTTTGCCGGTCAGGTGGCGCAGCTGCAGGGGATTCATGGAGATGAAGGTGCTGCCCTTCTTGACGCGGGCCAGTACCAGAAAATACACACAGGCGATGCAGTTGGACAGGAAGGTGGCAAGGCCCGCACCGGCGGCCCCCATGTTCAGCCCCCAGGGCAGAATGAAGATGGGGTCCAGCAGAATGTTCAGGATACAGCCGCTCATGGTGCCGATGCTGGCGTGCAGGGTGCTGCCCTCGCTGCGGACCATGTAGCTCTGCACCACATTCAGGATGGCAGGCAGCGCGCCGAAGCAGACAGTCCAGCGCATGTACCCCATGGTGGCGTTCAGCGTCTGGGCGTCGGTGCCCAGCACAGCCAGCAAGGGCGAGCGGAACAGGGTGCACAGCAGAGAAAACAACAGCCCGCTGACCAGCGCCCCGTAAAACCCGAAGGCGGAACAGGTGCGCACCTGGTCATAGTCTTTGCTGCCCAGGCTGCGGCTCATGGCGCTGGAAACGCCCACACCGAACAGGTTGTTGACCGCGTTGAAAGCCAGGGTCACCGGGTACACCAGGGTGACCGCGGCATTCTGTACCGGGTCGTTGAGCATGCCGACGAAGAAGGTGTCCGCCAGGTTGTACAGAATCGTGACCAGCGAGCTGATGACGATGGGCAGGGACAACTGCATGACCGCGTTGGGGACCGGCATGCGTTCAAACAGGTATTCTTTGGTTTGTGTTGTGTTCATGAGTTCAATGACGCTCACTTTCCCGTGTGGTGGGTGTATGGACTTATCTTTTCATTATAGTATAAAAAGATAAGTCTGTCACCCATCCCTGCCAGTACCCGCAAAGAGAAAAATCCGGAAGAACACAAAAAGGGAGCACATCCCAAAAGCAGATGTGCTCCCTTTTGTATAGTTTTTTATATAGTGGGCTGAGAAAATCAGACTTCCTCAGTGTGCAGGAACCAGGCAAAGCCGTAGGGGTACAGCTCCACATTGTTCAGGTCGTCGCAGTGACCGCCGTACATCAGCTCATCATACGGGCCCTTCTCCCAGGAGGACACATGCACGAATTCCGGGCTGAAGTTGAAGAAGGCGATGAGCTTGTGGCCCTGATACCAGCGGCCCACGCCCAGTACATGGTCGCTGCCGGTGTCGAAGGTCCACACATCGGCCTGGGCGTCAAAGGCTTTTTCCTCGGCACGGATGGTTTCCAGTCGATGCAGGCCTTCAAACTGTTTGCCCTGGCGGGTGGTGGTGTCGTGGCGCATCTCGGCCAGGTCCCATTGGAACTTGCCGCGGTGGATGTACCGGCTGTCATCCCACTTTTCTGGGTCTTCGTGGTAGCTGTAATCGTTGAGCTGGCCGATCTCGTCGCCACTGTACAGCACCGGAATTCCGCTTTGCACCAGCATCCAGGCATGGAGCATCAGGTCGCAGGAGATGGCCCGTTCCAGCTTGAAGGGGTCCTGCTCAAAGTCGGCGGCCTCCACCCCGCACAGGGAGGCGGTGGTGCCGCACAGCCGGGCGTCGCCCAGGGTCGGGTCATCGTTGTACAGCTCGCCTCGGCTGTCGCTTCCCGGCCACTTGCCGGTGAACCAGTCGTTCAGGTATTTCTTGTGGGGCACTTCCTGGGTGCCGAAGCGAGCGTTCAGCCAGGGGTAATCCAGGCCCCAGCCAATGTCATCATGGCAGCGCAGATAGTTCAGGAACAGGAAATCCCGGGGCAGGGCGCATACGGTGTCCATCTGGTGGCGCAGCAGCGAAACGTCCGCCGTGGCCAGAGAGTTCCAGGTGGTGGCCATGGTGGTCACGTTGTACAGCATGTGGCATTCGGGTTTTTCCGGCGTGCCGAAGTAAGGCACCACCTTGGCGGGTTCCATGACCACCTCGCCCAGCAGCAGCACACCGGGACAGACGATCTCGCACACCATGCGCATCATCCGCACCAGGGTATGGACCTGGGGCAGGTTGCGGCAGCTGGTGCCCAGCTCCTTCCAGATGTAAGGCACTGCATCCAGCCGGATCACATCAATGCCGCGGTTGGTCAGGTAGAGCAGATTTTCGGTCATGTCGTTGAACACCACCGGGTTGGCGTAGTTCAGGTCCCACTGATAGGGGTAGAAGTTGGTCATGACCACCTGCTTGCAATCATCCAGCCAGGTAAAGCTGCCCGGTGCGGTGGTGGGGAACACCTGGGGTACCGTCTTTTCAAACTCGTTGGGAATGTCCCAGTTGTCATAGAAGAAGTACCGGTCCCGGTAGCCGGGCTCATTGGCCCGGGCCTTGCGGGCCCACTCGTGGTCCTCACTGGTGTGGTTCATCACAAAATCCAGGCACAGGCTCATGCCTCTTTCCCGGCAAGCGTCGGCCAGGTGTTCCAGGTCGTCCATGGTGCCCAGTTCCGGTTCCACGGTGCGGAAATCCGATACCGCATAGCCGCCGTCACTGCGGCCCTTGGGGCTCTGGAGCAGCGGCATCAGGTGCAGGTAGTTGACGCCGCATTCCTGGATGTAGGGCAGCTTTTCCTCCACGCCTTTTAGGGTGCCTGCAAAGGCGTTGGTGTACATCATCATGCCAAGAATATCCTGGCGGCGGTACCAGTTGGGGTCGGCTTCCCGGGCGGCGTCCTGGGCCCGCAGAGCGGGTTTGCGGTCGGCCCAGCAACGGCGCAGCATGCCAATAAAGTAGTCAAAGGCCTGCATGTCGCCGTGGTACAGCTCACAGTACAGCCATTTCAGTTCGTCATAATGGCGGGCCAGACGGCGATCAAAGACGGCGTCACCCCTCTCATCGGACTGGGCCGGGGCGGCTGCTTCCGCAGGGGCAGCCTCTTTGTCCGGGGCAGCCGGTTCGGCAGCATCCGCCGCTGGAGCTGCTGCTTCCGCGGGGGCGGCCGCTTTTGCGGGGGCAGCCTTGACCTCTGCGGCAGGCTCTGCCGGAATATCCGTCTTGACCGGGGCAACCGGTTCAGCGGCAGGGGCAGCCTTGACAGGAGCAGCTTCCGCAGGGGCAGCTGCTTTGGCCGGTTCTGCGGCAGGCGTTGCTTCCGCCGCAGCGGCTGTGGCCTTCTGTGCGGCCCGCGCCTTGGCTTTGGCCTTGTTCATGGCTCGTTTGTTCTTCTTGTTTTTCCGTGCTTGCATCATACATCCTCCCGATCATTCGCTTTTTCCGGGGTGGGCATGGCAGGAATGGCTCCGCTGCAGGAGCGGGTCTTGGAAGCCGCCCGGGGGGCTAAATACGGAATCTCTTCCCAATTTTGCGGCGGAAAGGCTGTCCAACAAAGAACCTTCCCACCGGGACACAGACGGTACAGGTCCGCTTTTCCGCAAAGGCGGACAGCCGACTGTTCTCCTTATTGTACCACAATTCTCCGCATTGGTCAGCCATGCGGCGGGTGATATGGGGGCCGAAAGCAAATTTTTTGCGGCAGAACCCGCCGGTATATAAGAAAAAAGTGCTTCCGGAGGGTTTCAGTGGTCCGAAAGCACTTCTGTTTTGTTTGCTTCAGGCGGAGAAAAGCATACCTGACTGCCGGATTACCACGGCGTCAGTTCCAGGTACAGGTCCTTGTACTGGCGGGCGGAGTTCTGCCAGGAAACATCCTTGGCCATATCGCGCTGGACCACTTCGTCCCAGTGATAGCGGTTGACGAAATACTCGGTCTTGGCGCGGTTGATGGCATCCAGCAGCAGGCCGGCATCGTAGCGGTCAAAGGTGAAGCCGTTGCCGTCGCCGGTAAAGATGTTGTAGGGCTCCACGGTGTCCTTCAGGCCGCCGGTTTCCCGCACGATGGGCAGGGTGCCGTAGTGCATGGCGTTGAGCTGGGTCAGGCCGCAGGGCTCAAAGCGGGAGGGCACCAGCAGAGCATCAGCGCCCGCATAGATGCGGTGGGCGCGGGCTTCGTCGTACTGGATGCAGGCGCTGAACATGCCGCGGTAGGCGTTTTCGTAGTAACGGAAAGTATCCTCGTACTCCTTGTCGCCGGTGCCCAGCACGATGACCTGGGTGTTGCCGTCCATCAGCTCGGGCACGATGGCGTTGACCAGGTCCAGACCTTTCTGGTTGGTCAGGCGGGAAATCAGCCCGATGACGAACTTGCCCTGATCCTGCACCAGGCCCAGTTCATCCTGCAGGGCCAGCTTGTTCTGCCACTTGTGGTCCAGCACGTTGGTGATGTCATAGTTTACGGCCAGAGCCGGGTCGGTGGCGGGGTTCCACATGCCGTAGTCAATGCCGTTGACGATGCCGCGCAGCTTGTAGCTGTGGTAACGCAGGTGGTCTTCCAGCTTTTCGCCGTACTCGGGGGTCTGGATCTCCCAGGCATAGGTGCCGCTGACGGTGGTGATGCGGTCGGCATAGGCCAGACCGGCCTTCAGCATGTTGGCGTCCTCATAGCCCTGCTTCATGGCACCCATATTGAACACTTCGTCCGGCAGGCCGGTCCAGTATTTCAGGGTGGGAATGTTGTAAATGCCCTGGAAGCGCAGGTTGTGAATGGTCAGAATGGACTTGGCATGGCCCACGGGGGTATCCTGGAACATGGTGCGCAGATACACCGGCACCAGAGCTGCCTGCCAGTCATGGCAGTGGACGATATCGGGAATCCAGTTCAGGTAGTTCAGGGCCGCCAGGGCTGCTTTGCTGAAGAAGCAGTACTTGGGGATGTCATCCACCAGACCGATGTAGGGGTTGCCGGCAGAGAAGAACTCCTGGTTGTCGATGAAATCATACACAACACCGTCGTGGACATATTCCATGATGCCCACATAATATTCCCGGCCGGTTTCGCCCAGGTCCATGTAAAATTCGCCGCGGTAGACCATCTGGTCCTGGTACTTCTGCGGGATGCAGGCATACCGGGGCAGGATCACGCGCACATCGCAGTTCTGCTTGACCAGCTCCCGGGGCAGGGCATACATCACGTCGCCCAACCCGCCGGTCTTGACAAAAGGATGGCATTCCGAACCGATAAACGCAATACTTCTGCGGGGTGTATCATACTGCTGCTCCATAGGTGCTTCCTCCTTCGGCTGAACCGGCTCGGCCGCAACGGGCGCCGGTTCCTCCACAACAGGCTTCGGCTCTTCTGCTGCAGGGGCCGGAGTCGCTTTCTTCACAGCGGGTTTGGCTTTCTTGGCCGCAGGCTTTGCCTTCTTGGCGGCAGGCTCTGCCTTCTTGGCGGCAGGTTCCGCTTTCTTGGCGGCAGGCTCCGCCTTCTTGGCGGCAGGCTCCGCTTTCTTGGCGGCGGGTTCTGCCTTCTTGGCGGCAGGCTCCGCCTTCTTGGCGGCAGGTTCCGCCTTCTTGGCGACAGGCTCCGCCTTCTTGGCGGCGGGTTCTGCCTTGACCGCAGCGGGGGCGGCCTGTTCAGCTGCCGGTGCTTCCTTCACGACGGGCTTGGCCGGTTCCGCAGCGGCAACAGGTTTGGCTGCTGCCGCCTTCGTCTGGGCTCCCTGCTGTTTGCTGGGATGCGCTTTTTTCTGTGCCATAACGTCTTTTCCTTTCGATTCTTCTCCTTCACCGGTGCCGCGTGGCGGCCTGCCGGAACGGCGCGGCGCCTTGGGTACCTGGCGGCAATAGCTGCCGGCATCGGGGGCAGGGCAGCAACAGTTCCCCCGTCCTTTGGATGCTGTGAATAAATATTAGCATATTTGCGTCAAAATTACAATCGCCGTCCCCCATGAAACGACGACTTCCGCCTTTTTTAGTGCCGTTTTTGCCAATATTTCCGGTTTTTCCTATCCGGTTCCGGTGCAAAGAACGTCACAGGATGCGGCCGCATGGCTTCTATATAAATAGGAAAGGATATCCGGTGGCGGCTTTTGCGATCAGTGCTCCACCGGCGGCAGCAGCGAAGTCCGGGTCCGCAGTTTCTGATAAAAGAAGGTCGCAATTTCGGTCAGCCCGGCGGGATTTTCGTCAGACAGCCAGGTGACAGCGGTGTTGAACAGCGCGCCGATGTACATGTACAGGGCGTATCGCTCGGTGGAAGAAGAAGGCATGGTGCCTTCCATGCTCTCATGAAAATGGTTCAGCTCTTCCAGGATCAGCAGGGCAAAGCCGGACCGGCAGAGGTCCAGCACATAGTTCCGGTACCGGTCAAAGTACTGAAAGCTCAACAGGATGTTATCATACGCATACAGCCCTTCCGGACATTCCTTGACGTTGCGCCGGAACAGTTCCAGCACATCCCGGATCAGGGTGACGAAGATATCCTCCTTGGAATCGTAGTTCCGGTAAAAGGAGGCCCGGGCCACGCCGGCCCCTTTCACCAGTTCGGTGATGGTGATCTCCGAAAGGTGATGGTGATCTCCGAAAGGCTTTTGGTCTGCATCAGGCGGAACAGGGTGTGGGTGATGCTGATTTTGACCCGCAGATTTTCTTCCTTACGTTTGTCCATAAAGTGGAGCTCCTTTCATGTGAAACAGAACGGCGGCCTTTGTTTCACGAGCGGGAATTGATGTGTGCACATCAATGTGATACACTTGTTTCGTATTGTAGCATGGATTTTTATGGTGTCAACGGTGGGCCATACCGCCGGCACATGTCATTTTATCTGGAAGGAAAAATACGAGGGTTCCAAGTTTATGAAAGTAGCAGTTGCAACCGATACCAACAGCAGCATGACCCAGAAGGACGCCCGCAAAAAGGGTGTTTACCTGCTGCCCATGCCGGTCATAGTGGAAGAAAAAGTTTACCTGGAGGGCATCGACATCACCAATGCCCAGCTGTACGCGGCCATGAAAGCTCACAAGGAGGTGTCCTCCTCCCAGCCATCCCCGGGGCAGCTGGTGGAATTCTGGGACAGCATTTTCAAGGATGGCTATGACGAGGTCGTGTACATTCCCATGTCCAGCGGTCTGAGCAACGCCTGCTTCAATGCGGTGCAGCTGGCCAAGGACTATGACGGCAAGGTGCAGGTGGTGGACAACCACCGCATATCCCTGACCCAGGAAGCCTCGGTCATCAGTGCCTGCAAGCTGGCACAGCAGGAAAAGAGCGCCGCACAGATCAAAGCTTACCTGGAAGAGCGGGCATATGATGCCAGCATTTATATCACGGTGGATTCCATGGAATATCTGCGCAAGGGCGGCCGGGTGACCCCCGCTGCCGCCACCTTTGCCACGGTGCTGAACCTGAAGCCGGTGCTGACCATCCAGGGGGATAAGCTGGATACCTACGCCAAGGCGCGGGGCATGCAGCAGGCCGAGCTGAAGATGATCGAAGCCATCCGGAAGGACCGCACCACGCGGTTTGCAAATGTGCCGGATGAAGAACTGCGGGTGGAAACAGCCGGTACCTTTGACAACGCCGACAAGGCAAAGCGGTGGCGCAAGATGGTACAGGCGGAGTTCCCCACCATCAAGGTATCGTATGTGGACCTGCCCTGCAGCATTGCCTGCCATCTGGGCATCAACGCCGCCGGCACCGGTATCCTGAAAAAAGAAGTCGTGTAAGCGGGGACAGCCGTTCGGCTTCCTGAAAAAAGCAAACGCCACGGAAGTGCGATTCCTGCGAATCGGTTTCCCGTGGCTTTTTGCATCTATATCATGGCACAAGGCCTTATTTGTTGTCTGCCACCGGCCGGGCGATTGCCCTGGCATGGCCGGATGCAGTGGGGGAGCGGATGGGAGTTTTCCTCGCCGCTCGTTTCTATGTTTTCAGAATATACCGGATTTGTGACGGGGGTATAAAAGCCGGGTGAAGAATTTGGAAAGAATTCTTTTCCAAACTGTGAAGCCGCGTTCCTGTGACACCGTTCGTGTTGACATCGCGTCAAGCGGATGCTATTCTATCCATAATGTAATTGTTCAAATTACAGGCGATGCTGCGCCGAATCTCTCGCTTATACGTCCTTTCGCCCGCCGCGGGCAAGAGGAAGAGAGGTCGGCCGCTTTTTCAGTTTGCCCTGTACGCGAGAGCGGGGAACACCCTGCGCTGTGCGCAGGTATTCGTCCCTCTTGGGTATGGCCGCAGCACGCAAACTGCCTTTTCGTATACCTTCTCATGGAGATAAACCGATGCTTCAAATCAAAGATATTTCCAAGGAATACAAAACCGGGAACTTTGTGCAGAAAGCCCTGGATCATGTATCCCTGAACCTGCGTTCCAATGAATTCGTGGCCATCCTGGGCCCCAGCGGTTCCGGCAAGACCACCCTTTTGAATATTATCGGCGGCCTGGACCGTTACGATTCCGGCGACCTGATCATCAACGGAATTTCCACCAAAAAGTATAAGGACCGGGATTGGGATTCCTACCGCAACCACACCATCGGTTTTGTGTTCCAGAGTTATAACCTGATCCCCCACCAGACCGTGCTGGCCAACGTGGAGCTGGCCCTGACCATCTCCGGCGTGGGCAAGGCCGAGCGCCGGGAGCGGGCCATCAAGGCACTGGAACAGGTGGGGCTGGGTAAACAGATCCACAAAAAGCCGAACCAGATGTCCGGCGGCCAGATGCAGCGAGTGGCCATCGCCCGTGCCCTGGTGAACAACCCCGACATTCTTCTGGCCGACGAGCCGACCGGCGCTTTGGACAGCGCCACCAGCGTGCAGGTCATGGACCTGCTGAAAGAGGTAGCCAAAGACCGCCTGGTGGTCATGGTGTCCCACAACCCCGAGCTGGCCAAACAGTATGCCACCCGCGTGGTCAACCTGCGGGACGGCAAGATCTGCTCCGACTCCGACCCCTTTGAACCGGAAGGAATGGAGGAGGAAGAACCCGTGCACAAGAACATGGGCAAATCCTCCATGTCGCTGCTCACGGCTCTTTCTTTGAGTTTCAACAACCTGAAAACCAAAAAGGCCCGCACCATCCTGACTTCTTTTGCCGGCTCCATCGGCATTATCGGCATTGCTCTGATTCTGTCCCTGTCCAGCGGCGTCAATACCTATATCCAGGATGTGGAGCGGGAAACTCTGTCCGAATACCCGCTGCAGATTCAGAGCGCCGGGTTTGATTTTACCTCGCTGCTCGCGCCGCCCGCCTCGTCGGACAAAGCACCGGACGGGCAGGTGGAAATTCTGGACATGGTGACGAATATGTTCTCCACCATGAATTCCAACGATCTGAAGTCGCTGAAGACCTGGCTGGACAGCGGTACCAGCGGTATGGAACCCTATACCAGCGCGGTGGAATATTCCTACGATGTTTCGCCGCAGATTTACCGCCTGGAGGGGGACGGCGTCCGGCAGGTCAATCCGGACAGTTCCTTTGCGGCCATGGGGCTGGGCTCTACCATGAGCTCCAGCAGCATGATGTCCTCCATGATGGGCACCGACGTTTTTTATGAGATGCCCGACGATGCGGACCTGTACACCAGCCAGTATGAGGTGAAAGCGGGCCGCTGGCCGGAAAACTACAACGAATGCGTGCTGGTATTGACCTCCGGCGGCGGTATGAGCGATTTTATGCTGTACACCCTGGGGCTGCGGGACTCCGCGGAGCTGGACAAGATGGTGCAGCAGTTTGTCAACGAGGAGGACGTGACCACGCCCCAGGATATCGGGACATACACTTATGATGATATCCTGGGCATTACCTTCAAGCTGGTCAGCAGCCCGGATTACTATGAGTATGACAGCGAGTACGGCGTCTGGCGGGACAAGCGGGACGATGACGCCTACATGCGCAATCTGGTGGAAAACGGGGAGGACCTCACCATTGTGGGTATCGTGCAGCCCACGGAAGAAGGCGGCGGAATGCTGACACAGTCCAGCATAGCCTATCCCGCCTCCCTGACCCGCCATGTGGCCGAGAAAGCGGCCGAGAGCGAGATCGTGCAGAACCAGCTGAACGACCCGCATACCAATGTCTTTACGGGTGAACCCTTCGGGGAAGAGCAGGGCGAAAACGGCTTTGACATGGAATCCCTGGTCAGTGTGGACGAGGACGCCCTGAAAGATATGTTCTCCTTTGATGAAAAGGACCTGACAAAAGGAATGTCCGGTGCTTTTTCTATGGGCAGCCTGGGCAGTATGGATATGAGCAGTATTGATATGGGCACGGTGGACCTGTCCGGGATGATCGACCCCAACAGCCTGCAGCTGGACCTGCCGGAATTCCCCCAGATGAACATGGCGGACCTGCTGCAGGGGGTCCAGTTCCATGTGTCGGAGGAGTCGGTCAACGCTCTTCTCACCGGTATGCTGAACGGCTGGAACGAGTACATGGCTGCCCATCCGGAGGCGGATTACTCCGGGCTGGGGGACAGCTTCCTGGCGTTCCTGCAGACCGAAGACGGCTGCAAGATTCTGCAGGAAAATCTGCAGGAGATTCTGGATGCCAACGGCATCACGGCTCCCAGCCAGGAAGAAATCAGTGACCTGCTCAACCAGGTGATTGCCGGTTTTATGGCTTACTGCCAGGAAAATCACCCCGATATTTTCGACCCCACCATTCCGAAAGAAGATCTGCTGGCACTGGTGCAGAAGTACCTGGCCGAATATCTGGAAACCGACGAAGCAAAAGAAATCATCACCGCCTGGCTGAACAAGACTTTCCCCACGGCAGCGGACTTTGCCATCACCCAGGAACAGCTGGAAAATCTGGCCAATGATCTGGCTGCCGGGTATCAGGCGTATGCCGTGGCCCAGGGCCTGCCCGACCCGTCCAAGATGGGGGCGTATTTTGCCGACTATATGGGCACCGACCAGGCCCAGACCCTGCTGACCCAGAGCATTGCCCAGATGGTGGATACCTCCGGTCTGCAGACCCAGCTGGCTGCGACCATGTCCGGCTACATGCAGAGCATGATGGGCTCTGTGTCCCAGGCACTGGGCGAATCCATCAAGACGGCTATGGCCTCGGTTATGGAACAGGTCATGCAGCAGATTGCTACCAACATGCAGACCGCCATGGAACAGGTGGTGCAGCAGCTGGGCGAAAACCTGGCCAGTGCTTTCCAGTTTGATCCGGAAGAATTCGCCAATGCCTTTACCTTCAATATGGACGCGGACGACCTTTCGGAACTGCTGAAATCCATGAGCATGACCCAGGGTTCCACCTATGAGAGCAACCTGAGCTCTCTGGACTATGTGGACTTCAGTGACCCCAGCGGCATCAGCATCTACCCGCTGGACTTTGAAAGCAAAGAACATGTGACCGACCTGCTCAGCGATTACAACAGTCGGATGGAAGCCGCCGGCAAGGAGGACCAGGTCATCACCTACACCGACACGGTGGGCACCCTCATGTCCTCGGTGACCGATATTATCGACATCATCAGCTATGTGCTCATCGCCTTTGTGGCCATCTCCCTGGTGGTGTCCTCCATCATGATCGGCGTCATCACCTACATCAGCGTGCTGGAACGCAAGAAGGAGATCGGCATCCTGCGTGCCATCGGTGCTTCCAAGCGCAACATCTCCCAGGTGTTCAACGCCGAAACCTTCATCATAGGCCTGACAGCCGGCCTCATCGGTATCGGTCTGACCCTGGTGATCCTGGTGCCGGGCAACGCCCTGATCCATCACCTGGCCAACACCAACGACATTAACGCTTATCTGCCGGTGGGCGGTGCGGTGGTCCTGATTGCCCTGAGCGTGCTGCTGACCCTGCTGGGCGGCCTGATCCCTGCCAGCAAGGCAGCCAAGAGCGACCCGGTGGCGGCACTGCGCACCGAATGACCCTGCCGGAAAACAGTCAAAGACCCCTTTCCGTCTTTGGCTGTTTCTGCTTTCCCGGTCTTGTTCCGGTTTGACGGAACCTCCCTGCAAAGACCGGAAATTTTCTCCCGAAACGAAGAATCCGACGGCAAAATGCCGACCCGTGACAGAGAAGTGATGTACAAATGAACCATGATTTAGATACGATATTCTTCACTCTGATAGGATATCTTTCGGGCAGCGTGCTGTATGCACAGCTGTTCACCAAACTGTTCCGGCACCAGGACCTGATGGAAGTCAGTGACGATAAAAACCCCGGAACCTCCAACGCTTTCCGGTACGGCGGTTTCTGGTGCGGTGCGCTCACCCTGGTGTGTGACCTGCTCAAAGGATTTGTGCCGGTACACCTGTTTATGGAAGGCCCGCTCCATGAACCCTACTCCTACGCCCTGGTCATGGCCGCCCCCGTGATGGGCCATGCGTTCTCGGTATTTTACCATTTCCGCGGCGGAAAGGGCATTGCGGTGACCTTTGGCTGTCTGCTGGGGCTGCTGCCCGTCTGGCAGCCCCTGGCCACTTTGGCCGGGTATTTTATCCTGTTTTCGCTGGTGCTCAAGATCACACCCAACTATTACCGCACCCTGGCGGCGTATGTGTGCTCTCTGGCCACCATGCTCTTTGTGGTGGACCGGCCCGAGATCTGTATCGGGTTCTGGTTCATCTCTTTTGCGGTGCTCTGCCGCTTGCTGACCAGCAAGGAAAAGAAAGAACAGATTGGGGTGAAATTGTTATGGAAGCGTTGATCCTGACCTGCGGAACCGGCGGCGGCCATAACTCTGCGGCCAAGGCTATTCAGGAAGAAATGCGCATCCGGGGCCACAGAGCGGTGGTGCTGAATCCGTATACCCTGTACAGCAAAAAGCTGGCAGACAAAATTGATGAATCCTATATTGCCATGGTGCAGAACCGCCCCCGGCTGTTCGGGGCGGTGTACCAGGCAGGGCAGCTGTACCGCAAACTGCCCTGCCGCTCCCCGGTGTATTATGTGAACCGGCGGATGGTGCCTATCATGCGCAGCTACCTGGCACGGCATTCCTATGACATCATCCTCACCACCCACCTGTACCCGGCGGAGATCATCACCAACATGAAGGACCGCAGTGTGCCCATCCCCCGGGCCATTTATGTGTCCACCGACTATGTGTGCATCCCGTTTACCGAGGAAACCAACTGTGATGCCTATATTGCGCCCGCCCAGGACCTGGTTTCGGACTTTGCAGGCCGCGGCATTCCGCCGGAAAAGCTGCATCCCTTCGGCATTCCCACCAGCCGTGCCTTTGCCGAACCGGAAAGCCGGGAAAATGCCCGGCAGCGCCTGAACCTGGACCCGAACAAAAAGTATATCCTGGTGGCCGGGGGCAGTATGGGCGGCGGTACCATCCGGGAAACCATCCATGCCCTCATGGAAGGGGCACACAGCAGCCCGGATACAGCCCTGGTCATCGTCTGCGGCAACAACAAGGCCCTGTATGAGGAGATCGCCCCCTGCCGGAGCGAAAACATCCTTGTGGTGGGCCATACCGATGACATGGCCGGATACATGCGGGCCTGTGATCTGTTCATCACCAAACCGGGCGGACTTTCCTCCACCGAGGCCGCCGTTTCCGGCATTCCCATGCTCCACACGGCGGGCATTCCCGGCTGTGAAACCTACAATGCGGACTACTTTGCCGCCCACGGCATGAGCGAGGTATGCAGCGATGCCAAGGAGGTGGCCGACCGGGCGGCAGCTATCCTGGCCGACCCGGAAAAGTGCCGCGAGATGGTGCGCAGCCAGCACGCTATGTTTGACGGCGGCGCGGCAGGGCGCATCTGTAACTTTGCGGAACGCTTCTCCCGTGTGGGAATCCGCTGCGAGTGAATCCGTTTTGAAAAAACAAACCAGCCGCCTGTCGGAATCTTGCTTCCGGCAGGCGGCTGGTTTGTTTTGTTTGGTTCAGGGGCAGGGCAGAGCCCACAGCTCGGCGGGCGGCTGCCGTTCCCGGATGCGCCGGGTCACTTCCTGGTGGTGCAGCCGGCTGCAGGGGACCCGACTGCCGTAGGCCAGGGTGAGCACATCCCGGAACAGGTTTTCCACATGCAGCAGGTTCACCACATAGCTCTTGTGGGTGCGGGCAAACCCGAAAGGCTCCAGCTGCCGGGCAATCTGGCTGATCTGCCCGCTGAACTGGTAGCGGGCGTGTTCGCCCACCAGGGTGATGCGCCGCACATCCGATTCAAAGTAGTAGATTTCGCTGTGCTTGATCTGCACGGTGCCTTCTGCACTGGAAAAGCTGTAATAAAAGTCCGGTGTTTCGCAGTGGGTCAGGGCCAGCCAGACCTCCCGGCACAGAAGTTCTTCGGAAAAAGGCCGTACCAGATACCCACAGGCCCGGGTGTGGTAACCGGAAATGGCCCAGCGCTCGTTGTCTGCCAGCAAAAGCAGACTCATGGCCGGGTGGACCCGGTGCAGCTGTATGGCGGCCGAAAGTCCGCTGCCGTCACGGCCCACGTCCAGCAGAATCAGGTCAAACCGGCGTCCCCGGGCGTACTCCGCCAGCAGGGTGCGGGGAGAGGCAAAACAGACAAATTCCAGTCCCATATGCTTTTTCAGCGGGGCCAGATCGGTCAGCAGCTGCCGGTTTTCCTGCCGGTCACAGCCGCATACAGCAACGTAGCGTATCATGGCGCCCCTCCTTCCCGGATTCGGAAATCTGCCGGGGCAATACACAAAATCTGTCCCGTTTTTGGCTGTCTGGTATCTATCATAGGGCTTTTTTGCCCCGAAGGCAACCGCTTTTTGCTGATTTTGACAGTAAAAGTGCCGATTATGCAGCAGCTGTATCCGCTATTGCGAAAACTTGGTATAGTGAGGCCGAACTGCCGCAGAACTTTCAGACGGCGGCAGGCACAAGGAGGAAATCTTTATGGCAAACACTCCGCAGGCGGCCGCATCCGCCCAGGGCGGCATGAAAAAGACCCTGTCGCTGTGGAACTTCTTCACCATCGGGTTCGGTGCCATCATCGGCACCGGCTGGGTGCTGCAGGTGGGGGACTGGATGGTCACCGGCGGCGGCCCCATCGCCGCCATGATCGCCTTTGCCATCGGGGCGCTGTTCCTGGTACCTATCGGGGCAGTGTTCGGGGAACTCACCGCCGCCATTCCCATCTCCGGCGGCATTGTGGAATATGTGGACCGCACCTTCGGCCACACCATGAGCTATATCACCGGCTGGTTCCTGGTGCTGGGCAACGGCATCCTGTGCCCCTGGGAGGCCATCGCCATCTCCACCCTGGTCAGCCAGATGTTCGGGGACCTGTTCCCGGCGCTGCGGGCGGTCAAACTGTACACCATCCTGGGGGCGGATGTTTACCTGTTTCCCACCATCATCGCCCTGGGTTCAGCAGCACCATCACCGCAATGGGTGGGATGATCTGGTAGGGGTGGGTGGTGAAGCTGTTGTACAGCTCATTGATCAGCGAACCCAGCGAGCACTGGGGCACCGGGATGCCCAGACCCACAAAGCTCAGGAACGCCTCGGTGAAGATGGCGGTGGGGATGCTGAACATGACCTGGGTGATGATGGGTCCGATGATGTTGGGCAGCACTTCCCGGAAGATGATGAAGAAGCTGCCCGCGCCCAGGGTACGGGAGGCCAGCACGAATTCCTGGGCCTTGAGCTTGAGCATCTCCGCACGGGCGATGCGGCTCATGCCCACCCATTCGGTGAGCATCAGGGCAAAGACGATGGTCAGGATGCCGGGCTGCAGAACCAACAGCAGCAGGGTACAGATGACCAGACGGGGAATGCCGTTGGCCACTTCCAGGAACCGCTGCATGATCATATCCACCTTGCCGCCGAAGTAGCCGGAGATCAGGCCGTAGGACATGCCGATGACCATATCAATGACGGCGGCGGCCACGGCGATGATCAGGCTGACCCGGGCACCTTCCCAGGTTCGGGTCCAGATATCGCGGCCGAAGTTGTCGGAGCCGAACCAGTAGTACACGTCGTCCAGGCCCTTTTCCTCATACTGGTTGGTGACCATGGTGCCGGTGGTGGTGGCGATGGTTTCGCTGCCATCGAAGATGCCCAGATTCTCAATGACCGGGATGCGGGGCGCCAGGTTTTTCTGGCTCAGCTCCTGGCCGGAATAGGTGTACTGGTTCATGCCGGGGCCGAAAATGGCCATCAGGGTGATGACCACGATCATGATGAGCCCGAATACCGCACTCTTTTTGTGGAAGAAGCGGATGCGCACATCCTTCCAGAAGCTCTGGGAGGCAAAGTTGGTGTCGATCTGAATGTCGTCGGCGTTGCCTTTCAGCTGGAAATCCTGCTCGGTAAACGTATGTTCCGGGAAGGCAGCGTTCACGGCGGCAACGTCGTTGAGCGTGTCAATCTTCACGCGGGCGGCAGCTGCTTGTGCCATATCAGTTCCCCTCCTTCGAAAGACGGATCCGCGGGTCAATGACACCGTACAGGATGTCCACGACCAGCATGATGCCGATGTACATGGCGCTGTAAATAAAGCTCAGGCTGATGACTACGTTGTAGTCATTGGACTGAATGGCGGTGACCAGCAGGCTGCCCACGCCGGGAAT
The DNA here is from genome assembly GCA_937907025.1 of uncultured Faecalibacterium sp. Taxonomy (GTDB): domain Bacteria; phylum Bacillota; class Clostridia; order Oscillospirales; family Ruminococcaceae; genus Gemmiger. The sequence goes on from CALESJ010000001.1 coordinate 29,576, forward strand.
GGCAAAAATCTTTTCCACCACCAGGGAACCGGTCATCAGGTCTACCACCAGGGGCGCCAGCACCGTGATGATGGGGATGAGGGCATTGCGCAGAGCATGACGGAAGATCAACGCCGGGCCGGAAATGCCCTTGCTTTCGGCCAGCAGCATGTAGTCGCTGTCCAGCACTTCCAGCATCTCGCTGCGGGTGAACCGGGCGATGGATGCCATGGTGAACATGGAAAGGGAGATACTGGGCAAAATGCTGGAGCCGGTGATATCGCTGGCACTGAACAGCATAGGGAACCACCGCAGGCGGAACCCAAAGGTGTAGGACAGGGCCAGGGCAAAGACGTAGGACGGCACCGAAACGCCGATGACCGAGATGATGGTGGCCAGGGTATCCCAGACGGTGTCCCGCTTGAGGGCGGCGATGATGCCCAGCACCAGGCCCACCACGGCGCCCAGCAGCACCGCCATACCGCCGATCTGGATGGAAATGGGCAGCCGGGTCTGGATCAGCTGGCTGATGGGGGTATTTTTGGAAATGTTGTAGCTCACACCCAGGTCACCCCGCAGCATACCGCCCACATACTTGAAGAACTGCACGATGACCGGCTGGTCCAGGCCATACTTGGCGTACAGGGCCGCGCGCATGTCGTCGGTGAGCTTTTCATCGTTAAAAGGCGAGCCGGGCATGAGTTTCATCAGGATGAACAGCACCAGCAAAATCGCCAGAAGGGTAAACAGCGAAGTCAGGATGCGCTTGAGGATGTATTTCTTCACGGTGGGAGATTCCTCCTTCTTTTGGCAGGGGAGAGGGCGTTTCGCACAAACACGCCCTGTGGAAACCCTGCCAATCAAAAAAGCCGCGCAGCGTGCGGAACGCGACCACTGCGCGGTCAGATTGCGGGTATCAGCCGGCTTTCACGGCGTTCTTGTACACACGGTTGAGGGCCACGGGGTGGAACTCAATGCCGGTGACGTTGGGGTTGACCATCTCGGCGTTGCACTGGGTGTACAGCGGGTAGATGACAGCTTCGTCCAGAACGATCTTTTCGGCGTCATACATGGCGCTCCAACGGCCTTCGGGGTCGGTGCACAGGTCACCGGTGCTGCAGGATTCGATGATGGCATCGTAATCCGCATTGGACCACAGACCGTAGTTGTTGGAGTTGCCGGTGGTCCACATGCTCAGGTAGGTCATGGGATCAGCGTAGTCGGGGCCCCAGCGGGTCAGACCCAGCTGGAAGTTGCCGTTCTGCATATCTTCCACGCGCTGCTTCTTGGGTTCAATGACCAGATTGATGGTCATGCCGGGCAGGGTGGTTTCCAGCTGTTCCTTCACAACCTGGGCAACCTTCTGCGGCGCATCGTCGGAGTCAACGACCATATCAAAGGTGAAGCTGTCCACGCCCAGCTCCTGCTTGGCGGTTTCGTAGTAGCTCAGGGCCTTTTCGGGATCATAAGCGCAGGCGTCGGCATACTTGGTCTGGTCGGCGCTGAAGTCGCTGCCGTCCGGGCCGGTGGCGAACTGCGGCGGCACAGCGGTAAAGGTGGGAGTGCTGCCGTCCTTCAGAACATCACTGCAGATGGACTCACGGTCCAGGGCAAAGGTCATAGCCAGACGCAGGTTCTCGTTGGCCAGTTCAGGCACACCGGCAATGTTGGGGCTGATGTACCACAGGTAACCGGCGCCGCGGCTCTCAAAGGCGGGATCGTCCTTGACCTGGTCGACCTGTTCGCCGTTGACCAGGGTGGTGTCCAGCGCACCGGTCTGGTAGCTCATCAAAGCCTGCTGGCTGTCCTGGATGACCTGGTAGTTCAGGCCGGACAGCTGCACCTTGTCGGCATCATAGTAGCTGTCGTTCTTTTCCAGGGAGAAAGCGGTGGCGGCGGGTTCGTAGCTGGTCAGCACGAAAGCACCGTTGGAAAGGGTGGTTTCAGGGCTGGTGGCGAAGGTATCGCCGCAGCTCTCATAGAATGCCTGGTTCACCGGATAGAAGGTGGGGAAGTACATCAGGCTCAGGAAGTAGCTCACAGGCACATTCAGCTGCACTTCCAGGGTCTTGTCGTCCACGGCCTTGACGCCCAGCTCGGAAACGTCCTTGGTGCCGGCGATGATGTCGGCGGCGTTGACGACCTGGCCGATGTCACTGAACATGTAGGAATATTCCGAAGCGGTGGCCGGGTCCACGGCACGCTGCCAGCCGAACACGAAGTCGTTGGCGGTGACGGGTTCCCCGTTGGACCAGTTGGCATCTTCCCGGATGTGGAAGGTGTAGGTCTTGCCGTCTTCGCTCACATCGTAGCTTTCGGCACAGGCGGGCACAGCAGCGCCTTCGGCGTCCATCTGCATCAGACCGTCGGTATAATCGGCGATGACCTCAAAGGAGGTGCCGTCGGTGGCGATCTGCGGGTCCAGGGATTCCACGGGCGTTTCCAGCATGACGTTCAGCGCCGAGGACGAAGTGCCTGTGGCGCTGGCGGCGGCTTCACCGGTGGCACCGGTGGTGGCCGCACTGCCACCCGATGCACCGCAGCCGGTGGCGGTCAATGCCATAGCAGCAGCCATGGCAGCAGCCAGCACGGATTTTGCGTTTTTCATGTGTTCAAACCTTCCTCTCACATTCCCACCCCCACCGGTCTTTCGGCACGGCAAAAATGAGAAATAAAAATAAAAAAGCACAAAGGCATAGCGGGGTCTTTTCCGTACGCCTTTGTACTTTAGGTGCCATTATAGTCCCCTTGTCCGGAAATGAAAAGACCTTTTCCCATATTTTCTGCCAAACGGAACGTTTTTCTGTGAATTGAACAAACGACGGTAAAAATATACGGCCGAAATTCGCCAAAATTTCCAAAACATTTTCACAGACTGTGTTTGGTAGAAAAACAGCGACACACAAAAAGAACGGCACTTTTCAAAATGTGTATTCGAAAGAAATACACATAAAATTTTGTGTTTGCCGATGAAAGAGGAGAAAACAAAATTGATAACGTATTTTTATACCGGATATACGGGAAGCCGGACCTGCCGGAACCGTCTTTCCCGCAAGCGGCTGCGGGATTGACTTTCGGCAGAAAGCGGTGCCATAATAGAGAACGTTCGCGTCCGACCAGATTGGCATATTCTATAAAATATGGGGGCTTGTTTTGTGGATAACAACAGAAGTATGGGGCACCTGCCGCTTTTCCGCGGGGAGCTTGCCCTGGTCATTGCGGTACTCATCAATTCCTTTGGCGTGGTGCTGATGCTCTATTCCGGTGCGGGCATCTCCGCCATCTCCAGCGTGCCGTATGCTTTCTCGGAAGTGCTGCCTTTCTTTACCCTGGGCACCTGGACCTATCTGTTCCAGGCGTTGCTGGTGTTCAGCCTGATGGTGCTGCGCCGTCGGTTTGTGGTGTCTTATCTGTTCAGCTTTGTGGTGGGATTTGTGTTCGGCGAACTGCTGGATGTACATGAGTTCTGGATCGGTATTCTGCCCGCGGCCATCCCGCTCCGGGTGCTGTACTTCGCGGTCAGCTACCTGCTGATCTGCATCGGCATTGCCTTGTCCAACCGCTGCGGCTTGCCCATCATCCCCACCGACCTCTTCCCGCGGGAATTGTCCCAGATCACCGGCATCGGCTATCCCAAAGTGAAGATTTCCTTTGATGCCATCTGCCTGCTGGTTACGGCGGGCATGACCTTCTTTTTCCTGGGGCATGTGGAGGGCCTGGGCATCGGTACGGTGCTGGCGGCCCTGACCATGGGCAAGACCATTGGCGTCATCGGCAGCTGGATGGACCGCCACTTTACCTTTGCCACCGGCCTGCATCTGCAAAAGGCAGGCCAGGCGGCGAAGTAGTTCGTCCCTGCCGTATGCGTAGAAAAGCAAAGAAAGGAATACCATGGAAATTTTTCAAACGCTGCTGGAACAGATCGGTCTGTTCGTTATTTATATTGTCATCGGCATCCTTCTGGTCAAGACCAGGGTGCTGAACCGGGATACCCTGGAAACCATCTCCCGCTTTGTCATCAAACTGGCCATGCCCGTTATGATTTTTATCAACACGGTGGATGGGGTGGACCGGCAATCCCTGATCCAGTCTTTCCCGGTGCTGATCCTGGCGGTGGCCTTTTATGCCTGCACCTTTGTTCTGGCCAAACTGCTGGTCCGGGCGTTCCGCTTGCAGGGGGACCGTGCCCAGGTGTACCGGGCTCTGTCCATGTTCGGCAATATCGGGTTTATGGGGATCCCCATCGTGTCCAGCATCTTCCCGGACCGTGGCATGCTGTACATTTCGGTTTTTACCATCGTGGACCAGATGGTCCTTTGGACCCTGGGCGTTAAGCTGACCTCGCCCGGCGGAAAGGGCAAGTTTGACCCCAAAAAGATGGTCAACCCCTGCACCGTGGCGGTGGTGCTGGCGGTGGTCCTGGTGGTGACCGGGATTCCTCTGCCCTCCCTGCTGGACACGGCGCTGCAAAAGACCGGCGCTACCGCCACCCCGCTGGCCATGATCTACCTGGGCGGTGTGTTCGCCTGCATGGACATCCGGAAGTATCTCAAAGTCAAGGAATTTTACGGCATTGTCGCCGTGAAGATGGTGGTATTTCCCATTCTGTTCTACCTTGTCACCGGTCTGTTCCCGCTGGAGGAAAGCATCCATCTCACCGTGGCCATGCTGCCGGCCATGCCCGCCATGTCTTCCATCGTCATGATGGCCCGGGCCTCCGGTTCGGAAGGGGACTATGCCATGGGCGGTATCTTTGTCACTACGGTTTGCTCCATTCTCACCATTCCCGCCACCGTCTGGGTCATCCAGATGCTTCTGTGAACGCATAGCAATCAAAAAGAACCCCCGCTGCCATATGCAGCGGGGGTTCTTCAAATAAATGGCCTTACTTCTTGTGATACTTGCGGTCCTCTTCCTCGTAAAGCGGCGCACAGGTCAGGTACATACCCAGCTTGTTCAGCGTATCCGAGTCCACACTGGACAGAATGACGGTGGAGTGCATATCGCAGCCCTTGAGCTGGGGCAGCTGCTTGAGAGCTGCCGCGGCGTCCTTGTTCTCCGCCACGGAGCTGGACAGAGCAATCAGGATCTCGTCGGTGTGCAGGCGGGGATTCTTGTTGCCCAGATAGGTGGTTTTGAGCATCTGGATGGGTTCGATGGCCTTGGCGGAAACCAGGTCCACCTCCTGGTCGATACCCGCCAGGTGCTTCAGGGCGTTGAGCAGGGCCGAGGACGCCGCACCCAGCAGCGGGCCGGTCTTGCCGGTAACGATGGTGCCGTCCGCCAGCTCAATGGCGGCAGCGGGCAGGCCGCCGGTGCTTTCGGAGCGGGCCTGGGCCGCCTGTTCCACCGCGCGGGTGCCGGCGGTGATGCCCGCCTGGTTCAGCAGCAGTTCCAGCTTGAACCGTTCCTCCTCCTTGACGGGGACGCCGATTTTCTGCTGGCACAGGCACTTGAGGTACCGGCGCTGGATCTCCTTGAGGGAGGCTTCCCGGCAGACCTCATCGTCCACAATGCAGTTGCCCGCCATGTTCACGCCCATATCGGTGGGGGACTGGTAGGGGCTCTTGCCGGCAATGAGCTCAAAAATGGCATGCACCACCGGGAAAATCTCAATATCCCGGTTGTAGTTCACCGCCGTTTCGCCGTAGGCTTCTAAATGGAACGGGTCGATCATATTCACGTCGTTCAGGTCGGCGGTGGCGGCCTCGTAGGCCAGGTTGACGGGGTGCTTCAGCGGCAGGTTCCAGATGGGGAAGGTTTCGAACTTGGCGTAGCCGGCCTTCACGCCGCGCTTGTACTCATGGTACAGCTGGGACAGGCACACGGCCATCTTGCCGCTGCCGGGGCCGGGGGCGGTGATCACCACCAGGGGACGCTCGGTTTCGATATATTCGTTTTTGCCGTAGCCTTCGTCGCTGACAATGCGGGCCACGTCGTTGGGGTACCCCATGATCTTGTAATGGCGGAAGGTACGGATGCCCAGACCGTTCAGCCGGCGCTCGAAAGCTTCCACCTCGGGATGGGCCGTGTACATGGTCACGCAGACGCTGCCCACAAACAGCCCCACGCCCTGGAACGCATCGATCAGGCGCAGCACGTCCATATCATAAGTGATGCCGTAGTCCCCGCGCATCTTGTTGCTGATAATATCTTCGGCACTGATGACAACAACGATCTCGGCCTGGTCTTTCAGCTGCAGCAGCATCTGCAGCTTGGAATCCGGCTGAAAGCCCGGCAGCACACGGGATGCGTGATAATCATCAAACAGTTTGCCGCCGAACTCCAGATAGAGCTTGTTGTCAAACTGGGCAATTCGCTCCCGGATATGCTCGGACTGCATGGAGAGATATTTGTCGTTGTCAAAACCAATCTTCATCTATGATCCCTTTCCTGTTCTTTCGTCAGCCCCGGCGGGGCCGCGTTACACCACATGTACCCAGTGTACCACACCGCAGGGGCGGGGGCAATCGCCGGAAAGCAGATACAGCAAAAAAATAACGGTTTTCTCCGTAATACAGAGAAAACCGCCGCAGTATTTTACACTTTCTGGCCGTTTTTGGCTTTGCAGATCAGCTGGGTCATGGTGCCCATGGGGCAGTAAACGCACCAGCTGCGGGGCTTGAACAGCACCATGGTGATGAGCCCCAGCACCGTGGAGGTGAGCATGACACTGTAAAAACCAAAGGCAAACTGTGCCACACCGGGGCTGAACAGGGTGCCGTGGTAAGCCCAGTTCCAGGGCAGCTTGAAAACCCACAGCAGGGTGACCACCTGCTTCAGGTCCTGGGCACCGGCAAACACCAGGTAGGTGGTCCACAGCATCACAAAGAACATGGCAAAGAAAAAGACCAGGAACCCGTACCGGAAAGCCTTGCTCTTCATCCAGCGGGGCATATCCTTTTTGCGGGAAAGCCCGAACCGGCCGCCCAGCAGCCGGAACAGCTGCCCGCGGCCGCAGTACCGGTTGCAATAGCCCTTGGTGCCGCCCACAATGGCGAACAGCAGGGGAAAGGCAAAGCACAAAAGTCCCAGCCAGGCAAACAGAATGTTGAAGAAACCCAGCAGCAGATAAACGGTGGTGGCGATCCACAGATAATCGTACCAGTGCTTTTTCATGCGCCCACCTCCCGAAGTTCGATGATGCTGGCGGGGCATTCGGCGGCACATTTGCCGCAGCCTACGCATTTGTCCTGGTTGACGCGGGCCGTAATGCCCCGCACGATCTCGATGGCCTGCATCGGGCAGACCTTCACGCAGCTGCCGCAGGCCACGCAGGATGCCGCGTCCACCTGGGCTTTGCGCCGTTTTGTCTGTGCTTTCATCGTATACCTCCCAATTTCCAATAGGCCCAGTATACCGCGGCGAGGGTCCGTCTTTCTGTGATGAGGTCACGAAGGGGAAAGGGGCGTTGGCCGGAGGGGACTTTCCTTGATTTTTGCGGTTTAAAGTGTTACCATCATGAGTGTACGAACCATCCGGGCACAGCCCCCGGATACCCTGAAGACAGAAGGCGAAACGATATGGAAAGTATGAAGTACAGTGATACCACGTTTGCCGTGCCGCTGGACCCCCGGCAGGTGGTGGCGGAAGTCCACGCCAACAAGGTGGATTTTCCCAAGCGGACGGTGCGGGAGCACATTGAATATGCTCTGGACCACCCCATCGGTGCCGGTCCCATTGAGGAAGCGGTCCAGCCCGGGGAAACGGTGTGTATTCTCATTTCGGATACCACCCGCCGCTGGCAGCAGCCCAGCACCTATCTGCCGGTCCTGGTGGAACGGCTCAACCGGGCAGGAATCCCCGATAAGGATATCCTGATCCTCTGCGCCACCGGCACCCACCGCAAGCAGACGGAGGAAGAGCACATTTCCCTGGTGGGGGAGGACCTCTACCGCCGTATCCGCTTCCTGGACCACCAGTGTGACGACAAGGAACACCTGACCTATGTGGGCACCACCAGCCGGGGAACGCCGGTGTGGCTGAACAGCTACGCCATGGCCTGTGATAAGATCATTCTCACCGGCGGTGTGGTGTACCACTTCCTGGCCGGGTTCGGCGGCGGCCGGAAATCCATCGTCCCAGGCATCGCAGGCCGGGAAACCATCAACACCAACCACAACAATGCCCTGAACAAAGGCCTGGGCAGCGGTTCCAATCCCCGGGTCTGCAACGGCAATATGCAGGCGGACAACCCCTTCCACAGCGACCTGATGGAGTGTGCCGCCTTTGCCAAGCCCGCCTATCTGCTCAACGTTATTGTGGACGATGACTACCAGATCGTGGGCGCTTTTGCCGGTGACTGGCGGGAAGCCCATGCGGCCGCGGCCAAGGCGGTGGAACAGCTGGACGGCGTGCCCATTCCTCATCGTGCCCCGCTGGTGATCGCCAGCGCAGGCGGCTACCCCAAGGACATCAACCTGTATCAGACCTCCAAGACCCTTTCCAATGCCCTGGCGGCGGTGGCGCCCGGCGGCACCATGATCCTGCTGTCCCAGTGCCGGGAGGGCTTCGGTGACCCCGACTGCGAAAAGCAGATCTGCGGCTATGACACCATGGAAGCCCGGGAAAAGGACTTGCGGGCGAACTTTTCCATCGGCGGATTTGTGGGCTTCCTTTTTGCCGAAACGGCGGAGAACTATCACATGATCCTGGTCACGGATATCCCCGGCGAACGCTTTGCGCACACCAAGATTCAGGTGGCCCGGAATCTGGACGATGCCCTGGCCTTGGCTGCACAGCAAAACGGCGGCAGCCTGGACGGCGTGGAAACGGTCCTGATGCCCCACGGCGGCAGCACCTTCCCACTGCCCCAGGCATGATTTGCCCCTTATTACAAAGCAGGCGTCCCCGGTGCGTCCGAGGGCGCTTTGTTTGTTTCGGCAGACCGGAGCGGTAAGGGACATGCGGTTTTGCGGTGCTTCGTCGCTTTTGACAGTTTTTAAAAAATATTTACCTAAATTTTTACTTGACATTGGCTTGCTTTTTGTCTTATCCTTTATCATAGCGTCCACTGTGGGAAAGGATGAGAAAAATGAACGTTTTCAAGAAGATTTACTGCCGCGTTTTTCAGCTGGGCATGCGGATCGCGCTGCCCTTTCTGCCGTACCGTGAGCCCAAACTGATCGAGGGTGTCGGCGGTGTCCCTGCCGTGCTGCGTGAACACGGCATTGATTGCGTTATGCTGGTCACCGATGCCGGTGTGCACGGCCTGGGGCTGACCGCCCGGCTGGAAGAGCAGCTCAAGGCTGGCAACATCCGCTGCGTGGTCTATGACCGCACTGTGGCCAACCCCACCGTTGCCAATGTGGAGGAAGCCCGCACCCTCTATCTGGAAAACGGATGCCAGGGCTTGATCGCATTCGGCGGCGGTTCCTCCATGGACTGTGCCAAGGCTGTGGGCGCCCGCATCGTCCGCCCTAAAAAATCCCTGGATAAGATGGAAGGGCTTCTGCATGTGATGCACCGCCTGCCGCTGCTCATCGCGGTGCCCACCACCGCCGGCACCGGCAGCGAAACGACTCTGGCCGCTGTCATCACCGACGAAAAAATTCACCATAAGTATCCCATCAACGACTTTTCGCTGATTCCCCATTATGCGGTGCTGGACCCGGATGTGACCCTCAACCTGCCCCGGCAGCTGACCGCCACCACCGGTATGGATGCTCTGACCCACGCGGTGGAAGCCTACATCGGCCGCTCCACCACCAAAGGCACCCGCGCCGCTGCCATCGAAGCCGTGCAGCTCATCTTCAACAATCTGCCGGAAGCCTACTACAACGGCCATAATCGGGAAGCCCGCGCCAATATGCTGCGTGCCGCCTACCTGGCCGGTACGGCTTTCACCAAGAGCTATGTGGGCTATGTGCACGCCGTGGCTCACAGCCTGGGCGGCCGTTACGGCATTGCCCACGGCCTGGCCAACAGTGTGCTGCTGCCCATTGTGCTCAAAGCCTACGGCAGCGCTGCCTGGAAGAAGCTGGCTGAGCTGGCCCGCGCTTCCGGTGTCAGCCAGGACGCCAGCGATGAAGTCGCCGCCAAGGAGTTCATCGCCTATATCGATGCCATGAACGCCGCCATGGACATTCCCGAAACGCTCCCCGGTATCCGTACCGAGGATATTCCCCAGCTGGCCCGCTACGCCGACCATGAGGCCAACCCGCTGTACCCGGTGCCGGTGTTGTGGGGGCCCGACAAGCTGGAAGACATGTACAAACAAGTTCAGGAGGTTTCCACCAATGACGGAACAGGAGATTCAATCCATTCTCAAACGGCAGCGTGAGTACTTCGCCGCCGGCCATACCCTGCCCGCCGAAGCCCGCATCGCAGCCCTGAAAAAGCTCAAGGCTTCGCTGCAGAACCATGAAGCGGACCTGGCCCGCGCCCTCAAGACCGACCTGGGCAAGTCCGCCACCGAAAGCTATATGTGTGAAACGGGGCTGACCCTGTCCGAAGCGACCTGGATGATCCGCCATGTGCGCCGCCTGATGCGGGAACGCCGGGTGCCCACGCCGCTGTCCCAGTTTGCGGCCCGGAGTTTTCGTTCTCCCACTCCCTACGGCAATGTGCTCATCATGAGCCCCTGGAACTATCCGGTGCTGCTGACGCTGGACCCGCTGATCGACGCCATTGCTGCGGGCAATACCGCCATCGTCAAGCCCAGCGCTTACGCCCCTGCCACCGCCGAGGTGTTGCAGCAGATCCTGGAAGAGTGCTTCCCGCCGGAACATGTCTGCGTGGTCACCGGCGGCCGCGCCGAAAATCAGGCGCTGCTGCACCAGAAGTTTGATATGATCTTCTTCACCGGCAGCAAGGCCGTGGGCAAGGAGGTCCTGCGATGTGCGGCCGAGTACCTGACCCCCGCCGTGCTGGAACTGGGCGGCAAGAGCCCCTGCATTGTGGAAAAGTCCGCCAAGATCGGGCTGGCTGCCAAACGCATTGTCTTCGGCAAGTACCTGAACTGCGGCCAGACCTGCGTGGCCCCGGACTACATCCTCTGTGATGCTTCCATCCGGGATGAGCTGATCGAGGCGATCCAGAAGGAGATCACCGCCCAGTTCGGTTCCGACCCCATGGCCAATGAAGGCTACGGCAAGATCATCAACGAGAAGCATTACCGCCGCCTGATGGGGCTGATCGACCCTGCCAAGGTGGTCTGCGGCGGCACCGGGGACGAAAAGACCCAGCGCATTGCGCCCACAGTCATGAAGGATGTGACCCGGGAAGATGCCGTCATGGGCGAAGAAATCTTCGGACCCATCCTGCCTGTGCTGACCTACACCAATCTGGACGCGGCCCTGGCCGACATTGAATCCCAGCCCCATCCGCTGGCCCTCTATCTCTTCAGTGAGGACAAGGCCGTGCAGCGCAAGGTGCTGGACCGCTGCCATTTCGGCGGTGGCTGCCTGAACGATGTGATCATCCACCTGGCCACCAGCGAAATGCCTTTCGGCGGCGTAGGGGAGAGCGGTATGGGCGGTTACCACGGCAAGACCGGGTTCGAGGCCTTCAGCCACCTGCGCAGCATTGTGGATAAGAAGACCTGGCTGGATATGCCGGTGCGCTACCAGCCTTATACAAAGCAGAAAGACAAGATGCTGCGGTTCTTCCTGAAGTAAATGCCAGAAACAGCTGCCAACATATAGAAAAGGCCCCCTGTTATTCGGTGCGATGCCGAACGACAGAGGGCTTTTTTATGCTTCTTTATGCCGTGAAAAATCCGTTTTACGGGTTCAGGCCAGTTCCAGATAGAGCGCTGCCAGCTGCATGGTGGCGTTCAGGCCGTCCATGTGGGTGCGTTCCATGCCGTGGGAGGCGTGCACACCCGGACCGATAAGGGCAGCCCGGCAATCCATGCCGGAACGCCAGGCGGCGCCCACGTCAGAACCGTAATGGGGGTAGATGTCCACCGCGTAGTCCACGCCATGCTCTTTGGCCAGCTGCACCAGCCGGCTGACCATGCCGTAGTCATAGGGGCCGCCGTTGTCTTTGGCGCAGATGGAAACCTGGTACTCGGTGCAGCTCAGGTCTTCCCCGATGCAGCCCATATCCACCGCCAGCAGTTCATCCACCGTGGGCAGGGTGGCACCGCCGTGGCCCACTTCCTCGTGGACCGTGAAGGTGAAATAGGTTTCGTACCAGGGCCGAACACCGGTTTCGTGCATCTGCCACAGCAGGGTCAGCAGGCAGGCGGCGCTGGCCTTGTCGTCCAGAAAGCGGGATTTGACAAAGCCGCTGTCGGTGACGGTGGTCTTGGGGTCGTAGCAGATGTAGTCGCCGGCGGCAATGCCCAGCGCCAGTACGTCTTCCTTGCTGTGCACCTTTTCGTCGATGCGCACAGCCATGTTTTTCTCGTCCCGGGGACGGGTGGCCGCGTCATCCTGCACATGGACCGACGGCGACAGGCTGAGCACCGTTCCGGTGTATACCTTGCCCTCCCGGGTGTAAATGCGGCAGTACTCGCCGTCCAGCGTGGGCAGCAGGGGGCCGCCCACCTTGGTGACCATCAGCATGCCGTCGGCGGTAATGGAGCGCACCATCAGGCCCAGGGTATCCACATGGGCGCAAAGCCCGACCTTGTGACCGCTTTCCCGTCCGGGCACCGTGATCACCAGGTTGCCCTTGTTGGTGCGCCGGGTGGCAAAGCCCAGCTCCCGGGCAATGCCCTCCGCCACCGTCACGACCTTTTCGGTAAAGCCGGTGGGGCTGTCCTGCCCGAGCAGCTTCTGCAGCGTATCTACCAGAAAGGCCTGACGGGCCTGTTCCTGCATTGTTTCTTCTGTCATTTTTCCTTGCCTCTCTTTGTGATGAAATATCCGATTCCATCTTACAAAAAATATCTTCCGTTGGCAAGAGGATACACAAAAGAGGTTTCTTTTATGAGATTATTATATGCGAAGATATGCGCTTTTTTGAATTTGCCATGTTCTGATTAAAAGAAAATCTTCCCACCAAAAGCAGCCGGATTGTAATGGACACTGGACTGATTTCGTGCTATAATCAGTCTAAATTTTGTCCTGTAATCAGACTAATAATAGGCTAGGGGTGAAGGTTGTGAATGATTCACTGGTTTATCTGGACACCTATGTGCTTCAGCAAGATATGAGAGTTCGTATGCCGAAAACTATTTTGGCAAATCTCAATCTTGAAAAAGGAAAATCCAAATTTGATATCTATTTGGACCAATTGAACAATGCCATCGTTTTAAAGCCTTGCAAGTTTCCAGCAAAGTCGGAAGAGAATGGCCTATGAGCACAATTTTGCTGAGCTTTGATGCCGAAACCTTCGCGCATCTTGAGGATGGAAAGAAAAAGTTCTTTTGATATTATCGCCGATGATGATATTGGCTAATGTACGAGGGTATAAATGACAGATAATCACGATTCAATGTGGGCAACACTTGCGCAAGATAGCTTGAGGTTCGAACAAGAAATGGACCCGTTGTATCGCAAGCAAACGGGTAGTTATTATACGGCTCTTGAGCTCGCTTACGCTATGATGCAGGAAATGATAGTCGGCTTGTCTGAAGTAGATAAGAAGCTGATCTATAAAAAGAAATTTCTGGAACCCTGCGTCGGAACCGGAAATTTTGTATACGCGTATCTAAGAGTTTGTAAATCGTTGCACTTTACATCAGAGCAGTATAAGGAGCTGATAAATAATATTTATGCCTGCGATATCAACTCCGGCGCGTTGGCAATATACAAGCGTAATCTTACACGATACGTTCAATATCTATTTCATATTTCTTTAGATGATTCTTATTTTTCAACCCACCTGGGTACGGGTTTGATGATTGATGTTAACGAAGAAGAACCCAGGTATATCGCAATTACGGATATTTTTCCATCCGAGGTTGTGGGGAGCGGGTTTGACTTTGTAGTTACCAATCCGCCATATAAGAACCTGAAAGCGGAGCGTGGCCATTATCAAACGTCCGGTCAATATCATGGCGACAAGGATAAATATACAAAAATCAGTCAACTTGCCGCACATCAATTCTCTTTTTCTTCTGTAGGGACTCTTAATCTTTACAAATTGTTTGTTGAAGAAATCATCGAACGATATACCGCTCCGAATGGAACCTGCTCTTTGCTGATTCCGTCCTCTATTCTTTCGGACAAAACATGTTCAAAATTGAGGACGCGATTGCTGGAAACCTGTTCATTGAAATCCCTGAGAATCATTGCCGAAACCAGCAATTATGTGGACGCATCACAAGCTCTTTGTGCAATGTTGCTTACAAAGGGCGGAAGAACATCTGATGTTTATATTGATGGATCTTATGCGGGGGACATCCATCATGGTACAACGGTGTCCATAGAAAAAATTCTTGATTCCTCCACCGGAAACGCAATCCTGGTTTTGGCGCCGGAGGAATATACCATCCGGAAAAAGATGCAGGAATCCCCGGCAATCAAAGAAATCCCCTATATCGCCAATTTGCGCGGCGAATTGGATATAACCCTTAACAAGGCGTCTATTGTTATGGAAAAAACGCCATACACGCTTTATAGAGGTCGACATGTGGGGTACTATCACATAAACGAATTGCCCCAAAAAGAATATGTGGATGTGTCTTTCGTGCATTCCACAGCAAAGGAACGGTTCATACACAGCCAGCGCTTGATATGCCCGCAGATCGCAAATATGGCAAAAAAGCGAAGAGTTTCTTTTGCGCTGGTTCCACCGGAAAGTGTACTGGGCAATAGCTGCAACTTTATTTCCGTTGATGAAAACGAGGATGGGGTAGATTACTATTTCCTCTTGGGAGTATTAAATTCTCAGCTTATGGATTGGTTTTTTAAACTGACAAGCAGCAATAACCATATTAACAATTATGAAATTGATCATTTCCCCATTCCCATACACTATGAAGGTAAACCGAAAATTTCAGAATTAGTGCGCCGGTATCTGGAAGCGCCCAGCGAAGAGATTCTGGTTCGCATTGAAGAACTGGTAAAACAAGCGTATGGCATTCTGCCGCTTGAGAAAAAGGGGAGGTGAACATCATGGAAAAATGTGAGCAGCACGGCGCCAAAACACTTTTCAATGATCAAGGCGTTGTATTGCGCCGATTTGCAGAAGATGTTCGCCGGTTCTTACCAAACATTACAGAGGAAGCCTGTACAGATATTCTTGCAGGGAGAATGACTTTGCGGGATGTATGTCAAAAGTACAATGGGACGCCTGACCTGTTCAGCCAAAAGGTCTTACCCAATATTGAAACAAAATACCGCAAGATTTTAGCTTCGGAAGTGTTGAATCATACCACTTTTAAGTTGAGTGATTTGGATCTTGAAATGATTAAACCCGTGCCGCAGGGAGGCAGTTGGAAAGATATTCCGCAGGAAACGGTGCAAAAATCCAAGCGTTTGGCCAGAATCGCGCAAACCGGGGGCCGGACGACCCTGTATGGGCGGATTGATTATAGCAAACCTTCCTATACCATCACGACCTACTTTAACAGACCCGGGAACGGCACATATGTTCACCCGGTGCATGAGAGGGTTCTTAGCGTTCGTGAAGCAGCCAGATTCCAATGCTTTCCGGACGAGTATCTATTCTGTGGCAGCAAAACTGATATGCTGAAACAGGTCGGAAATGCAGTACCGGTATTGCTGGCGTATAATATTGGAAAATCCATTAAAGATAAGACCGGATGCACAACTTCGGTGGACTTGTTCTCCGGAGCTGGCGGAATGACCTATGGGTTTAAACTGGCCGGAATAAAAGCCGTCATCGCCAATGATATTGTGGAAGCTGCATGTGTTACTCTAAAAACCAACAATCCGGAAATTCCTGTTCTGTGTGGCGACGTTACGGATGAAGAAACAAAATCAGCCATCATCTCAGCCGGAGTCAAGGGAGGAGCAGATATTATTTGCGGCGGTCCGCCGTGCCAGGGCTTCTCGATGGCCGGATACCGGATGAAAGATGATCCCCGCAATCAATTGTTCAGACATTTTGTGGATATTGTATCCGGGGTCAATCCCAAAGTGATCGTCTTTGAGAATGTGGAAGGAATTCTTAGCTATCAGGGCGGCGAAACGTATCGCAATATTATCGAACTCTTTTCCGAGTTGGGATATTACACAGAGGGTAGAACACTGATGGCAAACCATTATGGAGTCCCTCAGCGCCGAAAACGGGTGATCATATTATGCACAAAAAAAGATCTGGGTGTCATGCCGGCAGATCTTTTTCCCACGCCGGTTACTCCTGACATGAACTGCCAAGTCACTGCATACGATACGATTTTCGACCTTGAAAAGGTGCCGTGCGGTGAGCATGCAGTATACAAATCGGAATATTCTTCTTATATTTTACAGTTTTTGAAGGGAAATATCTCCGCCGATGTGTATCTGGATGCGGTGAAGAGTGCCGAATGTATGTTGCCCAACCCTGAATGAAACGGTGCAGCGCAAATTTAAAAGATGGAGAAAGTGGTGCGCCCGGTGATGTGCCGGTGGCAAGAAAAACGGTGGCGGCCGCTAATCAATAAAATTAAGAGCCTCGGCAGATGCCGAGGCTCTTGGTTTATAAGTGTTTGATCAGGCGGTCCTGTATGAGGGCCATTAATTCCTGGACCTCTTCTTTTATATCTTGGTAAGGTGCTGCTGCACGGTTGATTTTCCAGCAGATCTGATGTAGACAGTCATGTTCGCTGGTGGTAAGATCCGGAGCCGTGTTTCGGTTTTCTTTGTCGTTATAATCATAGACGGCATCTATGGCGATTCGACAATATCGGGCCTTTTCGTTTCGGTTCCGTTCAGTATTATGCCGGGGCAGTGTTTTGATAATATCCCCGCGGTCGTTGAACTGGTAGGAATAATCAAAATAACCGAAATTCGGCTTCAGGAACGATTCCACCAGAAACGCTTCGCCGTACTGGGGGCACTTGGTGAGAATGGCCCATAGCACATACATAAAGTTTGCCATATTCTGCTTCAGGGCATCTCTATAAGGCCCGGCAATTTTCTCCTGGTTTTCGGCGTAGTGGGCCTTGATATACTCCCAAATTCTTTTTGAGTACCAGGACATGGGGTAAACATTGGTCCGGGCTTCCGTTTTTATGATTTTCTCAATGTCAATCAGCTGTAAGCGATCGCGCTTGGAGGAATTATCACCGCCTGGCATAGGCTGAAGGTAGCGTGGATCATGTACAAATCCAAGAGAAATGGGACCGATGTGATCTGCGGTGGTACCTTTGAAAAAGGCACTTCCCATGAATTGATTGGCCGCATGAATATTTCCATCGCTCCAGTATTCGTAGGCGCGGCGATCTTTTGTGTAGGACTTCATATTTTCTTTTGATCTGCCGGTGTCCTGCGTTGCGCGACAGCATCTGTTATATGTGTGGAAACCATCTGCTCGGTCGGGAAAGTCGGACATTGCACCGGGACCCAGGCATTTTTTACCCTTTTTTCTGCATGCAAACTCAAGCTTGTTAATGATTTCTTCTTTGGTGGCTTTGTACGGATCCAGATTGAGCTCACCTTTCTGAATCAGAAAAGCAGAAAATGCAAGGGTAGAATACTTATTTTTGCAAATTGCATCCCAGATATCGCTAATGTGGTCGCATTCTGTAAAATTGGTTCCAAATGTCTTGTTTAATGATTTCAAAAAATGTGCGTTTGGGTAATGATAGTATAGCGACATTTTGCGGCCGCAGATCTGACACACTTTCCATTTGGTCGGATGAATGGCCAGCATTACATCGGCGTATACGCCCGGTCTAATGGGAATACCCAATTGTGCAGCTTTGTCTTTGCACCACTTAATGCGTGCCTGCCCGGCTTCTGACTTGGCAGTGACGATCCATTTATAGGAACCGTCCTCCTTTTTGTCGATTCGAAGCCCTTGATAATTAGGATGGTTAGCAATCATCTTCATGTATTCGAGAAAATTCGGATGCCATTGTCTTTCTTCTTTTGCCATTCTGAACCTCCTAATACTTACAGTGTTTTGCGCTTTTTATTGTATCCGTGGTGCTCTGGCTTGTTGTTTGCTCCTTTTGCTGTTTTGGGCATAATAAAACATATACTGCTGCATCACACCCGCATAATCCGGGTAGAGTGGGAACGGATTATAACCATGGTATTCCTGGTCGATGATTCTTTTGATCCATACATCGATGGGGGCTTGCGCTAACCGGTGGTAGGCAAAAAGAGAAACACAGTTTGCAACTTTTACCCCTACGCCCTTGATTTTTGATAGCTCCAGAATCAATTCCTGATCCGAAAGAGTATGAAGCCTATGAAGGTCGATTTTTCCGGATAAGACCTGTTCTATCGCGTTAAGAACATATTTCGCCCGATAACCCAGTTTGCATTGTATAAGGTCTTCCTCTGTTGCGGTTTGCAGCTGAATTGCGGTTGGAAAGGAATAGCATTTCTCGTACTCTGTATCAATTATGGAGCCGAACTTTCTGCACAAAAGTTCAACCGACTTTTTAATTGCGGGAATGCTTTTTCTTTGGAAAATGATAAACGTAATCAGCATTTCCCACTCGTCTTGTCTTAATATTCGGATTCCTTGCCCGATTGAAGAGGCCTTTTTTAAAAAAAGATCATCGTCAGGAATCAATGCTCGAATGCGGGTATATTGTGTGGATAAATCGAAGTAGTTGTACCACACATCCTTCCATTCGTCTGCGGAACAATTTACAAAATACTCCTGCCCATTTATGGCAGTTATGTACAGGACTTTGTTGTGGTAAATAAAGCGGTACCTGTTTGAGTCCACTTTGTCGGCTCTAAAGCACTGACCGCTGTCTATGATTTTTGCAAGGGAAAAATCATCATGGATTTGTATGTTCATACGCTTCCATTATCCTCATAGATAAAAAGCTTATAAGCTTCAACACCCAATGCATCTGCTATTTTCTGTATATTATCTATGGAGATGTTCCTTTTTTCGCGTTCCAGGGCACTAATATATGTTCTATGCAATCCGGAAAGTTCGGCTAACTTTTCCTGAGATAATTCTTTGGCGGTGCGATATTCCTTCACATTTTTTGCGAAGATATGTATCAATTTCATGGTGGTGGCCCTTTCCGTAAATCTATCTATAAATCATTATCGTTCATTGTATACAATAAGTCTACATACAATAAGTCCCATTTGCTTGGTCTTTCAAATTGGCAAGGAAAACTGAAAAAACGGCAGAACGCTTTTTTCAATCATTTGTGAAACACTATTTGTGCGATAGCGCCTTTGAATCCGGGGTGCCGTAACCGATATCCTTATGTATAGCTGTCGGCCGTGCGCATAACCGAGCAAGTATAACAAAAGCCGGTCAACCATTCGGTTGGCCGGCTTGGCAGTTGAGGGAAACAGGAATTGTGACCTTCCCATCATACAATCAAACGATATAGGAACCCCTAAAACATAGATTCACACATAACGCATCTTTGTGAGAAAATGCCAAGTGAGGGCTTACCCGTTTCGCGGCGTTTTGTCCAGGGTGCCGCCCGGCGTGTGGCCGCTGCCGGCACCGTGGCGCACATTCATCACCAGCATCTGCAGACGGTTCTCGATGTTGGCAAAGCTGACATCGGGGTCATAGTCCAGCGGCAGGATCTGCGCATCGGGGGTACTGTTCCTTGATCTTTTTGGTGATACCACGGCCCACCACATGGTTGGGCAGACAGCCGAACGGCTGCAGGATGACAAAGGCGCGGCAGCCGTTTTCGGCATGGTGCAAAATCTCGCCGGGGATCAGGATGCCTTCGCCTGCATCAAAGGTATGCGGGATGATGGGGTCGCTCTTGACGGCCAGATCCTGGATGCGGGCCGGCTTTTCGTAAAGGGGATGCGCCGAAGCAATGCGGTCGGTCAAGTCATGCGCCGCGTCGAACAGATGGTCCGCCATACGGTACCAGGCCTTTTCGGCCGGGGTGCGGCCGACATGCTGCTCCTTGACCTGGCTGTCCTGGTAGAAGTAGGTCTTCTGGATAACGTCGGTCATCCGGGCTTCGATGATCTCAAAGCCGTTGCGCTCCAGGTAGGCTTCAATGTCACGGTTGGCGCCGGGGTGGAAGTTGAGCAGATATTCGCCGACGATGAGCACCCGCGGGCGCAGATGGGAGCGGTCATAGGGCACGGCCTTCATCTTTTCGATGCCGCGGCGCAGCCCTTCGGCGGCCCCACGCACACCGCCCTTCTCGATGCCTTCGACCAGGTCGTCCATTGCACTTTCAAAGGCGCGGTCCGCTGCGCCGCGTTTCAGCTCATAGGGGCGAATCTTGCGCAGCAATTCCTCCAGCGCGTCGATCATCGGCAAACCGAAAGCAATGCGCACCGAGGACAACAGATTGAGCCGGAAACCCGGATGCAGATTGTGCACGTCCTTGTCATCGTTGGTCAGAATGGGAATGTTGGCAAACCCGGCATCGTCCAGCGCCTTGCGCAGCAGCGCGCTGTAATGGGTCAGGCGGCAGTCACCGATATATTTGGCCATTGCCACCGCCGTATTGTCAAGGTCGTACTGGCCGCTTTGCAGGGCGGCAAGCACCTCGCCGATGACGATCTGGGCCGGGAAGCAGATGTCGTTATGGACATAGCGCTTGCCCATCCGGATGGCGTTCTCCCGCCCGATGGCCAGCGGCACTGCCCGGATACCCTGGGCGCTGAACACCGCCGACAGCAGCCGACAGAACGCGTGGGAGGTGTTGGGCACCAGTACGGTTTTCTTTCGGTCGGCTTTTTCAAACTTGACCGGGTAAGGATCGCGCAGCGGCTGGGGCTTGGGCGGCTCGGTCTGCTGGGCACGGCGCATGGCGACCGTTTCCAGAAAGGAGCGCACCCGGATGCGCAGCGGCCCCTGGACATCGCTTTCGTCCACCTTGAGGATCAGGGGGATTTTGCCGGAAATTTCCTTCATCAGGCGCAGAATCTCGTCGGACAGGTAGGCGTCATGGCCGCAGCCGAAGCTGACAAGCTGCACATACTCGAGGTGTGGGTTGCGTGCGGCGATGATGGCGCTGGAGAGCATCCGGGCATGGAAGTTGTTGACGATGTCCAGCCGGCTCATGCTCAGGTCGACATCCTCGACACCGGGCACGGCGTCAGCCGTCAGCACCGGGATGCCCATACCGGCAAACAGTTCGGGCAGCTCATGGTTGACCAGCGAATCGTTCTGGTACGGACGGGAGGCCAGGATAACCGCAAAGCGGTTTTCGCGGGTGACCTGGTCCAGCACCTCCTGGCCGCGGGTCTGCAGTGCCGTGTGGAAGGCACGCTCCGCCTCATCGGCGGCGCGCAGCGCGTGCTTGGTTTCCGCTGCCGGAATGTCAAAGGTTTCAGAGAAATAGCGGACCAGCTGCTTTTCCCGGTCGGTCGTCGTGAACCAGTGGAAGAGCGGCGCATCGTAGGGGATGCCCCACTGCTTGGCCGGATTGTCCGAGTTGCCGATAACCAGGGGATATCCCTTGACGACAGCACACATGGAACGGCTGGTGACCTGGGTGTTCTCGGTCGGGACGGTGGTCACGGCCGGCATGAAGATACGGTCCACCTTCTTTTCGGCCAGATTGCGGATATGACCATGCACAAGTTTGGCAGGGAAGCAGACGGTATCCGACGTGACAGCCGATATGCCGCTTTCGTACAGTTTGCGGGTACTGCGGTCGGACAGCTGGACCCGGAAGCCCAGCCCGCGCAGCAGCGTACCCCAGAAAGGCAGTGTATCCCAGAAGGCCAGCACCCGCGGGATGCCGATGGTGATGCCACGGTCCCTGACCGGCTGGGCGATGGGATAGTCGCGCAGCAGCAGCTTTTCGCGCTCCTGAAACAGGTTGGGCACAGCGCCGGCCTTTTTGCGTTGTTCGGCCAGCTGGGCACGCACCTTTTCGTCCTTGGGGTCGCCCAGGATCTCGCCGCGCTCGCAGCGGTTGTTGGTGATCCAGGAATTGCCGTTGGAAAACCGCAGGATGGTCCGTTTGCAGTGGTTGGTGCAGAACGGGCAGGGGGCATTTTCCTCCTGATGGTAGGTGAAGTCCTCCAGGGCATCAAGGCCCAGGAAGGTCTGGTTTTCGGGATGTTCGTGGTAGCGCTCGCGGGTGAGCAGCGCAATGCCGATCGCCCCCATCAGGCCGGGGTACGGCGCCCGGATGACTTGGCGGCCGGTGTATTCTTCCAGCGCGCGCAGCACGGCGTTGTTTTCAAAGGTGCCGCCCTGTACGACGATGCGGTCGCCCAGCGAGTCGAGGTTGGACAGCCGGATGACCTTGGTAAAGACGTTCTCGATGATGGAGCGGCAGAGCCCGGCCATGATGTCCTGGGCGCTCTTGCCGTTGCGCTGTTCGGTGATGATGCTGCTGTTCATGAACACCGTGCAGCGGCTGCCCAGCACAGCGGGCTTGCGGGAAGCAAAGGCCGCATCGGCGATCTGCCTGGTGGGAATGCCCAGCGAAGCGGCGAAGTTTTCGAGAAAGGAGCCGCAGCCCGAGGAACAGGCTTCATTGACAACGATGTTGGTGATAATACCGTTGTCCAGCCACATTGCCTTCATATCCTGGCCGCCGATGTCAAGCAGGAAGGTAGCATCCTGGACATACTTTTTGGTTGCGCGGGCGTGGGCCACCGTTTCGACGGTGTGATACTCGGCACCGTAGGCTTTGGCAAACAGCATTTCGCCGTAGCCGGTCGTACCGGCTGCCAGGATGTGCAGCTTGGCACCGGCTGCACGGTAGCGGTCGCGCAGCGCCAGCAGCGCCCGCTTGGCCACATTGAGCGGCTCGCCGGCGTTGGAGGCGTAGAAGGAATCCAGCAGGTTTTCCTCGTCATCCATCAGCACAAACTTGGTCGTCGTGCTGCCCGAGTCGATGCCCAAAAAGGCATAGATTTCCTCGCCGGGTTGGGGCTGTCTGGGCGTCAGGGCGGGCTTCTGGTGCCGCTTTTCAAAGGCGGCCTGCTCCTCGGCCGAGGCAAAGAACGGCCGAGCGGCTTCGCTCTGGACGGTATGAGGCGCGCAGTCCTGCAGCCGGGTCTTCAGGTCGCCGGGCAGTGTGGGCACGCAGTCGCCGCGGAACATCGTTTCGGCACAGACGGCGGCGCCGCAGGCCACCATCAGCTCGGGGCGGTCGGGAATAAGGATCTCGTCCTCGGCCAGACCCAGGCGCTGTGCAAACACCTGAACCAGCACGGGATTGAAGGTCAGGAGACCACCTTCGAACACGACAGGACGGGTGATCTCCAGCCCCTGGGCCAGCCCGCCGATCGTCTGTTTGGCGATGGCGTGGAACGCCGATAACGCCAGGTCCGCCTTGGCTACCCCCTGGTTGAGCAGGGGCTGGATGTCGGTTTTGGCATAGACACCGCAGCGCCCGGAAATATCGTAGACGCAGCTGCCTTGGGCTGCCAGGGCGTTGAACTGCTCCACCGGAACTTTCAGCAGCGAGGCGATCTCGTCAATAAAGGCGCCGGTACCGCCAGCACAGCTGCCGTTCATCCGCATATCGGCTACGGTGCGTGCCCCGGTGACCGGGTCGGTCTGGAAAAAGATCATCTTGGCGTCCTGACCGCCCAGTTCAATCGCGCTGCCCACCTTCTGGTAGCGGCGGCGCAGCGCCGCCGCGTTGGCGGCAACTTCCTGTGCAAAGGGCAAATCCAGCGCTTCGGCAATGGGCTTGGCGCCAGAGCCTGTCAGGCAGACCCGGAAGGTCTGCTCCGGAAATGCCCGGGCCAGCTGGTCCAGTACGTTGAGTACGCTGTGCACCTGGTCGGCGTGGTGGCGGCGATAGTCCGAATAAAGTACCTCGCCGCTGTCCGGTTCCAGCACTGCCACCTTGGTGGTGGTGGAGCCGATATCAATGCCGGCGGCGAGGCCCTGGGAATAATTTGTATGTTGTGTTTCCAATACCATGGTTGTTACGTTCTTTCTGATGAATTCGAGCCGGAAAACGACCCGGAAAAATAAAAGTGTGGTGGGGGGGCGGTTCCGGGATTCGACCCTTTCCGCCCAAATGCGACTATACCCCATTTACTATTAAACTATGTTTTTTGTTGGAAAAGAAGTGAAAATATGGTATTATTAATGCGAAAGTATCATAAATAAAGGAGATACGTTGTTGAACACGCAACAATTGGAAACATTTATTCAGGTGGCGGAAAACCTGAATTTTGCCCGCGCCGCCGAGGAGCTGAACATCACTCAGTCGGCGGTTTCACGGCAGATCCAGGGCCTGGAGGATGAGCTGAACACCAAACTGTTCTACCGTACCACCCGCACGGTTACGCTGACCCCCGAAGGAGCAATCTTTCTGGAACATGCCAAACAGGTACTGGGGCAGCTGCATGTTGCAGCGGCGCGTATCCAGCACCACAGCAACACAACGACCCGGGTGCTGCGCATCGGCTGCGAAAGCGAAACCGACTTGGATTTTTTGTGCGGCATCCTGTCTGCCTGCCGCCAGGAAATCGCCGCGTTTCACCCGTTTTTGCGGGTTCTGACCCACCGGCTGCTGCTGAACCTGTTCTTCCAGGGGGAACTGGAGGTTCTGTTCGGTTTCCGCGAAAGCCTGCCTCTGCGCAGTGATGTGACCTTTGTGCCGCTGCTGCAGGTGCCGCTGTGCTGCGTGATGCCCCCCGACCATCCGCTGGCGGCACATACCACGATTGCGGAGGAAACATTGTTCCAGCAACATCTGGTGCTGTGCAGCAACTACACGATTCCGGCGCAGGTGGTGGCGCTGCAAAACCGCATTGCCCAGCACCTGTACCCGGAGCAGGTGCACATCAGCGAGAACCCGCAGGTCGTGCGGATGCTTGTGCGGGCCGGGTACGGCTGTGCAATTCTGCCCCGGCCATCTGCCGGGCGGGACGGGCTGGTCTATCTGCCGCTGGAGGGGCTGGAACCGATGACCTACGGGCTGTGCTACACCAAAAACGCCGCCGATTCATTGCTGCGGGAGTTCCTGGCCATAGTCCAGCGATACACCGAACGCTGAAACAGCCAAAACATTCGGCTCTTTGCGGCAACTGAACGGCTGGATTACAGCGTCCGGTGAGTTTTTTCCGCTGATATTGCCTGACCGCTTTTTGGTTTTGCCAAAAAAAGTGAATTGGAATAATCAGAGGGCAGAAAAAGAGCCACGGTCTGTCACCGCTTGGGTGGATAGACTGTGGCTCTTTTTGTTCTGTGATGACTTTCAGAAAATTTATTTTGTTTCAGGTGCGGGAGCTTTTACGACAATCAACTCAAGCGTATCATCGTGCAGGTTCCGCACATTCATTTTGGTGTGGAAGGGAATGTTGAGCATGGTCCCAGCAGGGTATTCATGAATCTCCTGATCATCCAGCCCAATGGAGAGCAGCCCTCTGATAACAGTCATATAGATATATTTTGCATTTGCAAAATGCTCCGGCATCCCTTCGCCCTTGTTGAAAATCATGTGGATGTAATGAATGTTTTCGTCCATCAATACCTTTTCAACGGCTTTTTGATTTCCTTGTGCCAGTGTAAAAATCTGTTCGATCATAATAGATATGCCTCCGTATGTAATGCTGTTGGGGGAAGTGATTGCAAATGATACTCACCTGCAATCACTTCCAATCTATGTAAAGCCCCTTCCAAAAGAAGCGGCGGATTTTAGAAGTTCATAAAACTGCGCCAGAAATAAAGGTAAAGGCAGGTTTAAATTCCGATAAGTAAAAGCTTACCTCTAAATTTCCTCTTTCAGTATGTAAATTTTTCTGTTGTCTACTTTGATAATCCCATGATCTTGCATACGCTTCAACTCTCTGAAGAGAGAAGGGCGCTGAACGCCAAAATGGTCCGCCAGTTGTTTCTTGCTGATGGGGAGTGTGACTGGATTGGTCCCTTGCTCGACACGGAGCTTCTTTAGGT
The DNA here is from genome assembly GCA_937907025.1 of uncultured Faecalibacterium sp. Taxonomy (GTDB): domain Bacteria; phylum Bacillota; class Clostridia; order Oscillospirales; family Ruminococcaceae; genus Gemmiger. The sequence goes on from CALESJ010000001.1 coordinate 55,406, forward strand.
ACTCCCATACATTCAGGCGCAGGGATTTATTTGTATACAGATTTAATTTTTGATTGATCGTTTGCAGATTCGTCGAGATACATTTCAGAAAATTTATGGTGAACTGATAGTCATGTAGCTTTATCGCGGCAATCGTCATTGCATTGGTTATGGGGGTGGTATTGTGAAAATCATTAAACGTTTAAAAGCCAATCTCTTCCTTTCCGTAATTATTTTGGCCTATGCTATCCTGTTTGTATTTCGGCCGGATCTTTCTGTACAAAGCGTATATAACAGCGGATACTATATAAAAGAAATGCTGATGATCATGCCCGTTGTATTCATACTGACTGCATTGTTGGATACATGGGTTCCAAGAGAAGTCATATTAAAATATTTGGGAAGCGGCTCCCAGTGGAAAGGCATATTGATTGCATTTGTGTTTGGCAGCGTTTCTGCCGGTCCGATTTATGCTGCGTTTCCTTTTTGTACAATGCTTCGAAAAAAAGGGGCTTCTACCCAGAATATCGTTATAATTTTGAGTTCGTGGGCTGTTTTGAAAATTCCAATGTTGCTCAATGAAGCAAAGTTCCTTGGACCTCAGTTTATGGCTCTTAGATGGGTACTTACTGTTATCTCCATCATCGTTTTTTCTTGGATTATGAACAAGATTATTAAAGAAAAAGATATGCCCGAAGATAATGTTTCTATTGCGGAGGGCGTACATATAACCAGGGATGCCTGCATGGGATGTCGTCAATGTGTTCGCAATTACCCGGACTTGTTTGCTATGGATGGCAAAAAGGCCAGCGTTTTGGATTATGAAAGCAGGGATGACAGTGCCGATGGAAAACCAACGGATAAAACAGGGACCGTATATTTCATTCCTGCCGGTAAGCGATGGATGGAGAGCGAAAGAACTGTATTATTTCTCAGACGAAAGAATACCAGAAGAAAATAGCACAAAGAAATCACATTGGAAAGCATGGTTGCCATTCCAGCGCCGGTAACCTCCTGCCCCGAGGGCAGGATGACAAACATAAAGACGGGATCCAGAACGATATTCAAGATTCCGCCCATGCCAAGCCCAAAGCTTGCCTTCTTTGCATATCCTTCGCTTCGGAGCAGCTGTGCCATCGTCATGCTGAGTGTGGAGGGAATGCCGCCAACCGCAACGACCCAAAATGCATAGCTTGCAGAAAATCCAATGGTGGAATCACTGGCGCCCAACAGACGGAGCAAAGGGTCCATGAAAACATAGCAGCCTAAAGAATAGATAAACGAGATAACAATCGCTCCATAAAAACTGAATGCACATACACATTTTGCTTCTTCCGTTTTCTGTCCGCCAAGAAGACGGGAAATCAGACTGCCACCGCCAACGCCAAAAAGATTCGATAAAGCGGTCATGACAAAAACCAAAACATAGGCTAAGGACGCAGCTGCAATCTGATAAGGATTGTTGGTCTTCCCGATGAAATACGTATCTGACAAATTGTATATCATCGTAATGAGCTGGCTGACGATGGTAGGGATTGCAAGGGTAGCCAGTGCTTTGGGAACAGGTAACTTTTCGAATAGCTCTTGATTTTCACTTATCATTTTTGCACCCACCAGACTTTTTTACTGCATTCGCATTCTCCAATGCGATTTTAAGCAAGCGATAAAATTCATTTTGCTCTGCTTTTGTCATTCTTTGCAGAAGAATTTCTTCTGTCTGAGCGGCAGTTTCTTTCAGATAGTCCTCATGAGCCAGACTCTCTTTTGTTGGCGTAATGACAACGTTTCGGCCATCTTTTTCATCTGTCTTTCGGATAATGAGGGACTTGTTCTCCAAGCGTTTCAGAATGCCAGCCTTAGTAGAGGGGGGAAGGTTGAGCGGTTCCATTTGCTGCATTCGTTGGTTGTGCAGCCACGCTACAACATTTCCTGGCCGCAAGATCAAACTTGCAGGCTTAAATTGATTAGCATCCATTCCTTTGACCTTCTCGTATATGTATATGCTATAATAGTTCGCAAGCGAATATTCGCTTGCGAACTATTATAGCATGCTGTCCATAGGAAATCAAATCCTTTTCAAATGCTGCATTTATGCACGGCTGCCTTCGCGGGAAAACGCTTCTCCGGTTTCTTTGGGGCGCACGTCCGTTTTCCTCACCGGTAAATTTTGCGGGCATTTTCATGCAAAAAAGATCGGTAGGGCCCCTGTATTTTCAGGTGGCTCCGCCGGTCTTTTTTGTCAATATAGAAAAATATATAAAGTAACCCAAAAGTTTGTGCGTTTATCACGCTTCACAACAAGAAAAGACCCGGTCTGCAAAGGCCGGGTCTTGGTGGTTGCGGGGACAGGGCTTGAACCTGCGACCTCCGGGGTGTGATGGCCGAGATCTTTTGGGCTGGCTCAAATCCTCCATAATTGCCCCTTTGTTTTTGCTTGTTTGCGGCCGATTGCGTCCGATATGTAAAAATAGTGGGGCCCTATTTTGCGTTTTTGTAAAATCATTGCACAGACAGGGAACGGACAAATTACCCGGCCAAAAAAATTGAGAATATTGGTATTCAAAAATAGGTATAGCAATTACCTGGGCTACATGATATCCTATTTTTAGGATCAGATTAATAATGTTTGCATCTTTACAACAGGGCCGAAGCTTGCTATACTAAATACAGTTCTTATACCATACCAAGAACTGTCATGGTTGCTACAATAAGGTAGTATACCGTAAAGCTCTGACGCCCTGCTTGCAGGGCGTCATCTTTTTTATATACCTAAGGGGGCTGAAACGAATGCATTGGCCTTATGGAATCGGTCTGGATATTGGTGTCGCTTCGATTGGGTGGGCTACCGTCGCCTTGGATGAGAAGGCGCAGCCATGCGGCCTGATTCGTCTGGGAAGCCGTGTGTTCAAGCGCGCGGAGCAACCAAAGACAGGAGAGAGCCTGGCTGCACCACGGCGAGAGGCCCGCAGTATGCGTCGGCGTTTGCGTCGAAAGGCTTTGCGCAAACAGGACTTTTATCAACTTCTGGAGAAAAATCATCTGCCGGGCAAGGAAGAACTTTCCCAACTGTTTACGTCAGGCGGCTTAGAGGATATTTATGCGCTGCGTACCCGGGCTTTGGATGAGGCGGTGACACCGCAGGAATTTGCACGGATTCTGTTGCATTTGATGCAGCGTCGCGGTTTTAAAAGCAACCGCCGGGCCGATAAGTCAAAAGAAGATGGAGCACTTCTTCAGGCGGTAACACAAAATCGCCTGCGCATGCAGGAAAATGGTTATAGAACCGTTGGTGAGATGTTGTATAAGGACCCGCTTTTTGCGGCGTGTAAACGCAATAAGGGGGAAAATTATCTTTCCACAGTCAGTCGGGAAGAAATTGCCAACGAAGCCCAGCAGCTCTTTGCTGCACAGCGCGAGAAGGGCCGGACGTGGGCAACTCCGGAGCTGGAAGCAGAGTATCTTTCCATTCTTTTGCGGCAACGCTCTTTTGACCAGGGCCCCGGCGGGAATAGCCCTTATGGGGGAGGCTGGGTGAAACAGATTGGCCTTTGTACCTTGCTGCCGAAAGAAAATCGTGCATTCAAAAACACATACAGCTTTGAGCGTTTCACCTTGCTGCAGAAGATCAATCATATCCGGATACAGGAATCTGGTCAGACACGGGCTCTTTCGGATGAAGAACGTGAAAAAATAATGGATCTGGCATATCGTGTAGAAACTGTGCCTTATACCCGGATTCGAAAAGAACTGAAATGGCCGCAGGAAATTCGGTTTGCCGATGTACGGTATGATGTGGATGCCGCACCGGAAACAGCAGAAAAAAAGTATAAGCTTCCGGTATTGAAAGGATATCACGCGCTCCGTAAAGCCTTGGGCACGCAAAAGCCAGAGCTTCCCTTGTGGGATGATATTATCACCATCCTGGCATCCCATCGGGATGAAGATGTCCGGAAAAAGTTATTGGAAGAAAAAGGTTTGACCTCAGAACAGATAGAGGCCCTTCTTGGTCTGGATTTTTCCGGTGTTGGGCATATTTCTTTGAAGGCTTGTCAGCTGTTGGAACCATGGCTGATGCAGGGGCTTACCTATGACCAGGCGTGTACCCAGGCCGGATTGAATTTCCATGGCCATGGAAATACGGAAAAAACATCTAAGCTGTCGGCTTCGGCCCCGGAATTGGGGGACATTACCAGCCCGGTGGTGCGCCGTGCGGTATCTCAGACCATCAAGTTGGTCAACGCTATCATCCGCGAAATGGGGCAGCCGCCCGTATGGATTCACATTGAACTGGCCCGGGAACTGAGCCGCACATTTGAGGAACGGCGCAAAGACCAGAAATCCATGGAAGACAATGCTAAGCAGAATGAACGTCTGATGCAGGAAATCCGGGATACATTCCACAAACTGAACCCTACGGGACAGGATTTGATCAAGTACCGGCTGTGGAAAGAGCAGGATGGAATCTGCGCTTATTCTCAGCAGAGTATTGCTGCACAACGGCTGTTTGAACCCGGCTATGCTGAGGTAGACCACATTGTGCCTTACAGCATCAGTTTTGATGATTCCCGCAGCAACAAAGTGCTGGTGATGGCAGCGGAAAACCGTCAGAAAGGAAATCGACTGCCGTTGCAGTATCTTCAGGGAGAACGGCGCGAAAAATTTATTGTGTGGACCAAGTCGCAAGTTCGCAACTACCGCAAGCAGAAAAATCTGTTACGGGAAACCTTGAGTGAAGAGGAACAAAACGGCTTCAAGCAGCGTAATCTGCAAGACACACAGTATATGGCGCGTTTCTTGCTGAATTACATTCGGGATCACCTTGCGTTTGCCGATCATCCTGCTGCCGGAAAACAGCGGGTCATGGCACTGGCAGGTGGGGTGACCAGTCATCTCCGAAAGCGTTGGGGGCTGACCAAAGTACGGGCGGACGGTGACCTCCATCATGCACTGGATGCGGCAGTTATTGCCTGTGCTACCCAGGGGATGGTACAACAGATATCCGGATATTACCACCGCATTGAGGGTGAGTATCAGCAGTCGCCGGATGGCACCTATTCCGTGCATAGCCGTACTGGAGAGCGCTTCCCGGCTCCGTGGCCGCATTTCCGGGATGAACTGATTCAGCGCCTGAGCCAGGAACCACAGCAAAATCTGATGCAGTGGAATCCGGTGTTTTATTCCAATTTTGATGTGGAATCGATCCGGCCTGTTTTTGTGTCCCGTATGCCGCAGCATAAGGTGACGGGGGCAGCCCACAAGGAAACTATCAAAAGCCCGAAAGCTCTGCAGGATGGTTTCCTGATAGTCAAACACCCTCTGACGGATTTGAAATTAAATAAAAAGACCGGCGAGATCGAGGGATACTATCAGCCGTCAAGCGATAAGCTGCTGTATGAGGCCCTTCGCGCCCGGCTGCTGGAATTTGACGGGGACGGCAAGAAAGCTTTCACCGAACCGTTTTACAAGCCCAAGGCGGACGGTACGCCCGGACCGCTGGTGCGCAAGGTCAAGCTGTGTGAAAAGGCCAGCCTGTGTGTGCCGGTCCATGGCGGAAATGGTGCAGCCGATAACGACAGCATGGTGCGTGTGGATGTGTTCTTTGTGCCGGGGGACGGGTACTACATGGTTCCCATTTACGTTTCCGATACCAAGAAGAAAGAACTGCCTGACCGGGCTGTGGTGGCACACAAGGAGTTTGCTGCATGGAAGGTGATGGAGGAAAAGAATTTCCTGTTCTCGCTGTATGCGGATGACTTAATTGAGGTGGCTCGTAAAAAAGTAATGCCATTTACTATAGTCAATAGTGGGAGCACTTTACCGCCCTCTTATGAAACAACTCATGAGATGGTGTATTACGGTGGGTTGGATATTTCTTCTGGCAATATAAAAGTCATAACCCATGATAATTCGTACTCCCTTAGAGGACTCGGAGTTAAGACGTTAAATACCCTTCAAAAATATGAAGTAGATATCCTAGGCAATGTGAGAGAGGTGAAAAAAGAAAAACGTCAATCTTTTCGATAAGGCGGTGATCGTATGGCCTACCGGAACGTGATGATCACGACACCTTGCCGGATCAGCTGCCAGCGGGAGCAGTTGGTGATTCAAGGGGAAAACAATGTCAGCTTTCCCTTGGAGGATTTACTCTCTCTTCTGATCGAAAGCCGCCAATGTACCGTAACGACAGCGGCCCTTTCTGCATTGGCGAAAAACGGGACAATCGTTTTTCTCTGTGATGAAAAGCATATTCCTTGCTCCATTACTCTCCCGTTGGCACAGCATAGCCGGCAGCTGGAGGTGACAAGAGTACAATTTGCCTGGACACAGTCTGAACGGAACCGCTGGTGGCAGCAGCTTGTCAAGGCAAAAATACAAAATCAGGCAGAGTGTCTGGCTTTATGCGGCATCTGTGACGTTGCCGCCGTTTTACACAGCCAGGCTGTGGCAGTCAGCAGGGGAGATAAAGAAAATCGGGAAGCTACGGCAGCGGCACTTTATTTCTCATCCTTATTTGGCAAAGGATTTACCCGCAATGAAGATATGGACGGGCGTAATGCAGCCCTTAACTATGGATATGCAATTCTGCGCGGTTGTATGGCGCGGTGCCTGGCGGTGTATGGGTTCATTCCGTGGCTGGGGCTGCATCACAGCAGTACACTGAATGCCTGGAATCTGGCGGATGATATGATGGAACCGTATCGTCCGGTGGTCGATTTGTTCGTGGCATCGCAGATAGGGGAGGAGGCAGCATTGGATACCAAATTGAAAAGTTGTCTGTTCAACTTATTGAATATGGATATTCTTTCTGGAAAACAGCGGTACAGTGTTGCCTATGCTATGGAACGGCAGGTACAGAGTCTGCGCGGCGGTAGTAAAGAACTGTGCCTTCCCTGTTTGGTGCCATTGCAGCAACATAGGTATGAATAGATTCATGAGATTGGTTGTTCTCTTTGATCTGCCCGTCAAAACAAAAAAGCAGCGGCATGATGCCACCGCTTTCCGGAATTTTTTGTTGAAAGATGGGTATCATATGTTGCAGTATTCGGTATATGTCCGTATCTGTAACGGAGCCGATGCCGTACAAAAACATCGGGTCCGTTTGTATGATCATCTGCCGGATAATGGGGCTGTCCGCCTTTTGGTCATTACAGAAAAGCAGTATGCTTCTATCGAAATTCTGCTTGGTCATTTATCTGAGGCAGATCAGCCTTTTGAGAGTCAACAGCTGACAATTCTGTGATTTATAGCAACAAGAAAAAGCGCTTCAGCGTGATGCTGAAGCGCTTTTTTGACAGTCTATTATACCATACCAAGAACTGTCAGGGAGCTACAACTGGATGTAGTCAGCTGGGACAACTATCCCACCATTATACCATACCAAGAACTGTCAGGGAGCTACAACAGATGGTTGCCACTACTGGGTTGCCGTTTTATTATACCATACCAAGAACTGTCAGGGAGCTACAACTGTTAACAATGGAATGCTTTGTTATTGTAAATTATACCATACCAAGAACTGTCAGGGAGCTACAACTGTATACAATGGAATGCTTTGTTATTGTAAATTATACCATACCAAGAACTGTCAGGGAGCTACAACTACCTCCATTTTATAACGTGGATATAATACATTATACCATACCAAGAACTGTCAGGGAGCTACAACAACAATCCGTTTTCATTTCGATGAGGTGTAATTATACCATACCAAGAACTGTCAGGGAGCTACAACCTTGACATCGTCGATTTCACGCTCCTCATCGATTATACCATACCAAGAACTGTCAGGGAGCTACAACGGCTTGTTCAGGTCGAACAACAATATGAACATTATACCATACCAAGAACTGTCAGGGAGCTACAACAGCCCGGCGGCAAGATCACCACCACTATTGATTATACCATACCAAGAACTGTCAGGGAGCTACAACGACGATATCTTCTACGACCCGGACAACGATATTATACCATACCAAGAACTGTCAGGGAGCTACAACTTGCCTCGATCTGGAACCTTGAGCTCTATCATTATACCATACCAAGAACTGTCAGGGAGCTACAACGTATACCTCTCTTTCTTTATCTTTCTCTTTATTATACCATACCAAGAACTGTCAGGGAGCTACAACTGCCAGCTCGTCCCATGTGGCGACGACTTCATTATACCATACCAAGAACTGTCAGGGAGCTACAACACCAAGACAAAAAATTTGCAAATGATGATAATTATACCATACCAAGCACTGTCAGTAAAACACATCCATACAATAGCATTTAGGCCTGTTCTGTGTACATATCAGCTATTTGCCTGATGTGTTCCTTCATCTGCTGCACAACATAGTCCGGTGCTGCAATTTTGAAACCATGAGTAAAGTGACAGCACCAGGCAAAAAACGTGGGACTGATGTCCACTTCCACAGGGACTAGGTACCAACCATCCGGTTCCGGATTCTTCGGGACAACCGGGCCGAAGGCGTCCGTAACGGCATCGATCCATTCCGGTGCAATCTGAAGTGTAACACGGGTTGGCAGCCCGGTATACATCGAAAATACTCGCGTTTGATATTGATCTTTGCTGAAACGGCGGCCAACATCGGTTAAAGCGCGGGATAATGGTGAAATTTCCAATTTTTGCATCCTGTCTACTCGGTAACTGATCAGTACCGATGGGTGATCCTCGGATTCACCAACCAGATAGTAGAATCCATCATTGAAAACAGTGCCTACTGGGCTTACCAGATACCGTTTTGGAGTACCGTCCTCCTCCCGGCGGAGCTGCCGGTTGCGCAGATACAAAAAAGATACCTGATGGTCTGTTTGTATGGCCTGGTGCAACTGGTCGGTGAAGCGGAAAATGTTTTCGTTGCTTGACTTCTGAACACTGTATACCCGATGTTTGTGCTCCAATACTTCCGCGCAGTGCCGCCCGGCCAAACGTGCCAGCTTATCCACAAGCTGACGGGTTTTCTTTTCTGTAATGCAGGTGGCGGAGCGGACTGCATCCGCTAAAATCTGGAGCTCTGCTACATCAAAATCACGTCTCAGAAGGCAGTACATGTTTTTTGGATACTGGAATTCTTTTTGAATATCGTATCCGCTCTCCACCAGAGCTTGCAAGGCTGTCCGCACAGTGCGTGTATCGCAAGAATATCCGCGCAGGGTAAGTAATTCCCGCAACTCCGCCAGGGAAAGGGGATGCTCCTCGTCACTTTCTTCGCGTAAAACCTCATATAATTTCAGGGTTAAAATCCGCTGAAAATTTTCTTTGCCCAATAAGGATCGCCTCCGCTTCTTAATAACACCATACCATACACGGCATATATATGCTATACATGTTTTTGCAGATATAAAGTAAAACAGCCGTATCAGAACAATACGGCTTTATAATTAACGCCGGAAAGACAAAGGCGACCAACACAATGGCTGTTGTTTTGGGACTGGCTGAACAAAATGCGGACCAAAACGCTGGCTGAATAAAAACTGAATTAAAAATTCTGCGGCCATTTTTTCAAAAAGAAAAGAACGGTAAAACTTGACGTTTTACCGTTCTTTTAGTGGTTGCGGGGACAGGACTTGAACCTGCGACCTCCGGGTTATGAGCCCGACGAGCTACCATCTGCTCTACCCCGCGATATTTTGTTGCTGCCCTTTCGAGATAGCTTAATTACTATACCATGCATAAGGAAATTTGTCAAGCGCTTTTTCGAAAAACTTTTGTGATTTTGCTTTGAATTTGCAAAATGTACTTTGTTACGTTGAACTTTTTTTGAAAAGAAAACAATCGGTGTCAGTGTTTGAAGCCCTTGAAAGATACTTTACAAAACTATTGACATTACAATAATTGTAATGATATAATTCGTGTAATGAAAGAGGGTGCCGACCGTGAAAAAGAAGGACGAAAATCCAAAAGTGCCCAGCCAACCCATTGAACAGCCGAAGGCCGAAGAGAAGGAAACTGCCGGGGAAAAACGCCCGGCAGCAGAGGGAATAAGCCCGGCGGATGACAGCGCTTTGTCCGGTCAGGGTAAGGACACCGACAAAGTTCAGAAGCCCCGGTTCCGGGATGACATGCTGATTCTCAGTGATGAAAAGTCGGTGGGCATCTTTATGCATCCGCTGCGTCAGCGCATGCTGGAAAAAATGATGATTCTGGCCGAGCCGGTGACCTCCAAGCATTTGGCCGACGAGCTGGGCATTGCCCCCAGTTCCGCCCGGCACCATATGCTCAAGCTGGAATCCATCGGGGTGGTGGAAAAGGACCACCAGGAGCTGATCCACGGCATCCTGACCACCTATTACCGCCTGACCGACAAGTGTATCTCGCTGGATGTGTGCAACACCGGCATGTGGGACCCTACCCGGCTTCTGCTGGAAGAAAACGCCCGGCAGGTACGTGAGGGTGTACTGAAGATGATGAAGGACTGGCAGGAAAGCCCCAGCCAGGACTGGGACGACGCCTGGGGCCTGTTGGAAACAAACGGTGTCATTCACTTGACCCGGGAAGAAGCCCTGGAACTGCGGAATTTGATCGGTGATTACCTCCAGAAACACAGCCAACCGCGCCCTGGTACGGCGCCCATCCGGTTTGATTTGATCTCCTACCGGGCCGGGGAGGTAAGAGAAGATGAACACAAGGACTGAAACCGCACCGCGGCGCCGCTTCAACCGCAATTTGTTCCTGGTCTGGCAGGGCATGGCGGAATCCAAGATCGGCAGTGTACTGTACGCCATTGCCATCGGCATCTGGGTATATGACAAAACCGATTCCGCCGCCTGGATGAGCATGACAACGGCCATCAGCTACTTCGGCAACATGCTTTTGCAGCCGCTGGGCGGCGTGCTGGCGGACCGCTTCAACAAGCGCAACCTGGCTGCGGGCAGTGATGCCGTCTGCGGCGTGACCATGCTGGTGCTGGGGATGATGGCACTGATGGGAAAAATGCAGGTCTGGCAGGTGCTGGTGGTGGCGGCTATCAGTTCGGTGTGCAGCGCTGTGCTGTATCCGGCCCTGAATGCACTGTTGCCCCGGCTGGTAGAGCAAAACAACCTGATGCGGGCATCGGCCCTGATGCAGAGCACCCAGTCCGCCATCCAGATGATCGGCAACGCAGCGGGCGGATTTCTGGTGGTTTTGTTCGGCGTGCCGGGCATCATCCTGTTCAACGGTGCCACCTTTCTGTTCTCCTCTGTGACCGAATGGTTTATCCGGGTGCCGGATGCCCCGCAGGAACAGGAGGCGGAACACCACGGCCTTCTCCGGGATTTCGCCGATGGCGTTACCTACCTGAAACGTCACCCCGGCCTGGCTGGTATGATGGTGGCGGGAGCTGCGGTCAACCTGACCTGCGGCGGCTTTACCGGCATCGTATATGCCTGGTGCCTGGACAAAGGTATGGACATTCCGCAGTACGGCCTGTTTCTGGGGGCGGAAAGCGCCGCTATGCTGGCCGCTACCGTCCTGATGGCCCTGGCCCCCATTCCGCGCCGTCGCCGGTGGCATGTGCTGGCACTGGCCAGCTTGGGGGACAATCTGCTGTATATCGTGGCCATGATGGTATCGGGATTCCAGGTCTGCACCGTTCTGTATACCGTTTTTTCCTTCTGTAATATGGTGGCCAATACGTTTATGTATCCGGCCATCATGGAAGCTGTCGAACCTGCCTACCATGGCCGTGTGCTGGCACTGTTCAATGCGGCCTGTGTGGGCACCACCGCCTTTTCCATGGTGGCGTACGGCTTCCTGGGGGACGCCTTCGGTGTGGTACCGGTGTCCCTGGCAGGCGGTGTGCTGACGCTCATTCCGGCGGTCTTGTTCGTATTCAATCCCACGCTTCGCAAACTACTGACACAAGAATAAAAAGAGCCTCTCTTCCGGGTAAGGAAGAGAGGTTCTTTTTATGGCGCCGAATAGGCATGATAAAATCCCCCAGTTCAACTGGGGGTGGAT
>CALESJ010000002.1 GCA_937907025.1 uncultured Faecalibacterium sp.
ACTGCAGCAGCCGCAAAGCAGCGATATTGTCCTGGAACCGGGCCTTGGGGCCGCCGGACGGGTCGCGGTCGCCGGTGGAGCTGTAATTGACCGCATTTTTGCGACCTTCTTTGATCCATTCCTGATACGCGGCATGTTCCGCTTCCTGCACGGTTTGGAACTTCGTCCATTCGCCGTCCACCGGGATCTCCACGGCATAGTCCGCCGCGCCTTTCTGGGGTGCCGCTGCGGCCTCCGCCTCCTGTACGATTTTTTGCACCGTTTTATCCTGTTGCAGTTCCTTTTCCAGACGACCCTGTATATCTTCCAGATCGTCCATATCTGCGGCCTCTGCCGGGGACAGGATACCGCCGTTCTCCATGCGCTGCACATATCCATCATGCAGGCGGGCGACGTCCTCCAGATCGGCACGCACATTTCGGGACAGCGTCGCGGCCAATGAAAGCTGCTCATATCCGGCGTCCGGCGCGGCATGAGGCTGACGGCGTCTCACAGACCGCCTCGCTTCGTCAGGCAGCTGTGCCGTAATAGCGGCGTGGTCCTCGTCCGAAACGGTGACGTCGATCTCATGCGCAGCTTCGCCGCTGCCGATGGTGATGGTATCCCCCTCGCGGCGCACCGGCACTTTTGCAAGGTCCGGCAGCGCCGGGGCAGCAGAAGGTTCCGGCTGTTTTGCCTGCGCGGCGATTTCCTCCGGCGCGGGCATGGTCATGTTCATGGAATAGGCCACATCGCGGACTGGTTCCAGGCATGCCCGCAGCGTGTGGTTGAGGAGTGTTCCAATTCTCTGTATCACCTTCCCGTTGTCTCGATACCTCGTCGTGAAGGAAAAGGCACCTGTATCTAATCTTTCTGTCGGTAAGCCCAGCCGTACACATGTGACATACATCGCGCTCTGCTCCAGACAACGCTGAAGCGCGGCCCGCACGGCAGGTTCCGCGCCGGGATCAACTTCAGAATCCACTATCATCCGTACCCGATTTTGAACATAACTGTCCAGGTTCTTTTCCCCGGTCCGCTTCAGCAGATTATGCAGTGCAATTCCGGTTTTGTTTTTGTGTACCGTCCAGGGACGGGGGCCAGGGGGCGGTGAGCCGGGAACCGTGTCGGCATAATCGAACACATAGGAGATATGGTTGGGACTCTTGTCATCAAAAATCCGTACTCCTGTTGTGCCGCTTTTTACAGCCCGGTTCATATCTTCCCATCGCTTTTCTGTGAGAACCGCTTTCATTCCTGGCTTCTGCGAATACATTGCAACCTGATTTTTGAACGACTGGCGGTAGGTGTATCCGGCTGAATCCAGAAACCTTTTCCATGAATCGCTGTCACTGGCAATTTCCCGCAGCGTTTTCCCGTATGCTTTTTCCAGTTGTTCATACTGTGTTATGTTGAGCATAAACGTCACTCCTCCTGCTTTTATTTCAGACAATAAAAAAAGCAGACCGAAGTCCGCTCTTTTGAATCGTCTATATATTTGTAAATGCGCATACGGCAAAACTGCTCAAAACGGGATTATTGCGTCAGGTTTTCCACAGTCTTCCCAGTCCTCCTGCGTCCCATTGAAAAACATGTTCTTTCCCCGGCCACGGGTCGCAACCGGCCGCTCCAGCTTGGGAATCCCCAGTTCGCCCCGCTGGCAGCCGCCGAACATCAGCGGCTCGGCCATTTCCTCTGCCTGCGCCTTCAAGGCGTTCATGTGGCCTACGTGCTCCAGAAAGTGCGTGTTCTGGTCCGGGGCGGGGTTCTTCACGAGCAGCGCCTTTACCGTGTCGTCAATGAAGTTTGCCACTTCCTCGTTTTTGGCCCTGCAGACTGCGCCCAGTTCTTTTTTGAATACCAGTTCCCAGAACTCCTCCGGGCAGTAAGCTTCCAGCCAGTCCTTATACTTCTGGCCGTATCTGCCGCTGAACCCGCCAAAGTCCTCCAGTTTCGGCCAGAGCTTATCAAAGCGTTCGCTTACTTCCAAAAAGGCATTCTGCTGATCCGAAGGATAGCCCATATTGCAGCGGATCTCTTCGGGAATCAGCGCAAGCAGAGCCACCCGTTCATCCTCTGGCAGGCTTTCAAGGTGCGCTTTCAGATCTTCTTCGGGAACATCCTCAAATAAATACAGGCGGTCCAGTTCGTTCATGTCTTCCAACTGCTGCATATTAAAGTTCATAATGTACCTCCGTTTGTGTCTTTGTTGTGTTTCTGCATACAATTTCGCTTAATCTCATGATTTTGTCAAGGGGTAATTTGAATAAATACCGATTTTCGACGGTGAAATGCGCGTATTTTTTTGCAAATAAGCATCAAAAATCAAACGAATCAACGTCAGAAAGCGGTTGTGCCCGTCGGGCACAAAATTCCCGTCAACGCTCCAGCGAGGACAGGTTGCGCTCGTCTGCAAGGCCGGTTTTCAGCCTGCGCACATTCTGCTTCTCGCCCGTCAGTCCGTTGGCGGCCTGGTGCGCCCGGTTTCTGATCTGCGCCTGCTGCTGGTCAAAACGCAGCGTTTTTGCCAGGCGGTACAGCATATTCTGTGCTGCATAGCCGGGGCTTTTCTCACGGTAGTCGGAACCGTCCACTTTTTCATCCGAATCGGCTGGCTGCGTATTCATTGCCAGATCCTGTTCCGGGGTTGACTTTTCCTGCGCGCCGTGCGAAGCTGGTTTTTCCTGTACTGCTGGCCCGCTGTGCGGCGGGGCCGGGTTTGCCGCCGCGTGAGCGGAAGCCGTACCATTCCTATCTGCTGCTTGCGCCGACGTTGACTTTTGGCGTGCACTGTGCGAAGCTGGTTTTTTCCGTACTGTTGGCCCGGCGTACCGCTCGGCAGCCTGTATGATGATATTGTGCCGTGTGACCTCGGCGCGCCCTGCGCGCCGGTCCTCGAAGCCGCAGTATGGATGAAAGAAACTGTTTTCGATCTCTGCGAATTTTTTGTCCAGCGTTTCCCGGTTGGAAGCGTAAGTCAGCACCAACTCCTTTTGGCTGTCTAGATATTCCTCATACATAGACCTGAGTACGGGGTCCCTCTGTGTGACCCGTTCCAGCACGTTGTCCACCTGTGCCTTGAGGGGCGGCGGCAAAAATTTATAGGTGTGTTTTCCTTTTGTGGCCCGCAGCTCCCTCCCCAGCGCTTTCAGCGCGTCGGTGATCTCCCGGTCCACCAAATATTCGCTGGACACCAGTCTGCGCAGCTGTTCATTGAGTTTATCCCGCTGCGCGCTTTTTTCTTCTTTCAGATATGCCAGGTCGCCGTGAAATATCTCATTGGTGAAGCTGCTCTTGACCGCGAGGGTCGCCGCGTTCAGTGCGGCGTTTTTATCCGTTTCTTTTTCCCGGTGCGGAATGAACGCTTCCCGGCTGTCGGTGGACCACACCAGAAAATGCAGGTGTGGGTGGAAGTCCTTGTTGTGCCAGGAACATACCATGCGCAAATTGCTTGGAGAAATGTTATACGCCTTTGCCATCTCGTCGGCTTTCAGCGCGATCAGATTTTTCATGTAATTGCGGTTTACTTCCAGCCGCTCGCAGTCGCTGGCGTTGAGCGAATACACATGATACCAGATCGTGCTGTTGCCGGGAGCCTCGACGTCTGCCTGTGCCGACAGCACCTTTTTTTCTGTACCGTTCTGGTCGAAGATGGGGCTTTGCCGGTCGATATAGGCAATGTAGTTGGTCGCATGACGCGCATTGGCGAAATAGCCGGAGTTGAGTATCGCCTTGACCTTCACTTTTTCACCTCACTTTCCGCTGCGCCAAACGGGCGTTGTGCCCGTTCTTGACAGCGTTTTGTGCCCGACGGGCACAACCGTTTTCTGACGCTATTTCGTTTTATTTTTGACGCTTATTTGCAAAGAAACCGGGCACAAAACGCCCGTTTTCTTTGCTGGCCGCAGCGTCATTCTTCTACAATGTCCTCCAATCGGAATACCCGGTCGTTCATCTTGAGGTATTCGACGGCGGCGCGGCGGTAGTTGTCCAGCGCGCGGGGGTTGACCTCCAGTTCATGCGCAATGACCTGGCACAATATGGCCTGCTGGATTGCCAGCTCCGACAGCACCTTGTTGGTACGGTTGTTCAGCCGCGATTCCATCAGGTTGACGCTGGCCAGCACCGTGCGCTTTACGCTTTCGGTAATAAAAGCCCCGTCGTTCTGCACATACAGATAATCCCGATAGTAGCGGATGGCGTTCTCGATAACAGCCGTTTCTGTGCAGTTCTCTTTGTCAGCTATGGCCTTCAGTGTTTCTACCGTCTCATCACTGATCCTATACGCTCTGGCCACACGACCCTTTGACTTATTTTCCATTGAGTGGCTCCTTTCCGGGGATACGATTTTCCCCATTTTTATGAAAATTGGAAAGCGGTTGGGAAAATGCAGGATAAAGCTGTATTGCACAAGTGCAATACAGCAACACACCGCGCCGCAGCGCAGCGCGGTTTTTCTTCCTGATTTTGTATTGCTGTTTGTATTGCTGTCGCAGTCTTTTCAAACCTCAAAAAACAAATCGTCAAAATATTTCGCTTGTCATCGTTTGTTTTTTCTTCATGCCTGCTTGCAGTGCGTATTACAGTACAGAAAAAAGAATCGTTTCGGCGTAATATTGTGTATTGCTCCCTGTATTGCAGACTTTACAGCCAGTTTTCCGGGTCAACGCGGGTATTGTTGACATACACCTCGAAGTGCAGATGGTTGCCGGTGCTGTCGCCGGTGCTGCCCACATAGGCGATTGTCTGCCCCTGCGTGACCGTCTGCCCGGCTGTGGCCGCCAGAGAAGAGGCATGGGCGTACAGCGTATAGATCTTGTTGCCCTGTGCGTCCGTGCCGTGGTAGATCTTCACGTAGTTGCCCCAGCTGTTGTGCCATCCGGCTTTCACAACGACGCCGTCCGCAGCGGCATAGATGGGGGTGCCGTAACCGGCAGCAAAGTCCATACCGCCGTGAGGGGCACCCGTCCACCCATCTGCTTCTCCAAAATGGCAGGAGATGTAGCTGTAGCTTGCCAGCGGCAGAATGAAGGTGCCGTTGCCGCTGCCAGGCAGATTGCCGGTGAAGCTATCATCGGGCGTATAACTGCCCGAATCGGTAATGCCCACCTGCGTGACCGTTACGCCGTACAGTTCCTCCCAATCCGTTTGGAACAGCACTTTGCTCCATTCTATATTGAGTTCCGTCCAGCCTTCCCAGTCCTCATTGAGCGTGGCCATCCTGACAGCCTGTTGATACTGCTGCATGACGGCGCTGTCGCCGGTGTAGGACAAATCACTCAGCTCCTCCCACCGGGCTATGGTCTGCTCAGTGGCCCCCGTGTCCCCGCGCCAGTCCTGGCAGCCGGGCAGGGTGGCCGTCACATACAGGTCATAGTGGTCGCCAGGGCAATAAGTAACGGTGTGGTAGTTGTCACAATCGGCGGCGTCATCACTGTGGTGATACGTTCCCCCGTTGCCATCAGGGTGGCCGTCGCACACTTTCCGGCTTCGGCACCCGCCGCAGGAGTATGGCCCCCTCTCACGGGTCGAAAAACTGATACTTTTGAGGACGGCCCAGCTTGCCAGGTCGCTCATGTCGATCTTCCAGTCCTGCTCATAGTAGCAGGACACAATGGTCAGGATCTCTTTATCATTGTTGGAGAAACCGTTTTCCCATTGCAGGACAACATTACGGTAAGGTTTGCCGTTTCGATCGACACGCTGGCGGTACAGGTCCATCTGTTCCTCCACGTAAGCCTCCCTGGCCTTGTCCATGGCCGCCACGGTCTCGCCCACCAGGGACGTGTCCTCGGTGAGAAACGTCCCCAGCGTCACAGTGAAAAAGGAAAAAGCTCCCACCACAAGAAGGACGATGACTGCGATCAGGAACAATGGAGCCAGCAAAATACCAATGACCAGCGGGCGGTGCTTTTCGTCTGCCAGTTCCCGTGTGACAAGCAGGATGAGCTTCTCCATCATGGGTCATACACCGCCCTTGCTTCCGAACAGTTCCGCTTCAAAAGGCAGGGTCCCAATCTCCATGTAGTATTTTCCGTTACCGGCCTTGAGCAGACAATGGCGCTTGTTGGAAACGCTGATGCAGGCGGCCTCGCCGTCAGTGAGTTTCAGCGCCTCCTGCATCCCCTGCAGATCGACCTGTCCACTATAAAACAGGAACTTAAAGCTGCTCATATTGATAATGGGCGAACTGTACTTGCGCACAGATTCGTCCAGGCAGTCACCGAGCTGCTGCGTGGCCACGCCGATACAGGCGTTGTACTTGCGGCTGCGGCGGGCAAAGTAGCTGATGTACTTTGCCATCAGAGGCTGCTCCAGATACAGGTACAGCTCGTCGAACGAGAGCAGGACCTGGAACTTCCGCTGCAGTACGATGGACCAGATGTAAGTGTTCAGGTTATTCTCCACGGCCTGCAGGCGCTGTTCGCTGCCTTCGAGCAGCGCGCCCATGCTGAAGCAGATCAACGGGTTGCCCGTCACGTCGATGGTGGTCGTACCGTTGAAGATGCTGGACAACTCGCCAAAAGTCGGGTCGTTGATATACAGCAGCACTTCCGCGATCATCTCTTTGGTGAGCATAGGATAATCGCTCTTTTTCATCTGCTTTTCCACATAGGCGTACAGCGTGCTGAAGGTCGGATAATCCTCGTGCCGAAGCCGGGAAAAATCCGTCTGCTGGTCGATGTCTACCGATGCATACATCCCCTGCACCAGGATCATCAGTGCCCGCAGCGTGGTGTCGGGAATTTCCGGCATCATGATACGGAACTCATCTTTGAGCCAGGATAGATGCTGCAAAAACATCGGGCTGTCGCTGGCAATCTCCGGCAGGTCAGTGTCCTCATCGTCGTCCTCCAGCTTAATACGCCGGACCTCAAAAATATTGATCTTGTGGTGGCCGGAAGCGCAGTCGATAACGACGCCGCCCAAGCCGCGCGTAACGTCGCTGTACTCGTTCTCAGGGTCCATGATGTAGCAACGCACACCGCGCACCACCTGGAACGTAAGGATTTTCTTTTGAAGGTAACTTTTGCCCTGCCCGGCAGAGCCAGAGATGAAGAAAACGCCGTTGGTGATCTGGTCGTCCCGCTGGAAGATATCCACGTACACCGGGCCGCCCCGGTCGGTGCGCCCGACGGGCATCCCGTGGGGATGGACAAGGCTCGAATAGCTGAACGGATACAGCGCCGCCGCTGTCTTGCTGGGCAGATTGTTGGAACACAGCAGGAAACGGTCGCTGCCCAGCGGCTGTACAGAAGAAAAAGCGTCCCGCTGCTCGTAGGCTAACTGATCGTAGGTGATGCCTGCCCCGGCCAGCTCGATCTTCACCTGCTGTTCCAGGTCGTTCAGCTCGTTCAGGGTCTTGCCGTAGATCTCGATATAGATGTTGATGCTGTAGACGGTGTTTTGATTTCGCGTGATCTCCGAGTAAAAGTTCTGGATGTCGTTGGCCTCCTGCATGGCGTCTATCTGCTCGGTGGCCTGATGCTTGCCCGCCATGACCGCCTTGTTGCGCAGCTGTTCGTTGATAAGTTTGCGGGCACTGTCTTTCTGCAGCGGCGTCAGCCGCATGGTGAAGGAGGTGTTCCGCATACTGGCTACCGTGTACAGCGCGCGCGGCGGGATCTGCGATGGGAAGTTTTTGATCATCAGGGTGCGGCGCAGCACGCCGGACTGCTCGGCGTGGTCTTTGGTGAAGTCGATACGGTTCGGACACAGGCGGCGCATGATCTCTTTGTTGTAGACGGCGGGTTTGGCCCTGACCATATCCGGGTAGTTTTTCACTTCTTCCGCAATCGTGTACAGGTCCACATTGGTGAACTCCCGCACCAGATAATTGCGCAGCAGGACAGCCAGCTCCTCATTTTTAACCCGGTCTACTTTGTAACCCTTGCCCGCAATAAGAGTGTAGATGTCATCATCTTCGTTCTGTGCCTTGTAAATAAAATAGTAGGCACGCTGCACGGCACTGGACCGGGCCTCGGTACTCTCGATTTCGTTGATAACGTCCGCGATAATATGGTCATACTGGCGCGGCTGGCTGCGATAATAGGCTTTCAGCGCGCTCATGTCCTCGACCTTGTCTGTACCGAACATAACGAAGGGGCAACGTAGTGAATCGAACAGGCGGCAGAGCTGTTCGATTTCCTCCGCGATCTCGCCATCGGTCATGACGTCAGTGTTGGGCGGGTAATAACGGTAGAAACGGAATAACTCCTTGCCGTCTTTACCACCATAGATACCGTTTTCCCCGAAGCGGAACTGAAGCAGTTCCTGCATGGGAAGTTTGGACTTCATAAGCCTGCGCAGCTTCTTTTTGCGGCGCTTTTCGTCTTTGCCGGAAGCCGCATTCTGGGAAAAGGTCTTGGTAAAGAACTGATATGCGGTACGCATCTTCAGCGCGCCGAACAAGTTGTTTTCAAAGTCGAAGCGCGCCGTACCAAGCGCCAGAAAACAGGTGAGCGTGAATATCTGCGGCGACCGCAGATAAAAAACAAGCACCGCGCCCAGCGCGATGCCAATGAGTTCCGGCACTGTCCACCACCACAGCAAAAATTTCTTTTGCAGGCGTGGCGGGCAAAGGTATTTTTGTGTTGTCATGAGGTCTCCTTTCCGGGCGCTGGGCCCGATCTCAACGGCGTTTTGTGCCCGACGGGCACAACTGTTTTACGACGTTACTGCGCCTTATTTTCGATGCTTATTTGCAAAAGACTGTAGTTCTCTCAAGGAGCTTTTTCTGCTTCGCACACTTTTTCCGGCGCATGGATTTTCAGATAAACGTATATGCTTTTCCCCAGCCGCGCTGCATATCCGGCGGCCAGAAGCGGAAGTACAACACCATAAAGGAATGTCATAGCCTGATGGCTTTCCTGTCCCCGCATCATCGGGGCCAGGGCAATTCCAGCAAGAGCTGTCAGTGTCATAATGGTATTTGTACACAAAAGTGTGAGCTGGGCCGGAGCCTCGTCTGCCGCCAAAATGGCGGCACTCCACAGAACGATTGCCTCTCCCCATAATACGGCCAGCATCAGCATGGCTTTTGCTTGATCTGGCTCTTTGGAGAGTGCCGCCGCCTGAGCGTTCAAAACGAAAGCCATGAGCAAAAACAACGCTACCAGCCGTTGGCTGGAGTGCAGCGAACATCCCAGGTACATACCGTATGCAAGAATAAGCGCCAGCATATACAGAAAGACCCTGCTTTCCTGAAAGCAGACTGACAGAACAGCGGTACCAAAAACAAGGCCCAGAGATGCCGCGCATATAGCTGAATCATGCGCGGCAACCACCCGGCCCGCCTTTTCTATAAACCGTTTCCAGTTGTCTGTTATCCGCAGAAAGTGTGCGATACAGCCATCGAAGCCCCTATAGCCTTCCCGCTGATCGAGAATCCCTTTAATCAGCGTGCAGACGACACAGAAAAAGAATATCTTACCGGTCAGGGAAACATATTCGGAGAAATCCGTCCAGCCTTCCCCGCCGCCTGCCCACACAAGAAAAGAAAGCACAGAAATAACTGTGACTGCGCACCAAAGGCCATTATCTTTGCTCACTTCGCCATGCGTTATCCGGCTCAGCAGAGCAAAAAGAAGGCGGCATACATACACACAGCCAACGGCAAGCAAGACACATGTCCACGCAGCCTTAAAAAAGGATTCCATCATTTTGAACACACCTTTCGATTTCTGTAAATACCGGATTTTTCATGCTGATTTGAGAACTTATTTCATCATCCCTTTGACAGCGCCCACAAAATAGGCCGCGCCGGTTGGGTTGATATGCGGTCCGGCACTGGACATCCCATACTTGTCCAGGGTACGGCTGACGCTACCCATACCCACAAGGCACCCAACGCCCAGTAGCGGTGTGCCAAGCCCGTTGCTGGCCATCATGGCTATGCCGAGAGAATACAAAAAGTATTCAAAGAAATAGGTCAGACCGACCGACATTGCCTGGCGGAACCAGGACGAAAACGCCGTCTGGTCGCCCCGCAGGATGCTGGTCTCGTACAACGGCACCATCAAAATCAGCGTAAGGAACTGTACAAAACGCATGGCCGCCTTATACACAAAGACGCCGCTGCCGATGAGCACCACCAGAATGATGATGACCGCGCCGAGCACATCGCCCAAACTGACATTCATCGCATCCTGGATCACGCTGGCCGACTGCTGCATGAAGTCACTGTTTTCAAAGTCCCGAACTGAATCGCTGATCTTCAGCAATGCGCACAGATTGAGGATCGCCTGGTTCATCACGGCGATAAACTGCGATCCGAACATGGCAAAGGCCGCGCCAGCCACAAAATTTTTGGTTACGGCGGACATATAAACGGTCTTTTCCTCCGACCTGGCTTCCATGATGTCATACAGCATCAGCAGCACACCCACAGCAAATACACCCATCGAGATACCGCTGGTACAGTTCACCAGGGCCTTTATCACGTCTATATTCCACATATTGGCGATCATATCGCTGACAAACCCCATGACTGCCGTGATAAATCCCAGAAACAGGTCCTGAAGCCACTTTGCGATGCTGTTGTTGAGCAGATTTACAATATATTCTCCTAAAGCCTCCATATTTCAGCCCTTTCCCGCAAAAAGAATATACCGCTCAGGAAATTCCTGCACGGCACACATGATTTATGCGGCGGTCCCGAAAACGCCCGCCGCCAGCAGCGCCCAAATCACGCTGGTACCACAGAGGACAATAAGACCGATGATTTCTTTCCAAAGGAAGTCCCAAAACACGTCGTTCATGCCATCGCGGTGCGCCTTGAACAGCTGCGGCAGCTGAAAGATACAGTAGATCGCCGCCGCTGCGGCAATGACCGGACAGACCAGATTGGTGCCAATGGACGACAGCCAGCCCAGGATCTGGTTTTTAACGTTCGTTGTAAAGCTGTTGATGTCAAGCATAATGATCTCCTTTATTTTTCTGTATTGTGTATATACGGTTTCACGGTGTCAGTTCCAGGCCGGGGGCCGGTTCCATGATCGGCTCCCGGCTCGGCTCTGACTGCTCCCGGATACGCTGCTGCTCCAGATAGTATTTGAGAGCATCGTTCCAGTCTTTGCAGCCCGGCGCCCTGGCATCGGGCAGCTTGTCAATGACCTTCCCGGAGTATTGTCGTTCCTTCAGCAAATCACGGCATCTATCCCGGCTTTTCAGTCCGGCCTCATCTGCGTCCTGCCCTAAGTAAATGGTTTTGACCTGCGGGTTTTCCTCCAGAAATTTCCCCAGAGGGCCTTCATAGGTGCATTCTAACGACAAATAGGTGTAGTCCCGGAAATCCAAGCCATGCAATTCCAGCATGCAAGCGAAGCTCCAGGCATCCACCGCCGCTTCGGTCACGATCAGTTTGGTGTGCTGCGGACGGGCGTTCATTACACATCGGTGCTCGTAGTCGCTGCCCTCCACCACATTGCGAAAGCCTTTCTGCCCGTCTTTGGGCGTAAGCGTACCTTTGCGGGCACAGTAATTCACGGTGCCCTGGGCGTTGCGCCCTACATAACAGAGGTTCCCACGTTCATCCGGGTAGATGGTCTTTTGCTGTACCAGCCACTTGACCACCGTCGGCGTGATTTTCCGGGCAGCTATCAGATAAGCATATACCCGGCTCCACTTGCTGTTGTCCTTTTTTGGCAGCACCAGCGGTTTCTTTTCTTCGGGCTTCGGCGGCTCACGCTGCCGGGGTTCAGGCCCCGCCGCGTGTTGCCGTGAATATTCCGGCAGCCGCTTGCGCAGCGCCGTCATTGCCGTGCGGGCGTCACAGCCATGCAGCCTCATATACAGGTCGATGACCGAGCCTGCGAATCCCCGGCTGTTCCATGTAAATACGCCCTTATCTGGCGTGATGACAAGGCTGTCGTGCCCTTTCACGGTAAGCTTTCGCCCGCGCGGGATTACTTCGAACCCTTCCTCGCGGAGCAATTCTTCGATGGATATATTTTCGAGAATCGCTTTTCTTAAATCGCTGGACATAGTGTACCTCACAATCATGGAGGCCCACTATTCATTTTTAATGAACCTCCGTTCTTTTGTTAGTTTCTTTCCTTCGGCGGGACAAAATGAAAAGTAACGCAACCAGCGCAGCAATGAGTAGGGCCACGCCCAGCACGGCGGCGGCCGCCTGCAGGGCTGACAGCATGGGATGATAGTGCGCCGTTACCGTCCAGTGATACAGGCCGTCGGTGTTTTCATCCCCGCCTAGGCGATAGGTGGCAAGGGCGACGCCGGATTGATTTTCGGCATCATCCTCATACACACCCACCCAGCCGGTTGCATAGACCTGCAGATCAAATACTGCGGGGCGTATCATCATATCTTCGCCCGGCTGCCCCTGCCAGGAGCCGGTCCAGGCCGCACCGGTGATATGGTGCGTGGATGGGTCCAGCCCCAGGTAGTCCAAAATATCGTTTTCATACCCTTCGTAGACAGGCTCCAGGTCATTGTGCGGCAGGACCAGATTTCCAAGATAGATTCCCTTAACGTCAGGCCATCCGTGATAGGTGGCCGGGATCTCCGTGCTGATCCACTGGTAATCGCCGGTCTGTTCGACCTCCACCAGGTGGCCGACAAATTCTGTGCCGTCCTCCGCTGTAAAGGTCGAAGTTTCTTCAAATTTGGGCTGTGTGGGCGAGTACCCCATATCTACATACCCGGTGTGCTTTTCCTGCGGCTGCTGTATCCAGGCGGCAGACGCCAGCTGGAGCTGGACCGGCTGACCGCCAACATCATACTCTACCGTAGCAGGGACGGCCTCAAGCGATCTGATGTCAGCCGTTTCGACCTGACACTCGACCGGCCCGCTGATAAGGGTGGCGGTGTAGTCGCTCAGACGGTACAGCATACCATTTTGCCAGCGCAGTTGGTTCGGGGCGGTCAGGTGCTCTTTCTCCGGCTCCTCCGTTGTGGCGTCGTAGGTGACCGTATACGTCTCGTCGCCTGTCTGCGCCCATTCTTTTCTGTACTGGCTGCGATCAAATTCTACATATCCGTACTTTGCCTTGTTCGTGAATGCGGTTTCCGGGCGGTTATACTCTGGCTGCTTATCCTCGTTGATGATAACGCTTGTGGGGCGGCCATCGGCCAGCACCAGTGTTGCGTTGCCCAGTTGGTCATCCACATCGTATAGGATTTTGGCATTGTAGTCTGCGTTGGTCAGCCAGAGTGTGCCATTGTCCTCGGTCAGCGTGAAGGCATAGCCGCGTTTACCGAGATCGGAGCCGGTGTCCGTGGAATGGGTGCCAGGCTCATCATTGCGCCAGTAATCGCCGTAGTACCCGGCAGGAGCCTGGCTCTCCACAATGAGGAATTTCCCTTCATTGGAGAACCAGCGCCCGCTATCCGGGTAATCTGTCTGTGTGTCCTCGAAATAAAGGTATCCTTCTTCGTAGTGTGTCCAGTCGCTGTGCAGTGTAGTTACAGTGTAGTAACCATCCTCGCGGCGCACGATTTTGTAGTTGGTGCTGACCTCATACTGGTTATTCCGCTCGTTCCACTCGTACAAAGTCCAGGTCGTGTCCGGCAGGATAAATTCGCCGGTGGCATTATCGACTTTTTTAATGAGGACTTTTGTTTTGTAGGGCATGTTGCGAGAAGCGGTTTCGCCCAGGAACTCATAGGTAGGATAGTCTGGGTGGACGATAATCTCCTCGCTCCAACCGATGACCCAGGTGTTATGCTCCCAGGCTTTCAGATTGTAGGAGGCCGGGGCTTTTAGCTCGACGATCCGATACTTGCCCTGGTTGGCCTGATGGTAGTAGAGCACGCCTTGCTTGCCCTCCCAGCCTTCAAAAAAGGCGTCGCCAATCAGGTTCACAGTGTACTTTCCATCTTCACGGCGCACGACCTGGTAATGGGTGCTCTTTTCATATTCACCTTTTTCGGGGTTCCACTCCTGGATTTCAAAGGTGGTGTCTGCATCAACCAGGCCGCCGGTGAGGGCGTCGCGCTTTTCCCAAACAACGGTGCTGTACCAGGGATTGTTGCGGAACAGGTTGTTTTCGTCGTATTCTTCCAGCGCCGGACTGAAAACGTCGAGTGTCACCACGCTGCCGTCGCCCAGCTCGATCAGGGTCCCGCCCTTATTTTCCGTCAGGACGTGGGCATTGTACTCGCTATCCGTGAGGGTGATTGTGGAGCCATCGTCGGTCAGCCGAATATAATAGGCATGCTTCCCAGCATCCTCAACCTCAAAATTGGGTGTCTCGCGTGAGCCAGTCCAGTCGCCGTAGTATCCATACGGGGACTTAGATTCCACCACGACAAACTGGCCGTCAGTGGTGACTGCACGCTCGTCGATGGAGAAGTCAATCGGCTCATAGTCGGTATAATACTGCGGGTGTTCAGTTGTGGTGCCGTCGCTGTTCACAGTATCTTCTCGGACATCGCACAGAGTATCCTCGTAGTACAGGTTGCCTTCTTCATACTGTGACCAGTCATCATGCAGGCAGGTGATGGTGTACAGGCCCTCGGTGTCCCGAACAAAGGCATAGTCTTTGCTTTTTTCGTACAGGCCGCGTTCCTCGTTCCACTGGTAGAGCGTGAATACAGCATCGTCCACGATGATCTCGCCGGTATGGGCTTCGATTTTTTTGATGATGACTTTGTTCCCCTGCGGGCGGTTGTAGTCTGCATCGTCGCCGGTATAGCTGTAGGTCTGATCGCTGGCAGTGATTTCAAATTCCTGGCTCCAGTGTTCGACCCAATCGGTCCCCTGCAGGGCGGCATCGGTATACCCTGCGGGTGCGGTGACTTCTTCGATACGGAATTTGCCCAGGTTGTCCTGAGTGTAATACACATACCCCTCGGTCCAATCGGTGTAGACCGGGTTGGTCACGGTCACAGTGTACAGGCCGTTTTCCAGGCGCGTGACGCGGTAGTTGCTGCTGATCTCGTATTCGTTGGCGTCCACATTCCATTCATAGAAAACATACTCCGCATCTTCTGTGATGCGTCCGCCGGTGAGGGCGTCGCGCTTTTCCCAGGTTACATGCGCCTGCCAGGGCTGATTTGCCACAACAGCAGTAGTGGAGCCGTTAGACGGTACAGAAACAGAACCAGAACTGCTGTCCGTGGGGTCGAAACCGTGCGGGACAGTCGTTTCCTCGTAGTCAATCGTGATTTTTGCCAGCTGGTCTTTTGCTTCGGCAATGGCTGCGTCAACCATGGATTGAGCCTCATTTTGCAGCTGGGCAATCGCGTTGTTCTTGGCGGCCTCGGCGGCAGCGTTGGCCTCCTCCTGTGTGTTGTATGGTCCTTCTTTGCCGCTCAATGTGGTGGTGCTGGTTTTTGTTACTTCGTAATGAAGCGTCCAGGTGGCAGAGGCCGCGCCGTCCACTGTGGTCACAATCTGCGGGTCGCCAATGGTCCAGGTGCCGCCGCTGATCGTGCCGCTGGAAGGATTGGGGGTCAGCTTGAAGATGGCATCATCCAACTTCTCATGGGTGATGTTGGCAGACTTGTCAATGTGAACGGTATAGGTCAAATCGAAGCTGCCGCTGGCAGACTGCGGTGAAGCAGTCCAATCTGCGGAATAGTATTGCATCTCCGGTACATCGGGAAGACCGCTTGTATCGTCATCGTCAAGAACGGGGCCGCCAACAATAACAATACGCTGCCAGTTATAGCTGGCTGGAGGGAAGAATGCATATGTGTAGTAACCTGTATCCCCCGGAGCGTAGGGGACAGCGGAAAGCGAGTCGTCACTTATACCCACAATCGACTGTAGATACATTTGCGCTGCAACACTGTTCGGATAGTGTTCGATAATCCAAAGCTGGGTGTCGTTGTAATACTCATAGGCTGTTTTCAGCACGTCGTTGCTGGTGGTGGAGTAGGTGGTTGTTGCGCTGGCTGCAAAGCTGCTGCCAGCAAAATCATTTGCATCGTGGCTCTTGGACAAAAGCCCCAGGGAAAGCTGATTGAGGCCGCCCCAAATGTTTATCTGGTT
>CALESJ010000003.1 GCA_937907025.1 uncultured Faecalibacterium sp.
AGATAGGCTCCCCTGTGTAAGGGGAGCTGGCGCCGGCAGGCGACTGAGGGGTTGTGGACTTAGCAATGCCGCCCGGTAACGGGTTACAAGGCCAGCTTCACAACCCCTCCGGGGCTGCGCCCCACCTCCCCTTACACAGGGGAGGCTTTGGACAAGGTACCGGCAAACAGGAGGCTCTCTCCACAAACAAAAACACCCCGTCCCCGGTTCCCTGCGTTTTGCAGGCGGAACCGGAGGCGGGGTTGTTTATTTTCCGGGAAATCAGTTGCCCATGAACTCGCTCAGGCGCAGCACGTTCTCCTGGCTGCCGGACACGATCATGGCGTCGTCGGTGCGGAAGACGTAGTCCGGGTGGACCATCTCAATGACATCCGGGCCATTGACGATGGCAATGATGTTCAGCCCGAACCGGGCACGCAGGTTCACCTCGGCCACCGTCTGGCCCACGAACTTTTCGGGCACCAGGAACTTGGTGATGTTGATCTTCTCGCTGAGCTGGATGAAGTCCAACATACGGGAGATCTCCAGCCGCTTGGCCAGGCGCACGGCCATGTCCCGCTCGGGGTACACCACCTCGGCGCCCAGGCGGCGCAGAATCTCGCCGTGTTCGGTGCTGGTGGCCTTGGAAATGACCTTGGGAATACCCAGGTCCACCAGGTTCAGGGTGGTCAGGATGGACGATTCCATATGCTCGCCGATGCACACCACCGCCACGTCGCAGTTCTGGATGCCCGTTTCCTCCAGGGACTTCTTGTCCAGGCTCTTGACCACAATGGCGTTGTCGGTGTATTCCCGCAGTTCGCGGACTTTTTCTTCGTCCCGGTCGATGACCAGCAGGTCTGCCCCCGCCTTGCCCAGTTCCGTGGCCAGCGCGGTACCGAACCTGCCCAGGCCCACAATGCCGTAGGACTGCTTTTCTGCTTTGGGTTTGCCAAACATAGTATTTCCTCCGTTGTGATTAACCGATCGAGATATTGCCCTCGATGTAGCGGGTGCGTTCGCCCCGGGTGAAGTGCCACAGGGTGGCGATGGTCAACGGGCCCAGGCGGCCGATATACATGATCAGGATGTTCAGCAGCTTGCTGGGCACGCTCAGCCCGCCGGTGATGCCGGTGGACAGACCCACGGTGCCGAAGGCGCTGACCACTTCGAACAGAATGTCCCGGATCTCCAGCTGGGGCTCAAACACGGCCATGAGGTAGGTGCCGGTGACCACCACGCCCAGCGCCAGCAGGGTGATGACCGCCGCCTTGCGGAAGGCGTCCCGGGGGAGTGCGTAGTGGAAGGCCTTTTCGCTGTGGTTGGTGGCGGCGGACTTGATGCCCTGCAGCAGGGTAAAGAAGGTGGTGGTCTTGATACCGCCGCCGGTGGACCCCGGGGAGGCACCGATGAACATGAGGGCGATCATCACCAGCAGACCCGCGTCGGTAAAGCCGGACAGCGGGTAGGTGGCGAAGCCGGCAGTGCGGGCGGACACGCTGTTGAAGAAGGCGCCCAGCCAGGTGATGTCCTCGGTGGCCTTGAGCAGCAGGGTGCCCACGATGAGCAGCACCGCCGTGACCGAAAGCACCACCTTGGTGTGCATGGAATACTTTTTCCAGTGGGGGCCCAGGGCAGCCACTTCCCGGATGACCCAGAACCCGATACCGCCGCAGATGATGAGGGCGCTGGTGACCAGGTTGAGCAGAATGTCATCCTTATAGGGGATCAGGCTGGTGCCGCCGCCCAGGATGTCGAAGCCGGAGTTGTTGAAGGCCGCCACCGAATGGAAGATGCTGATGCCGATGGCCTGGGGCCAGGGGCGGGTGCGCACAAAGGAAAAGAAGCTGAGCACCGCGCCCGCCGCCTCAAAGATCAGGGTGGTCCAGAAGATGCTGCGGATGAACTGCACGATGCCGTGGCCGGTGTCCAGGTTCATGGCTTCCCGGACCACATTGCGGCCTTTCAGGTCCACGCGGCGGCCCATGAGCACGATGATGCCGGCGCCCACCGCCGTGACGCCCAGACCGCCCACCTGGATGAGCAGCCCCAGGATGAGCTGTCCCAGGGGGGTGAAGGTATCCCCGGCGTCCACCGTGATCAGGCCGGTCACGCAGACGGCACTGGTGGAGGTATACAGGGAATCGATGTATTGCAGGTCCACACCGGGGCGCACGCTGCAGGGCAGCATGAGCAGCACCGAGCCCAGCAGAATGGCTGCGGCAAAGCCCAGGGCGATGATGCGCGGGGTGGAAAGATGCTTGCGTATCTGTTTGGTCATGAGGTCTTGCTTTTTCCCTCTTTCGGGTGATTTATTCGCTGTACATGCGGTAGCCCACACCCAGTTCGTTGGCGATGTAGGGGTTTTCGCCGGGGCGGGCGCCCAGTTTTTTGCGGATGTTGGCCATGTTCACCTGCAGCTTTTTCACGCTGCCGGCGTCGGCGGTGCCCCACACCCCCTGGATAATGGCGGAGTAGGTCATCACCTTGCCGGCATACTGGGCCAGCAGGGCCACAATGTTGTATTCGGTCTGGGTCAGGCGCACGGCCGCCCCGTCCAGGCTCACGTCCCGGGCGTCGTAGTCAATGCGCAGTCCCCGCACCTGAAAGCATTCGCCGGGGGCCGCAGGGCCGGGACGGCGGTCCCGCAAAGCGGCCCGCACCCGGGCCAGCAGTTCCCCGGTACCGAAAGGTTTGGTGATATAATCGTTGGCGCCCAGGTCCAGGGCCTCCACCTTGTCCCGCTCGTCGCTGCGGGCGCTGAGCACCAGGATGGGCGCGGCGCCCCCGGCCGCACGGACGGTGCGGATGAAGTCGGTGCCGTCGGCGTCGGGCAGGCCCAGGTCCAACAGCACCAGGTCCGGGCAGTGGGAAGAATACATCATCTCTCCCTGGGCGCAGGTGGCGGCGGTGAGCACCTGATAGCCGTTGCTTTCCAGAATGGCCCCCATAAAGCTGCGGATGTTGGCTTCATCGTCAATGATGAGGACCTTGTACTTATTATTTCCCACAGGTCAGGCCTCCTTGTCGGCAGAATCGGCGTCGGGTTCCAGCGCCAGGGCAAACCGGAACACCGCGCCGCCCTCCGGGCGGTTGCCGCCGGTGATGGTGCCCCCGTGGGCCCGGATGATGGTGGCGCACACCGAGAGCCCGATGCCCATATTCTTATGCCCGTCGGCGCCGTCCATGCGGCCGTCGAACAGGCCGTCCAGCCGGTCCCGGGGGATACCGCAGCCGTTGTCGGCCACCTCAAAGACGGCTTCATCCTCCTTGCAGTAGACCCGCAGCCACAGTTCGGTCATGCCTTCGGCGTGCTGCACGGCGTTTTCCAGCAGGTTGATGATGACCTGCTCGATGAGCACCGCATCCATGGGGATGCTGAGGAATTCGTCCGGGATGTCCACCTGCACCGCCTGGCCCGGGTACCGCTTGCGGAACTTGATGAGCACACTGTCGATGAGCTCTTCCAGCACGGTGGGAGTCTTGACGATGCGCACCTTGCCGCCGTCGATGCGGGTGACCGAGAGCAGGTTTTCCACCATGCGGATGAGCCAGTCGGCCTCCTCCCGCACCTCCCCCAGCAGCTTGATCTGCTGGGCCTTGGGCAGGCGGTCGTAGTTTTCGATGATGGCGGAACAGGAACCGTAGATGGTGGTCAGCGGGGTGCGCAGGTCATGGGAGATGGCCCTGAGCAGGTTGGCCCGCATGGATTCCCGGGCGGTTTCGTTGCGCACCTGTTCCTGGCGCTTGCGCTGGGTGGCCAGGGTGCTGGTGATGATGGTCACAGCCAGCATGATGGCGGTGGACAGGATGTTCTCCCGCACCGTCAGGTTGAACACAAAATAGGGTGCGGTGAACACATAGTTCACCGCTAGTACACTGATGAGGGACGCCGCGATACCATAGATGTAGCCGTCGGTGACCAGGGCGACCAGGTCCACGGCCAGCACAAAGACCGCCGGGACCAAAGTCCGGGAGGAGGTTTCCTGTTGCTGCTGCAGCAGCCAGCAGCAGGCCAGTGCCCCCGCCAGAATGCCCAGCGTGCGGGCTGCATCGCGCACCACGGCGCGGGGGTTGAGCATAGGACCGTTCCCTCCCTTTACGGCGGCGGGCAGAACCCGCCGGATTCATTATAGCACGCACCGGGCAAAGATTCGGCTAAATCTGACCCTTGCCCGGATTCCTTACAGCCTACCACGTTTTGCACGTTCTGGCAAGGGGGCCGGAAAAACGGACAAAAAAAGCCGTTTCCGGCGCGGCAGCGCCAAAAACGGCTTTTCGTTCTCCAGGCAGAAAAACGCCTTATTTGCCGGCGCATTCCTCACACAGACCGGTCACGATGAAGTTGAAGCTTTCCGCCTTGATACCCGGGCAGGAAGCCACCAGCTCGCTGAGTTTGTCGGTGGATACCGGCAGGTTGCTCACCCGTTTGCACTTGCGGCAATACAGGTGCTGGTGCTCGGTCAGTTCCCAGTCAAAGCGGTCCGCTTCCCCCGGGACGCCGATGCGCCGCAGCTTGCCCGTTTCCACCAGCAGATTCAGGTTGCGGTACACGGTGCCCAGGCTCAGGTGCGGGCAGTTTTTCCGCGTGAGCTGGTAGATCTGGGCCGCCGTCATGTGCTCCTTGGTCTTCTGGATGGTTTCGATAATCAGTTGTCTTTGCCACGAATAATTCATTTTTTCTCACCAACCTGTAAACTGGCAATACGCCATATTCGCATACACTATAATAATATACTTCTCAACGTGCAATCGTCAAGATGTGCAAAAAGAAAATTTCGCCCGTGCGGCGGTTTTTTCCGCGCGGGCTTTTTTTCGGTGCGCGGGTGTGCTATACTGGAACACAGCCAAACGCAAGGAGGTCTTTTACCCATGCCGGGTTTTCTGATTTTGATTCTGGTGTTCGTGGTTCTGGCGGTGGCCATCGTCTTTATCTGCAACCAGGGGGAAGGCTGGCACGCGGGCTGCGGCGGCAACTGCGCCGCCTGCCGTCACCGCTGTGAGGACGCCTCCGACCCCAAGCCCACCGAACACAAGGACAACTGAACCACAAGGCTCCCGGCTTGCGGCCGGGGGCCCTTTGTTTTATCCGGCGCTGGCTTCCCCGATGATGTCCGCAATGGCGGCGGCATCGGTGCCGGTCAGGCGCCAGGTGTAGGTGATCTCGCTCACCGGCATTTCGGCGGTATCGGCGGTGTCCTGCCCGGCGGCGGGCTGCCGCACCCGGGAATAGGTGGTGCAGGCCACGGCCAGGCCGTTTTCCACCTCCACGGTGTAGCGCAGTTCCTCATACTGTGCCCGGGCGGCATTTTCCCGCGCCTGACGGCGCTCCTCGGCGTCGCTGGCCAGCCCCCGGTCGATGAGGGCCTGCTCCTCCGCCTCCATGGCCGCCAGCTGCTGTTCCACCATGGCGGGGAAGGCGCCCTCCCCCACCTGGACCGTATACACGCCGTCGGCTTTAGTCACGGTCACGTCCTTTTCGTCCTCCGGCCAGCTGACCAGAGGCATCCAGGACAGGTTGGCCGCGGCGGCAATGCCGGTGTCGTCCTCGGCCCAGGATTCGCCGTCAAACCAGTAATACACCCCGTCGATGAGGGCGGACCCGTTTTCGAACAGGGGGTCGCCGTTCACATCGTAGGTAGTCATCTTCTGCATGGCATCGCTGCCGGTGCGCCACATGCGCTGGGTCATGCTCAGCCCGTCGGCGTCATTTTCGCCCTGCACCGTCATTTTGGTGTCGGCCACCACGGCGTAATCGGGCAAAGCGGCGGTGGCGGACAGGGCCTGCAGCACTTCGGCCGCTGCGGCGCCGTCATGGCGGGAGCAGCCGCCCAGAAGCAGGCACAGCACCGCCAGCAGGGCGGCTGCGCGCGGGGGGATGCGTTTCATGGAAGGCACCTCCTTTTTTCGGCGTGCAACTGCGAATATATCCGATTTCAGTATACCGCACCCCGGCCGGTCCCCGCAATGGGCAGGCTGGCCAAAAAACGGGTCTGTCTTTTGTAGGCGCACACGTTTTCCGGCCTTGGGGCACCTTATTAAAAAGCAAAAGGGAGGAATTTTCTTGCCAACCATCCGTAACGCCTTCCGCCGGAGCCTGCCGGTACTGGCGGGGTACCTGGTGCTGGGCGCCGGGTTCGGCATGATGATGAAATCTGCCGGCTACGGCGCAGGCTGGGCCTTTGCCATGAGCCTGTTCGTCTACGCCGGGTCGATGCAGTACGCGGCGGTGGGCCTGCTGAGCGCCGGGGCGTCCCTGGTCACCATCGCCCTGACCACCCTGCTGGTCAACGCCCGACACCTGTTTTACGGCATCTCCATGCTGGAGCCCTACCGCAAAGCCGGGGCCGCCCGGCCGTACCTGATCTTTTCCCTCACCGACGAAACCTATTCCCTGGTGTGCGGCGGCAAAGACAGCATCCGGGACTGCCTGGCGCTCTCCCTGCTGGACCAGGCGTACTGGGTGGCGGGCAGCGTGATGGGTGCCCTGCTGGGGGAGGTGCTGCCCTTCTCCACCGAGGGAGTGGACTTTGCCCTGACCGCGCTGTTCCTCACCGTCTTTACCGACCAATGGCTGCACAGCAAGACCCATTTTCCCGCCCTGTGCGGGGTGGGGGTATCGGTTGTGTGTCTGGCGGTGTTCGGGCCGGACCGGTTCCTCATCCCGGCCATGGCGGGCATCACCGCCCTTTTGCTGGCCGCCGGGCTGCGGCAGAAACAGACCGTACCGGACGACAAGGAGGCTCCCCATGACTGAAACTGCCTATCTGACGGCGGCCATCGCCGTCATGGCCCTGGTCACCGCCGGGCTGCGGTTCGCCCCGTTCCTGCTGCTGGGCGGGCGGCGCACGCCCCGGCTGGTGGTGTATCTGGGCAAAGTATTTCCCTGCGCCACCGTGGGCATGCTGGCGGTGTACGGGCTGAAAGGCCTTTCCTTTGCCGCGGCGGGGAGCTTTGTGCCCCAGCTGCTGGCCGCCGCCGTGGTGGTGGGCAGCTATGTGTGGAAGTGCAATTCCCTGCTGAGCATCGTGGGCGGCACGGCGCTGTACATGGTGCTGGTGCAGACGGTGTTCTGAGCGCCGCCGCCTTGCGGAACACCGTCAAAACGGGTATACTAGAGGTAACTATCTTCCAGCGGGAGGGACCTATCGTATGACGGCCGAACGTTTTCGTTTTGACGGGCAGCACCCCTGTGACCTGCGTGCTCTGCCCACCGATTCCGGGGATGCCCGGGAGGACAAACAGAAGTACCTGGCGCGCACCGCCGAGAACCTGGCCGAGATGGGCCGGCTGCAGGACGCCTTTTACGCCGACGGCCGGGAGGGTCTGGTGGTCATTCTGCAGGCGCTGGATGCCGCGGGCAAGGACAGCACCGTGAAGCATGTGATGGGTGGGCTGAACCCCCAGGGCGTGACGGTGCACAGCTTCAAGCAGCCTTCGGCAGAGGAATTGTCCCATGATTTTCTGTGGCGGGCCAACCAGGCCCTGCCGCCCCGGGGCGGCATTGCCATTTTCAACCGCAGCTACTATGAGGACGTGCTGGTGGTGCAGGTCCACGACCTGCAGAAGACCTACCGCATGCCGCCCCGCACCACCGACATCGGCCAGCGGGAGTTCTTCCACCGGCGGTACCGGCAGATCCGGGATTACGAGCGGTATCTGTACGAGAACGGCTACCGGGTGCTGAAAATCTTTCTGAACGTATCCAAGGAGAAGCAGAAGGAGCGGTTCCTGGAGCGCATCGACACCCCGGCCAAGAACTGGAAGTTTTCCCAGTCCGACCTGAAAGAGCGGGCCTTGTTTGACGAGTACGCCAAGGTCATCGGGGAGGTCATTTCGGCCACCGCCACCCCCGACTGCCCGTGGTATGTGGTCCCCGCCGACCAGAAATGGTACACCCGGTATCTGGTCAGCGAGCTGGTGACCGACGCGCTGCGCCAGAGCTGCCACGAATACCCCGCTCTGCCCGACGAAGCCCGGGCCAAGCTGCGGGAATGCCGCCGCCAGCTGCTGGAAGAAGACTGAACGAAGGAGGCGAAATATGGCGCCCATCCGTGTTTTGCAGGTCATGCCGGCCATGGATGCCGGCGGTATGGAAACGTTCGTGATGAACGTGTACCGTACCATCGACCGCGACCTGGTGCAGTTTGATTTTCTGTACCATTACGACAAGCCCTGCCTGTATGATTACGAGATCCAGGCCCTGGGGGGCAAAATCACCAAGCTGACCATCCGGCAGGACAACAACCTGCCCCGGTATCTCCATGAATTGGACGCCTTTTTTGCCGCCCATCCGGAATACCGCATCATCCACGGACATTACAGCGGGTTCGGCATGTTCTACAACGCCGCCGCCCGCCGCCGGGGGGTGCCGGTACGGGTGGGCCACAGCCACAACACCGCCTATGAGCCCAATCTGGTGGGCAAGCTGGACAAACTCATGAGTTCCCGGTTCGACAAGGACCTGACCGACCGCTTTGCCTGCAGCCGCAAGGCCGGGGAGATGCTGTTCGGCAAAAGTCCCTTCACCGTGCTGCCCAACGGGGTGGACACCCAGCGGTTCGCCCATCCCGACCCCGACGCCCGCCCCAAGCTGCGGGAACATCTGGGGGTAAAGGACGGGGAGATTCTGCTGGGCCATGTGGGCCGGTTCTCGGCCCAGAAAAACCACGCAGGGCTGCTGCGCATCTTTGCGGCGCTGCTGCCCAAGCTGCCCAACGCCCGGCTGCTGCTGCTGGGCGGCGGCGCCCTGGAGGAGGACACCCGCGCCCTGGCCAGGGAGCTGGGGGTGGCGGACAAGGTGATCTTTGCGGGGGTGCGCACCAATGTGCAGGCCTTCTACGCCGCCATGGACGCCTTTTTGCTGCCCAGCCTGTTTGAGGGCCTGCCGGTGGTGCTGGTGGAGGCCCAGGCTTCCGGCCTGCCCTGCTTTGTGTCCAACACGGTGGACCGGGGCGCGGCCTTTGCCCCCAACGTGAGATTTTTACCCCTGGACGCCCCCGAACTGTGGGCGGAGTCCATCGCCCACACCGACCTGACCCGCAATCCCCGCGCCCAACAGGACGCGGTGGACGCCGGGTTCGATATACATACCAGTGCCCGCATTTTGCAGGAATTCTACCTGCGCCGCTGGCAGGAGGTGCAGGGATGAGCGCCGGGGCGGCATTGGCCGCCGTGGTGGTGCCGGTGTACAACGCGGCGGCGTTCCTGCCCGCCTGTCTGGCATCCATCTCCGCCCAGACCATGCCGGATTTCCGGTGCTATCTCATCGACGACGGCTCCAGCGACGGTTCCGGCGAATTGTGCGAGCGCATCGCCGCCGGGGACGACCGCTTTTTTGTGCTGCACCAGGCCCAGTGCGGGGTGTCGGCGGCCCGCACTGCCGGGGTCCGCGCCGCCAAGGCCGACGGGGTGGACTGGGTGGCGTTCTGCGACGCCGACGACCTGTACCACCCGGAATTCCTGCGCACCCTCATCGGGGCGGCACGGTCCAGCGGCCTGCCCGCCGCCTGCTGCCGGTACGACAGCTTCACCGACGCCGTGCCCGAAGACGGCCCCGTGCCGGAGGAGGCCCAGCGGCTGCTGGCCCCCGCCCATCTGGACGCGCTGCTCCACGACCACAAGGTGGATTACAGCCTGTGCAACAAGGTGTATGCGGCGTCCATCCTGGACCTGGCCGACTTTGACAACGGCTTCGCCTTCAACGAGGACCTGCTGGCCAACTGGCAGGTGTTCAATAAAATCGATGGCTGTGCCTTCGTGGATTTTGCCGGCTACCATTACCGGCAGCACGCCGCTTCGGCCAGTCACCGGCCCCTGGCCCCCGCCAGCATCGACGAGCAGCGCCGGGCGGCCATCTACATCCGCCAGCACGCCGCCCCGGACATGCAGGAGTCGGCGGATGCCTTCTATTACGAAAAGCTGGTCTACCTGGCCAGCATGATTCTGCGCCGGGACGACGCCGACGCCTACCGCATCCAGCTGGGCGAGCTGTGCGTGGGCATCCGGGCCGGGCTGGACGACAAGCGGCTGGGCCGCAACGCCCGTCTGCCTTTGTCCATCCGGGTGTCGGCCTTTGCCACCGTACATTGTACCGTTCTGTGGGCTGCGGTCTGCCGCCGCCTGCTGAAAGACCGCCGCTGAAAGGGGCTTTGCCATGCGCATTCTGTTTGTGTTTGACAGTGTGGAGGCCCCCGCAGCGGCCAATCCCCGTCTGGGGCGGCGTCTGGCGGAAACGCTGGCCGCTTTGGGGCATACCGTGGAACTGCTGGAACTGTGGGACGGCACCCACACCCCGCCTGCCGCGGCGGGCTGCGTGACCCATGACCTGCCTTTTGCCGATGAGGCCGCCATGAACCGCGCCCTGGAAAACGGCGCCGCCGGGGGCACGCCCGTGCCCCTGCGCCTGCTGCGTCTGGCCGTCCATCCGGCGGCGGTGGGGGCGGCGGTGCGGCAGTTTGCCCTGCACGCCCCCCGCCGGGTGACCGCCACCCGCAAGGCCATGGAAGCCCTGCACCAAAAGCAGCCTTACGACGCTGTCTGCGCCGTGGCGGCCCCCTATCGGGCGGCCTTTGCGCTGGAAAGCGCCCGCCTGCCCGGGGCCCGCAAGCTGCTGTGGCAGATGGACCCCTACGCCGCCAACGAGAGCTATCATGCCCCGGGCGGCTACGACCGGGAGCGGGCGCTGCTGACCGCCATAGACCACACCTTCATCACCGCCCAGGCCGTCCCGGATTTTGCCCCGGGCGGCCCGCTGGAAAGCTGTGCGGGCAGAGTATCCGAGCTGGGCTTTCCCAGCCTGGTGCCCACGGTGCGCAAAGACCCGGACCCGCGTCTTTGCGCCTTCTGCGGCACCCTGTACCCAGGGCTGCGCACCCCGGACGCCCTGCTGGAACTGTTCCCGGAACTGGATGACCGCCTGACCCTGGTCATGGCCGGGGGCGGGTGGGAGGCCTTCGGTCCCCAGCGGGCGAAGGCCGAAGCCGCCCTGGGAAACCGGCTGAAGATTCTGGGTCCCATCCCCCACAAGGACGCCGCCGCCCTGGAACGCCGGGCGGGGGTGCTCATCAGCATCGGCAACACGGCGTCCAACCAGCTGCCCAGCAAGCTGTTTGAAGCCTTTGCGGCGGGCAAGCCCATCCTGCATCTGGCGGCGGGGCCAAAGGATGCGGCCCTGCCCTATCTGGCCCGGTGGCCCCTGGCCTTTGTGTGGCGCAGCGAAGCCGACACCCCGGCTCTGCGCCGCTGGCTGGCGGAAAACGCCGGCCGCACCCTGCCTTTTGAGAAGGCGGAGGAATGTTTTCCCGAATTTACCCCCGGCTGTGTGGCCCGGCAGTTTGTGCAGGGCGCAGCGCCGGACGCGAAAGGAGTTTGCCAATGAAGGTACTGTGGCTGGTGAGCATCACCATCCCGGCGGCGGCCGCGGCCTGCGGCCTGCAGGCCGGGGAAGTCAGCGGCGGATGGCTGACCGGGCAGCTGAATGCCCTGACCGCCCGGGCGGACGCCCCCGCCGTGACCGTGTGCAGCGTGGACAGCCGCGCCAAGACCGCCCTGTCCGGCGGCGAGGGCGGGGTGCGGTACCGCATCCTGCCCGACGGGGAGCGGGATACCTTCACCGTGCTGCTGCGGGCGGAAAAGCCCGACCTGGTGCACATCTGGGGCACCGAGTACCCCGCCGCGGCCGCCATGCACGAGGCCGCCCTGGCCGTGGGCATTCCGGCGTTGGTGGGCATCCAGGGGGTCATGCGGGACTGCGCCGCCCATCTGTGCGACGGCGTGCCCGCCCGGTATTTCCATTCCGGCCCGCTGCAGAAAGCCATCGACCGGGTGGTGCCGGGGGCCCTGCTGGACAAGATGCAGGCCCGGTTCAATGACCTGGCCAAAACCGAGGCGGACCTGCTGCACAATGCCCGGTATGTGACCGGCCGCACGGCCTTTGACCGGGCGGCGGTGGCCGATCTGGCCCCCGGTGCCCGGTATTTTGCCTGCAACGAAACCCTGCGCCCCGCCTTTTACACCGAACCTTTGTGGCAGCCCCGGACCTTCGGCACCGCACCGGTGCTGCTCATGACCCAGGGCAACTATCCTTTGAAAAACCTGCACACCCTGCTGCTGGCCCTGCCCGCCCTGATCCAGCGCTGGCCCGGGCTGGTGCTGCGGGTGGCGGGCTGGGGACCGCTGGACAAGGGCAGCCTGCTGCGCCCGGTGATCGAAGCCATGTTCCCCTACCAGACCTGGTGCGCCCGGCTCATCAAGGAAAACAGCCTGAAAGGCCATGTGCAGTACACCGGGCCTTTGCAGGAATCCGCCATGCGCCAGGCTTACCTGGACGCCGACGTCTTTGTGCTGCCCTCCTACTGTGAGAACAGCCCCAACAGTCTGGGCGAAGCCATGCTGCTGGGCCTGCCCTGCGTGGCGGCCCGGGCAGGGGGCATTCCGGACATGATGAGCGAGGCGGAGGGCGTGTTGTACGCCCCGCCGGGAGCCGCCCACGGTCTGGCCCAGGCGCTGGCCGGGGTGCTTTCGGACACCCAGCACGCCGCCGACCTGGGGCAGGCTGCCCGCCGCCGGGCCCTGGAAACCCACGACCCCGCCGCCAACGCTGCCGCCCTGCTGGGCATCTACCGGACCATCACCGGGGAGGGTTCCGTATGAGTCTGCCGCCCCTCACCGTCATCATCCCCTGCTACCGCTGCGCGGATACCCTGCGCCGGGCGGTGGACAGCGTGCTGGACGGGGCACCGGAAAACCTGCAGCTGCTGCTGGTGGACGACGGCAGCCCCGACGCCACCCCCGCTTTGTGTGACGAGCTGGCCGCCCGGGACGGGCGCATCACCGCCCTGCACCGGGAAAACGGCGGGGCTTCCGCCGCCCGCAACACCGGGCTGGAAGCCGCTGCCGGGGCGTGGATTCTCTTTCTGGACGCAGACGACGAGCTGCTGCCCGGGCTGTGGCAGGCGCTGCCCCCGGCCCTGGCCGCCCAACCGGCGCTGGTGCTGTTCGGCATGGAGCGTGCCAGCGGCCCGGCCCCCTGCCCCCTGGCACCGGGGGTATACCAGCGCCTGAAAGACACCGGCGACGCCCTGGAACCGCTGCTGTTCGAGAGCGGGTATCTGGCCGCCCCCTATTCCAAGGTATTTTCCGCCGCCGCCCTGGGAAAGCTGCGCTTTGACGAAGGTCTGGCGGTGAACGAAGACGTGCTGTTCAACCTGGAGTTTTCCCTTTTTTCACAAATTGAGCCTGCCATTTATTGCCTGCCGGGTGTATACTATAAACAAAATGACCTGGAAGAAGGCAGTCTGTCCCGGCGGCTGCGGGGGGACCTGCTGGACGCCGAAGAGCGCACCCGCCCTGTATTGGAGCGCCTGCTGCGCGCCCAGGGCCTGCCCGAAGAAAGGGTAATTGCCCTGTGCCGCAAGAGCCGGGTACGGGCGGCGCTGAACCAGTACGGGCTGCTCACCGGGCGGGACGGCGCCCTGCCCTACGCCCGGCGCCGGGCCCTGTTTGCCCGCATCCTGGCCGACCCCGACGCCCGGGCCGCTTTGCAGAAGGCCCTGGCCGCCGATGCCCATCCCCTGCTGGCCCTGCCCTACCGGGTGGGAGCTGCGCTGCATCTGCCGGGGCTGCTGGCCGGATACACCGCCGTGAAAAACCGGATTTTGTACCGTACCTCATAAAAAAAGCCCGCCCGCCGCGCCTATGCGTTGCAAATAAGGGCAAAAACTGCTAAAATTTAGGACGAGAGGAGCCCGCGTATGCCCCAGCCGACGATCAGCATCGTCACCACCGTATACGACGCCAAGGACTATCTGCCCCGCACGGTGCAGAGCATCCTGGCCCAGACCTTCACCGACTTTGAACTGCTGCTGGTGGAGGACGGCAGCCCCAACGGCTGCGGCGAACTGTGCGACGAACTGGCGAAAACCGACCCCCGCATCCGGGTGTTTCACAAGCCCAACGGCGGCCCCGCTTCGGCGGCCAACGTGGGGCTGGACAACGCCCGGGGGGACTACATCGGCTTTGTGGACTCGGACGACCTCATTGAGCCGGACATGTACGAACGGCTGTACAATGCCATCCAGGAATCCGGGGTGCGCATTGCCGCCTGCACCGGCGACGCCATCGACGAACACGACGCCCCCATCCCCGGGCGGGAGGTGGCCAAGCGGGAACACGGCGTCTGCGACGCCATGGCCCTGCTGCTGGAAACTTTCCAGACCGGCAGCTTCTACGGCCCGTTGAGCTGGAATAAACTCTTTGATATCCGCACCTTCCGGGACAAGGGGGTGCGCTACGACGAGAGCATGTTCTTCGGGGATGATGCCAGCGTGCTGCACCTGGTGTTTGAGGGCGAGCGGGCCGTCTGCCTGCCGGACGTGCTGTACCATTACCGCACCCGCAGCGGCCAGATGACCGGGGCCACCTTTCCGCCCCGCAAGCTGGACGACCTGCGCATGTACTGGGACTGGCTTCTGTATTTTGCCCAGCGCCCGGGGTCCGCGGAACTGTACCGCTGGGCCGTGGCCTGGTACTGGAAGGTGTTTTACACCTTCTACTGCCTGGCGGGTGCCGCCGGCAACCGGAAGGAACTGCAGGAGGGCTTTGCCCATCACCTGAAGCACCTGCGCGGCATCCTGCCGGATATTCTGCGCTGCCCCCACGTTCCCAGGTTTGAGAAGGTGCGGGCGCTGCTGTTTTGTATTTCCCCGGGCTTTGCCTACACGCTGGCCCGGATCTGGGGCCGCGCGGCCGGCCCAGCCGAAGAAAGGCTGTAAAAATTGCGGAATCAAGAACGAGGTATCACCATGGAACATATCGCGGTCAGTGTCATTGTACCGATCTACAACACCAAACCTTTCCTGGAGGAGTGCATCCAGAGCATTCTGGACCAGGACAAGACCTTCGAGCCTCCGTTCGAGGTCATTCTGGTGGATGACGGCTCCACCGACGGCTGCGGCGAACTGTGCGATGCCTTTGCCGAAAAAGACAAGCGGGTACGGGTCATCCATCAGGAGAACCAGGGCCTTTCCGCCGCCCGCAACACCGGCATTGATGCCGCCCACGGCCGGTACTATGCCTTTGTGGATTCGGACGACATCCTGCGCCCCGAATACCTGAAAAAGCTCTATGACGCCTGCGAAACCCACGACGCCTACATGTCGGTGTGCGCGGTGGAGGACGTGGCCGAAAACGGCGAAAGCCTGGACCCGCCCAGCTACACCGACCCCACCGCCACCGGCGTGTTTGTGGGCAAGGAGCTGCTGAACAACTTCTATTCCCCCAACGGCACCTACTACACCGTGGCCTGGAACAAGCTCTACCGCGCCGAGGTGTGGAAGCTGCTGCACTACCCCGAAGGCCGCCTGCATGAAGACGACTTTGTGGCCCATCGCCTGTTCTGGCGGTGCGACCGGGTGGTGTGCCTGCCGGACCATCTGTACTGCTACCGCCTGCGCGGGGGCAGCATCTGCCGCACCGACATGAAGCCCGAAGCCTTCGACGCGGTGGACGGCCTGGCCGACCGGTACCGCTTCTTTGTGGAAAACGGGGCCAACCGTACCGTGGTGGACTGCGCCTATGCCGCCTGCTGGCGCCGGTATCTGTTCCTGTGCGCCAAGGTCAAGCAGAACCCCACCCCCAAGCTGGTGAAAGCCATCTCCAAGGAGCAGTTCCTGATGCAGGGACTCATCAGCTACCTGCCCAACTGCAAGCAGCTGAAAATGACCGAAAAACTCTCCGCCGCCCGCTGGTCCATGATGCCCGCGGAAAGCCTGTGCCCGCTGAAGAAGTGAGTCTGATGCCCGAAACCAAGGAAAAATCCCGGTTCCCCGTTCCCCTGCTGCAGTCGGGGCGCAATGCACCCCGGGTGCCCCGTATCCTGCTGGTGCCGCCGCCGGAACTGCCGGTGCCCGCCGTGCAGGGCGGCGCGGTGGAAACGCTGGTGACCCATCTCATCCGGGAAAACGAGCGCCGGGGCATGCTGGACCTGCTGTGTGCCAGCATCCCGGACCCCGACGCCGCCGCCCAGGCCAAGGAATACCGCCACACCAAGATGCTGTATGTGGCCCGGCCCAAGGGGGCCCGGCGCTACTGGCCGCTGGTGTTCATTGAGCGGTGCTTCGGCATTGCCGCGCCCTATGACCCGTGGTACCAGAAAGTCCAGCTCTCCCTGGCGCTGGAACTGCCGCCCCCCGACCTCATCGTGGCCGAAGGGGGCACCCTGACCCAGTGCAGCGCCATCAGCCGGATGTTCGGGCGGCAGAAATGCCTGGCCCATCTCCACGGCCAGACCAGCTGCAGCCACACCATGGACGAGATCTACGGCGGGGTGCTGGCCCTGAGCGAGTTCATCCGGGACGATTACCTGAAAACCAGCACGCTGGACCGCAGCCGTGCCTATATCTTACACAACTGCATCGACCTGCAGCGCTTCACCCCCGGGGAACCGGACGAAGCCCTGCGCGCCTCGCTGGGGTTTGCCCCCGGCGATTTTGTGGTGCTGTTCTGCGGGCGTCTGGAGCCGGACAAGGGCATCCACAAACTGCTGGAGGCCATCGCCGCCCTGGAGGATTCCCGCATCAAGCTGCTCATCGTGGGCAGCCCGTTTTTCGGGCGCACCCAGTCCAGCCCC
Organism: uncultured Faecalibacterium sp.; assembly: GCA_937907025.1. Lineage (GTDB taxonomy): Bacteria > Bacillota > Clostridia > Oscillospirales > Ruminococcaceae > Gemmiger. Next base: position 16,610 of record CALESJ010000003.1, read on the forward strand.
TTCCTGCGGCGGCTGGAACAGCAGGCCAACGCCCTGGGGGACCGGGTGCAGTTCACCGGCTATGTGCCCAACGAGCGCCTGACCGAATACTACCGTCTGGCCGACCTGGTCTGCGTGCCCACCCTGGTGGAGGAAGCCGCCGGTCTGGTAGCCATGGAAGCCATGGCCTGCGGCCGTCCGGTGCTGGCCACCCGCAGCGGCGGCATGCCCGAATATCTGGAGGGCAGCCAGGCCGTGCTGGTGGACCGGGGCCCCGAACTGGCCGGGCAGCTGAGCTGGGCCATCCGGATGCTGTATGAGCACCCCGAACTGCGGGCCCAGATGGGCGCCGCCGGGGCCGAAGCCGCCCAGCGGTTTTCCCCGGAACATTTCTATGATACCTTCGTACAGATCGTGTACGATTTTCTGGGCCTTGGGCCCGTTCCCCAGGAGGGAGAAGGAGGCAATGTATGCAGCAAGCGGCCGTCTGTGTGATCGTGCCGGTCTGGAACGCCGAAAAGACCCTGCCCCGCTGTGTGGACAGCATTCTGGCGCAGCAGGTGGAAGGCGGCGTGTGCTGCATTCTGGTGGACGACGGCGGCACCGACCGCAGCGGCGTCCTGTGTGACGAGTACGCCGCCAAAGATGCCCGGGTACGGGTCATCCACCAGCCGGGCAGCGGGGTTTCCGCCGCCCGCAACGCGGGACTGGCGGCCGCCGAGGCCGAGTTCATCGTCTTTCTGGACGCGGACGACGCCCTGCGCCCCGGGGCTTTGCAGGCGGCGCTGACCGTACAGCAGCGCTCCCCCGGCGCCTTTGTGCTGTGGCATTACACCACCGACCCCCACTGCACCGGCCCGGTGGGCCCCCACGCAGTCACCGCCCAGCCCACCGCCCTGGCCCGGCTGTACCTGGACTGCCTCATCGCCATGCCCTGGAACAAGCTCTACCGCACCGAGCTGGCCCAGCGGCTGCGTTTTAACAAAGCGTATTCTTTGGGTGAAGATTTACAGTTTGTTTTGGATTACATTGCCCTGCTGGGCCGGGAACAGCCCGGCTTTGTGTACCGGGTACTGGAAGACGCCCTGACCTTCTACGATTGCAGCCGGGACGGCACCCTTTCCACCAAATACCACGACGACTACTGCGATATCTGGCCCCAGCACTTTGCCAAGCTCAACGATACGGTGCTGGCCGCCGGCGCCCCCGAAAAAGACCTGCTGCCCCTGTGGCGGGCGGAGGTCCGGGTGTTTGCGGAGGGTGCGGCGGATATTATGCGCCGGGACCCGGGGAATCTGACCGCCCGCCGCCTCAAGGCCCGCAACGCCCTGAAAAGCGTGTGGCTGTCCGACCTGCTGGACACCATGCGGGAAAAGCGCTGTTACAGCCCCTATTATCTGCCCCTGCGCCACCGCAATCTGACCGCCATCTGCACCATGGCGGACGCGGCCCGCAAGAACTCGCCCCTCTTCGGCAAGCTGGACTGGGCCGGGTATTATCTGCTGGGCGGGCACTGGCACCGGGCCTGACCCCCTCACAAAAAACAACGGCACGCCGTTTTTCTGCGTTTGGTTTTGCAGAAAGCGGCGTGCCGTTTTATGTTTGTGTTCAGTTCAGAGCATCGAACCGGATAGGCCCCACCACAGCCTCGGTGCCGGGGTCCATGGTCAGGGTGAGCACCGCGCCGTTGCCCGCCGGGGCATCCAGCGTGACCTGGGCGCTGCCCGCCGGGACCGGGACCTCGGCCAGCAGGGCGCCGTCGGTGCCCCACAATTGCAGGGTGCCCACGGTACCGCTGCCCGTGCTCTCACAGCTCAGGGTCACGCGGGTGTCGGTGTGCAGTTCCAGCCCGGGGGAGCGCAGGACCTCGCCCCCTGCCGGGTCGGTGTGCAGCCGGCGGTCGTCGTCCATGGTGCCGGTCCAGGTGTACCAGGAGGTGTTGGGGTAGTCGATGGCCGCCGCCCCGTAGGGCAGGCCCGCAGGCTGGCCGTCCACCAGGGGCGCGCCGTCGGTGCGCAGCACCACAAAGTCGGCGGTTTCGCCGTAATAGGTCCAGTGGCCGGAGATGGAACCCGCCAGACCGCCGTTTTCGTAGGTTTCGTGGGAGCAGACGATGGCGGCAGGGCTCTGATAGGCCAGGGCGTCGGTGTCGGTCAGGCGGCCGTCCCAGGTGCCCAGCATCCAGCCGCCCTCGCCCATGTCCATGAGCATCATGTACCGCCGGGTGGGGTCCAGGGCGCCGCAGACCTCGGCCACGCTGCTCTCACCGGCGATGAGCACATCGTCCACGTCCATGGAGCTGATAACCCCGCACAGTTCCCGCTCTTTGGCGTTCACCCCGAAGGTGCCGTCGGCCTGCCAGATGCTGCCCACAGCCCCGGTATCCACAGCCAGCACCAGCGCCGCCATACCCAGGGTGCCCGCAGCCACCCCTGCCCGGCGCAGCCGCACCGGCTGCCGCACCAGAGTGGGTGCCGCAAAGGCCGCCAGCACCAGCAGAGGCACCGCCCCCATGAGGTGGTAGCGGTACTCAAAGTACGGGTCGCCGTAGCGGGTATCGGTGAGCAGCAGCACCGCCAGATTCCACCAGAAGGTAGCAAGCAGGTACTTGCCGGGAGCCAGTTCCCGGGGCAGGGTGCCGGTCAGGGCCCTGGCGGTACACCACAGGCAGACCGCCAGCACACCCCCGGCCAGACCCGCCCGCAGCAGGCAGGAAATACCCGCCGCACTGAACACCGGGGTGGCCGCGTCGGGCACCGCCCCGAACAGCCGGAAAAAGCCGATGACGCAATTGGCGGCGTTGTCCCGCAAGGTGTCCAGAGAGTTCAGGTTCATGGACGCGGCGGTGGTCTGGATGCCCAGGGCCTTCTGCAGGCCCATGCCCAGCAGGGTGACAGCCGCGCTGCCGCCCAGGCAGGCCAGGCGGTAGGGGTCGGCGGTGTTTTTGTTTTGCAGCCAGCCCAGGCACCACAAAGCCAGCACCGGGGCCAGGCCGCAGGCCGCCACATAGATGCCGCTGGAAAAAGCGGTGAGAAAACACCCGGCCAGGTACACAGCCAGCAGCACCCAGTCCCGCCGCCGGGGACGGGGCGGGGCCAGCAGCAGGGCCGTCAGCAGCAGGGGCAGCATGACCTTGAAAGCGTACTGGGAAGCGTTGAGGAAGAGCATGTTCCAGTAGCCGGTCATGTAGAATTCATAGGGCAGCAGCACGGCCAGCACAGCCAGGGCGCCCCGGCGCAGTCCGCCGCCCAGCCGCCGGACCAGAAAGGCCAGCAGCGCCGCCCACAGCACCAGCAGCACCCCGTTGCCGCACCAGAAGGCCAGCACCGGGTTGTGGGTCAGGCCGTAGAAGGGCAGGGCCAGCAGGATGGTGCAGTCCAGCTCCATGGTGGTGATGTACCGCCAGTCCGGCACCAGAAAGGTCCCCGACTGCCAGATGGCCATCATGTGGGTGTAGACCTTGGCGGCGTCGTTGTCGATGACAGCGCCCCCGGCCCGCAGGGCCACCGCGCACAGGAACACCACCTGGGCGGCCGCCGCCAGCCACCAGAATCCGGTCCACAGCCGGTCCGCTTTTGTTTTCATTGCTTTTTCCTTTCCCCATGCCGCACAGGCGATATTTGGTCTTATTTTATCACAGGGGTCCGGTTTTGACAAACGGCGGGGTGCGGGGGTATAATCAGGTAAACCTATAAACAGGCTGGGATTTTGATTGCTGAAAGGGAGGCTGCCGCCATGGCCCGCATTTATACGTCGGTCGATCAGCTGATCGGCCATACTCCGCTGCTGGAACTGACCCGTCTGGAGGCCGCCCTGGGCCTGAAAGCCCGGGTGCTGGCCAAGCTGGAATATCTGAACCCCGCCGGGTCGGTGAAGGACCGGGTGGCCAAGAGCATGCTGGACGATGCCGAGGCCAAAGGCATCCTGAAGCCGGATTCGGTCATCATCGAGCCCACCTCCGGCAACACCGGCATCGGGCTGTGCAGCGTGGCGGCGGCCCGGGGATACAAGGTCATCATCGTCATGCCCGAAACCATGAGCGCCGAGCGCCGGGCCCTGATGAAAGCCTACGGCGCCGAGCTGGTGCTCACCGAGGGCGCCAAGGGCATGGCCGGGGCCATTGCCAAGGCGGATGAGCTGGCCAGGGAGCTGCCCAACGCCATGGTGGCGGGGCAGTTCGTGAACCCGGCCAACCCGGCCGCTCACATCGCCACCACCGGCCCGGAGATCTGGCAGGACACCGACGGCGCCGTGGATGTGTTCGTGGCGGGCGTGGGCACCGGCGGCACCATCACCGGCGTGGGGCAGTACCTGAAAGGCAAAAATCCCGCCGTGCGCATCGTGGCGGTGGAGCCCGCCGACAGCGCGGTGCTCTCCGGCGGCAAGGCCGGTCCCCATGCGCTGCAGGGCATCGGCGCCGGGTTTGTGCCCGAGGTGCTGGACACCCACATTTATGACGAGGTCATGACCGCCACCACCGAGGATTCCTTTGCCGCCGCCCGGATGCTGGCCAAGCGGGAAGGCGTGCTGGCGGGCATCTCCTCCGGCACGGCGCTGTGGGCGGCCATCGAGCAGGCCAAACGCCCGGAGAACGAGGGCAAGACCATTGTGGCTCTGCTGCCCGACACCGGCGACCGCTACCTGTCCACCGCCCTGTTCACCGAAGAATAAGCACAACAGCAAACAGCCCCTCTCCCAAATGGGAGAGGGGTTGTTTTTCTGTATGTTTACACCGCGGGGATGTCCTCAGCGGCAGTGGTAGCAGAAATAGCCATTTCCTGGATCTCCTCATGGGTACCGCCCTTGGGCACCAGGGTCAGGTCGTACCAGTCGATGGCAAAGCCCGCGGCTTCGGTGGCGGATTTCAGGCGGGCCAGGGTCTTGTCGTAGTCCGCCTGGGTGGGATTGCCGTCCCACAGTATCTGGACCACCACCCGGTCGGGCACTTTTTCCGTCACCGCCTTGTCAAAAGGCGCATCCAGCGGGAACAGATCCACATACCCGGTCACGTCCCGCATGTTGTCGGGGGTCCAGCACAGATCCAGCTCCACGTCCATGTCCTGGCTTTCCCCATAGTCCATACCGGGCAACCAGCCGTTGAAGGCCGGGCTGAGCTGCAAATCAGGCAAAGCCTCGTGCAGGGCGTCGCTCAGCTCCCGGGCGCCCTCCTTGCCCTGGCGCACCAGGGTCCAGTTGCGGCCCTCCACCTCCCGCGGTTCCTCCCCCTGGCGGAAGAACCAGAAAGAGGTATGCACCAGAAAGGTGGTGTCGGGGCTTTGTTCGCTCTGCACCCGGGCGTAGTAGCGGAACCACTGTCCGCCGCCGCTTTCGGTGATGGCGAAGATCTGGCCCGGGTAGGCTTTTTCGGCGTAGGCTAGCGCCCCGTTATCCGCCAGACGGCGGCTGAGGGGGTCCCCGGTGATGCCGTCCACCAAAAGCAGCAGGCCCAGCACAATCAAGGTCCCCGCCACCCCGGCCAGAATGCGCAGAGATTTATGATTCCCGGTTTTCATGGTTTATTTCTCCTTTCCGGTCTTGCCGAAGGCGTATTTGAACAGGGAGGCGGCCAGCGCCCCGATGACGCAGAACACAAAGGGCCATAGCGCGCCGGTGGCGGAGCTCAGGACTGCCGCCTGCCAGCTGGTGTAGTAAGGCAGTTCGGCGGCCAGGGTCCAGACGAACCAGACCACCGCCGCCAGCACCGGCACCAGCCGCCAGAGGAAGTCATCGAACCAGCAGATGACCCCGCACACCAGGGGGAAGCAGAGCAGGGCCAGGGTGCTGTGAGGGCTGAAGACCACCAGCATGCTGCCCCCCAGGCCCAGGACCAGAAAGCCCAGCAGCCACAGGGTGAGTTTGTTCTGCATCCGGCGCAGCACCCGTTTTTCGTCGGGGACAGGCAGGGCGGGGGCCGGCAGATTTTCGGTTCCTTCCGGGGAAAGTTGGGGAAATTCCGCCCGGCAGGATTCGCAGTGTGCCAGATGCTCTTTGACCAGGGCGGCGCTGTCGGCGCTGGCCACCCCGTCGGCCACCAGGGGCGCCAGGTCCCGGCACACATCGCAGGAGATGCCGCTTGACCGCGGCGTTGTATGTTCAGTCATTCCAGAGTCCCTCCTTTTGCAGGGTGGATTTGAGCCAGGTCCGGGTGCGGTGCTCCATGACCCGGGCACTGTTTTCGGTGATTTGCAGGCGGGCGGCGATCTCGGCGTAGGAGTACCCTTGCGCCCGCAGCATCACCACTTCCGACGCGGGCGGGCCTTTTTCGGCCAGCAGCTGCCGCACCCGGTCCAGCCTGCGGCGGGCGTTGGCCTGCTCGTCCAGGCGGTCGTCCATGTACAGGCCCAGCATATCGTCGTATTCCAGGGTGGGGCGGCTGCGGCGCAGGTCCTCCAGCCAGATGTTGCGGGCCAGCCCGAACAGCCATGCCTTGATACTGCCCTCGCCCCGGTAGGCGGGCAGGCACCGCAGCGCCCGCAGAAAGGTATCGGCCAGCAGGTCTTCGGCCCGGTGGGGGTCCCGGCACAGATGCAACAGATACCGGTACAGCGGCGTTTTGTAGGTGTTGTATAAGGTTTCCAGCTCCGGTATGGCCATGGGCCCCGCCTCCTTTCTTTGTGTTGTTTCGAGCGCTCCTGTCATACAGTGACGGGGAAAGGGGATTTTATTACAGGGGGGGGGAGAATTATTTTTTGCGGGGGGTAGAGAACGGCTCCCCTGTGTAAGGGGAGCTGGCGGTCGGTAGGCCGACTGAGGGGTTGGTAACTTGCTGGTGTTGCCCGTGAACGGGAAATAAGGCCGGGTTCACAACCCCTCCGCCGCTGCGCGGCACCTCCCCTTACACAGGGGAGGCTTGAGAGGGGAGAGGGCGGCTGCGCGGCACCTTCCCAACCACAGGGCAGGCTTTGGGGCAGCCCCGGTTCTACCCTTTCCACCCGCCGCATACCCTTTTTCTGCACGGATTTTCCGCCAAAACCGGCGCCGAAGCATGTCCACGTATGAAAGACAGCCGTTTTCAGCCAAAATCCGCTGCTTTTCACACCCGCATGCCCGCACAAATCCGCCGCCCTTTTGTAAATATCGAAAATACGTTATTTTATAAGAAACTTTTTTCTTAATTGTGAAAGTTTTGTGATTATATACAAGGGAAATTGCGAAAATTGTGTGAAAACAGCGAATGAAAATCCGTTGCAAAAACTGGACTTTTGGCGTATACTAAAGACAACAAGCCGTGACCCGAAACACGGCACACGAAGGAGGTTTCCGTGATGAAAATGAAGAAGCTGTTCGCCGCCCTGCTGGCCATCGCCATGTTCAGTGTTATGGCCATGCCTGCGTTTGCCGACGCCAACAGCGACTATCTGGCCGCCGTCAAGGCGTATCAGAACCAGATCGCCGCTCGGGAAGAAGCCTACGCTGCCGCCGTCAAGACCTATCAGGCCCAGTCCGCCGCCAAGGCGAAAGCCGAAGGCGAAGCCGTCATCGCCGCCGGTAAGGCTGCCCATCAGCAGCAGCTGGCCGCCAACGACGCCGTCATGGCAGCCGCCAACGCCGCGCACCAGGCGCAGCTGAACAAGAACGCTGCCTATGAAGCCGCCATCAAACAGTATCAGGCCCAGAACGCCGCCAAGGAAGCCGCCTACATCGCCGCCGTGAAGGCATACCAGGCGCAGGCAGCCGCCAAGGCAAAGGCCGAGGGTGAAGCCATCATCGCCGCCGGCAAGGCCGCCCATCAGCAGCAGCTGGCCGCCAACGCTGCGGTTCAGTCCGCCGCCAACGCCGCCAAGAACACCCAGCTGAGCAAGAACGCCGCCTATGAGGCAGCCATCGCCGCCTACCAGGCACAGATCGCCGCCCGTGAGGCCGCCTACCTGAAGGCTCTCGGCCTGTAAGAGAGGGGTTCCCTGCCCCGCATGTTTCCCTGCTATACCTTTTACCGCCCCGCGGCCCCTGCCGCGGGGTTTTCTTTTGCCGGGCCGGGAACCTGACGGGCGCCGCAAATCCGCCCTTGTCCGGTCGGCCACGTTCCGGCCCAGTATACCATATTGCCCCCGGGAGCGCCTATCCCCCGGGCAGAAAAAAGGACCGTCCCGCGCCGAAAAGCAGCGCAGAGCGGTCCTTTTTTATTGCCGTATCAGCGTGAAATCAGACAAAATCCTCCCGCATGGGGGTAAAGATATCCAGCAGCACACCCGCCTCCAGGCAGGTGCAGCCGTGCACGATGCCGTCCTGCTTGAGCAGGGTATCGCCGGGGCCCACTTCGCGGGTGGTTTCCCCGATGGTAAAGCGGAACCGGCCCGACACCACATAGGTGATCTGGGTGTGGGGGTGGCTGTGCATGGCGCCCACGGCCCCCTTTTCAAAGGTATTTTCCACGCACATCACGTCCTTGCTGTACGCCAGAACGCGGCGCACAACGCCTTCGCCGGCGGCTTCGGGCACGGTTTCGGCATGGGGGACCCAAATTTCATTCATATGCTGTTTTTCCATGATGATTCGTCCTTTCTTTTCCGGTTGTCCGCCTCAGTCCCGGGGTGCGGGGCTCAGGCGGATCACATTCCAGGATGCCTTGTGCAGCATCACCTGCAGGTGTCCGTCATCAAACGCCGCATCGCTGCGGGTGATGGGGCGCACCTTCTCGCCGGCGGCGCTGTTTTCTGCCAGCAGGTCGTCGTTTTCCAGCGAGAGCATCTCTTCCACCCGGTACTTTTCAAAGCCGCGGAGGGTGGCTTCCAGCGGGATATCGTTCTTCAGGTCACGGTTGGAGGCAAACAGGGTCAGCGCGCCGGTGGCGGGGTCCTGCACCGCCACGGCCACCACGGCATCCACGGCGCCGTGGCCGGAAGTTTCCACTTTGGGCGAGCACAGCAGCGGCTGCAGGGCGGTGCCCCGGCCATAGCGGGACGCCAGCAGGAAGGGATAGAAGATGGTCTGCCGCCACACCGGGCCGCCGTCGGGGTCGGTCATGATGGGGGCGATGACGTTGACCAGCTGGGCCAGGCAGGCCATCTTGACGCGGTCGGCATGGCGCAGCAGGGTAATGAGCATCTGGCCCACCAGCAAAGCATCCTCGAAGGTATAGTGGTCTTCCAGCAGATGGGGCGCGATGTGCCAGGGGTTGTTTGCCATCTCCTCGTCATCCTTCTGGTTGGAATGATACCACACATTCCACTCGTCAAAGCTCAGGTTGATCTGTTTGGTGCCCCGCACCTTGGCCTGCACGAAATCACAGGCGGCCGTCACCGAGCGGATGAAGGCATCCATGTCGTCGGAGTAAGCCAAAAAGTCCTGGGTATCGCCCTTTTCGTTGCCGTAATACTGGTGCAGGGAGATATAATCCACATACTTGTAGGTGTGTTCCAGGGTGGTGGCCTCCCACTGGGGGAAGGTGGGCATTTTGCCGTTGGAACTGCCGCAGGAAACCAGCTCGATGGTGGGGTCCACCAGCTTCATGGCGTGGGCGGTTTCCTCCGCCAGACGGCCGTATTCCTCCATAGTCTTGTGGCCTACCTGCCAGGAGCCGTCCATCTCATTGCCCAGGCACCAGTATTTGATGTTGTGGGGTTCCTTATGGCCGTTTTTGATGCGCATATCGCTGTAATAGGTGCCGCCGGGATGGTTGCAGTATTCCAGCAGGTTGCAGGCGGCATCAATGCCCCGGGTGCCCAGGTTCACCGCCATCATGACTTGGGTGTCCGCCTTGCGGGCCCAGTCCACGAACTCGTCCAGGCCGAAGCGGTTGGTTTCCAGGGTGCGCCAGGCCAGGTCCAGGCGGGCGGGGCGCTGGTCCACCGGGCCCACGCCGTCCTCCCACCGGTAGCCGGACACAAAGTTGCCGCCAGGATACCGCACCACCGGCACGCCCAGTTCCCGCACCAGCTGCAGCACATCCTTGCGGAAGCCCTGCTCATCGGCCTGGGGATGCCCGGGGCAGAAGATGCCGTCATACACGGCGCGGCCCAGCTGTTCGATGAACGAGCCGTAGATGCGCGGGTCAACGGGGGCAATGATGAAATCACGGTCCACCGTCATGTAAGCGTGTTGTTCTTTCATAAAGAAATGTCCTCCTGTTGTATGTTTCTGCGTGTCGGACAGGGCCGATCACGGCGTGGGCGGCTGGGTGCCGGAACCGTCAAAGAAGCAGGCCGGCAGATGGATGGTGATGGTATTGCGGAAATAGGGCATGGTGGCGAAGGTGATATTCACATTGCCGTAATAGCTGTGCAGGCGCTGATACACATTGTTCAGGCCCACATGCTGCTGGGTAGAGCCCACCGCGCTTTTGGTGTACATGATCTGCCGGGCCCGCTCGATGTCGATACCGGCGCCGTTGTCGATGACCTCGATACACAGCTCGGAGTCCTTCAGCTCGGCGCCGATCTCGATCTGCGGGGCAATGGGTACCCCGGCCCCGTTGATGTCAAACCCGTGCTTGAGGGAATTTTCCACCAGCGGCTGCAGGATGCTTTTCAGGATCATGCGGGGGCGCAGTTCATCCGGCACATTGACCACCATCTGAACAGGTTTGCTGAACCGGCAGCTCATGATGTCCACATAGGCCATGACCTGCTCGATCTCGCTTTCGATGGTGTGGCTGGTGTTGCCCGCCGAAAGGCTGATACGGATATACTCGCCCAGATTGGTGATCATGGTGGAGGCATTTTCCGGGCGGTCGTTGTACACCTCCATGTTGATGAATTCCAGGGTGTTATACAGGAAATGCGGGTTGATCTGTTCGGTCATCATCTGCATTTCAGCGTTGTAGCGCTCCCGCTCTTCGTGCTTGATGGCCTTGAACTGGCGCTGCATGATATGGTACATGGACTTGAGGGCCGATTCCAGCTGCCCCAGTTCATCCTTGGTGGTCAGGTGGGTCTTTCCGTCGTAGGTGCGCTGTTCAATCTGGCGCACCGTGCCCATCAGGCTGCGCAGCGGGCGGGTGACCAGCACCGAGATCAGCACGCACACCACCGTGATCAGCACAATACAGGTCAGCGCCAGGATCTGCAGCAGGTTCATGGCATCGTCGGTACCGGCGGTGAAGGCGCTTTCATCCACCATATTGACCACATACAGGCCGCTGTACCCCACCGCATTCACATACACATATTTGCTGTGGTAGCGGAAACAGGAGGTTTCCGCCGCGATGTTGCTCTGCAGCGCGGCGGCCAGGTCCGGGTCGCTCAGGTCCTCATACCGGGGGTCGCTCTGGGGCACGCTGAGGTTGTTCCCGTCAGCATCCGCCAAAAACATGTCCCCTTCGGAGCTGTCATCACAGCACAGCTCCAGATAATCATCAATGCTCTCGGCGTCCAGCAGCAGATACAGGATCAGATCGGCCTGCGCCGGGTCATCGCTGATGAGCATATACTGATAGCTGTTGATGCGCAGGGGAATGACCAGGGGCACCACCTCGCTCCGGTTCTGGAAGGGGCTGGCTGCCGCCGGCAGGATGGTTATGCCCCACACATCGGACAGGTCATATCCCAGGGTGTAATCCTCCCGCGGGATGTTCAGGCGGAACACATAGGAGGCAAAGAGCATGGGGTTGCCGTCGGTACGGCCGGTCTTGGCCAACACCACCGACTGGGTCAGGCCGCTCATGCTCATGAACTCGTTCAGGTCGCTCTGGACATCGTTGTTGGATACGGTGTAGCTGTCGGCATCACTGTTGATGATGTCAATGCACTTGCCGCGGAAATCCTCCGAGGCAATGCCGCTGACCAGCCGTTCCAGCAGGTCTTCGTACGCATCGGAGAATTTGGTGGTGGCGGAGGAACTGTCCCCGCTGCCCTGGGTGACGGCACGCCCCAGCAGGAAGGAATGCAGATACATATTCAGCGCAACCAGCGCGAAGGCAAAAACCAGCAGGATAGGCACCACCATGTCCACCCAGATCTTGAAAGCCAGTTTGGTTTCAAACTGCTTGCGGATGCGCTGAAGCATGGGCTGCTCTCTCCTTTCTTACGGCTTAGTTCTGGCCGGAGCACTGGTTCTGGTATTCCGACGGGGTCATGCCGGTTTCATTCTTGAACGCCCGGGAGAAGGACCGGTAGTCCTGGTAGCCGGTGCGGTAGGCGATCTCGCTGATGTTGGCCACATGGGCCTTGAGCATCTGTTTGGCATAGGCCATGCGCACCTGCAGCAGGTAATCCCGGAAGTTGACACCGGTCTTATCCTTGAAATAAATGGTAAAGTAGGCTTCGCTCAGGTTGACCTGGGCTGCCACCTCCTTGGCTTTCAGGTTGCGGCTGAGGTTGTTGCGGATGTATTCCTTGGCAATGCGGATGGTGCGGTTTTCGTCCCCGCCCAGGTCTTTCAGGGCCTCTCTGTACTGGACGAAGGTACTGACCAGCCAGTCCCGCATTTCCCCGATGGTGTTCAGGTTGTTGAGTTCCTCATAAGAAAGGGGAAACTCGATTTTCCTGTCCGGCTGGCTCATCTGCACCTGCTTCTGGGCGGTGAGCAGCAGATACATGCACATGCCCACCACATAGCTGGGCGGGGGTTCGCCCTCCACCAGCAGGGACTGGAAAAAGGCGTCGCAATAGGTGCGGATCGCGGGCAGATCACTCTGCAGAATGGCAGTGGTCAGGGGCGCAAAATCGATGCTTTCCTGGGAGAAAGCCGGGGTGTAGGCATCAATGGTATTGCTGTCGAAAATGTCCTTGCCACTGTCGTAGATCCGGTAGCTCAGGGCCTCCTGTGCCCGGGCAAAAGACACGTTCGTCTGGCCGAAACCCGGCACCACCTTGCCCAGGCCCACCCGCACATCGTAGGGCGTCTGCTTGCGGATCTGCCGGATGCAGTCCTGCAGTTTGGCCAAAAATTCTTCATCCTGCGTGGTTTCCATATTAAAGATGGCCGCAATGCGGCTGTCATCGTAAACCCAGCATTCCATGGCGGTGCCGAAGAACACTGTGCCGATGGTGTGCTGGGCGATCTCCTTCAGGGGCGGACCTTCGCCGGTGTCCCGGGGGGTGATCAGGAAGATGGCCACAAAGTTGGGACCGTTGCTGATGGACAGCTGCAGCGCATCAATATTGCCCGATGCATTGGTGAACTTTTTCTGCACCAGATGGTTCAGGAACAACGTCCGGGAGGAAGCCATCAGGCGGGTGATCTCCTGTTCATCGGTCGAAGCATTCTTGCGCCGGGACAGCACTTCCTGGCATTGCTGCAGCAGTACGGTACGGAACTCCTCCACGTTCAGGGGTTTCAGAAAATACGTTTTGACCCCGTAGCGGATGGCCTGCTGGGCGTAGGAAAATTCACCGTAGCCGCTCAGGATCAGAAAACGGGTGGGCAGTTCCAGTTCTTTGGCGCGGCGGATGACTTCCAGCCCGTCCATGTCCGGCATATTGATATCCATCACCGCAATGTCCGGGCGGAAACGGCGCAGGTCTGCCAGCGCCTGCCGCCCGGTCCCTACACAGCTGACCACCAGCGCCTGGTCCAGCACGCGGGTGACGATGGCTTTCAGGCCCGTACGGATTGCCTGTTCATCATCGGCAATCAATACAGTGACTTTCTGATTCAACATAGACCTCCTATCGCTTTTATTGGTTTTTTATAATATAGCAGGCCCACGCCGGCAAGGACGCCGCCCGTGCGCAGGCGGCGTCCTTGCCGAGATGGAATGGATTTTTGTTGTCCGGACACAAAAGAGAACAGAATGGCCGGCTCGCCCCTCTGGCCAGATCACGGCGGACCGTTTCCTCGATATTTTTACGATAGCACACCATCCCAAAAAATGCAATAAGCTGTGCAGACGTTATTTTCTGGCATCATGCACAAATACGTTCGCCTTGGTTTGTTCGTTTTGGTTCGTATGACGGTGCTTTTGTTGGGAGATGTTACATTTTCAATGAAATGTGCCCTGTTGCCATCCTGGGGAAAGAGGATAAACTATAGTTGTCAGATGAAGCGCCGGGACCCGAGACCCGGCACAAAATTGAATACAAGAAGGGAGAACATTCACATGAGAAAAACCATGGCAAAAGCAACCGCACTTGTGGTTGCGGCCGGCATGCTGGCTGCTTGCGGTTCCACCGGTGAAAGCACCACCGGTACCGGCACTGCCGAAACTTCCGCCACTTCCGCTGCTTCGGGGGATGCAACGGTGATTGAAGTGTGGTCCAACAACCGTCATGATGAAGAGTACATGACCAAGATGGTCGATGAGTTCAACGCGAGCCATTCCGACATCCAGATCGAGTACACCATCCTGACCGATGACTGGGCCAACTCCATCCAGCTGGCCTTCCAGGCCAACACCGCCCCCGACATCATCACCATCGCCGCTTCGGACAACATGACCCTGAGCGACTATGTGAACGGCGGCATGTTCGAGAGCCTGACTCCCTACATTGAAGCCGATACCGAGTTCCAGACCGTGACCGAAGTGTACGACCACATGTATGAGGGCCTGAACTCCATCGGCGATGAGATCTACTGGGTTCCCAACGGCGTGCGTTCCGGCACCCGCATCGAGTACAATGTGGACCTGCTGAAGAGCGCCGGCTATGACGGCATCCCCGCCACCATGGACGAGCTGGTGACCGCCTGCAAGGCCGTGACCGACCAGGGCAACGGCAGCGTGTACGGCGTGGGCTTCACCTCTTCCAGCCCGCTGAGCCGCTGGATCGAGGGCGTTGCCGAAATGAGCGGCGCCACCCATATGGGCTATGACTACGTCAACGGCGTCTTCGACTTCTCCAGCTGGAAGCCGGTCATCGAATCCGCTGCCAAGCTATACGCCGACGGCTCCGTGCTGCCCGGTTCCGAAACCCAGGGCGTTGACAACAGCCGTGCGCTGTTTGCCCAGGGCGCCTTCGCTGTCTGGGGCAACGCTTCCCAGGAAGCCGGCGTCTTCACCGACCAGTTCCCCGTGGCTTTTGACTGGGGCGTTTCCGAACTGCCCACCATGGACGGCACCGTCAAAGGCGCGCTGAGCTGCACCCCCAACTTCGGCTTCACCATGCTGACCAGCTGCGAAAACAAGGACGCTGCCTGGGAGGTCATCAAGTACTTCTCCAGCGAAGACTTCATGAAGGGCTACCTGGAAGGCGGCTACACCCTGCCTCTGTCCACCTACATGACCGAGAAGATCGACTCCTCCAAGACCGGCCGTCTGGCGGACTTCGCCCTGACCGACTATGAGGACGTGTATCCCACCCCGCCGTCTGTTGCCATCGAAGGCGATGACTACCTGGTCACCCTGTGGAACGCCGTGCTGGGCAATGTTTCCGTCGACGAAGCCATTCAGGATCTGAACACCCGTTACAACGACGCCCTGGAGCGCGGCCTTGCCAACGGCAGCTGCACCCGCGTTGTCATTGCGGACTATGATCCGCTGCATCCGTCCGCCGGCACCCCCTCTTATGAAACCGAGTAATATCCGGCTGGGGTCGCAAATGTTTGCATAAACCGATGAATGCGCTCCCACAAAGCTGCGGCTGTGCGGGGGCGCATTTTACGGTTTTCCTTTAGGAGGTAGCACAATGAGCGAAACAAAAGCTAAGACGGCGGTGCCCGCCAAAAAGCGCGGCATGGATGCCAACACCAGTGCCAAGATAGCCACCGTGCTGATGATGTTCCCCGCGGTTCTGCTGCTGTGTGTGGTTTCCATTTATCCGTTCCTGTGGCTGTTCCGGTATATCTTTTATGATTACAACGGCATGACGTCGTATTTCTGCGGGCTGCACAACTTCACCCGCATGTTCACCGACACCACCTTCTGGGCCAGCGTGGGACACACGTTTGAATACGCCGTGCTCAAGATCGTCTTCATCATTCCCCTGGCCCTGATCATGGCCGAGCTGATGAGCCAGAAGATCCGCGGTTCCGGCATTTTCCGCGTGATCTACTTCATGCCCACCATCATCTCCACCGCCATCTCCGCCATGGTGTTCGGCTTCATCTTTGCCGCCTACAACGGCGTGCTCAACGCCGTGCTGCGCGCCACCGGCATCATCAGCCAGAATGTCAACTGGCTGGGCGATTCCAAGACCGCCATGTGGGCCGTGCTGATCGTGGCTGTGTGGGGCGGCTTCGGTAACTACATGATCTACTTCATGTCCGGCTTGTCCAGCATCCCCCACGATGTGTACGAATCGGCCATGATCGACGGCGCGGGCGGCCTGACCACCTTCTTCCGCATCACCCTGCCCATGCTGAGCCCCATGTTCAAGGTCATCATGATGCTGGCCATCACGGGTGCTTTCAAGGACTATGAGTCCATCATGGTCTTGACCCAGGGCGGCCCCAACAACCGTACCCAGGTCATGTTCCTGTACATCTACCAGCTGCTGTTCGGCACCAGCACCGTCAAGCCCCAGATCGGCTACGCCTGCGTGCTGAGCCTGGTGGCCGCCCTGATCGTCGGCTGTGTGACCGGTCTGTACATGCTGCTGGCCCGCAAGCTGGACGACGTGATGTAAGGAGGGCAACAACCTATGTTCAAAAAAGAATCTTCCGGCGAGGTCATGTCCACCGGTACCCATGTGGCCCGCTTTATCCTGTTCCTCTTCATGCTGGTGGTGGCACTGCTCACCCTGTACCCGGTTCTGTACGTCGTGTTCGGCTCTTTCAAGGAGAACGGCGAGCTGCTGATCGGCGGCATCAACATGTTCCCCAAGGTGTGGATCATCGACAACTTCGTCGAAGCCTGGCAGAAAGCCGACTTCAGCGTCTACACCATGAACAGCGTGATCATCGCCGTAGGCGTCATGGTCCTTTCGCTGATTTCCTCCGGCATGGCCGGCTATGTGCTCAACCGCCGGAATTTCCGCTTCAAGAAGCTCATCTACGGCCTGCTGCTGGCTTTCATGTTCATCAACGTGGGCTCTGTTTCCCTGCGTCCTCTGTTTGAACTGGCCATCAAGCTGAACCTGAACACCTCGCTGTTCAGCGTCATCTTCATCTCCGCCGGTACCTCTCAGGCCACCTACATCTTCCTGGTCAACAGCTACATGAACAGCATTCCCAAGGAGCTGGACGAGGCAGCCACCATCGACGGCTGCACCTTCTTCCAGGTTTACACCCACATCGTGCTGCCCCTGCTGCGTCCCATCCTGGCCACCGTTGCGCTGCTTTCCTTCCGCGGCGGCTGGAACGAGTACATCCTGCCCCTTGTCTTCACCATGACCGACCAGGCCAAGCGTCCTCTGACCGTTGGCGTGACCATGCTGAAGAACGCCGGTGACGGCGCGGCTGCCTGGAACATCATGTTCGCCGGCGCCACCATCGCCATCATCCCCATTCTGGTGATCTACATCTTCGCCAGCAAATACTTCATCGAAGGTCTGACCGGCGGCGCCGTCAAAGGCTGATCCGTCTGCGTTTTCCTCCTCTCTGCGCATATCCGTCCTGCGGGACGGGTGTGCGTAGAGTTTTGTCATAACCAATATCCACGGCACAACCATCGGGAGGTCTGCCCTGTGAAAGAATACATCGAAACCGTTATTGCCCCCCGCATCCGCGGTGACGGCGGGTGGCTGGACGTTCTGAGCATCGAAGGTTCCCACATCAAGGTCCGCCTGCAGGGCGAATGTTCCAAGTGCAACATCGCCCCGCGCTGCATGGACTGGATCTGCCAGGAGATCAAGCGGGATCTCGGGCAGGATGTTCAGATCGAATTTATCCGCAAAAAGCCGTTTTTCTGGGACAACGACTGAATCCTGTGTCCCATAGCCCCGGGCCCGGGCCCGCCGCCCACAAGGAGTTGATGATTTCATGGCATTTGTTCCGGTCGTGCGCAGAAGCATGCGCCCCGAAGAATTTACCGATCTGCGTTTCAATTGGCTGAAACGCTATGTCTACGACGAAAAATACGAGATCACCGATCTGGAAGTGCGCGACGCACGCCAGATTTCGGAAGACCAGTACGAGGAAACCCCGGGGGGCTACCGTCCCCTGAAGCGGGGCGACCTGTACTTTACCCCCGACGGCACCGCCTTTTTCCGCGCCCGGGTCACTGTGCCCGAACATCTGCGGGGCAAGGAGCTGTGGCTGTCCCTGTGGACGGCGGCCGAGGTCATCGTCAAGGTCAACGGCCGCTATGTGGGCGGCATCGACCCCAACCGGGACCGCATGCTGCTCAGCCCCTACATTGACAGCAACGAGCTGGAGATCGAGATGGAGGGCTACAACCGCTCCAAGCCCGACGACGAGCGCAACCCCGACGCCATGGCCCTGCGCGGCTGCCGTCAGGTGTTCAACGGGCTGTATCTGGCCACCATCCACCACGAGGTTCTGGACCTGTTCTACGACCTGCAGCTGCTGCTGGACGTGGCCAAGAGCGCCTATTTCAACGAGGATTACCGCAAGTTCCTGAACGTGGAGCTTTCCAAGGCGCTGGACCTGGTGGACTTCGACCTGCTGCGGGACAACACCGACCCCGAAACCGGCCGGCTGGAACTGCCTGCCGACCAGGTGGCCGCCGTGATGGAACAGATGAAGGCGGCTTCCGCCTACATTGACAAGGTCATCTATTCCAACGATGACTTCAAGGGCACCGGCAACGTGGCCCTGGTGGGGCATTCCCACCTGGACCTGGCCTACTACTGGCGGCGCATCCACACGGTGCACAAGAACGCCCGCACCGTGCTCATCCAGCTGCGCCTGATGGACCGCTACCCGGATTTCAAGTACACCCACACCCAGGCGTACACCTACGAACTGCTGGAAAAATACTATCCCGACCTGTTTGCCGAGCTGAAAGAGAAGGTGGCTTCCGGCAACTTTGAACCGGTGGGCGCCATGTATGTGGAGCCGGACTGCAACATTCCCGCTGCCGAAAGCCTGATCCGTCAGCTGCTGTACGGGCAGCAGTATTTCCGCAAGACCTTCGGCAAGACCATCGACAACGTCTGGCTGCCCGACGTCTTCGGCAACAGCTGGATTTTGCCCCAGATCATGACCAAGAGCGGGGTGAAGTATTTCGTTTCCAACAAGATGTCCACCTGGAACGATACCAACCGCTTCCCCCACAACAACTTCCTGTGGAAGGGCATCGACGGGTCCACCGTCTACGCCTGCGTGCCGCCCACCCACTTCATCACCTGGAACATGCCCAGCCAGATCCAGGAAAACTGGGAGGCCTACCAGGACAAGGAAACCGGCGGCCAGACCCTGTCCATGTTCGGCTACGGCGACGGCGGTTCCGGCGCCACCGAGGAAATGATCGAGCTGATGCACCGGTTCAACAAGCTGTCGGTCATGCCCAAGACCGAGCATGTGGGCGCCGACGAGTTCCTGCACAAGAACTTTGACGGCAACACCAAGCTGGACACCTGGGACGGCGAGCTGTATCTGGAGATGCACCGCGGCACCTTTACCACCAAGGCGGCCCTGAAGCGGGCCAACCGGGAGCTGGAATTTGCCCTGCGCGACACCGAGCTCCTGAGCGTGCTGCGCACCGCCGCCGGCGAGCCCTGGGACGACGATGCCCTGCGCGCCGTGTACAAAAAGTTCCTGGTGAACCAGTTCCACGACATTCTGCCCGGCAGCCACATCCACCCGGTGTACGAGGACGCCGTGGCCGATTACAACCAGGTACGCTGCGCCCTGCACGACATGCTGGGCAGCGGCAGCCTGTGGTACAACACCCTGAACTTCCCCCGCCGGGCCCCGGTCTTTGTGCCGGAAGAAGGCGGCCCCATCACCCGCGGCGGCGTGGCCGGCCGCTTTACCTGCCCCGGCCTGGACCCCTTTGCCGGGGCCGTGACCCTGCCTGCTCTGCCCGCCCAGCCCGGCTGGATGCACAGCACCGGTCTGGATGTGACCACCCCCCAGTATGAGCTGACCTTTGACGAGGACGGCAGCATCCTGCACCTGTGGGACCGCAAACTCCAGCGGGAATGGGTGGACGGCGCCTGGAACCGCCTGCACCTGTACCAGGATATGCCCGGCATGTACGATGCCTGGGACATCCTGCCCAACTACAAGGACAAGGAATTCCCCCTGACCGTGGCCGAGGCCCTGCACCTTACCTATGCCGACGACGCCATGGCCGAATTCACCGCCACCCTGACCACCGAGAAGAGCCGCTGGACCCGGGTCATCCGCCTGTTTGCCGCCAGCCCCATGATCGAGGTGGAAAACATCGTGGACTGGCACGAAACCCACAAGCTGGCCAAGGCAGACTTCGGCGTGAATGTGCTCACCCGGGAACTGCTGTGTGATACCAGCGCCGGCTTCATCCGCCGGGAAACCCACCGCAACACCAGCTGGCAGAAGGCCCGCTTTGAAGTGTGCTCCCACAAGTGGTGCGACCTGTCCGAAACCGACGCCGGTGTGGCCATCGTCAACGAGGGCCTGTACGGCCTGGGCATCGACGGCAACCATGTGTCCCTGAGCCTGCTGCGCGCCACCATGCGCCCGGACATCACCGCCGACCGGGGCCATCACGATTTCTGCTTCCAGATTCTGCCCCATGCGGGCGGCCCGGTGCAGGCCGGCGTGAACCGGTTTGCCCTGGAGCAGAATGTACCCCTGCGCCGTCCCCACCTGCCCGGCACCCTGCCCGAATCCCTGCAGGCCCTGCTGGACGACCTGGCCGCCGCCGGCGACCGGCTGTATCTGCAGGCCATGAAGCGCAGCGAGGACGGCAAGAGCATCATCGTGCGTCTGTGCGAATCCGACGGCCGCCGCGGCATTCTGCGCCTGCATGCCCCCGTGACCCCGGTGAACATGCTGGAGGACCCCACCGGCGAACCCTGCACCGAACTGGCCTACCATCCCTTTGAGATCCTGAGCTTTGCCTGCCCCATCTGACCATCCACTATCCGGGAGGCCCCTGATGAACGAGATCATCCAGAAACGATACCATGAAGACCCCGCGGTGCTGCATCTGGGCACCCTGGCCCCGCACAATGATTTCATTCCCTTTGCGCCGGACCAGGACCCCTTTGCCCCCCGCAGCACCTCGGAACGGGTACACAGCCTGAACGGGCTGTGGCAGTTCCGCTATTATGAAGACCCCCGGCGCCTGGAGCCCGACCTGGCCGACCGCTTTGCCGCCGGCGACTGCGCTGAAATGCCGGTGCCTGCCTGCTGGCAGCTCCACGGGTACGACGCGCCCCAGTACATCAACACCCGGTATCCCTTCCCCTTTGACCCGCCCCATGTGCCCGACGCCGACCCCACCGGGGTGTATCACCGCACCTTTGCCCTGCACAAGCAGGAGGGCCGGCGGTATCACCTGGTCTTTGACGGGGTGGACAGCTGCTTCTACCTGTGGGTGAACGGCCGGTTCACCGGGTACAGCCAGGTCAGCCACACCACCAGCGAGTTCGACCTCACCGACCTGCTCACGGACGGCGAGAACGACCTGATGGTGGCGGTGCTGAAATGGTGCGACGGCAGCTATCTGGAATGCCAGGACAAATGGCGGCTTTCGGGCATTTTCCGGGACGTATACCTGCTGGAGCGGGCCGCCGACGGGGTGCGCAGCTACACGGTCAGGACCGCTCTTGCCCCCGATTTCCGCAGTGCCCGCCTGCATCTGCAGCTGGACACCGGCGTTCCCGGCACCGCAGCCCTCTATGACCCCGACGGCCGCCTTCTGGGCGAGCGCAGCTTCGCCGCCGGAACGGACAGCGAAGTGCTGTTCCAGCTGGACGCGCCCCGCCTGTGGAGCGCCGAATCCCCCGCCCTGTACCGCCTGGTGCTGCGCACCGGGGAGGAAGTCATCGGCGAGGAAGTGGGCTTCCGGCAGGTCTGCGTGCGGGACGGGGTGTTCCTGGTCAACGGCCGTCCCATCAAGATGAAGGGCGTCAACCGCCACGACTTCTCCGAAAAAGAGGGCGCTGTGGTGACCCCCGAGGAGATGGAACGGGACCTGCAGCTGATGAAACAGCTCAACGTGAACACCATCCGCACCTCCCACTACCCCAACAGCCCGGATTTCGCCCGCCTGTGCGACCGGTACGGCTTCTACCTGGTGGCGGAAGCCGACCTGGAAAGCCACGGCAGCATTTCCGGATACGACCTGCACATCAACGGCCACGCCGACAAGCAGGGCATGGCCTATCTGGTATCCATGCCCGAATACCGGGCCGCCATTCTGGACCGGGTACAGCGGCTGGTGCTGCGGGACTGCAACCGCCCCTGCATCGTGCTGTGGTCCCTGGGCAATGAGTCCGGGTACTCCGCCGCCATGCGGGACGCCGGGCTGTGGGCCCGCCGCACCGACCCTTCCCGGCCCATCCACTACGAATCCAGCTGGATCACCCTGCCCGGGGAACAGATCGAGGATGTGTCCGACGTCATGTCCCGGATGTACTTTTCCCTGGCAGACTGCCGGGAATATCTGCACAGCCGGGAAGCCGCCCGGCCCCTGTTCCTGTGCGAGTACTCCCACGCCATGGGCAACGGCCCCGGCGATCTGGAAGACTACTGGCAGATTTTCTACTCCGACCCCCATTACATGGGCGGCTGCGTGTGGGAATGGAACGACCACGGCATACTGCGGGGGGTTGCCCCCGATGGCCGCAAGCAGTATGCTTACGGCGGGGACTTCGGCGAGGCTGCCCACGACGGCAACTACTGCATCGACGGTCTGGTCCTGCCCGACCGCCGCATGAAGCCCGGCGCCTTTGAGATGAAGAACGTCTACCGGCCCCTGCGCATCACCCCCGCCCCCGAAGGCGGCTACCGCATCCGCAACACCCTGGATTTCACCGCGGCGGAAGACGCCCTGGACCTGTTGTATGAGATCACCGCCGGCGGCCGGGTGCTGCACCGGGGTATGGTGCCTTTGTCCCTGCCCGCCCAGGGCTGGACGGTGGTGCACATTCCCGAAGCGGAAACCGCCCCCGCCGACTCCTTCCTGCGGTTCATCACCCTGCGCAAGGGCGCTGTGCCCGCCTACGGTTCGGTGGAAGAACCGGACATCCTGGGCACTGAACAGATTCCTCTGCGCCCCGCTGCCCCCCAGGCAGCCTACGCGCCCCCGGACCCCGGCATGCAGGTAACGGCGGACACACCCCTGACCACCACGGTGGAGGGTGCCGGCTTCACCTGGGTATACGACAAGACCACCGGCCTGATCGCCGACGTATGCCGGTACGGCAGCCGCCTGCTGGCCGGACCCATGACCTACTGTCTGCGCCGGGCACCCATCGACAACGATATGCTCATTGCCCCCGCCTGGAACAACCTGTTTTTGGACCGGCTGCAGGCCAAGATCTACGACTGTACCTGCACCGAGGAAAACGGCACCGTGTGCATCCGCACCCATCTGGCCCTGGGCAGCATGGTCACCCGGCCGGTCTGCCGCCTGCACCAGGTGTTGACCTTCTTTGCGGACGGCAGCCTGGGATACCGGGCCGACGTGGACGTGAGCCCGCTGCACACCGCCCTGCCCCGTTTCGGGGTGCATTTCAGCCTGCCCGCCGACTATGACCGGGTGGCGTATTACGGCATGGGGCCTTTCGAGAGCTACATCGACAAGCACCAGGCCAGCTACATAGGCCGGTTTGAATCCACCCCCGCGGCCCTGTTCACCCCCTACATCCGTCCCCAGGAAACCGGCTCCCACGAAAAATGCCGGGAAGCCGCCCTGTACAGCCCGCAGGGGCAGGTACAGATCACCGGGGAGCCGGAATTCAGCCTGCAGGTCCTGCCCTGCACGGTGGAGGCCCTGTGTGCCGCCCGCCACAGCGACGAACTGCAGAACAGCGGCCTGACCGAGGTCACCATCGACTACCGTCAGCACGGGATCGGTTCGGAGAGCTGCTGCACCACCCTGCCCCTGCGCTATCGTTTTGAGGAGCCCCGATTCACCTTTGCATTCCGTATAAAGATTCTATAAACCGGGAGCCCAAGGTTCCCTCAGGAGGCATTTGATCATGTCCTATTCCCTTTGCCCGGATGGGTTCATCCGCCATTACCTGTACACAGGCCGCCAGGAAAGCGAATTTTCCTGCAATGTGCGGGAGGTCAATCAGCTTCTCAACGAGAAGAAGATGCGTGAACTGGCAGCCCGCCATGAACCCCTGACCCCGCCTGCTTCCCTGCGCCTGGGCGGAGCCAGCCCGCTGGGCCTGCCCTGGAAGTACTATTACTCCCACGACAACATCTTCCTGGACGACGCCGCTTTCTATGAGGAGCTGTGCCGGGTGGAGATGCACGCCGCCACCATCCTGGAACTGGACGCCCCCGCCCGGGTGTCCCTGCGGCTGTGGAGCTACGCCGCCGTGGATGCCTGGGTGGACGGCACCCTCGTGTGCACCCTGGAACATCCGGTGTACAAGCCCATCCGGTACCGGGATTTCACCCTGGACCTGAGCGCCGGGCAGCACCTGCTGTACCTGCGGCTGGAAAACCTGGGTGTGCGGGATACCCGCATCGCCTTTGCGGTACAGGTCACCGACGGCGCCGACCGGCTGCGCATCCGCCTGCCCGACGAAGAACACTGTGCCCCTTACGCCGCGGCGGCCGCCCTGCTGGACTCCGCCCGGGTACACGACGGCGTGCTGACCGTGGACGCCCCCCTGCCCGCCGGCAGCCGCCTGCGGTACGACCGGGGCATCTCCGACTTCCGCCGCCAGCAGGAACGTTTCATCCTGGACGATGTGTCCGGCCGCAGCGAGGTAACGCTGCGGGAGCCTGCGGTCTTTACCCTGGAGATCCCTGTGGAGAACGCCGTGCTGGTCCGCCACCTGGAACGGGCCGAGCTGCACCGTCCGGTGTACCTGGACCCCGCCGTGAAGGACCAGCGCCGGTACC
The DNA here is from genome assembly GCA_937907025.1 of uncultured Faecalibacterium sp. GTDB lineage: Bacteria > Bacillota > Clostridia > Oscillospirales > Ruminococcaceae > Gemmiger. Next base: position 41,321 of record CALESJ010000003.1, read on the forward strand.
AGTTTGAGCAGATCGCCGCCGTGGGCTCCGAGATGCGCAGCGCCACCGACGGTTTTGCCCTGTTCCCCATGCTGGCCCGCAAATATCTGGGCCAGAACCCCGCCTCCGACCATGAGGAGCTGAAAATCACCCTGCGCCAGATCGAGCGCCGGATGGACTGCGCCGACTTCATGACCACCGCCCTCATCCGCTTGCAGCGGGAATACGGCATTCCCGAGGACCTGCAGGCAGAGGTCAAGCGGGTGATGCTGAATTTCCGCTACTGGATGGACGAACCCGGCCAGGACGGCATGTGCTTCTGGAGCGAAAACCACACCCTCATGTTCTTTGAAACCGCCTATTTCTTTGGCGGCGAGTATCCGGACGACACCTTCGTGCGGGCCGGGTGTACCGGACGCCAGCTGCGGGACACCGCCCGCCTGCGCATCCGGGAATGGCTGACCAACGTGTGCGAAACCGGATTTGACGAGTTCAACAGCTCGGTATACACCCCGCTGACCCTGGCCGCCCTGCTGAACATCGTGGACTACGCCGAGCCGGACCTGGCCGCCATGGCCGTGCGCGCCTGCGATGAGATGCTGCGCACCGCCGCCCTCCACTGCTTCAAGGGCATTCTGGTGGCCCCCATGGGCCGGGTGTACCGGGGCATCATCACCCCCTGGGAGGAAAGCATGCAGGCCATGCTGAACTTCATGTTCCCCGAAGCCCCCTATGCCACCTGCCCCAGCCTGAGCTTTCTGGCCACCACCCGGTATACCCTGCCTGCCGACCTGCGCAAGCGGATGGAGCAGACCGGCGCGTTCAGCTACACCACCAGCAACGCCCGCATCGACGGGTACAAGACCGCCGACTACATGCTCACCAGCGTGCAGTCCCCCCGCCGGGACGGGGTGGAGCGGGTCTGGCAGCCCGAGACCCGGGAGGAAAAGCGGGATACCTTCGCCTATGTGAAAGCCCTGAACGAACACTTCCACGGCACCACCCAGTTCCAGCCCGGGGAGCACGGCTACCAGCAGCATATGTGGTATGCGGCCCTGGACAGTGACCTGGTGGTGTTTGCCAACCATCCCGGCCAGACCTGCGAGGATATGAGCGAGGTCCGCCCCGGTTACTGGTACGGCAACGGCACCATGCCCGCCCTGTGCCAGCAGGACAACGTGCTGGGGGCGGTGTATGTGATTCCCGAAAGCCATCCCATCCAGTTCACCCATCTGTTCTGGCAGCAGGACCGGTTTACCGAAACCGCCGCCCGGGGCAGCTGGCTTTTCGGCCGCAAGGGCGACAGCTACATCGGCATCTGGTGCAGCGCACCCCTGGTGGACCATGACGAAACCATGTTCGGCTGTGAGAAGCGGGCCCTTTCTTCGGCCTGCGCCTACCTGACGGTGTGCGGAAGCCGCAGCGAGAACGGCAGTTTTGCCGCTTTCTGTGACGGCTGCACCGCCCGCCCGGTAGCCTTTGACCCCGAAAGCCACACCCTGCACTGTGCCGAGTTTGACCTGACCTTCACGGCCGGGCAGAACGGCACCCAGATTCTGGACTGACACACTGCGAGGAGGTATCATCCATGGTATACGCCGGAGTGGATCTTGGCGGCACCAACATCAAGGCCGCGCTGATCACCGCGGACGGAGAAATTCTGTGCGAAGGTTCCCGTCCCACCCTGCTGCCGCGCTCGTCCGGGGAGATCTGCGCCGACATTGCCGGCCTGGTGGACGAGCTGGCCGGCAAGGCCGGGTACCGGGGCCAGGTGGCCGGCCTGGGCATCGGATGTCCGGGGTCGGTGGATGACAACGGCACCGTGGTATACGCCAACAATCTGGGCTGGGTGAACTTTCCCGCCGGGCAGACCCTGCAGGAAATGACCGGCCTGCCGGTGGCCGTGGGTAACGATGCCAACGTGGCCGCCCTGGGCGAAGCCCTGTTCGGCTGCGCCAAAGGGGCGCAGAGCGCCGTCATCGTGACCCTGGGCACCGGGGTGGGCGGCGGCATCATCATCGGCGGGCAGATGGTCACCGGATTCAACGGGGCCGCCAGCGAGCTGGGCCACATGGTGGTGGCGCCGGGCGGCGTGCCCTGCACCTGCGGGCAGCGGGGCTGCCTGGAGATGTACGCTTCGGCCACCGGGCTGGTGCGCATGACCCGGGAAGCCATGGACCGTGACCCCGCCAGCCGGATGCACGCCCTGGCCGCCCGGTCCGGGGTGGACGGGCGCCTGGCCTTTGCGGCCGCCGCCCAGGGGGACCCTGCCGCCCGGCAGGTGGTGGACGACTACCTGGGGTATCTGGCCCTGGGGCTGTCCAACCTGATCAACATCCTGTTCCCCGAAGTCATCGGCCTTTCGGGCGGGGTAGCCAACCAGGGCGAAGCCCTGCTGGCTCCCCTGCGCCGCCTGGTGGAACCGGCCGTGTACGGCCACGAGCTGGGCGGACCCCGGACCCGCCTGGTCTGCTGCACCCTGGGTTATCAGGCCGGGGTCATCGGCGCCGCCATGCTGGCCAGACAGAAGACGGAATCCGGGACCTGAAGTTCTCGGCAAACCAAAAGCCGCCGCCCCGAATGGGGCGGCGGCTTTGTTGGTTTGGGTTGGCGGGAGGTCAGCCGGAATAGTTGGCCAGGAACCGGCGGGTGCGTTCCTCCCGCGGGTGGTCGATGACCTGGTGGGCGGGGCCTTCCTCCACCACCACGCCGCTGTCCATGAACAGGATGCGGTCGGCCACGTCACGGGCAAAGTGCATCTCGTGGGTGACGATGATCATGGTGGTCTTCTGGTCGGCCAGTTCCCGCAGCACCCGCAGCACCTCGCCGGTGAGTTCCGGGTCCAGGGCGCTGGTGGGTTCGTCAAAGCAGAGGATATCCGGGTGCAGGGCCAGGGCGCGGGCGATAGCCACCCGCTGCTGCTGCCCGCCGGAAAGCTGGTGGGGATAATGCCCCGCCCGGTCGGAAAGGCCCATCTGGTCCAGCAGGGTACAGGCGTTGGACTCCAGCTCCGCCAGGATGGCCTTGCGGTTGGCCTTGTAGTCCGGGCGCTCTTTGGCCAGCAGCTGCCCCGCCAGCATCACGTTCTGCAGGGCCGTGTACTGGGGGAACAGGTTGAAGTTCTGGAATACCAGGCCGAAGTGCAGCCGCTTTTTGCGGATCTCGGCCTCGCTCTGGGTGTGGGGGTCGGCAGCGTCCCACAGCGTTTCGCCGCCCACCTTGATGGAACCGGTGTCCGCCGTTTCCAGAAAGTTCAGGCAGCGCAGCAGGGTGGTCTTGCCGGAGCCGGACGACCCGATGATGGCCAGGGTTTCGCCCTGGTCCAGCTGCAGAGAGATGTCCCGCAGAACGGCGGTGCTGCCGAAACTTTTGCCGATACCGGCCACTTCCAACAATGCCATATGGTTCGGCCTCCTTTCAGCAGCGGAAATAGTCCAGCCGCTTTTCCAGCCAGCCGAACAGCAGAGTCAGGACCCCCACAAAGACCAGGAAGAAGATGGCGGTGGAGAACAGCGGCCAGATCAGGCCCTTGGCGCTGTATTCCTTGGCCATCATGATGATCTCCTTGTTGGAGATGACGTTGGCCAGGGAGGTATCCTTGACCAGGGTGATGATCTCGTTGCCCATGGGGGGCAGGATGCGCTTGATGACCTGCAGCAGCGTGACCCGGAAAAAGATCTGGGTGCGGGTCATGCCCAGCACCTGACCGGCTTCGGTCTGGCCTTTGGGCACGGCCTCGATGCCGCCGCGGTAAATTTCGGAAAAATAGCAGGCGTAGTTGATGACAAACGCCACCACCGCCGCCACCAGGCGGCCGGAAGACCCGGACGGCCAGGGGTTGGTGAAGCCCAGCAGGCCCGGGCCCATAAAGATCACAATGACCTGCAGCATCAGCGGCGTACCGCGGATGGCCCACACAAAGGTTTTGACCACCCCGCGCAGCGGCGCGAAGCGGCTCATGGAGCCGAAGGCGACGACCAGCCCCAGCGGCAGCGCAAACACCAGTGTCAGCGCAAACAGCTGAAAGTTGAGCCAGAACGCCTCAGTCAGGCGGCCCCAGATGACAGCGGCCTCGCCCATCATTCAGCCAGGGTCAGGCCGTACTTGTCGGCCAGGGTCTGCATGGTGCCGTCGGCCTTCAGCTCGTCAAAGGCGGCGTCCACCGCGGCGGCGGCATCGCTGCCCTTGCGGAAAGCCACGCCGTACTGTTCGGCGTTGAGCTCATCCACGATGGCCAGGTCGTCGTAGTCGGTGCCCTCGCCGGTCATGGCGGTGGCCAGGGTCAGGTCCAGCACGGCGGCATCAGCGGTGCCGGATTTCACTTCCAGCAGGCAGTCGGTCTGCACCGGCTTGGTGATGATGTCGGCCTGGGCCAGGTTCTCCTCTTCCTCCACGGCGGTCTGACCGGCGGAACCGGCCTCCACGGCCACAGTCTTGCCGATGAGGTCGGCGGTGGAGGTATAGCCGCTGTCCTTCTTCATCACGATGACCTGGGCGTTGCGGGCGTAAGCCTGGGTGCAGGACTGGCTGGCCAGGATGTCATCGGTCAGGGTCATGCCGTTCCAGACACAGTCGATGGTCTTGGAATCCAGCTCCACAAACTTGGTGTCCCAGTTGATCTCCACAAAATCCGGCTCCACGCCCAGCTTTTCGCACACGGCGGTGGCCAGCTCGGTATCAAAGCCCACGAAATCGCCGTTTTCATCGGTGTAGTTCATGGGGGCGTACACGGTGTAGCCGATGGTCATCTTGCCTTTTTCCTGGATGTAGGCCAGGTCGCTTTCGGCAGCGTCGGCGGTATCGGTGGTGGCTTCCACGGTGGATGCACTGTCCGTGGCGGCCTCACCGGCGGTATCGGATGCGGGTGCGCCGCACGCGCACATGCTCAGGGCCAGACCCAGGGCCAGGACCCCGCTGAGATACTTTTTCATGATTCATTCTCCTCCCTGTTTGATACCCGGACCGGGCTGCTTTATCCCTTTAGTACAGTAAACCGGCAGGTACCTTACTATACTACTATAAATCCGGGGGCGGTGCAAGGGTCCGGGGAAAAAAGAACGGCGCACAACAGTACTTTTATGGCCGGTTTGCCGGGGCGAAATCTGGCTTTCCGGCCCGGGGCGTGGTATACTGGGGAAAACCGGACGGACAGGGGCGCGGTGCGCGGAACCGGCCACCTCTTTTGCGCAGAGATTTAAAAAAATACCGGAGGTATCAAGGCATTATGAAAAGTTCCTTGCAGGACAATCCCGAAACCACCCGGCGCGGCGGGCACTGGCTGGCCAAGCTGCTTGTTCCCAAGCTGATCCTGGCGGTGATTGTGGTGGCGCTGCTGGCCGCCGGCTGGCTGAGCATGAAGAACTACTACGAGAATCAGAACAAGACCACCAAGCTGGGGTTTGAGGATATCGGGGAGTTTGCCACCCAGGAATGCCGCTCCACCCAGGTCAGTTCCACCACCGCGGCCCGGGAGGTGTTCGGGGTGCAGATTCCCTTCACCCAGAGCCGGTACATTTACAGCTACGACGTGGTGACCAAGGCCGGGTACGATTTCAGCGCCATCACCTGGGATGTGCAGGACACCGCCATCACGGTGCACATGCCCGAGCCCCAAGTGCTGAGCTGTGAGCTGGACCTGGACTCCTTCCAGGTGTACTACGAGAACGAGAGCGCGTTCCGGCACATCACCATGGAGGAAAACAACCAGGCCCTGACCTCCCTGAAGCAGCAGGCGGAGGACGACGCCATCGCCAACGGGCTGCTGGACAACGCCCGGGACAACGCCGAGGTGCTGCTGACCGCCTTTTTCGCCCAGGCCTACGATCTGGACGAGTACACCCTGACCTTTGAGTAAGCCCTCCGGCGGAAAGGCTCCTGTATGAAAAAGCTGTGTTTTGTTCTGGCGGCGGTGGTGGTGGTCATTGCCCTGTTTTACCTGGCCCTGCTGCTGACCCGCTGACCCAAACCGAAAAAGACCCGCCCGCCGGTGTGCTGCCGGCAGGGCGGGTCTTGTTTTTTATTGCCATCAGTCCACAGGAGCCGGGGTCTTGGCCGGGGCGGCCTTGGGGCGCAGGGCCCGGGTCAGCGGGGCGGCGATGCGCCGGGCGATGGCCGCCAGCACGAAGCTGCCCGCCACGCAGACGGCCCAGAACGCCGCCCACACGGGGAAACCCCCGCCCAGGGTCCGCACAAAGCGCAGCAGCACCAGGGTGATGAACACATGGTGGAGGAGGAACACGCCGTAGCAGTCTTTGGCCAGCAGGGCCAGGACCTTGGCCACGGCGGGAGCGGCCGCCTGGCCCAGCCAGAACAGCGCCCAGAACACCGCCCCGGCCAGCAGGCTCAGGCTGTGGTAGCTGGGCAGGCCCGCGGCGGCGCAGAGTACTCCCAGGGCCAGGCAGACCCCGGCAGCCTCCATGGCGCGGCGGCGGCCCAGCAGGTGGCCGAAGAGCATGCCCAGCACGAACACCGGCCATTCTCCCCACACAGTGTGGAACCAGTCCACCCCATCGGGGCAAAGCCAGGGACCTGCCGCCCAGACCAGGACGGCCAGCGCCCCCAGCACCAGACGGCGGCGCTTGGTGCGGGCGGCCCACAGCGTCAGGGGGAACAGGCAGTAGAGCAGCACCTGACAGCCCAGATACCATTCCCCCACCTTATAGAACGTGGGGGTGTAGGCCTGCAGATACCCGTCCAGCCCCACCAGGGAGAACACCAGTTTCCACAAAGGCACCGCGGCGTTGTTGCGGTGCCACACATCGCTGTACAGGAACAGCGGCACAAAGCAGAGCCAGAACACCGGATAGATGGCGGCCACCCGGCTGCGGATATATTCCGCCGGGCGGCAGGGGCGGTCGGCGTACTTGGCCCCCAACCCCGCGCCGGAGAGCAGAATCATCAGGAACACCGCCAGGTGCACCAGGTCCCCGTAGGCCGGGGAGGTGAGCACTTTGGAGGCATACAGCCCCGCGGTGGCGGTTTCCACCCCGTAATGGTAGGTCACCACCACCAGGATGGGCAGCAGCCGGACCAGGTCCAGCCCCGCCCAGTGTGTTTTGGCCGGCATGGCGTTCTCCCCTTTCCTTTTTTATCGGGCGGGGTCCTGCCCCGCCACATATTCCCGGATCTCCGCCTCCACGGCGGCCACTTCCTTCTCAAAGGCGGCGGCGGACACCCGCAGGCCCCCGTTGCCCAGAATGATGATCTGCTCGGTGCCGTCGGAGCTGACCACCCGCACCCGGTGCTTGCGGCCCAGCTCGTGGGTGGTCTTTTCAATGTACATATCGGCGGTTTCGGCTTCCCGGGTGTAGACCACATGGATGTTGTGGTACTTTTCCACGCTGCCCGCGCCGCCCCGCACCCGGTAGGCGTCAAACACCAGGATCACGTTGCCCCGGCGATAGCCCGCATAATTGCACAGGATGTCCTGCAAGCGGCGGCGGGCGGCGTCCAGGTCCCCTTCGGCCAGGCGGCGGAGTTCCGGCCAGCCGAAGATCACGTTGTAGCCGTCCACCAGCAGGTATTCCGGCCCCGCCGGCTGGGCGGCGGCCGGGGTGCGGGCGCTGCCCATGGCGCGGCGGGCGTCCAGGTCGGCGCTGCGCCGGGCGTTGGGGTTGTTTTCGGCACGGCGGCGCACCGGGCCGTAGGTGCGCTCAAAGATGGCCAGCAGCTCCTTATCCTGGGCCAGGGTGCCCCGGTAGGCGTCCGCCCGGCGGCGGGCGCCGGATTCTTCTTCCTCGTCCTCCCCGGTGTCGGCGTCGGGGGCATTGCGGCCCAGGCCGCTGGACACATGGGCCCGGGCGGGGACTTCGTCCCACTTGACCAGCACCCCGGCCCCGTGGCTGCAAAAGACCGAATCCGCCGGGTTGTCGGTGTCGGCGTCGGCATCGTAGCTCATGGCGGCGATGACCTCCTCCGGGTTGTGGCAGGGGGCGTAGCCCTGAGGGGTACAGATAAGCCGCCCGGCGCCCCGGGTATAGGCGGCCACCTCCCGGGCATAGCCCCGCAGGGCCGCCACCGGGGCCTTGCCGCAGAGCACGGCGGTGCCGTTGTCCTCCTGCCGGGGGGCGTCCATCTCCCCGCCCAGCCGCTGCAGGTCGGTCATGGCCCGGCCCAGGCAGTCGGCGGGCAGTTCCAGCCGCACGCTGTACCAGGGTTCCAGCAGCTGCACCCGACCGGCCTTGGCGGCGGTGCGCAGGCCCTGGCGCACGGCGCGGTAGGTTGCCTGGCGGAAGTCCCCGCCCTCGGTGTGTTTCAGGTGGGCCTTGCCGGCAGTGAGGGTGATTTTCACATCGGTCAGCGGCGACCCGGTGAGCACGCCGGGGTGGGTGCGCTCGGCCAGATGGGTGAGCACCAGCCGCTGCCAGTTGCCGTCCAGGGTATCCGGGCGGCAGGCGGCGGCAAACTGCAGGCCGCTGCCCCGGGGGCCCGGTTCCAGCAGCAGGTGCACCTCGGCATAATGGCGCAGGGGTTCGTAATGGCCCACGCCCTCTACGGGGGCGGTGAGGGTTTCCTTGTACAGGATGCCCCCTTCCCCGAAGGATACCTCCAGCCCGAACCGGCTTTGCAGCAGGCTTTGCAGCACTTCCAGCTGCACTTCGCCCATCAATTGCAGGTGAATTTCGCCCAGAGCATCGTTCCACACCACCCGCAGCATGGGGTCCTCGTCCTCCAGGGTGCGCAGGGCCTTGAGGGCGGTGTGGGGGTCGGTGCCTTCGGGCAGTTCCAGCTTGTAGTTCAGCACCGGTTCCAGCACCGGCAGCTCGGCGTCTGGCTGGGCGCCCAGCCCCTGGCCGGGATAGGTCACGGTCAGGCCGGTGACGGCCACCACATCCCCCGGCTCCGCCTGGCTCACCAGGCGGTACTTGGTGCCGGAGTACACCCGCAGCTGGTCCGCCTTTTCACAGAAAGGCCTGGCCGCGTCGGGACGGCTCTGGAGCATATCCTTCACTTTCAGCACCCCGCCGGTGACCTTGAGCCAGGTCAGGCGGGTGTTTTCATCGCTGGAGATCTTGAACACCCGGGCACCGAATTCGTCCAGCGCTTCCCGCTGGCGGGTCAGGGTGCGCAGAGCGTCCAGCAGCGGGTCGATGCCCTCCAGCCGCAGGGCCGCCCCGAAAAAGCAGGGGAAAACCTCCCGCCGGGCGATGGCGGTGACGATGTCGGCTTGTTCGGGGGTGCCCCCGGCGAGGATTTCCTCCATCAGGGGCTCGCTGGCCATGGCCAGGGCCTCGTGGAAGGTGTTCTTATCCACATCGGGGCCGAAGTCCACGCAGCCGTCCCCGAAACGGCCCCGCAGCTCCCGCAGGCGCACCGCCCGGTCCGCCCCGGGCAGGTCCATTTTATTGATGAAAATCAGAGTGGGCACATGATACCGGGCCAGCAGCCGCCACAAAGTCAGGGTGTGGGCCTGGACGCCGTCGGTGCCGGAGATGACCAACACCGCATAGTCCAGCACCTGCAGGGTGCGCTCCGCCTCGGCGGAAAAATCCACATGGCCGGGGGTGTCCAGCAGGGTCACCGAGGTTTCGGGGCCGTGTTCATCGGCGGGCAGCACAAAAGCCGCCTGCTTGGCAAAGATGGTGATGCCCCGGGCCCGCTCCAATGCGTCGGTGTCCAGAAAGGCGTCCCGATGGTCCACCCGCCCCAGTTTGCGCAGCACCCCCGCCCGGAAGAGCAGCGCTTCGGACAGGGTGGTCTTGCCGCTGTCCACATGGGCCAGCACCCCGATGACCAGACGTTTCATACAGTCCCCCACAGTTTTAAAATTCCACAAGTTCTCCCTATTATTATACCGTTTTGGGGCGGGTTGTCCACCCCGGGCACAGGCATGGAAAAAGGGCGCCCCCTGCAGCGGGAGCGCCCTTTTCCGGTCCGGCCGGTTACGGTTTGGCCACCTGGTTCAGGCGGGCATTGTAATCCAGCAATTCTTCCTTGGTCAGTTTGTTTTCGCCCATGGTGCCCACCAGGCCGCTCAGGCGCAGCACGGTGAAGCCGCCGATCATCTTGGCAAAGTCATCGCTGTTGGTCTTGCCGCCCATGCCCACGCGGTCCAGCAGGTCCTCAATGACCTTTTTGCCGTCCGCAGCGGTCATGATGTCGCTGATTTGGTCGTTCAGGGAGAAGAAACCTTCCTTCTCGGTGATGTCGAACCAGTTCAGGATGGTGCCCTGTTCCTTCAGGCGATAGGCTTCGTCCGGCTCATCCACATGGCAGATGGTACCGCTGTCCCGCAGGTCCCCGGCCACGGCCACCAGTTCGGTGGTCCCCTTGTTGGGCACGGTGAAGCGGAAGAAGTGGTCCTCAGCGGTCTGCACGCCCAGAGATACCCCGTTGGCGAACAGTTCCACCTGCGGCTGGTTGGAGTAGACGGTGATCTTCACCGTGTCGCCGGTGTGGTTGACGAACCGCTTGCCGCACAGATGGACGAAGGGTTCATCGGACAGCCATGCCTTGTAGGCGTAGAAGGCGTCCTTCTTGTATTTGCGGTCGATGGTGACCAGGCCCTTGTGATTCTGGCCGTTCTCGCCGCCCTCGTTGCGGGCGTCGGCGCCGAAATCGAACATGTTCCACACATGGGTGGCCCAGATGTACGGCCGGGTGAACAGCTGCTTGATGAGCTCCTCGTGGTAGTGGGCCTGGTATTCCTCGGTGTAATCGCCCTGCTTGGGGGTGTCGGAATGCCAGTTCAGGGCCTCGCAGCCGTACTCACTGCAGCCGATGGGCAGGGTGGGATGCTGGGCATGGAAATCGTCGAACCAGGGGCCGTTCATATCGGTGTTGCCGCCGTACCAGCCGAAGTAATGGTTGTAGGAAACGGCGTCCGGGATGTTCAGGTAGGGGCTGTTGGTGGGGCACATGCTGATGACCGCCATGACGGTGGGACGGCTGGGGTCCATGGTATGGCACAGGCCGTTGAGCAGGCGGTGATTTTCCAGCAGGTCGGGGTCGGCGTCGCCCTTCATGGTGATTTCATTGCTCAGGCCCCACACCACGATGGAGGCGTGGTGGCGGTTCTGCACGATGAGTTCCTTCATCTGGCTCAGGGTGTTTTCCCGGCCGGCGGGCATGTGCTGGGAAATGTAGGGGATCTCGGCCCAGACCACCATGCCGCGCTCGTCGCACAGGTCATAGAAGAACTGGTCGTGCTGGTAGTGGGCCAGGCGAATGGTGTTGGCGCCCACCTCACAGATCAGGTCCATATCCCGGATGTGGTCTTCCTTGCTGATGGCGTTGCCTTTCTGCCAGCCGTCCTGGTGGCGGGAAACGCCGTGCAGCGGGTAGGACTGCCCGTTGAGGATAAAGCCCTTGTCCGGGTCGATCTTGTAGCTGCGGAAGCCGAAGCGGCGGCTGACGGCGTCCACCACGGTGCCGTCCTGCAGCAGTTCGGCCTCCACGGTGTACAGGTAGGGGTCCTTGCGGCCGTTCCACAGGTGCACGTTGGTGACCTGCAGTTCCACCTTGCCCGGGTCGGTGGACGCCTGGGCCACGATATCGCCCCCGGCATTGCGGATGGTGGTGCGCACGGCGGCGCCGGCGGCATCGCCGGTGAGCCAGGTTTCCACCACCACACGGCCGCTGACATCGGGGGTGACGCACAGGCCGTTGCCGCCGTAGTAGGACAGGTCAAAGTGGGTTGCAGGCACGCAGACGATGTTCACATCCCGGTACAGGCCGCCGTAGAAGGTGAAGTCGGCCACCTGGGGGTACACATGGTCGTTGGAGGCGTTGTCCACCGCAATGGCCAGCAGGTTTTCGTCTTGCAGGGCGGCGGTCAGGTCCACCCGCCAGGTGGAGTAGCCGCCGTCATGGTGGGCCAGCTTTTCCCCGTTGAGGTACACATCCGCCGAGGAGTTGGCGCCGTTGATTTCCAGGAAATAGGCGCCGGCTTCGGGCAGGTCGGCCTTGTTCAGGGTGCGCACATACAGGCCGGTGCCGCGCCAGTAATCATTGCCGCCGTCCTGGCCGTCGATGTTGTTCCAGGTGTGGGGCAGGTTGACGATGTCCCACTCGGTGGGGAAGGTTTCGGGCAGGGCGCCGTTTTTGCGGAACGCCCACTTGCGGTTGATGTTGACGATGTTTCTCATCAGGGAATGACCTCCTTGTTCAGTTTGCTTCTTCGGCGTGCTTAGCTTTCAGGGCCTGCACGTTTTCATCCACCTGCTTTTTGTGCAGGGGGTACCAGAACCACAGGATGATGGCCAGCAGGGCAAAGCCCAGGGCGGGCACCAGCACCGAGATGTTGAACACCCCGGCCTGGACCGCGGCGTCGGTGCGGGTGGCGGCGGAGTAGCCCACCAGTTCCAGCAGCAGACCGGTCAGACCGGCGGAAACCGCCTGGCCCAGCTTGCGGGCGAAGGAATACAGCGCGTAGACGGTGCCGTCCTCCCGCTTGCCATTCTTCAGCTCGGAATAATCGATGACGTCGGTGATGAGCGCCCAGGACACCATGGAGAACATGCCCAGGCCCAGCCAGCACAGGAACTGGAAGCCCACATACACCCAGACGTTTTCGGGGCGGACAACGAAGAGGATGAGGTTGATGGCCACAGCGAACAGGCTGGACACCACACTGACTTCGCACTTGCCGAAGCGCTTGGCCAGGGGCTTGACCAGCGCGGCTGCCAGCAGCATGGCAACCATCATGGCCAGGTTGGAGGCGGACTGGGCGGTGGCGTTGTTGTAATAGTCGGGGTAGACATAGCCGCTCATGTTCTGGATGGTCAGCTGGGCCAGCAGCATGACGATGGAGGCGGCGATGATGGAGATGAGCGCCCGGTTATGCACCGCGCTCTTGAGCATCTGCCAGACGGAATCCTGCTTTTCGTTGGTGGCGGGGATGGTCACACGCTCGGTGACCAGATGGTAGCACAGCAGATAGCACACAATAGCCAGCACAGAGGCCACACCGGCGGCCAGGGTCACCCGGGGACCGACCAGGGTTTCCACGCCGTCCACCTTTTCATAGGCGATGAGGGGCAGGACCACGCCGATGACCACACTGGCCAGGGTGCCGCCCATGGTGCGGAAGGTGGACAGGGACTGGCGGTCGTCCGGCTCCGCAGAAATGGCGGAGGCCATGGAACCGTACGGGATATTGATGGAGGTGTAGAAGACCGAACCCCACAGGATGTACGTTACAAAGAGGTAGACGATCTTGACGCCCATAGGCGCCCCGGCCATACCGCTCTGGTAGATCAGGAAGGACGCCAGTGCCACCGGCAGGCACATGCGGCGCAGCCAGGGCTTGAATTTACCGGCCGGGGTGGTACGGCAGCGGTCGCAGATGCGGCCCATGGTCACATCGGTGAAGGCGTCCACGATGCGGGCCACGGTCATGACCAGGCCCACCACACCGGCGGAAACCCCCATGACGTCGGTGTAGAATTTCATCAACATCATGGTGGAAAAAATAAAGGTAAAATCATTGCCGAAATCGCCGAACAGGTACCCTACCTTGTCGCGCATGCCAAAAGGCCGTTTCGTGGCACTGCGGTTCATACTATCACTACTCCTTGCCAAACCTTGAGAGAAAATTTGCGTTGTCCGGACGTTGATAGTAGTGTAACAAAGTTTCGGGGGTTCTAATTAGAATAATTTCGTGTTAAATCTTCATTATTTTTGTTTTCACTCTTGTCATTGCGCAGAAAAAAGCGCATACTAACTGTAGAATTTGACGAATCAAACAGGAAAGGTGGCTGTTTTTGTATGACCTGTCAAAAAGAGTACGCGTTCTTTTTGCAAATCCTACAAAAGTCGGGCATCGGCAGCCGGGAGTTCGCCCTGCCCCCGGCGGAGGACACCGACATCGAGCTGGACGCCGGGCTGCGGCGGCAGCTGGGGGTGGAGCCTTCGGTGTTTGCGGGGTGCCGGCCCTTTCTGGACCATCTGGAAACCGGGGTGGTATACCACGTCTGTGACCGGTTTTATCTGCATTACCTGTTTCTGGTGCTGCCGGGGCAGACACAGCGCCTGGCGGTGGGGCCGTATCTTTCCCTGCGGCCGTCCCAGAAGCAGATCTTTGAAACGGCGGAACAGTGGGACCTGCGCCCGGCCCAGGCCCATCTGCTGGAGGAATTTTACGCCACTCTGCCCCGGATCACCGATGCCAGCCCCTTCTATTCCATGGTCTACTGCCTGTGCGAGATCATGCACGGGCGGCAGGCGGCCGTACGCCAGCTCAGCCTGGAGGACGAGCTGGCCGCGGTGGGCCGGCCGGAGGCCCCCGCGGACACCGACCTGAAAACCCTGATGCAGCGGCTGGAAAACCGCTACCGCCTGGAGGAGCAGCTGTTGCAGGCCGTGATTGCCGGGGACCGCCTGCAGATGCACCGGCTGCTGAACGGGAGCACCATGGACGCCGCCGTGGAGCCCCGCCTGGCCGACCCGGTGCGCAACCTGAAAAATTACTGCATCATCATGAACACCCTGCTGCGCAAAGCCGCCCAGACAGGCGGGGTGCACCCCCTCTATGTGGACGATCTTTCCCGCACCTTTGCCGCCCGCATCGAGCAGCTGCCCTCCGCCGGCGCCGCCGATCGTCTGGTGCTGGAGATGGCCGACCAGTACTGCCTGCTGGTCCAGCACCAGAGCATGAAGGGGCTTTCGGAACCGGTACGGCTCGGGATGTTGTATGTGCGCCAGCATCTGGCGGAACCGCTGAACCTGCACACGGTAGCGGCGGTGGTGGGGATGAATGCCAGCTACTTTTCGGCCCGGTTCAAAAAGGAAACCGGCCAGACCCTGACCGAATACATCCTGCAGGAGCGCATGCGCCTGGCCATGAATCTGCTGCTGACCACCCGGCTGCAGATACAGACCATCGCGCAGTACTGCGGGTTTCTGGACGTGAACTATTTTTCCCGGCTGTTCCGGCAGTCGGTGGGCACTTCCCCCACCGAGTACCGCCGCCAGGGCCGGAGCCTGCAGATGTGAACCAAAACCTGTAAAAAAGCAGAAACGGCCGTTTCCTCCGTGCGGGGAAGCGGCCATTTCTTTGGTGAGAAAAAGAGAATGTCAATAGGCAGAACCGCAGCCGCAAAGCTGCGGGACAGGCCGGGCGGCGTCCCGCCCCGGGGTCCTGTCCGCCGGATGGTTCCGGCTTCCTGTTCAGGATAGCATGGCCGATTCCCGATTTCCACGATTTTGTCGCAAACGGGGAGTTGCCCGTTATGAACGCGGGCGGTTGGGCAGCTCCACCAGATGACAAAACCAGCCGTTTTTGTAGGACATATCATGGCAGCAATCCCGGTACCGTTCCAGGATGGTCTGCACGTTGGCCAGACCGTACCCATGCATGGAAGGGTCCGGCTTGGTGGTGGCGATGGTGCCGTGCACGATATGCACCGGCAGGCTGCGGTTGCGCACCGAGAAGAGGAAGGTATCTTCCAGAATGGCCCGCACCTCGATCTCCCGCTCGGCCTGCGGCAGCCGGGCACAGGCTTCGATGGCGTTGTCCATCAGGTTGCTGATGAGCACGGTCAGGTCGCTGACGGGAAGCTGCAGTCCCGAAAGGTCGCTGACCACAAACCGCAGGTCGATGCCCTGGCGGTCGGCCACAAAGGCTTTCTGGTTGAACAGGGCGTCCAGGGCGGCGTGGTGGGTCTTGACGGCCAGAAGCCGGTCGGTCTGCTGGCTGAGCAGGTCCCGGGTATAGGCTTCGGCCCGGGCGTAGTCCTTTTCTTTCAGGTAGCCGTTCAGGCTGACCAGGTGGGCGTTGTAATCGTGGGTCAGGCGGCGCTGCACCGCGTAGGCGTTGCCCAGGGCTTCCAGGCTTTCGGCCTGGGTGTGCAGTTTTTCGTTCAGCATCAGGGATTCTTCCCGGTAGCGGGCGCTCTGGGCCAGCCAGTCGATGAGCACCATGACCAGCAGGTTCACAAACACCAGATACACCGTACACACCAGCACCGCCTGCACCGGGGTGCGGCCGTTGGCGGCGGAGTGCAGCAGATAAACGCACATGCCGGTGGAGCTGAAGGTCAGGCACAGGGGCACCAGCCAGAGCTGCCAGGCTTCCTGCCCGCGCTTGCGGGGGTGGAACAGCTTCTGGGCCAGCAGAATCAGCCCCATGCCCAGCAGCTGCTCGGTGACAGAGGCCAGAATGAACACCGCATAGACGGTGTATGGTGTCCGCAGGCCGCCCCGCACGACCTGCACCACCCCGTAGGCCACCAGAATGCCCAGCCCGTTGAGCAGGGCATAGAACAGCCCCGATACCAGAATGCGGAACACCACCCCGCCGCTGTACAGGCACAGGCTCAGGACCGCAAACAGCAGCATGCTGAACAGCACCCTGCCGAAGTTCAGCGGGATGGCCCAGAGATTGAGCACCAGGCCCGCAGATACCGTGATCAGGAAATACCCGCCCCAAAAGCGCAGACCCTCGGTCCTGCGCTTGAGGAAAATATCATAGAACAGCACCCCGTCAAAGCATTGCAGCAGGGTGATCAGCACACCCAGCAGCACCCCGGCCGGCGTCGTTGTCATTGTTCACACTTCCAGTTCAGGTAGATGGTGCGGATGGTGGCGTACTTACGCTGGCTCACCGGCAGAGCGGTGCCGTCATCCAGCAGGACCTCCGCATAGCCCAGGCGGCAGATGTGGGCCATATTGACCAGGTAGCTCTTGTGGACCCGCACAAAGCCCGATTCCTCCAGGCGGTGCTCTTCCTCCTCCAGCTTGCCGTAAAAACTCTGCCCGCCCCGGTCTTTCTGCACCGTGTGCAGGCACAGAAGCCGCCCCCGGCTTTCCAGATACAGCACTTCGCACAGGCGCACCCGGCACACCTCCCCGTTGAGGGCATAGGTATACACATCCTCCCGTCGCTGCAGCACCCGCAGGGCCTGCTCATAGTAGGCGGGCAGTTTTTCTTTCAGGCGGCTTTTCAGCAGGAAGCGGAACGCCCCCACCTCGTACCCTTCGGGGGAGTATTCCACATAGTTGGTCACAAAAATCAGCAGAGCCCGGGCCTGCAGCCGCCGCAGACGGCGGGCCACTTCCACCCCGTTGCTCTGCCCCATATCAATATCCAGAAAAATGATGTCAAAGGAGGAAATCTCGCTGTCCCCCAGTATGGACGGGTCGGTGCTGATGCACACTTCCGGGTGCAGTTCCCGGGCGGTGTTGTCCTGCAGCCAGCGGCTGAGCTTTTCCGCAAAGGCGGCGTCATCGTCGCAGACCAGGATGCGGACGTTCATCCGGCCCCCTCCTTTCCGTTGTTCCGGCCCCATGCCGGAAGCGTACTGCCTCTTCATCGCATTTTTAGCGGTGCTTGCATTTTTTGCGGTTTCGCGGTATTTACAACTTTTTATTATACCGTCTGCGGCCCTCTGCCGCAAGTACGGCGGTTCTTTCCGCCAAGAAAAACGCCCCGGCCAAACCGGCGGGGGTCATAAGAAAGTAATATTGCTTTTTGCAGGAACGGCATGGCTTTGGTCATGCCGTTTCCTGTTTCAACAGTTCTTCCACGGGGACAAAGCCCACAAGGTCGTAGGAGATGCGGACGCCCTGTCTGCGCTTTCCGCTGCTCTTGTCGGGGGCTTCGATGTAGATACCCTTGACAAGCTCTCGCAGGGCGTAGGGTGTCATTTCCTGCAAGTCCTCGTATTTGTGTACC
Source organism: uncultured Faecalibacterium sp. (assembly GCA_937907025.1). GTDB lineage: Bacteria > Bacillota > Clostridia > Oscillospirales > Ruminococcaceae > Gemmiger. The sequence continues at coordinate 58,914 of CALESJ010000003.1, forward strand.
CGCTGAATGAACTTCTCTAAATCTTCAATCTGTCGTTCCTGTACTTCAATTTCCTGCCGTAAGCGGTGAATATCCACCTTGAGTTGCGCCTGTTCGTCCTCATAGGTCTTGCTCATAAGGGAAAAGCGTTCATCGGTGATGCGCCCGGAAACATTGTCCTCATAGATGCGGATAAACAGTCGGTCAAGCTCTGCAAGGCGGCGTTCTGCCTGTGCAAGCTGCGTCTTGTAGCCACGGATGGCTTCCTCGCTGCTCATTCGTAACCGCTGCTCCATAACCGCCCTAAAATGCTTCTCGTAGCGTGTCACATAGAAGATAACCGCTTTCATGTGCATCCAGACCAATTCCTCCAACACAACCGCCCGGATAAAGTGTGCCGAGCAGCTTCCCGTGTTGCTGCGGTAGTTGGCGCATACGAAATGGTCTTGCCGCTTCTCAAAGTAGTTGGTGGTACAATACCGCATTTTCGCTCCGCAGTCGGCGCAATAGACCATGCCGGAAAACAAGCTGCTCTTGCCCGTTTTCGTTCTGCGGTGACGCTGCTTACGGATCTGCTGCACCTTGTCAAAGACTTCCTGCTCGATGATTGCCGGGTGGGTGTTGTAGAAAACCGCCTGTTTCTCAATGGGCGTTTCCCTCTGCTTCTTGTCCCAGATAGAGTTGGTGTAGGTCTTGAAGTTGACCGTACAGCCTGTGTACTCCCGCCGTTCCAGAATATGAACAACCGTGTTGGTGTTCCAATGGTAGGGGTCGGCAGTTTCGGGGCTTGGGGATTTGATGCCCTCCCTGCGTTTGTAGGAAGTGGGGTTAAGCACCTTTTCCGCTTGGAGCAGCTTTGCAATCTGCATCGGACCTCTGCCCTCCATGCACAGCTTGAAGATGCGCTTGACTACCAATGCCGCCGCTTCATCCACGACCCACTTTGTCTTGTCCTCCGGGTCTTTACGGTAGCCGAATGGAACATTGACGGTCAGAGGAACGCCGCGTTCGCCCTTTGCCTTATTGACAGCACGGATCTTGCGGCTGGTGTCTTTGGCGAAAAACTCGTTGAACCAGTTCTTGATGCCCGCAATATCGCTGTCGGTACTGTTGGGGTCGATGGTGTCAAAATGGTCGTTGATGGCAATATAGCGCACATTGTACTTTGGGAATGTGAAGTTGATATACAGCCCTGTCAGCGAGGAATTACGCCCCAGTCGTGATAGGTCTTTCGTACAGCAGACTGCCACTCTGCCCGCTTCGATTTCCGCAAGCATGGCTTGGAAGCCGGGGCGGTCATAGTTCGTCCCGCTATACCCATCGTCCACGAAAAAGGTTGGGTTCGGGAAACGGTGCTCCTTTGCGTATTGGAGCAGGATCATTTTCTGATTCTGGATGCTGTTGGATTCGTCCTCTTTGCTGCCCTTCTTATCCTCTTTCAAATCTTCCACGGATAAGCGGCAGTAAAGCGCGGTGATTTTATCAGTTGCCCGTAACATTTCTGTTTCCTCCTTCAAAGGGGCAACTGCCAGTACAGGATTGGTTGCTTCTATTGTACCAAGAGACTGCGTATTTGTCATTCAGAATCCTCCATCTTTTCTGTAAACTTTTCGCCCATGATGCGTTCCATCTTTTTATCCAGCGTTTCCACGCCGTCATAGCTGCCTGTGACGGTGTAGACTGTGCCGCCGATTTCCTTTTGCAAGGTGAACTCCGGCAGCCAGAACGCGGACAGATTTTTCACGCAGAGATGGCCGTCCTCGTTGAAGTAGCAGTTGTGCCGTGGGTGGTCGGGCGGTAGGGGCTGCGGTTTGAGATAGGGGTCAGAGCAGGAGAAATAATATTCTGTCAGCTCATCGTGGTCGGCTTCTTCCCATAGCCGGATTTCCTCTAACAGCTCCGGGTCGATTTCATGTTCAAACTCTTTGTTCTTGTTCATGGTGGTTTCCTTTCTCCGATGGCTCATCGGTCTATATTGTGATTTCTGGTTTTGCTCTGCTGCGGTGCGTCCTCTTTCAGCGCAATATCCACATAGCGGTGGATTTTTTGCAGATCGGAAACGACTTCCCGCTGTGCTTTCAGCTTGGCGTACTCCGCTTCGTTCTCGGCGGTCAGCTTCGCAAGCTCGGTCTGCCACGCTTTATGGGTCAGTTTCATATCCGGCAAGTTCGCCCGTAGATAACGGTTAGCCGCTTCCCATATCGTGAGGTCGGCTCGATGCGTTTCTGCAAACTTTTCCTGCTTGCCTTTCCAACGGATTTGCTTGTATTCATCATGGACGGGCTTTGTCTTTTGGAAGTTCTGCGCCTGCTCAATCAGCTTTTGTAGCTGCTTAATTCTCGCTTCCCTCGGCTTCATAGCACCACGGATTTCGCTTGCCTTGTCGCTGACAGAGGACAGGGCAGCGTCCAATTCCTCCAGAGTGAAGATACCCTTTTCCGCAAGAAGATTGACCGCTTTGGAAATGGCTTTGAGTTCATCGGCGGTGTGCTGTTGCTGCCAACTCTGCGAATACTTCCTGCCCTTTGCTTTCTGAATATCCAGATAGCGGAACAGTAGCGTTGACAGGTCGGGAGATTTCGGCTGTTGTGGCTCGGCTCGCAAGGCTTCCTTTGCCTTGAAAATCTCGGACAGCCATTCTTTCAGCTTGCCGATCTGCGCCCGGATTTCACGGAGCATACGATTAGCCGCCTTGATACTGCGGTTGAGTTCGCCACGCTCGGTAACGATGCCTTTCTTCTCCATCTGTGATGCCGCCACGCCGATGTGAACAGTCGGGATTTGCTCAATGCCCTGCCGTTCATAGCTGCGGTGGTCGATGCGTTCCGGGCGGTTACTCTGCTCCAAAAAACTGTTGGCAAGGTCAGCCCACGCCTTGCGCCAGACCTCGGCGTTGTCGTGGCTGTTCCAGTCCACAAGGTCAACTTTTCGTGTCTTGTATCTGCCGCTTGCAAGACGGATGCGCTCGCCGTTTTCATCAAGCACATATTCCTTTTTGGATTTCGGAAGCCACTTGCCCTGCTCGTCCATCGGGCGCATCGTCAAGAGGATATGGGCGTGGGGATTGCCGCTGCCTGTGTCGTGGATATTGAAGTCGGCGCACATTCCTTTGGAAACAAATTGAGAGGAACAGTATTCACGGACAAGCCGTAACTGTTCCTCTCTGGATAACTCTATGGGCAGGGCAACTTCCAACTCTCTTGCCAGTTGGGAATTGCCCGCCTTTTCGATTTCCTCCACGCTGTTCCATAGCGTTCCCCGGTCTTTGAAGCCTAGTGGAGCATTGGGTGGCAGCAGGATTTCGGAATGGACGATGCCGCCTTTCTTGGTGTAGTCGTGGGTTATGCCGTCCCATTCGTTTGTGATTTTCTCGCCGCTTCGGTAGGCAGCTGCTGCGACTGCGGATTTACCGCTGCCACGGCTGACGATCTTAATGCTGCAATGGTAAATTGCGATAGTACCACCTCCCGGTTTCGGTTATTCAGACTTGTGGAAAGTGAATAGCTTGCGAAGCAAGGTGTTCGCTTTCCGCAAGTGCGCTAAATGGTAGACAGCGTAAGCTGTCGCAGGGAAAATGCAGTTTTCCCTGTGCGGCGCAAGCCGCCAATGTGGGAGTGTGGATTTCCCACGCTCCCACAAAGCCCTCGGCAGAGCGCACGACACCCGACAGGGTGTATAAGTGCGCCCTTGTAAACAAGGGTATTATTCCGTAACCCCTCCCTCGGCTCGTTTTTTCAAAAATGCTTTTGCTTCCTCGCTGTGTACTGCGTGGTAAAGGTAGTCTTTCGCTTCCTCGTCCGTCATGGCGATCAACTCCGGCACGATGCTTTCCAGATAGCCGCCACGGGCGCAAAGGCGGTGCGTTCTGATGCGGCGTTCCTCTACGAACAACTTCCGTGTCAGCACTTTCTCCCGGTTTTGATACTGTCGTAGCTGCTTTTGTGCAAGCTCCAATTCGGCGTTACATTCTGCAAGGGTGGTCGGTTGTTTTCTCGGCATATCGTTCCTCCTATGATTTTGTTTTGGATATGAAAAGACCGCCTACCTTTTTACGGTAGACGGTCTGTCATTCGTTTTATCGGCAATCTTTACACCAAGACTGGTTTCTGACTTGCCCATTTTCGCCTTTTTTCATTTTTCTATAACCAAAGTCGCTCAACGGTTTTTCTTTGCCACAGTGAGGACAAATACGAGTAGGCTCGCTACCGTTGTATCCACTTGATTGAATAATTGGTCTTTGCTTATTGTCTGCCATGCTTTCCACCCTCCTTTTCAGCGGAGAGTTATTCTTCAACAATTCCCAAAATCCAGTTTATCCAACCTATGACTGTGGAAGAACGCCGTAAATATGTGCTGTCAGCTTCAACATGATATAGGCTTGAGTTCTTCATAATTTGGATGATGGTTTGTTTATCCGGCATTTCTCCGCATTGTAGATGTAGTTTTAAGGTTTCGTTGAATACCTTGTGCATCAATATCTGTGTCACAAGAGCAAGTTGGCGTTCCTTGTACTCCAACCCCATTATATGATGTCCACGGGCAGACAACTGGAAAAGAATGTTCCCATCTTCGTCATGCCCTTTGTCGATAAGCCCAAGGTATCGTCCTGCATCAGTATAATAATTTGTCTGCCGCTCATCAAATGCGTATTCCGATGTTATATCTTGCTTTGTCATCGGTTTCTCATTTAACAACTCGATAAGGTTTACTATCCGGGACATACGGTCAGCTTGGGGAAATGAAATTTCAGGCTCAGTTACCAACGGAACAGTTGTCAAAAGGTTTTCAATATCTGACAAGCAGATTTCAGTTGCGATCACATAATTCTTCTGCTTTACCAGTCTAAGCGAATTATAGTTTTGAGGATCGTCAAACTGATATTGATACAAGTTAAACATACCGTTTGAAAAGATAAGGAACACAGGCTTGACCGGCTTGGTTACTCGGCTACTCCATACACGGAAAGGGTAGTAGAGCTGCCTTACAAGAAAATCATCAGACAAGTCTCGTTTCGCTTCAAAAAGAGAAAGATAGTTAATTCCCTCGTATGCGGCATCAATCTCTATTTGAGAATTTGATACAGCGACATATTTAGTGCCGGTGTCTGTTTCAATATTAAAGCCAAAACCGCCGGAACTCATGCGACCGCTTACTGTTGACACGAGAGCATCATCTTCCAAAAAATCACTCAATATGCCACAAGCATTTGCACAATTCAAAGCAATGGCTTCGCTCACAAGAAACTGCGGCATTAGGCTTTGGATATGAGCAGGAATTGAAATTCTCTGTGCATCAGCAACAGGGGGTTCAAATTCTTTATATGCAGAGAATGATGAAATAACATAATCGCCACGAGTGATAGGCAAAATCGCTAATCCGTTGTCTGCAAAAACAGATGGGAGATTAACTTTGTGGTCAAACTTAGTCATTAGCCTCGGCTCACGAAATTCTTTGATTTGGTTTGCCGATATTACAAATTGACCACTCCTTTGGATTTCATCAAGAATATCGTACTTGTCAAAGAGGGCTTGCCAAGCAGTATCATTCAGTCCCATAATTTCTGATTAGCACCTCCTCTATTGCCCCTCGCTTGCTTGCATCTGCGTTGATTGCTCGCTTTGCCTTTACGATTGTAATATCGTAATCCTTATACAAATCCTTGATAAAATCGGTGGCTGAGTTAGAAAGCATGAATTTTACTCCACGCTTCGTCAGCTCATCACAGCACTGCTTCAATCTAATCTGCTCGTTTCGGTCAAAGCCGCCCTTGTTATAACCTGTGAAACTTGCTGTATCTGAAACAGGATCGTATGGGGGATCAAGATATACAAAACCGCCTTTATTTACTCGTTTCAAAGTTTCAGCAAAATCCTCACTATAAAATGTGATATTGCTTGATGCAAAATATTTGCTAACAGCCCGAAGAACAGGCTCATTAACTATATTGGGGTTTTTGTAGTGACCAAACGGAGAATTAAACTCACCAGAAGAATTAACCCGGAAAAGCCCATTGAAACAAGTTTTGTTAAGATAGATCAATCTGGAAGCTCGCTCAACCTTCGTCATCGCTTGGTATGCTTCCTTATCTCTATCCATATCTCGCAGTGCATAAAAATACTCTGAAGTGTTTTCATGTTTTTTCAAATCTTCAAGCAGAGATTCGAGGTCATCACGAATTGTTTCGTAAACAGCTACCAAATCCCCGTTTAAGTCATTGACGATAGCTTTAGATGGCTGAATGGAAAAAAGAACAGCACCGCCACCTAAAAATGGCTCACAATAAGAAGCGATCCGCTTTGGAAGCAAAGGCGTAATCTCATCTAAAAGCTGGCGTTTTCCGCCAACCCATTTAACAACTGGGGCAACCAGTTTGTTTTTTGCCATTACCACACCTCCTTACAGATCTTTTCATAGTAATTATAGCAAAACAGTCTCATTTTTTCAATCACCTTGCTGCATAAAACTTGTAACTTTTTTTGCATAGTCACTCGCCGCCCGTCGGCGTTCCTCGCTGTACGGTGCGGTCAGACGGAAAGACAATCGCCCCTTTTCAATCTCAAACGCCTTGTAGCCTGTTTCGCTATCCTCGTCCGTCATAGTGCAATGGTCGGGGTACCGCTCCGCATAGGCGGTCAGCCGCTTCTTCAAGTCGGTGTTGTGGGTGTAGACGGTGATCCTGCTCTTGGTTTCATCAAAAAAGATTTCTGTGGTTTTCTGCCGCTTGGTAAGTCCTGTTCGCATTTTAACTCCTTTCTGCGCCCCTGTTACGCAGTAGGGGCATTTTTCGGGTGTTTTTCCCGGCTCTTGACTTGGGAAAAACGGCGATTTTCAAATAGAAACTGCTCGGACAGGGAGTAGTGCGTCCGGGCAGTCGTTATTGGCTGTTTTCTGTTTTTCTCGGCTCTTGACTGTTGGTGTGTTTTTTCAGCCAGAGCAATAAATCCTGCTTTATGACCAGCTTCCTCCCGCCGATTTTCAGCGTGGGGAAATCGTCTGCGTTCAGCAGATTGTAAGCCCCGGCTTTGGATAGGTGCAACGCCTCGGCAAGCTGCTTTGCGTTCAGCACATCGGGTAGATTTGCAAACGGCTCTTTGCTCATTGATACTCCTTTCCCACACGAAAAACAGCAACCACCTTTCGGGTGACTGCTGCCGTTCTGCGTCATTTACTTGTCCAGATATTTTCCGTATTCAGCGGTCACAAAATCCTCATAGGCACTTGCGATTTTTGCAATCCGCTTGTGTACCGCACTTGCGGTTTTGTAGCCAACCTTGTCTGCGATCTCCTGCTCGGTGTGTCCGTCCATTCGTAGCTTCAATATCTCCCGGTCTTTGTCGGTGATATTCTGCTCGGCAAAGGCGGCAATCTGCATTTCGGAGATAACCATCTGCTCAAACTCGCTTCGTGGGTCGGCTACCTCAAAAATGTCTCCGTTCTCGCTCTCCATCATTTCGTCCAGAGAGATAGGCTTGCCGGAACGGTTGTGATACCACTTCCGCATGAAGTCGGTCTTGACGGTGCTACTTGTGGTTTCGTAGTCCTCAACCGTCCTGTTCTCCCAGATAGCATCAATCATCGGTTGCCAGTTTTCTTCCGCAATTACCATATCGGTGACATTGCCGATCAGATTGCTGAACTGCTGATAGGTCAGCCACGGCACTTCAACACCCTGCGGGATATTGTATAGGTTTTGAAAGCCAAGTCCGTGTTGCTCAAACTTCATTCGGATATATGGAATGATGTTGTATGAGAGCCGCCACAAGGGGAAGTAGCCCGCATACTGCTTCATATCGCCGGGAATATCACGGTAGTTTCCCTTGCGGTCTTTCACTTGGAAGAACTGCCATGCACTCCACGAATAGCAATCCCACACAAGCAGCTTAAACATATCGTCACAAACGATGCTGTCATACTTGTCCGTTCGCAAAACCTCGTAAGGGCAGCGTGGCAAGTCAAAAGCCGGTTTCCACTTCTCGGCAAGCTCCTTTGGCAGACTGTAAAACAAAGTCAGCCACGATTTGTCGCTATCCTGAGGTATCTCGATGATTTCACCGGGCAGCACCACAAGAAAGCCTTTGGGGTCTTTCGGTTGTGTCATAGCGTCACCTCCAATCGTTTATTTTTGCCCCTCTACTATATATGGCATGAGAAAGTTCAAATTGTTCCAATGCGGCAAAAGTTTTTTGAGATTTTTTGAAAAAACCTCGGAAAGGAATGGAAAGGATAGATACGATATGATTATAGCAAAAAAGTGTGAATAAATCTATTGCTTCTACGCAAGGGCAAAAAATAAGCGATACTCGGTCAAAAAACCAAGTATCGCTCATTTTTTCGTTAGCCAATCCCGCCTGACAGATGCTGTAAGTGTAATTTTTGGTGAATTACTTTCTTACGAGCACCCGTCTAAACGGCCGGGGTTTTTAGGTATTTTCCTGGTTTTGCGCCGGGCCGGTCCTGTTGCAGGGGCGGCCCGGGTCATTTCCGGTTCAGGCGCCGGATGGCGCTGATGATCAGGATGAGGTCGTCACTGTCCAGTTTTTTCATTTCCTCAATGGCTGTCTGGAGCATGACGGGATTTTCCAGAGAATCATCAAAAAACTGGCTGGGCGTAATTTCAAAGTAATCACATATCTGAAGAAATTCCGCCATGGGCGGCAGCGATTTACCCGACGAGATATTGTAAATGTAGCTGCGGCTGTGGCCCAGGTCGTAGCTCATCTGGTATTCCGAAACGCCTTTCTGCAGCCGCAGCTGCGTGATCCTGTCCCGGACAAATTTGGTATCCATTCGTATACTTTGCACCACCTATCTAGTTACCATTGTAGGCAGCACATTTTGCCAATACTCCAGCTCATTACGTTTTTTTGCTTGAAATAGTCTTCTAAAATATGTTATACTACAAGCAGTTACGTTACATAATGATTATCTTTAACATTTAGAGTATTTTATGCTGCTTATAACATAAATCCCTGGCAAGGGCCGTCTTTTCTGCCAAAGACCGCCTTGCGGAACAGCTTTCTCGTACATTGCCGAAAACGAAGGAGATGGTGCCGGTATGTCCAAGAAGCAGCCATTGCTGGAAATGCTCTGCGCTTTCATGGAATGCGACTACCTGTCCGATCTGCGGTTCCTTTCGCGGGGGCAGCGCCGGCGTCTGGCCGGAAAGCTGGAACGCCTCCCGGTACAGGAGGAGGACCTGCGCGAATGGAACGACGCCCTGGAATACCTGACCCAATCCCCGCCCCAGCCGACGGCCCGGGCTGCCCGGGACCGGCTGGTACAGCAGCTGTGCAACGGCTGACCGCCGCTGGTTTTTCAGGAAAAACGCCAGGGTATACCTTTCAGGGAGGGAAAACCATGGAAACGGAAATGACCGAATCGCCCCGGACGCGGCACAGCCTGCTGCCCACGATCATCGGGGCTGCCGCCTGCCTTGTACTGGGGATTCTTCTGGTGTGCAACCTGATCCTCATTGTCAAAAGCACCCTCCAGCCGGAGAAGCCGCCCTCGGTGCTGGGCGTCACCCCACTGGCGGTGCTTTCCGGTTCCATGAGCGGCACCATTGAAGCAGGCGACCTGATTTTTGTAAGCCAAACCACCCCGGAAACGCTGGAAACCGGGGATATCATTGCCTATATGAGCGACGGTTCGGTGGTGACCCACCGCATTACGGCCATCGGGACCGGGGAGAACGGCACAATGCAGTTCACCACTAAAGGCGATGCCAACAACACCGCCGACGAGGAACCGGTGACCGCCGACCAGCTGGTAGGGGTATACCGGGGACGGCTGCCGGGCGTGGGGGATTTTGCCCTGTTCCTGCGCCAGCCGTTGGGCATGCTGCTGTTCATTGCGGTACCGGTGGCGGTGATCCTGCTGTATGACATCCTGCGCCGCCGCCAGTATGACGCCCGGGAGCAGCAGCGCACCCGGGAGATGCAGGCCGAGCTGGACCGGCTGCGGGCCATGACCGGGGCGAACGATGCGCCCGACAGCCGGGAGGAGGCCCCCCGGCCCTGAATTTTGGGAACTGTGCAGGTACGGCCCCCGCGACCGCCCGTGCAGGGATAGAGGTGAGGCCAACCCCCTCACACCGAAGGGGACGTTCTGCCCCCGACCGATCAAATTTTAGGAGGTTAAATCAAATGAAGAAACACAGTGCGCTCCTGAGAGCAAGCGGCATCCTGCTGGTTCTCACATTGGGAACTTCCTGCTTGGTAGGCGGGACTTTTGCTAAGTATGTGACCAAGGGAACAGGCAAAGATACCGCCCGTGTTGCCAAGTGGGGTGTGGAAGTGGAAGTGACCGGCGACGGGTTCCTTACTAGTTATGGCAAAGATGATTCAAATTTCACCATCCCGAATGGTGGACCTTCTGTAAAAGGTGATGGTTCTGAAAGCATCACCTTCACATGGAATTCCAATGGCGCGTCCAAGGAGCAAACAGAAGAAGTAAGCAACGTCCTTGCTCCCGGTACGGAAGGCACCTTTGGCGGCGTAAAGATCACCGGTGAGCCTGAAGTGGCGGTCGAAGTGGAAACAACCGCCAATGTAGTACTCACCGGCTGGAATGTAGGCGGCAACCGCGGAGACGAATTCTACTGCCCGCTGGTGTTCACCATCGGCGACAAAACCATCAAGGGTCTGGACTATTCCTCTGATACCGCTGGCGGTGAATACAGCTTTGAGAATGCCATCGAAACCGCTATTCAGGATGCCACCACGAAAGTATTGGAAGCCGGCACGGATTTGAGCACTGTCGGGAACAATATCACCTACAGCTGGGAGTGGCCGTTTGAGAACGCTAACGGAACGGTAGCCAGTCAGGACGACGAGCTGGATACCCTGCTGGGCAACAACGCAGTGGGCGACAGCAGTGAGGAGATTCCCGCTGTTCTGATCACCGTCACCACCACCGTCACCCAGATCGACTGAGTCCGGCCGGAGTGTTTGCCCCCAAAGCAACGCCATAACAGGAGGTAGTGTTTTCTCATGTGTACCCATTCCGGACTGAAAACCTGGCTGCCGCCTGCCCTGCTGATTCTGTTTGTGCTGGAATTGCTTCTGTTCCCCCTTGCCCTGGGGTCCACCTACGCCAGCCGCAGCGAAAGCCCCGACCATCTGCTGACCTACACCACCGGCGCCCTGACCTGGGACAGCAATACCGCCGTCCGGGCGGACGGCGTGGCCATGCTGGACTTGTTCGACGGGGCCTATCAGAATGTACAGACCCAAAACGGGGAAAATCTGGTGGCTCCCGGCACCGAAAAAACCAACATTGTACGGCTGAAAAACAGTGCCGGGACCGCCATCACCTACACCGCCTTGCTCTACTGTGCCAAGGCGGAAGAAACCCTGCCGGTGGAGCCGCAGCTTGCGGGCAGCGGCTTTGCGGACACCGGCCGCTATCCCCTGCCCGACGATGTGGCCGAAGACCAGGTGGTGCGGGCCGTGACCGGCACGCTGGCCGCCGGGGCGGTGCAGGATTTTGACATCCGCTGGCTGTGGAACTACCACGAAAGCGACGCCCGCGACCAGACCGATACCGTCCTGGGCAACAAGGCGGCCTTTGCCGACGCCGACGACGTGACCGCCGGGCTGTACATTGTGGTGGAGGACGAGAGCCGGGGTTCCGGGTCCTACATCCTGCCCCAGACCGGGGATGACAACCACCTTGGTCTGTATCTGGTGCTGCTGGGCGTCAGCGGGGCAGGCCTTGTGCTGACGGCTCTGGCACGGCGCAGGCGCGCCCCATGACCGCCCTGCTTTCTGCCGGCGTTTTTTCCTGCCCGGTCAGCCGGGAACAACCCACATTCATGAAAGGGGGCGGTGCCAAACCATGAACCACGTTCGTATTCCTTTTTTTCACAGGGAGTTTCCCTGCCTGCCCTTTTTGCTGGGGCCGGTGTATCTGCTTGTCTGTTTTCTGCTGCTGGTGGGGGTCAGTTTCTGCCGTTATACCACCGGCGCCGGCGACAGCGACCAGGCCCGGGCCGCAGCCTGGGAGGTGGAGGTCGCGTATCAGCCGGGGAACGCCTCCCTGGAGCTGAGCGGCACTGCCAACGGTACCGCAACCGTAGAATTTTCTTTCAAGGTCGTCAACCACTCGGAAACCGCCCTGCGGTACGACCTGCAGATTCGGCTGGACACAGCCCTTCCCGCAGGAGTGACCATGCAGCTTGACAGCAAAGAACTCACCCCCGCAGGGGAAAACCTCTACACCGTAAGCAACGCGGGGACCCTGGCCGCGGAGAGCGCTGTTTCCCAACAGCACACCCTCTCCTTTACGGGAGATTTTTCAACAATCACCCCGGGCACCAACCAGAGTATTCCCATTACCATCACCGTTCAGGCAGAGCAGATCGACTGAGGGAGGCCGGACCATGAAACCGTATTGCGCAAACCTGTTCCGGGGGCTGGCGGCTTTTCTGCTGGGGGCGGTGCTGCTGACCGCCCCTCTGGCAGCCACCCAATGCAAGTATGTGTGGGAGGAGGAAATCCAGGTCACCTTACACGTTACCGATTCGGGGACCACCCCCGACAACTCGGTCAATCTCCCTGCAGAAAACGCATTTTCTGCCGAAGCAGCCGAACCGGAGGCGCCAGATACCCCCGCCGAAGTCCCTGCCGACACAACCGAGCCCCCGCAGCCCGCCGGGCCGGAATCCCTGCCCGCTGCCCCGCAGGACAGCGCCGGGACTGCCCCGGATGACAGCCCGGCCGAAGCGGCCCCGCCCGAAGACGGGGAAGAACTGCCCCCGGAAACCGACGCCGCGGGCAGCGAAAGCCCTGCCCCCGCCCCGCCGACCGAGGAAACCACAGCCCCGGCCAGCGAACCGGCCCGCGAACCAGCTACGGACCCGGCCAGCGAACCGACCGCCGGCCCGGCTGTGCAGGCGGAAACCACCGGCCCGCTGCCGGAATAACCCCCATTATACAGAACCCCCCTGATGCAGTGCAAACCGCATCAGGGGGATTTGTTCTGTTTTAACCCTGTACCGTCATATCGGTGCGCAGCAGGATGTTCTCGGCGTTGTCGCCCAGCTGGATCTCAAAGTCGCCGGGTTCCACCCGCCAGACGTAATCCGGGCCCAGGGTGCGCAGGGCGCGGAGCCCCACTTCCACCGTAACCGTGCGGCTTTCGCCGGGGGCCAGCTCCACCCGGGTGAAGGCGGCCAGCTGCCGTTCCGGCTTGACCACCGAGCTGAAGTAGTCCCGCACATACACCTGGGGCACCGCCACGCCGGGGCGGGCGCCGGTGTTTTTCACCGTGAAGGACACCCGGAGGGTATCACTGGGGGCGATGGTCCTGCGGTCCAGTGTCAGGTCCGAATACGCGAAGGTGGTGTAGGCCAGCCCGTACCCGAAGGGATACAGGGGCAGCCAGTCCATCTCCACATACTTCTTGCCGCCGCCGGGACGGCGGCTGTAATGGCAGGGCACCTGCCCCACGCTGCGGGGGAAGGTGATGGGCAGACGGCCGCAGGGCTCCGCGTCCCCGAACAGCACATCGGCCACCGCTGCGCCCCCCTGCTCGCCGGGGAACCAGGCTTCCAGGATGGCGGGCAGATGCTCGTTCTCCCAGTTGGCGGACACCGGACGGCCGCTTTGCAGCAGCAGGACCACCGGGGTACCGGTGGCGTACACCGCCTTGACCAGTTCCAGCTGACGGCCGGGCAGGTCCAGGGAGGTGCGGTCGAAGTTTTCGCCGCTGGTTTCCTCGTTGTCGCCCATGCACAGCACGGCCACCTCCGCCTGTCTGGCAGCGGCCACGGCAGCTTCGAAGTTCTCCCGCCCGGCGCTGTACCCGAAGATGACCCGGGCGCCCCGGCCATCGTTGACAAACTCGATGCGCACCTTGTAGCGACGGCCCGCCTCGAACCGGAAGTCCAGGGCCTGGTCGGCGCTCTTGTCCGGGCCCCAGCCGTCGATGAGCAGTTCATCATCCACATACAGCCGCATGCTGTCCTGGGTGCTCAGGCCGATGCAGCCGTCCATGGTTTTGGGCATGCACACCCAGCCGGTCCAGGCCACGCTGAAGCAGTTGGCGTCCAGGTCCGGGTGGGGCAGGGCGAAGATCCAGTTGAAGTTCACCGTGCGGTCGGTGCGGGTCTGCACCGGGGTACCTTCGGGCACCGGGCCGTTATAGTACCGGCCGGTCAGACCGGCGTTGCCGTCCTCGTCCACCAGCATGCCGGGGTCGAAGGGATGCAGGGCCTGCCCCAGGAAGTTGCAGCCCCGGGCGTGGAGCACCTTGGTATCCGGGCCAACGGCGGCGCGGATGCCCTCCAGCACCGACACGGTGCCGGTGCGGCCCCGGGCTTCGGAGTAGTCGCCCAAAGCAGGCGTGTCCGAGCCGGGCCCGATGACCGCAATGGACTTCAGGTCCTTTTTCAGGGGCAGAAGGCCGTCGTTTTTCAGCAGCACCACCGATTCCCGGGCGATGCGGCGGGCCAGGTCCAGATGTTCGGGACGGCGCAGCACCCTGGGGGCCAGGGATTCATCGGTGTAGGGGTGTTCAAACAGGCCCAGGCGGAACTTCATGCCCAGAATGCGGCGGCAGCAGGTATCCAGAATGGCCGGGTCCAGCTTGCCGGAGGTGATCAGGTGTTCAATGGCGTTCTGCCACACATCGTGGGGGAAATCGTACAGCTGCAGGTCCACGCCCGCTTCCAGGCCCAGGCGGATGGCCTCCTCCGGGGTGGGGGCGATGAAGTGCCAGTCGTACAGGCGGGAAACGGCGGTCAGGTCGGTGCGCACATAGCCTTTCATGCCGTACTGGCCGCGCAGCACGTCGGTGAGCAGCTCGTGGTCCATGGATACCGGGATGCTGTCGATGGAGTTATAGCTGCACATGGCGTTGCTGGCGCCGCCGTCCACAAAGGCGGCCTCGAACACCGGCAGGCAGTCGCTGAACACATCGTGGCGGCCCATGGTGCAGGGGGCGCAGTTCAGCCCGCCCACCGGGTTGCCGTAGCCCACATAGTGCTTGGGCTCGGCGGCCACGGCGTCGGGGGCGGAAAGGTCATCTCCCTGCATGCCCAGCACCATTTCCCGGGCAAACTCGGCGCACAGGTGGGTGTCCTCGCCGTAGGATTCCTCCCCGCGGCCATAGCGGGGGTCGCGGATGAGGTCCATCACCGGGCTGTATGTTTCGTGGATGCCCTGGGCCCGGGCTTCGGCGGCGATGGCATGGCCCATCTGACGGCCCAGCGCCGGGTCAAAGGTGGCAGCCAGGCCGATCTGCTGGGGGAAGCTGGTGGCTTTGCCGGTCATCAGGCCGTGGAGGGCCTCCTCGCTGAAGATGAAGGGGATGCCCAGGCGGGTCTTTTCCACCGCATAGCGCTGGACCTGGTTGGCCTGGGCGGCGCTCATGCCCCGCAGCTGCACGCTGCCGGCGCTGTTGCCTCCCAGCAGGGTATCCAGGCGGTCCATGTCCATGGCGGTCACAAGGCCGTTCTCATCCTGGGTGGTGAAGTCGCCGGAAAAATACTGGTCGGTCTGCATGATTTTTTCCCGCAGGGTCATGCGGGCCAGCAGGTCGTTGACGCGCTGTTCCACCGGCAGGCGCGGGTCTTGGTAGGGAAACATGGACATTCCTCCTGTAAAGATAGGGTCAGGAACGGGAATCGGGCAGTTTGCGGCCGTTGACGGCCAGGTTGGCAAACCCGCCCGCGGCAGCCAGGGCAAAGAGCAGCGGGATGCTGCCCGGTCCCAGCAGGGTTTCCAGATAGGGCTGCAGGGCCGTGCCCACGGCGGCGGAGGCGCAGGCCGCAATGCTGGCCATGGCCGAGGTCACGCCGATGTAGGCGGTCTTGCCGCTGGGCGGGCTGGAGGCAAACTGCAGGTTCATACTGGCGATGGACGCCCCGCCCGAGCAGGCGGCGGTGACCACCATGAGGACGGGGGCGGTGAAGGGGGCCCAGGCAGGGCGGATGAAGGCCCAGCCCAGGGTGCAGGACAGGTTGAACAGGGCGGTGAGCAAAATCACCCGGCGCCAGCCGGCGGCGTCCGCACAGCGGCCCCAGAACCAGCTGCCCGCCATGCCCACCACCGCCGACACCACCCCCACCGAGGTGATGAAGGTATGGCTGAGGCCCAGCACCCGCAGCTGGTACACCGAAAGGAACGGGGTGGCCAGGCCGCCGGCCAGCCCGCCCAGCACCGAGTAGAGCAGCAGCGGGCGGAACACAGGGTCCCGCACCGGGCACAGGATGTCGGCGGGGCGCATGCGGCTGACGAACTGGACGGGATTTTCATGCACCAGGGCCAGCAGGACGGCATCGGCCAGAGCCAGGGCGAAGCACACCCCGCCGATGACCAGGAACCCGGTGTAGGGCTTTCCGGCGGCGGTGAAGTAATCCAGCTGACGGCCCAGCAGCAGGGTGGCCGCGCTGTTCACACAGGCGGCCACGATGTCTTTGCGGGCAAAGAACTGCCCGCGGGCGCCGTCCGGTGCCAGGCCCAGGGTCATATGCTGGAGCCCCGGGGTGACCAGACCGGCGGAGAAAAAGGAAAGGGTATACAGGACCAGCACCACCACCCGGGCGTGGGCGGCACCCGGCACCACCAGGGGCACCATGAGCACCACGGCCAGAGAGAACCGGTAGACCACGCACATGAGCCAGATGGCCAGTTTGCGGTGGTGGATGCGCTCGAACACGAAGGGCGACAGAAACTGCAGCACGCAGCCCAGCTGGGGGATCATGGCCACCAGGGCGCAGAAGGAAATGGACGCGCCCAGGCAGCTGAGATACCCGGCCAGGAAGTTGCCGGTGCCGATGGAGTAGATGACGGCGGCCACGGCGCCTTCCGCCACAAGGCAGCGGCGGCCGGACTGCAGCTGTGCTTCGGTGGGGGCCTGCGCAGGGAAAAACAACTGTTTGAACAAGCCCATGGGGTACCCCTCCCGGCGCTTACACCTCGGCGTACTGGCGGTGCCGCAGCAGGTCGGCGTACCGCACGATGAGGCGGGTCAGGTTGGGCAGACCGCTCTCCTTGCTGACCTGACGCCACTGGACCAGGTACAGGGCGTACCAGTGTTCCAGCCGGGCGGCCAGTTCGGGGTCTGCATCCCGGGGGCCGGTGAGCCAGGCGCCGATCTCGTTCCACAGCATCACGCTCTCGGCGGTGACGCAGGCGACGGACACGATCTCTTTCTGCCCGGCAGGCAGGCTGGCGGAGCAGGCCAGCACCCGGTCCCGGGCGGCGGCCACGGCGGCGTTGGCTTCGGGCACTTTGGTCAGGTCCAGCTCGGCCAGCAGCTCGGCGCGGCGGGTGTCGTTGCCCTCGATCCAGTTCACTGCATGCTGCCAGTCAAAAACTTCATGGTCGGACAGGTCGGTGAGGGCGGCCATGAGCCGGCCGGAGGCATCGCCGTAACCGATGCGGGAAACCGACTCGTTCAGCTCCTCCATCTCCACCGGTTCGGCGTTCCAGCCGAAAGCCGCCCCGTACAGGATGCCGGGGATGGTCAGGCGGGGGTCATTGATGTGGGCATAATCGCCCCAGTCGGTGTTCAGCAGGCCGATGGCCCCGTACTTGTGGGCATGGTGGCACATGGCCCGGATGTTGCTGTACGCATTCCGGTACAGGGGCACCCAGCGGTTCCAGCCGCAGACGCCCGGGCAGGCATACTGGGTGATGCCGCTGGCGGCGATGTCCCGGATCTCGTTCTCCCGCTGGTCGGGCAGATAGCCCCAGTTCAGGCAGATGGTTTCCTTGGGCAGTTCGGCGCAGCTCTGGGGGAAGCGCCACATGATATCGCCCCAAAACATGGGGGTGCAGCCCTGGGACACCAGGTATTCGCACAGGGCCTTGACGTGGCGGACATACAGGGTCTTCTCCCCCAGTTCATCGGCCAGGGCCTTGCTACGGCCCTTGCCCAGGTCGAAGGTTTCGTCGGCGCAGATGTTGAACTTGTGGGAGCGGAACAGCGCCCGGTACTCGTCGATGAGCTTCTTCACGAACTCCACCACCCGGGGGTCGGCGGCGTTCAGGGTATGGTGCCACCCGGCGTAGGTGTAGGAGAAGGGGACCTTTTCGGAATCCGGCAGCTCGCACAGGTCACAGCAGGTCTTGGTGGACAGGATCTTGTACATGTGGCCGAAGCTGGACAAAGAGGGCACCAGCTCGATATGCCGGGCGGCGCAGTAGGCGTCCAGTTCCAGGATTTCATCGGCGGTCAGGGGGGTGTCGTCCCGCCAGGCTTCGGACAGATCCCGGAAGAGATAGGTATGTTCAATATACAGCTGCCACTGGTTGATCTTGTAGCGGCAGAGCAGGTCGGCCACCCGCTTGAGGTAGCTGAGCTTGGGCACCCGGCCCCGGGAGCAGTCCTGGTAATACCCGCGGTTGGGCAGGTCGGGCCAGTCCTCCACAAACAGGGCGGGCAGCACCGCACCGCAGCGCTGGGCCAGCTGGATGAGGGTCTGGACGCCGTTGCACAGGGCTTCGTCGTCCCCCGCCGCCAGGGTGACGCCTTCCGGCGCCACCGTGAGGGTGTAGTGGGCGGGTTTCTGCTGGGGGTCGATGGTCAGGGCGATCTCCCCGGCCGCGGCGGTCCCCCGGCCCAGGGCCGGGGTGAGCCCGGCGTAGTCCCGCAGGGCGTTTTGCAGCATCCGGGCATAGAGCAGGGCCTCCGGCGCGGTGCCGGGGCACAGGACCACCCGGGTGTGGGGGGTCAGGGCGAAACCGCCGTCCCGGTGGTCCACCCGTTTCGGCTGGGGCAAAAATTTCATAGCCATAAGAAAATTCCTCGCGGCCTTGCGGCCAGTGTATGGTTCGGGCTGCGCCTCTCAGCGGATGCGCAGGGTCTTGATCTCGTAGGGCTTGACGGTGAAGCGGATGGCGCCGTTCTCCACGGACACCGGCTCGCCGTCCGGCTGTTCCAGGCAGTCGCAGCTCTCGGCGCTGGTGAAGGGGCGACCCCAGTGCAGGGTGGTTTCGGTGAGGGAGTTGTCGCACTCATACATACGCACAATGACGCCGTCGCCGTCCTCGGCCTGCTTGATGGTTTCCACCACGATGTTGGGGGCTTCCACAGCGGCCAGGCAGAAGGCCTCGCCGGGGGTGCCGCCCGCCACTGCCAGGGCCGGCTGGTTCAGGAAGAAAGCCTCCCGCACAGTGCCCGCAGCGCGCCAGGTTTCGGCGTGGGGGTACAGGGCGTAGGTGAAGTGGTGCACTTCCTGGTCGGTGGTGGGGTTGGGCTCGATGCCGGACTTGATCAGGGTCAGGCTGAGGCAGCTGTCCTTGACCGAATGGCCGTACTTGCAGTCGTTGAGCAGGCTCACGCCGTAGTGGCCCTCGGACAGGTCGGCCCACTTCTGGCCGCAGCTCTCGAACCGGGCCTTGTCCCAGCTGGTGTTGGTGTGGGTCTTGCGGGTCAGGTTGCCGTACTGCACCTCGAAGGTGGCTTCATCGGTGTGGACGTTGCAGGGGAAGGCCACTTTCAGCAGGTGCTGGTGTTCGTGCCAGTCCACGGTGGTGACGAAGTCGATGCGGCGGGAGTTGGCGTAGAAGTGGATGTCCTGGGAAATGGTGGAGTTGCTGAACGCCCGCTCGATGTGCAGAGTGGCGCGCACCGGGCCGTTCTCGGTCCAGGTGAAGGCCTTCAGGTCGGTGACATCCCAGGATTTTTCGGTGTAGAAAATATCAATGTCCCAGTTATCGTAGTAGATGGGCTTGTCCTCGAACACCCGGAAGGCGTTGGCGCTTTTGCCCGCCTGGAGCACTTCCCGACGGTTGTCCTTGTCGAACAGGCGGCCGATCTGGCCGTGTTCATCAAAGGAAACGGTGTAGAAGGGAGTTTCGATGCTGCGGCCGTCCGCCCCGATGGTGAAGGGAGCGGCCTGTGCCGCGCAATCCGCCGGGGCAAAGGTCTTGCGGCCCTTGGCGGGCAGGTCTTTCAGCCAGACCACGGCGCCGTCGGCAGTCTGCTGCACCGGGTAGACGTTGCCGGCCTCATCGGCCAGGGCGGCCGCGTCGCACTCGCCCAGTTCCACCACGTCATTGCGGGCAAAGCCGGTGGTGTTGAAGACGGTGACGCCCTCCCCCGCCGGGGTCAGGGCGGCCAGACGCTCGTCCCGCAGGGCGGCGATCTCGGCTTCCATCTGGGCGTATTCCTTCTTGGTGACCTCGTACACCTCATGGATGGAGGAGCCGGGCAGGATGTCGTGGAACTGGTTGATGAGGATGCCGTGCCACAGCTTGTCCAGGGCTTCGGCGGGGTAGGCCACGCCGGGGGCGGCCAGCACGCTGAGCAGTTCCAGGTCCATCATGTGCAGCTCGGCCTTGCGGTTGGAGCGCTTGTTGCGGGCCATGGAGGTCAGGGTGCCGCGGTGGTATTCGAAGTAGAGCTCGCCCTCCCAGGTGGGCAGGCGGCGGTTGCCGGAAACCCGCTCTTTCAGCTCGTCGAAGTAGGTGCGGGCGAAGGCCTGGCGCACCTTGGGGATACCCTCCACGCCCTTTTCCATGCGCTGGGAGGTTTCCAGCATGGCGCGGGTGGGGCCGCCGCCGCCATCGCCGTAGCCGTAGCAGACGAGGATGTCGTTGTTGATGCTCTTCTGCTGGTAGCGGTGCCAGCCGCCGATGATGGCGTCCGGGTGCAGCATGCCGTTGTAGGTGGTGAAGAAGTCCTTTTCGTCCTGGCCCACGCCCAGGGTGGTGACCAGGTGGGTCAGGATCTCGGTGCCGTCAATGCCCCGCCACATAAAGGTGTCGTAGGGCATTTTGTTGAACTGGTTCCAGGCCAGCTTGGTGGTCATGAAGTAGTCGATACCGCACTTTTTCATGATCTGGGGCAGGGCGCCGGAGTAGCCGAAGACATCGGGCAGCCACAGGATGCGGTTGTCCACGCCGAACTCTTCTTTGAAGAAGCGCTTGCCGTACAGGAACTGGCGGACCAGGCTTTCGCCGCTGGTCAGGTTGCAGTCGGCTTCCACCCACATGCCGCCTTCCGGTTCCCACCGGCCTTCGGCCACACGGGCCTTGATCTTCTCGTACAATTCGGGGTAGCGCTGTTTCAGGAAGTAGTACAGCTGGGGCTGGCTGGACATGAACTTATAGTCCGGGTACTCGTCCATGAGCTTGAGCACGGTGGCAAAGCTGCGGCAGACCTTTTCCCGGGTCTGGGCCACGGTCCACCACCAGGCCACGTCGATGTGGGTATGGCCGATGCAGCTGGCAATGACCTCGTCATGGCCGGCCAGGTCGGTGTACAGGGCCTTGGCCAGGTAGCTGCGGGCTTCGGCCACGCTGGCGTAGAAGCTCTCGTTGTACGGGGTGCGCAGGTCCAGCAGGTTCACGGCCTCGTTGAGCACCCGTTCCAGGTCGCGGCGGGCCTTGCCGTCCGGCTCCAGCCGGGGGAAGGCCTGCAGGGGCACCACCATATCGTAGTACAGCCCCTCGATCTCCGGGTCCACCTCCCGCAGGTCCACGATGAGGTTAAACTCGGTGTGCAGGATGCCGGTATAGGACTGCAGTTCCAGGCGGTAGGTGGTGCCGGCCTTGGCGCAGCGGTCCAGCAGCACATCCCGGTGGTTCATGTCGATGCCCTGGGTGACGGCGCCGTTCACGAACAGCAGGAACTGGGGGTTCTTGGCGTCGTCCCATTCGTCGATCTGGGTGCAGACGTGCATCCACAGGGGTTTGCCGTCCAACTCGGCGGGCACGGTCACGTCGGCGCGGAACCAGTAGTGCTTGTCCGGGCCGTACCAGTGCATGGTGCGGCAGTCGAAGGGCTCAAAAGGAGCCGGGTCGGCGTCGGCGTCCTCCGGGCGCAGGAAGTTGCCCGGCTTGTACAGCCAGTTGTCGGTGGGGAATTTCTGCTTGACCGAAAGCTTCTGCAGCTCGGTGCAGATGCCGTTGATCCGCTTGTCCAAAAAGCTCATTGTTTCCATGGGGAGTTCCTTTCCTGGGAAGGCCAGATTTCAAAGATTTCAGAAGGAGTTTGCCTTGATGTAGTCCAGCACCCGGTCCACGGTGGTGAAGGCCAGGCCGGTGACGGTGTCGGCGCAGCCGTAGTAGACGGCGATGCGGCCGGTGGGGGCGTCGGTGAGGGCGGCGCAGGGGAAGGTGACGTTGGGCACGTCGCCCATGCACTCATAGGGCATGTGGGGGGCCAGGATGTAGTCCTTGCCGCGGGCTTTCACCTTCCAGGGCTCGTCGATGTCCAGCAGGGCCGCGCCCATGCGGTACACATAGCCGTTGCAGGTGTTGATGACGCCGTGGTAGATCAGCAGCCAGCCCTCGTCGGTTTCGATGGGGATGGGGCCCGGGCCGATCTTCAGGCTCTGCCAGGCGGATTCGTCCCCCTTGACGGCGCCCATCATGTAGCGGTGACGGCCCCAGTAGATGAGGTCCTCGCTCTGGCTGACAAAGATGTCGCCGAAGGGGGTGTGGCCGGTATCGCTGGGGCGGCTCATCATCATGTAGCGGCCCTGGATCTTGCGGGGGAACAGAACGCCGTTGCGGTTGTAGGGCAAAAAGGCGTTTTCCAGCTGGTGGAAGGTCTTGAAGTCCTCGGTCCAGGCCAGGCCGATGGTGGGGCCGTGATAGCCGTTGCACCAGGTGACGTAGTACTTGCCGTCCATGTAGCAGACCCGGGGGTCGTACCGGTATTCCCGGTTGGTCACTTCGGGGTCTTCGCCCACCAGGTGGATGGGCTCATCGTCGATGGTCCAGTGGATGCCGTCCTTGCTGAAGCCGGCAAAAATATCCATGCTGATGGACAGGCTGTCGCAGCGGAAGACGCCTGCAAAGCCGTCCTTGAAAGGCACCACGGCGCTGTTGAACACGCTGTTGGACCGCTTGTTGCCGTCGCGGCCGATGATGGGGTTGCCGTCATACCGCCAGAGCGGGGTGCGGGTGACGGCGGGCGGGTCCTGCCAGGGAATGTTGGGCAGCGGGTTGCCAATGATCTTAGCCATACTTTCTAACCTCCTGTGGTTGGGGCAGCGTTATCCCACGATGCGCACGACCGGTGCGAACTGCTGCTCGTGCAGCTCGTCCATGGCGCGTTCTGGGTCGGTTTCGTCGGTGAGGGTGAGGGTGAAGCGGTATTCCGCAAAGCCGGACAGGTCCAGCTTGAAGTTTGTTTCCCAGGTGTTGTTCATCAGCCAGGCGAACACCGGGCGGCGGTTGTCCTCCGGGCGGTTTTCGCACAGGCGGATGGGGTGGTGTTTCAGCGGGCCGAAAGCGTACAGCGGGGTGTCCCGGGCGCCCAGCAGCACGCCGCCGTCCCGCCCCAGGAAGGCCAGGCCGTCGTCGCTCATGCTGTATTCCATGCAGCTGCCGGGCAGCTGGTCCACGCCGGGGCGCAGGGCTTCCCGGCCGCCTTTGCGCAGCCAGACTTCCCGCCCGGACAGGTCCAGGTTCAGGGGCAGGTAAACGCTTTCGATATCGGTGGAAAGGGTCTTGCCCAGTTCCAGACGCAAGTCGATGCGGGGCAGGGCCTCATACAGTTTCAGCACCACATCGCAGTGGACGGTGCCGGGCATGGACCCGCGCAGGCGCAGGGTGGTGAACACCGGGCCGCGCTCCTCGCACACCACCTCTTCCAGGGTTGCGGGGAACTGTCTGGCGTGCTGACCGCGGATATTGCGGCCCAGCAGGCGGCGTTCCTCGTACACGTCGGTGACGCCGGGGCGCACCGGGGTACATTCATAGACCGGGGTAAAGAAAGGCAGGCCGGCAGGAGCCATGAGCTCCCGGCCGTGGACCTTGTCATACAGGCTGCACAGGCCCCGGCCCACCTCGTATTCCAGGCGGAAGAACCGGTTTTCAAAGCTGTACGGCAGGCGGAAGGTCACGGGGTCGTAGTCATTGACGATATCCCGCACCCGCTCGGCGCCAACGTAGCACTGGCGGGTGTTGAGCTTGTTTTCAGGACGTTCTCTTCTGCCATAAGTATACCGTTTGACTTCCCCCGGTGTAAAGGTGTCCACGAAGGAAATTCGCCGTCCCCGGGGGTGGGGGCTGACCTGACAGGGCAGTTCCCGGCCGTCCTCGGTGTGGACGCAGGCGTCGGGCAGGCCGGCGGGCAGGGTTTCGACGTAGAATTCCACCGCCATGGGGCCGGAAAGGTGCGTGGGGTTCTGTACCCGGATGCTGCCCTCGGTGGCGTAGTAGCGCAGGATGTCCCCCTGGTCCCGGGCGATGCGGCCCAGCATGCGGGCGGCGGCCTCATGGGCGCGGGAAGCATACCCGTTCTTGCGCATATCCAGGTCCAGCACCATGGATTCATAGGGGTTGGTGATGCTGGCGGAATGGCCCCAGGTGTGCTCGGCGTAGAGCAGCAGGGCGTCCTCGGCCTCCCGCACCAGGGCGGGCTGGTGCTGTTCCAGCCCGGGGTCCAGGCGGCGGGCCAGCTCGTAGCTGCGGCAGGCGTCCCGGTAGTGCTTCACCGCATAAGGGGTGGAGCCCACGCCGTTGGCCCACCAGTCGTTCAGGTCGCCGTGATACACCGGCGCCTGCTGCAGTTTGGGGGCGATGGCGGCGTACAGTTCCTGCAGACTGACCATCCGCACCTGCACCGTGTCGCCGTAGCGGCGGTTGAAGGTTTCGATGGTGTGCAGGATGAGGGGTTCGGGCGGGGCGTTGTCGCTGAAGACGCCGGACACCGACGCCGGGATGAAGTCATAGGGGTAGCCGTTTTCCTCACACTCGGTGAGGTAGGCGTCCAGGTTCCGGGCCAGGGCTTCGGCATCGTCTTCCGGCTGCGGGGCACTGCCCAGCCGGTCCTGCGTCATGAAGTTGGGGATGTGGTTGGGGCGCAGGCCCAGCACGTTGCCCAGGTTGTAGTGCTCGCCGTTCCACACCAGCAGGCGGTGGCCGTCCTTGCTCTGCCAGAAATAGGCGTTCTGGTTCTGGCGCAGGGGGTACATACCGTGGTGGCAGTGGATGTTGGTGTACAGAAACTCCACCCCGTTTTCCAGCAGGGCATCCCGCTGGCCCATGGACAGGCCGTTGATGTCGGCACACATGGCGGTGGTCAGGGGCACGCCTGCGGCGGCGAATTTCTCCCGCCAGGCGTGCAGGCGCCGGGCGTAGATGCCGCAGTCCAGCAGGTCGGTGAAGTTCAGGTAGTTGGCCGAAAGGCCGATACGGCCGTCCCGGGCCAGGTCCAGGAAACGGGCTTTTTCCTCCTCCGATGCGGTGCGGAAGAAGGCCTCTACACAGTACAGGGTTTCGCAGTTCCAGCGGAAGGCCGCATTGGCAGGGTCTTCCATGAGCTGCAGGGCGCTGCGGATGTAGTCCACCTGCAGGTCGATGACATGTTCCTGCAGGTCGGTGTACCCGATGTCGGTGTGGGAATGGTGGACGGCATAGACCGTCCGGATGGTATGTTGTTTCATAGGCGAAACCTCCGCGCACAGGCGGAATCGGTCGGTTTGGGGCGGATATACCCGCAAAAAAGGCCGCCGCTGGGCCGGGCCGGTGAAAAAGCTGATTGATCTTGAGAAATTCTGTTCGATCAAAGGCGGCGGCGCGCTGCCGCTGCTGCTGTTTTCTCCTGCCCGCGCGAAGCGACGGCCTTTGTGTTACGGGTTGATGGCGGATATGGGACGGGAACGCTTACTTAGCAGCGGTTTCAGCGGAAGCACCGCCGTTGGAAGCCATGAAAGCGTCGACCTGCTCCTGGCACTGGGCCATGACATCGTCAAAACCGGCGGCGCGCAGGTCCTTCATGATGGCGGGCACGATTTCGTCGGTGGGCTTGGTGCCGGTCAGCAGCTCGCCCTTGTAGCGCTCGTAGATGGCCACGCAGTTGGCCAGCTCGTCCTTGAAGTTGGTGGTATCCAGGCTGAAGCCCAGCAGGACGGAGGGCTCGGCGGCCTCGTTCAGAGCTTCCACTTCGTCGTACTGGTTGAAGTCGTACTCATCGCTGGGAGTGACGGTGAAGAAGCTGCCCTGGGTGTAGCCAGCCATGGCCCAGTCGGCGTTGTTCTTGTGGACCCATTCCTTGGTGTCGTCGGTGTAATCCCAGTTGTCGCCCTGGACGCCGTAGTACAGCAGGTCACGGACGTAAGAATCGGTGTTGACCAGTTCCAGCAGCTGCAGAGCCTTTTCGGGGTAAGCGCAGTTGGCGGAGATGCAGTTCATGGAGCCGCGGACGGTATCGTTGGAAACGATGGTGGGGCCGAGCTTGGTGGTGGCGGCCTCAACGCCCATCTGGGGACCCCAGGTGGTCTTGGCAGCGCCGGACCAGCCCTGAGCTACGTTGCAGGGCTTGTAGGCGTTCTCTTCGGGCTTGGTGGCGGCATCGGAGTTGATGATGCCGGCCTGGTACCATTCATGGAAGGTATCCAGAGTGGCCTGGATGTCGGGCTGTTCCAGCACGGAAACCACGGTGGCGGTGCTGTCGTTGTACTTCACGCCCAGGGGCAGCAGGCCGGTGCCCATGTTGTCGTACTCAAAGGCGGCCCAGGTGGCGCCGTTCTGGTTCAGCGGGAAGGAAGCTTCGCCGGAAGAATCCTTCATCTTGGTCAGGGTGTCGGTCAGGGTGCCCAGGTCGGCCATGGAGATGGCCTCGGGGATGGTGAAGCCGGTGGATTCGGCCAGTTCCTTATCCCAGACCAGGTACTCGGTGATGGAGGAGTCCTTGTAGGAAGGCACGGCGTACAGCTTGCCGCCCACTTCGCAGGCTTCCCAGTAATCTTCGGGGATGGAAGCGTACAGGTCGGGGGTAGCGGTCTTGACCAGTTCGCTGATGTCATAGAAAGCGCCGATGTTGATATCGTTGACATAGGTGTTCATGTTGGTGAACAGGATGTCATACTCGCCGCTGGTGTTGACGATGACGTTGCGGCGGTTGTCCCAGTCGCCCCAGGAAACGACCTGCACGTCCAGGTTGACGCCGATCTTCTTTTCCAGGTAGGGGTTGATCTGCTGCAGCCAGGCATCGTAGTTGGTGGGCTGGCCGTTGCCGACGGTGACCCATTTCAGGGTAACGACTTCATCGGAACCGGTGGAGGCGGTGTCGCCGGTGGCAGCGGAGGAACCGCCGTTGCCGCCGCAGGCGGCCAGGCTCAGCGCCATGGCGCCGGTCATGCCCAACGCAAGTGCTTTGTTGAACTTTTTCATCTTGTTGCTCCTTTTCATGTATGGTTACGGGACAGGTGACCCTGTCGGAATCCTAAGGGGGAAAATCAGCCCTTGACGGCGCCGATGGTCAGACCGGAAATGAAGTATTTCTGGAAGAAGGGATAGGCGCAGGCAATGGGAATAACGATGACCACCGCGATGGCCATGCGCACCGATTCGGAGGGCATGGAGTTGCGGTACTGCTGCAGGCTCAGGCCGGCAGAGGGGTTGTTGGCAATGTAGTCCAGGTTCTTCATCATGTTGTTCAGCAGGGCCTGCAGGCTGTACAGGTTGTTCTTGGAGATGTACAAGCTGGACTGGAACCAGTCGTTCCAGTAGCCGAAGGTCAAAAACAGGCCGATGGTGGCGAACACGGGCTTGGAGATGGGCACCACAATGCGGCTGAAGATGGTCAGCTGGGAGGCGCCGTCGATCTTGGCCGATTCGATGATGGAATCGGGGATGGTGGTGCGGAAGAAGGTCTTGGATATGATGACGTTGAAGCTGGACACGGCCAGGGGCAGCACCAGACACCAGATGGTATCGTTGAGGTGGAGCATGTTGGCCACAACCACATAGTTGGCGATCATGCCGCCGTTGAAGATCATGGGGATGAAGACCACCCAGTTGAAGAAGTTGCGCAGGCGGTACTGCGGGCGGGAAAGCACATAGCCCATGGTGGTGGTGAGCAGCACGCCCAGCACGGTGCCGATGACCGTGACCAGGATGGAGATGAACAGGGCGTGGGCGATGGTGCCGCGCTCGTTCCACAGGAACTGGTACGCGCTGAGGGAGAAGGTTTCCGGGATGAGGGCGTAGCCGTTGAGCCGGATGGATTCCTCCGAGCTGACCGAGATGATCACCACATAGAACACCGGGAACAGGCAGATAAAGGACAGAAGCACGAACAGGGCGTTGAACAGGCCGTTGGTTGCCGGTTTGATCTGATTCAGGCGGAAGGCGGCTTTGGCCTCCTCCTTTTCCAGGGCCTTTTCGGCCTTGCGGGAGGCGCGCTTTTCGGAAATGGTCATCTTGTCTTCCTCCTTCCTCAGATGATGGCGCTGTCTTCATCGATCTTGGAAACGATGAAGTTGGTGAGCAGGATGGTGACGCAGCAGCAGGCGGCCTGGAACAGACCGGCAGCCGCCGTCTGGCCGACGCTGACCTGGCTCTGGATGCACTGGTAGATGTAGGTATCGAAGGTGCTGACCACGTTGTACAGGGAGTTGGGCACGCCCTGGGTGACCTGCCAGAACAGACCGAAGTCGGAGTAGAAGATCTTGCCGATGTTCAGGATGAACATCATGATGATCATGGGTTTGATGGAGGGGATGGTGATGAATTTAGCCTGCTGCCACTTGGTGGCGCCGTCCAGGATGGCGGCCTCATACAGCGTGGCGTCGATGCCGGTGATGCTGGCCAGGTAGACCACCATGTTGTAGCCCATGGACTTCCAGGTGGACATGAAGGTCAGGATGAACGGCCAGTAGCTGGGCTGGGAGTACCACATGACCTTGTCCCCGCCGAAGAACTGCAGGATGTTGTTGGCCAGGCCCTTGTCCGGGTTCAGGAACGCGTACACGAAGTAGCTGACCACGACCCAGGACATGAAGTAAGGGAAGAACATCATGGTCTGGTAGCATTTGGAGGCGAACTTGGAGTACAGCTGGTTGATGATGATGGCCAGGGTCACGGGCAGGACCAGGTTGATCACGATAAAGACCAGGTTGTACAGCAGGGTGTTGCGCAAGAGCATCCCGAAGGTGTTGCTGGTCAGGAAGAACTTGAAGTTCTTGAACCCGCACCAGTCGCTCTGGAACAGGCCGACCAGGAAGCCCTTGCCCGGCACCAGCTTGAATTCCTTGAACGAGATGATCAGGCCGAACATGGGCAGGTAGCAGAACACCGCAAACCAGATGGTCGCCGGCAGGCCCAGCAGGGTCAGCTCGGTATCGTCCCGGGTCCAGTGCCGCCGCTTGCGCTGCAGCTGGGTGGCAGGTGCCGCCTTCTCCTTTTTCATGAGATTCGCTCCTTTCAAAACGAGTGTGCCGCGTGCGGCTGTCTGTTAACTCCCCGTTAACTCAGTTAACATTTTCTCGGGCCGCATGTTTTCATTTGTTAGCTTAATATTAACTATTTTTCGTACCAATGTCAACCGTCAATCTGCATAAAATTCCGACCTCTTTGTTGGCTCTGTCATTTTTTTGTAGCTTTTCAAAAACGTTTTATTCGTTTTGCTAAAATGGGCAAAATTCGACGTTTACTTTTGTTAACATGTATATTGTCTTTTTTTATTCATCGCGGTATAATGGAATCATTCTAAACAATGCAACTGGGAGTGTACCATTATGAGCAAACCAACCATGCAGGACATTGCGGACGCGCTGTCCACTTCCCGCATATCGGTATGGAAGGCGCTGAACAACCGCCCCGGCGTATCGGACGCGCTGCGGCGCCAGATCCAGGCCAAAGCCGAAGAAATGGGCTATTTTCAGGCCTCCCGCCCGGTCCAGCCCGCCCCGGAAGCCCCCCGGGGCCGCAATGTGGCTGTGGTGGTCTGCCGGCCGGAATCCTCCCTGTTCTGGATGCAGATCATCCACCAGATCGCCAAGGATCTTTCCTCCCAGGGCGTTAACCTGATGTATACTTACTTGCCTACCTCTTATAAAGAGGGCTACACCCTGCCCGCCAGCCTGACCGACGGGTCGGTGGAGGGGCTGATCGTGCTGAATGTTTATTCACCGCCCCTTTTGCAGCTGCTGGCCGACCTGCCCCTGCCCAAGGTCTACCTGGACACCATCCCTTCCCTGCCCTTCTCCCGTTTACACGGGGACCTTTTGTTGATTGAAGGCCGGGACCTCATCCGCCAGATCACCGGGCAGCTGCTGGACAAAGGCCATACCCGGCTGGGATTTCTGGGGGATGTGGAGTACGCCCAGACCAACACCGACCGGTACCGGGGCTTTCTGGACGCCTTTGCGGAGTGGGGCCTGACCCCCGACCCCGCCCTGTCTTTCACCGGGCCGCTGGGTCTGCGCACCCATTACGAGGAGCTGAGTTATTTTCTGGAACACCTCAAGACCCGGCCGGACGGCTTCGTCTGTGTCAGCGACTATATTGCCCACTTCATCCAGCGGTATTTTGAGGAGCACGGCACCGACCCGGAGGGCCGCATCGCCCTGACCGGCTTTGACAACAACAGCGAATACCTGAACATTGCCGACCGCATCACCACCGTGGACGTGCAGCCCAAGACCCTGGGCGCCCGGCTGGCTTCCAAGATCCTGTTCCTGATGGAGCACCCCAACCTGTCCCAGGAAGTCAGTTATGTAAGTTCGCAGATTTTGTACCGCGGCCTGCTGGCCCAGGAAAAATAAAACGCAAAACGCCCCCGCATGGTTTGCTGCCATGCGGGGGCATTATTTCTGCAAGTGGGTTGTCAGCGGCTCACCTCTATCAAAAAGCGGCTGCTGGCGGCCGGGTAATAGCTTTCGGTGTATTCGATGGGGCGGCCATTGGCCATGCGTCCCACCGAGGTGATATAAACGGCCGGCTCAAAGGGGCTCAGCTGCAGCCCGGCGCGCACTTCGGGCGGCGGGGACACCACTTCCAGCTGACGGCTGGCGCGGCGCACATCCAGGCCCCGCTCGGCCAGGACCCCGTAAAAGGAAAGGTCGGTAAAATCCAGCTGGGCCATATCCGGGAAATACTGGCAGGGCACATAGAGGGTGGTGTACACCACCGGCGCGTTGTTGTTGCACCCTTCCAGATGGCGCACCCGGACCAGCCGCGTCACCTTTGCCCCCGCGGGCAGTTCCAATGCCGCGGATACGGGTTCCGATGCGCGGACCACCCCGATCTCCAGAACTTTGGTGCGCACGGTGCGGTGATTGCGCTCGCTTTCCGCCCGGTAGCCGGTGATGAAACTGGTGGATTCGTGGACGACCTTCGGCCTGGTCACAAAGGTGCCCCGGCCCTTGACGCGGGACAGCACGCCCTCTCTCGTCAGGGTATCCAGCGCCTGCCGGAGGGTGGGACGGCTGACCTTGAGCAGGGCGCAGAGCTCTTTTTCGGTGGGGATCTGGCTGCCCACCGCATATTCTCCCGACGCAATGCGGGCACGGATGTATTCCGCCGCCTGTTCGTGCAGGGATTTTGCCACAGCGTTCCCCCTCCTTTCCGGTACGGTTGTTTCTTCCAGTATACCAGCGCGGGGAGCGCGGCGCAAGGTCAGGGACGGACGCTGGCCGCAATCACCATGACCTGCCCGCCGTCGGGGGATTCGATGATATAGTCCCCGGCCGCCTGGGGCAGGATGCAGGTTTCGGCATAATGCAGTTCAAAGGGCGCAAAGGCACCGGTGGGGCTGGTGAGCCGGGCGCGGCGGCCATCCACCAGGTTCAGCACCTGGACGCTGCCGTTCTGCGGCACCGTGGCCGAAGACGAGGTGGTGTAGCGGAAGGTATCAATG
Source organism: uncultured Faecalibacterium sp. (assembly GCA_937907025.1). Lineage (GTDB taxonomy): Bacteria > Bacillota > Clostridia > Oscillospirales > Ruminococcaceae > Gemmiger. The sequence goes on from CALESJ010000003.1 coordinate 90,447, forward strand.
AACTCCCGCTCATGCAGGCCGGTGCGCTCCACCAGGCAGTCCCCCTGCCGGCTGACCACCTTTGTCTGGCCCACCAGGTTTTCCTGTACCCAGGCGGTGTCCCGGTCAAACTGGATGTTGGCCATGCCATGGTCGATGTGGATGGGCCGGGGCTTGCCGTCCAGGTCCAGGCGCCCCCAGTCCCACAGCTTGAAGGTAAAGATGTAGGGGGTGGCGCTGATCTCCAGCACCATGGTGTTGGCGCCCGAACAGTGGGTGGTGCCCGCCGGGATCAGCACATGGTCGTGCTTTTTCACCGGGATGTTGTTGATGTACTTTTCCGCCGGGAAGGGCGCGCCGCCCGCCTGGGCCAGACGCAGGTCCCGTTCCATGGCGGCGGGGTCCACCCCTTCTTTCACCCCCAGCCACACCGAGGCATCCTCGCCCGCATCCAGGATGTAGTAGCTTTCGTCCTGGGTGTAGCGCATATTGAAGGTGTTCTGGATGTATTCGGTGAGGGGGTGGACCTGCAGGGACAGGTTCTGTCCGCCCACCGTGTCCAGCATGTCGAACCGGATGGGGAATTCCTTGCCGAAACGGGCGTGGACCCGCTCGCCCAGCAGGGCCCGGGGCTGCTGCAGCACCAGGTTCAGCGCCGGCGTTTGGATGAGAGCGCCGTCAAAATCCAGCAGCAGACTGTTTTCTTCCGGCACGCCGTCAAAGCTCCAGGCGTAGTTGCTGCCGTTTTCCGGCAGTTCAAAGTGGTCTTTCATCCAGTGTCCGCCCCACACGCCCGGGTCAAAGTAGGGCACCATGCGGAACGGCCGCCGCGCCGTCTGCCGCAGGGCTTCCCGGTAAGAGGCACCGTCCACCATGGCGGGGCTGCCCTCGGTGGTCATATCCAGGTAGAAGTCCATGGTGTTGAGCAGATGGTCTTTTTCCCGGTCGGCCCAGCGCCATTCGGCAAAGAAGCCCCGCTTGTACTTTTTCAGTTTGGGCAGGTCGGTCCGGGCGGTGCGCCAGTTGGAAAGCCCCCGGCGATAGCGCAGCTGGATTTCCCAGCGGGTGATGTCGGCCACCACCTGCACGTCCCCGGGATGGACCAGGCTGGCGCCCACGCCGTACACCACCACCGGACCAGCGGCAGCTTCGATGCGGCGGCGGGCTTCCTCGATCTTGTCCGGGTAGAAGAAATCTTTCAGCCGCCGCACCGTCATGATGCCGAACACCGGGTCGTCCGGCAGCAGGTCCGCTTCCAGAACGGCGTCCATCTTTTCCGGCTCAAAGGCCAGGTCATCGCTGTGCAGGACCAGCTCTGCCCCCACCGGTGCCAGGCAGGCCAGGACCTCGGCCTGGTCCACCCCGGGGTAGCATTCCACGCACAGGACCTTGCGGCCCTGCATGGCCCGGCGCAGCGCTTTCCCGATAGCCGCCCCATCCTGGCTGACCCGGGCTTTCGGGCAGTTCACCTGTACCCGGGGGAACTGTACATACCGCCCGGTATCTTCCTGTTTCGCTCTTGTCATGGCAGAGCCCGCCTCCTTGTTTTGATTTCCCTTACAGCATAGGGGCTGCGGCTGCATTTGTCAATACATTTTCAAAAAATATTGATATTTTTAAAAATATGTATTTACATATCTTTCTTTGCCTGCTATACTGTGGCTGTAAACCCAACAGGAAAGAAGGCGTTTCGGATGGCAGCTCCCCTGCTTTGTCTGGACGTAGGCGGGACCGAACTCAAGGGTGCCCCGGTGGACAACGGCGTTCTGCTGGCACCTTTGCAGCATTTTCCCGCGCAGGCCAAGGAGCCGAGCGGACCTTTGCTGGACCACTTTGCCCAGGTTTTCCGGGAATTGGACGCCCGGGCCGGTGTACCGGCCTCCGTGGGCGGTCTGCGCCTGGCATTCCCCGGCCCGTTCGATTATGAAAAAGGCATCTGCCTGCTTCAGGGGCTGGATAAATACAATGCTCTGTACGGGATGGACCTGCGCCGCCAGCTCTTTGTGCGGCTGCAGGACCGGCTGCAAACGCCCGAAGACATCCGGTTCATCAACGATGTGGCCGCCTTTGCCCTGGGCGAGATGCGCTACGGCCACGCGGCAGGCAGTGCGCGGTCCCTGTCGGTGTGCATCGGCACCGGATGCGGCAGCGCCTTCGGCCTCGGGGACGGTCTGGCGCCCGAAGGCACCCCCGGGGTCCCGCCGGGCGGGTACCTCTACCCCGCTCCGTTTCTGGACAGCTGCATCGACGACCACATCAGCAAGCGCGGCCTGATGGCCCTGTGCGAACAGCGGCTGGGCCGTCCCCTGGAAGGGGCTGCCCTGGCCGCCCTGTGTGAGCAGGAGGACACCGAAGCCCTGGCCTGTTTCGGAGAGTTCGGCATCCGGCTGCGGGATGCCCTGGACCCATTTTTGCGGGGATACCGTCCCCAGTGCCTTTGCCTGGGCGGGCAGATTACCCGGAGTTTCCGTTTTTTCGGCACACCGCTGTCCCGGCGCTGCGCCGAACTGGACATAGCCCTGTACGTCACTGCGGACACCTCAGTCCGGGCCCTGCAGGGACTTTGCTCCATCTGACAATCCCTTGCCCGGCTCGTGCTGCCGGCAGAAAAAACTCCCCTTGCCGAAAGGGGAGTTTTTTTCTTTCTGCCGTATTGCCACACCAACACAAAGACCCGGCAAACGCGCTTGCAGGTCGTTTGCCGGGTCTTGAAGCAGACGTTACACAGGGTTCAGAACTCAGGACACCGTCTGGGTAAAGTGGATCTGTTTGGGCACCAGCACCGGCTCCACCTTCTCCTGGAGGTAGGCGTTGAGCTTGTCCAGGTCCGGCTGTTCCTTGCCGGTAATGTCGGCGCACAGCTCCATGCGGTGCTCCTGACCCCAGGTGATGTACGCCTGGGCGGTTTCCACGCCCTCATAGGCACAGAGCACCTGCTCCAGCTTGCCCAGATCCAGGAAATCCCGTCCGGTGAGGGTTTCCATCATGATGGTACGGCCGCATTGTTCCAGAATATCCAGGCTGCCGTCCGGCAGGATGCGGGCATGCAGGCCGGTCTGGTACAGCATACCGGGGCCGTAGGGGTTGGTGATCTTGTCGGTCCAGTTGCGGGTGGGATGGTCCATGATGTACAAAGCACCCCAGGCGCCCAGAGGCTGCTTGCGGCAGGTTTCGTCAAAGACGTAGGCCTTTACCTGCTCTTCCCCGTCCACATCCTGGATGAGCGGGCTGCCGGCAGCGGCGTTCACATCCGCGGCCTTCACAAAGTAGTGATGGGGGAACAGATGCTGGGGCAGATGCTTTTTCAGCCGCCGCACCGAAGGCTCGGTGAGCATGGCCTTGAGGATGACATCCATGCACTCCATGAAAATTTCCAGCTGCTGGCGGTCAAACCGGTTGTTCCAGTACCGCAGCTCGTAGAAATAGAAGCCCTTGGCGTCGGACATGACCTGCAGATGGAAGGGCAGGGAGTCCAGCTGGATGCGCTCCCGATGGGCGGGGGCGCCGCCGATCTCGTTCAGACGCAGGATGTCGCCCTGATACTGGAAGAACATCTCGTCCGAATGCAGGCAGGAAATATGGCACCGCATGGTTTCCATGATCTGCCGGGCGGACCGGGACAGCAGCTGGGGCACCGTTTCGTGGGCCAGGTTGGTGTACCGGAACAGGTAGCTCAGGAACAGCGGTCCGGCCAGGCGGGTCCAGCGGCTGTCGGTGCGGCCGCTGTGAATGCTGCTGACCACGTCCTTCTCATTGCTGAAAATGGAGATGCAGTAGTTGAAGGCGGTGAGGAACATGACGTTCTCGGACACCTTGTGCTCGGCGCAGAAAGCGTTGAGCTGGTTGGGGCTGACGGTGAACCGGCCGCGAAGGGAGGCATTTTCCCCCTTGTCCAGGTCGTGGAAATCTTTCCGGTTCAGGATGCTCTTTTTGATGCGGACATCCTTCATCAGTTCCCGGTAATACCGGATGTCCTGCTCCCGCTTGCCCTTCTTTTCCCGGGCTTTCTCGTCCAGCACATACTCGAACAGGGTATAGGTTTCCTTCGCCACCGATTCCCCGGCGTACAGACGGTTCAGGTCCTCGAACAGGATCTTCAGGGTCATTCCGTCACCCACAATGTGGGCCACGTCCAGGAACAGGTAGTTGGCGCTGTCGGTCTGGTAGATGCCCACATGGTACAAAGGCTCGTCCTTGCCGTACAGATACGGCACCAGCAGATGTTCCCGGGTCTGGGCGAATTCCTCGTCGCTCTGGCGGTAAATGGGCACATTCACCCGCAGGTCGTCGTGGCGGAAGCTCTTGTAGGTGCCATCGTCCATCTGGATGACCGACTTGAGGCCGGGGTGGACATCAAACAGGTCCGCCACGGCGGTCTGGAGCCGCTGCAGGTCCACGCTGGGGTCCAGATGGATGAGGGAAGGCAGGTTGGCGGTGGTGTTGCCCCGCATGACGTAGGCAAAGTAGATCTGCATGTTGGTGAGGGGATACACCGCACGGGGGGTGTAGTCCACCTGCTCCTCCTGCTGCTTTTCCTGGTAGTAGGCTTCCAGCTTCTGCACGCTGGCGTGGGCCATCAAGTCGTCCAGGGTGATGGAGAAATTCAGTTTCTCGGACAGGTCGGTGAGCAGCAGCACGCTGCCCAGGGAATCCATACCTGCCCGGTAAAAGTCGGTGTCGATGCCGAAGTCCTGATTGCCCAGCACGCCGGCCACGCAGTCATAGATCTTCTGCTGCAGCTCGTTTTTGGGCAGGATGCGCTTTTTCCGTTTTTCTTCCTCTGTCTTCTTCTGGTTGAAGTAGTTGGCGCGCTTGATCTTGCGGGAGCTGGTTTTTTCAAAGGGATTCTTGCGCACCCGGAAGTTCAGGATGCGCTTGAAGGTGGGCAGCTTCTGGTTGATTTTGGCAATGCTGTCCCCCACGGCGGCCTGGATGTCGGAGATGTCCGTTTCCTCGGCATACCGGAAGTTGGGGTACACCTCGGCGGTGATGGTGTCGTTCTCTTCGAACACCAGGATGTCCTCCACGATGGGTTCCCCGTCAAACATGTTCTCGATCTGTTCCGGGGCCACGTTCTCCCCGTTGCTGAGAACGATCAGATTCTTTTTCCGGCCGGTGAGGTACAGGAAGCCATCCTCATCCAGATAGCCCAGGTCCCCGGTGCGCAGCCAGCCATCCTCGGTGAGGGCCTCTGCGGTGTTCTCCGGGTCCTTGTAGTAGCCCATCATCACCGAAGGGCTCTTGACCTGGATCTCTCCGTCCACGATGCGCACCTGGCACCGGTCCACCACCTTGCCCACCGAGTCCACCTTGTCCGGGCGGCTCCAGTCGGGGGCGGAGATGACCGGCGAGCACTCGGACATGCCGTAGCCCTGGCCGATGAGAATGCCCAGGTCCTGGTAGTCCTTGGCCAGTTCCGGGGTCAGATATCCGCCGCCGCAGATGATCTTCCACAGGCGGCGGCCGAACACGGCCTCCTTCAGCTGCTGGGTGGTCATTTCCGGATGCTGGAGCTTGAGTATCAGCAGCCGGTTGTACAGGGCCTTGGCCACCATGGGCACCGCCCGGAAGGAGGTGGGCTGGAACAGTTTCAGATGGTCGGCCAGCTTGCTCATGTCCCGGTTCAGGCAGAGCAGCACGCCGTACCGCATGGCCGCCAGTACATCGCTGTTGATGCAGAAGACATGATGGATGGGCAGGATGTTCAGGTACACTTCCTGTTCGCCCTTCATATCGACGGTGGAGGAAAAGGTGTTGTCAATGAGGTTCCGGTTGGACAGCATGACGCCCTTGCCCCGTCCGGTGGTGCCAGAGGTGAACAGGATCATGGCGCAGTCGTTTTCCGAAACGTCGGGGGTGACCCGGCGTCCGGCAAACTCTTTCAGCAGGTTGTCCGAGCAGGGCACATGCTTGCCGTGCTGCAGGGAAATGTAGGTCTTGACCCGGGGGCAGGCGTCCTTGACACCTTCCACCAGGGGTGCATGTTCCCAGTCATAGAACAGGATGTCCACATCCGAACGGGTCAGGCAGTCGGCCAGGCCCGCCACATCCAGCTGGATGTCCAGGGGCACCACCGTGTTGCCGTTGGCCATGACACCCATCATCACCGCCAGGTAGTGGTGGCTGCTGCTGCCCAGCAGGCCCACCTGGACCTTGTGACCCGTCACCGCGTCCTGTTCCTTGACCCAGGCGGCAATGGCGTGGCACTCCTCCACAAATTTGGCATAGGTCACATCATAGACCACGTCGTTGTCCTCATACCGCAAAAAGACTCTGTCGCCGTATTCTTTGCCCGCATTTTCTACCAGGTCATACACTGTTTTGGTGTTCTCGTAGGTAATCATATGTTTCCTCCTGAAAGTATCACATCGTATACCCAATTGATTTTTTGACCATCTGTTCAATTTTTTCTCTTGCCTGCGCCGCTTTTTTCGGCGCTCCGTAGCTGAGTATAGCACACCGAAAGACAAATGTCCCTTTGTGAAATGTACAAATTATTGGAAAGTGATCAATTTTTGGAGGGTCGTAAAAAAAATTTACCTAAAATTTTGGAAATAATGCGGCAGGTTCCACAAAAATCCGGGCCAAAAAAAGGCTCCTGCGGGCAGACTTTTTTGGAAAAGCCGTGCAGAAGTCGAAAAAAGGCCCGGAGTGAAGCCGCGGCCCCGAAAAAATTGTATAAATTTTCAGGTCTTCGGAAGGCCTGGAACGGGGGCCGGGCGGGCGCTGGTGGTTGTGCGGCCTGCCAAATCGGCGGAGAGTGCCCAGTCCGGCAAAGGCTGGGAAAAGGCTGGGCAAAGAAAAAAGCCCTGCTTTCCAGCAAGGCTTTCTTTTGATGCACTATCAATAGGGAGGCCACAGCCCCCTTTCCGACCAATCAGGCACCAGGGGGACCCGCGCTCT
>CALESJ010000004.1 GCA_937907025.1 uncultured Faecalibacterium sp.
TTGCAAGCAGGTAAACACAGGTTATTCCTTAATATCCTTTTGTTTGGGAAACTCCGGTTTCCCATTTACTGACAGCCCGGTTGGTCACCCCGATGCGGTCGGCCAACTGCTGCTGCGTCAGTCCCTGGGAACGGCGCAGGGCAGCAATCAGGGCTCCCACACGTTTGGCATCCATGTTATCCTCCCCTTCCGTGTTGGGTCTATCATACATCCGGCGGTGACGATTTGCAAGGAACGTCCGGTTGAAGAAATCCACGGCCCGTGGACTTGCGTGACAGCGTTCTTTTTGTGCAGTAAAGCGACCGGCACCCCGTACAGCCTGTGTACAAAGTGCCGGTCGTTCTCTTTTTATTGCCAGCCCCGCCGGGCAGGGTCAATGGTATCCAGCGCGGTATACAGCAGCGCATTGCAGATGGCCGCCGCCACGTTGCTGCCTCCCTTGCGCCCCATGGCAGCAATGGCAGGCACACCGGCAGTTTCGCAAACCTGCATCAGCCGCTGTTTGCTTTCCACCACGTTCACAAATCCCACCGGGACCCCCACCACCAAAGCAGGGCGCAGGCCTTTCTCAATGAGGTCAGCGATTTCCAGCAGGGCCGTGGGGGCATTGCCCACCGCCAGCAACGCCCCGGGCATGGTTTTTGCAGCGTGGCGCATGGCCGCCACTGCCCGGGTGGTACCGTTTTGGCGGGCCTGTTCGGCCACCGCCTCCTCCGCCATAAAGCAATGTACCTGGGTGCCCAGTTTTGTCAGACTGGGCTTGCTGATGCCCGCTTTGGCCATATTGGTATCGGTCACGATGGGCACGCCACGCCGCAGCGCCTGCACGCCCCGGGCCACCGCCTCCGTGGTAAAACGCAGGGTATCGGCATACTCAAAGTCCGCAGTGGTGTGGATGACCCGCTTGACCACCGCCTGTGTTTCCGGCGGCAGAACGATGCCGCGCTCTTTCAGCTCGGATTCAATGATGAACATACTGGTGCGCTCAATGTCCGCCGGCAGATGATGTTTGAGTTCGGTGCTCAATACTCCACTCCCTTTCTGGCAGTGATGCCCTGCTGGTACGGATGCTTGTGGCAGCGCATTTCGGTGGAATAGTCGGCGGCCTGCTGCATCCACTCGGCCGGGTCACGGCCTGTGAGGACCACTTCCTGCCCTTCCGGGCGTTCCAGCACGGCACGGCGCAGCAAGTCTTCGTCCACCATACCCAGGCGGCAGGCAGCGCAGGCTTCATCCAGCACCAGCAGATCGCAGGGCGTTTCCAGCGCCTGGGTCAAGAGTGCATTGTGCCGGGCGCGGACGGTCCTGCGTTCTTCCGGGGTCATCTGTGAAAAGAATCCGGTGCCTGCCTGGCCGGAATACACCGCGGCTCCCAGGCAGCGCAGCGGCTCCAGCTCGCTGCTCTGTCCGTCTTTCAGGAACTGCACCACGGTAACGGTGCCGCCGCTGCCCAGCATGCGCAGAGCCAGCCCGAAAGCCGCCGTGGTCTTGCCTTTTCCATCGCCCCAGTACAGGTGGACGAGTCCTTTATTCATGGTTGTATTCCTCCATTGCATGATAGATGGCATCCATATCCAGCGCCGCACGCACACCGGCTGCCAGGCGGTCATACTGCTGCTCTTTGTAAGCAGCACGATCTGTGGTGGGAACAAAATCGATGGAAAGTCCCTTGCGCTGCAGCAGCCAGGCCGCCAGAGAATCGGTCAGGCTGCCGGTGTCAAACAGGCCGTGCAGATAGGTACCGAACACATTCTCCTGCACGGCACCGTCCTCGGCCCCGGTGTGCAGATGGCAGAAAGGCTTTCCCCCGCTGCGCCGGGTGCGGCCCATGTGAATCTCGTACCCGTCCAGCTGTGCCCCCTGAAAAGGTTTGGCCAGAACTTCGGCCCGCATACGGGTCCGGGTCTTTTGGGAGGTGAACACCGTATCGCAGGGCAAAAGGCCAAAGCCCGCCACGGTACCGGCGCATTCCACACCTTCCGGGTCGCTGATAGTACGGCCCAGCATCTGGTACCCGCCACAGACGCCCAGAACCGGAGTTTTGGCTGCCGCCAGTTTGAGGATGGCCGCTTCCAGACCGCTGCTGCGCAGCCAAAGCAGGTCCTGTACCGTACTTTTGGTACCAGGGAGGATCACCAGGTCCGGGGCTCCCAGCTGTGCCGGGTCGGCCACATAGCGCACGCCCAGGGCGGGATGGCTTTCCAGCGGTGCAAAATCGGTAAAGTTGGAAATACGGGGTAGGCGGATGATGGCAATATCCACCGGACGTTCGGCCCGGGTATGGGAAAGGCGCGGGGCCAGGCTGTCCTCATCGTCGATATCCCAGTGCCCGTAAGGCACCACCCCCAGCACCGGCACACCCGTCTTGTCCCGCAGCATCTGCAGGCCCGGTTCCAGCAGGCTCACGTCCCCGCGGAACTTGTTGATGACAGTCCCGACCACGCGGGCCCGCTCTTCCGGTTCCAGCAAGGCCACGGTGCCGTACAGCTGGGCAAACACCCCGCCGCGGTCAATATCCCCCACCAGCAGGACCGGGGCGTTGACCATGGCCGCCAGCCCCATATTGACGATGTCGTCGGATCTCAGGTTGATTTCCGCCGGGCTGCCTGCTCCCTCAATGACGATGACATCGTTTTCCGCCGCCAGGCTCTGGTACGCCTGCAGGATATCGGGGATCAGGGTCTTTTTCATGGCAAAATAATCCCGGGCCGCATACTGCCCCCGCACCCGCCCGTTGACGATGAGCTGACTGCCCGTATCGCTGGACGGCTTGAGCAGGATGGGATTCATACGCACATCCGGTTCCCGCCCGGCGGCTTCTGCCTGGGCCACCTGGGCGCGGCCCATTTCCAGGCCGTCCCGGGTGATGTAGCTGTTGAGCGCCATGTTCTGGCTCTTGAAAGGTGCCACCTTCAGCCCGTCCTGGCGGAAAATCCGGCACAGAGCCGTGACCAGCAGGCTTTTGCCCGCGCCGGACATGGTCCCCTGTACCATAATGCACTTTGCCATTCAGAGCACCTCTTTCATTGCCTGTAAAAAGGCATCGTTTTCGGCGCCGCTGCGCACGGCGCAGCGATACCAACCGGGGCCAAGGCCCGCATAATTGGAGCAGTCCCGCAGCAGAACGCCTTTTTTCCGCAGCGCCGGCACCAGGTCCTTTCGACCGTGATAGAACAGCAGATAGTTGGCCTGCCCCGGCACAACCCGGCACCCCAGCGCGGTCAAACCGGCTATCATGCGCGGCCGCTGGGCGGAAATCAGCGCATGAAGGGTACGGCTGTATTCGGTTTCCTGCAAGGCAGCCAGCCCTGCCGCCTGGGCCAGCCCCGAAACCGCCCAGGGCTGCCCCGCGGCGCGCAGGCGTTCCAGCAATGCCGTATTGCTGCTCAGAACATACCCCAAGCGCACCCCCGCCATGGCATACCATTTGGTGAAGGCCTTGAAAATCAGCAGGTTGGGATAATCAGGCAGGCAGCCTTCCAGCGTATGGGCAGCAGGGTCGTCCAGAAATTCGTTGAAGCATTCATCCACGGCCAGCATGGTCCCGTTGGCCGCGCAGGCATCCAGAATTTCACGCAGCAAGGCCGGGTCAGTGGTGCGGCCGGTGGGATTGTCAGGCTCACACAGCAGGATCAGGTCAGTTTCCGGCGTGATGGCATCCAGAAACTTCCGGTCCAGAGCGAAATCTGTTTCCGGGTGCAGGGTATATTCCACCCCCCGGCAGTCCACACTGCGCAGCGCAGCGGCGTACTCCGCAAAGGTCGGGGCCGTCAGCAGTGCATGACGGGGCCTTTCGGCCAGGGCCAGCCGCCAGATCAGGTCGGCGGCGCCGTTGCCGCACAGCACCCAATCGGCCGGAATCTTCCGGCTGCGGGCAATGGCGGCACGCAACTCCCGGCACAGTGGGTCGGGGTAACGGTCCTGTTTTTCGGCAGCTTCGACGATAGCCTTGCGCACGCCGTCCGGCAGACCCAGCGGGCTGATGTTGGCCGAAAAATCCAGCGGCATGGTCCCGTATTCGGCCGCAAAACCGGCCCAGTCGCCGCCGTGTATGAGTTGTGGCATAAAAATTCCTTTCCTTGGCTGCTTTACATCAGAACAACCAGCGCGGCGCGCACCGCCAGCCCCACAGCCAAAGCCAGAACACTGGCCGCATACAGCATGCGGTTGGCACGCAGAATATCCCGGGGTTCCACCGGGCGCAGCGGGTCCCCGATGGTGGGTTTGGCATACAGTTTGCCGAAGTAATAGGCCGGGCCTGCCAGCTGCACCCCCAGCGCTCCCGCGCAGGCGGATTCGGTCTGGGCACTGTTGGGGCTGGCATGGCAGCGGCGGTCCCGCCGCCAGATCTTCCAGGCACCTTTTACATCATGGCCGGTAATTGCGGCTGCGGCGATCCAGAACAGTGCCGCCAGCCGGGCGGGCAGATATCCGGCCACATCGTCCAAGTGTGCCGCCGCACGTCCGAAATAGAGATACCGGTCGTTTTTGTAGCCCACCATGCTGTCCATGGTATTGATGGCCTTATAGCACAGGGCCAGAGGCGCCCCGCCGATGAGCATATACAGAAGCGGTGCCATCACGCCGTCAGAGAAATTTTCGGCCACCGTTTCCACGGCAGCCTTGGTCACGCCCTCGGCGGTCAGGGCCTGTGTGTCCCGCCCCACAATGCGGGATACGGCCTGCCGGGCATGGGGCAGAGTGTCCCGGGTCAGTTTTTCATAGACGTTGCGGCTCTCTTTGGCAAGTCCCCGCACGGCCAGCGCCTGCCAGCACCAGAAGGTCTGTACGGCAAAGCCCAGCACCGGATGGATGGCCGCAGCCCCCAGGCAGACGGCGCCGGTCAGCACCAGCGTGCCCAGGGGCAGCACCACAGCCAGAACGCTGCCCGCAGCCAACTGCCCGCCGGGAGTACCGGGAAACAAACGGCGCAGCCGTGGTTCTAGAGCCGTGATGGCTTTGCCCATAAAAACCACCGGGTGGGGCATCCAGGCCGGGTCCGCCAGCAGCAGGTCCAGCAGGAATCCGCAGAGAATGGCAGCGCAGACCATCATACGGAAGCCTCTTTCGTGTACTGTACTGTTTTGATCAGATGCAGGATGTGCTGCTTTTCCCAGTCGCAGGCGTCCAGCAGATAGCCGCCCGCATTGGGGGCGCACCACTGGTAGTATTCCTTATGGGGCACGGCGTATCGTTCCATCACCGACATCTGGGTGCCGCCGTGGGCCACAATGACCATCACTTCCCGCCCCTGGGCCAGACATTCGTCCACCAGTTTGGAGAACGCCGCACAGGTACGGTCACAGAATTCATCCTTGCGTTCCCCATCCGGGCAGGTGGTTTCGCAGTTGGCTTTCACCCAGGCCAGGTAGTCGGGGTCGTGTTCCATTTCCTTGTAATTGCGGCCTTCAAAGCTGCCGAAGCACATTTCCCGCAAATCCTTCACCTGCACCTGTTTTGCCTCCGGAAACAGAACCGACGCCGTCTGGCGGGCCCGGGTCAGAGGGCTGACATAGACAAGGTCGGTTGTAAAATCCGCCTTGCGCAGCATGGCCAGACCCTCAGGAGAGAGCGGGATATCCCGCTGTCCCTGGTAGCGCTTTTCGGTATTATAGATGGTCAGACCATGGCGCAACAGATAAATTTTCATTCGGGAAGAACTCCTTTCAACACAAGCGGCAAACCGCAGAAAACACGCACCACCGTATCGGCACGGGATGCCAGCATACATCCCAGCCGCCCCGCCGCTTCCCGCGCGGCACGCTGGGCCGGGTCGGTAGGCACTACCCCGCCGCCCACTTCGGTGACGGTGATGATCTCATATTGACGGGCCAGACGATCAGCCAGAGCGGGTAAATCCCCGCAGTCCGCCGCCAGCGCCTGGGCATCGGTACACACACGGGCCGAAAACGTTGCCGCATCCGGCCAGAGCGTGCGGGCAAACTCGGTTTTGCCGGAAAACAAAGGGCCGGTAATCAGAATCACAGCGCCCACCCCCAAAGCCATTGTCCGGCGGTCAGCGCCGCCAGCATCCACAGTTCGGCCCGCTGCACAAACCAGCCTGCCAGGTCGCCGCTGATGCCGCCGAACTGCTTTTGCGCCGTATGGTGGTAATGCCAGAAGACCAGCAGCGCGGCCACCGCGGCCAAAGCACCGCCGCTAATCACCAGCAGAACACACAGCACCACGCACACCACCGTCAGGATACGGCGCACCCGGTCACGGTCGGCGGTGGTGGCAAACAGATGAGCCAGACCGGTGTTCTTGGCCATGGGAAAACTGGTCACTGCCAGACCGGACAAGGCCCGTTCCAATGTAAAGCACAAGCCCATGCAGAAGCAGGCGGCCGGGGTGGGTTCAAGAGCTGCACACAGCCCCAATGTAGCCACAAAGTAGCTGCACAGCCGGATGACCGCGAAGGCACCACAGTGCGGGTCGGCCAGAATTTCCTGCTTTTGGGCCGGCTCGGCGCAGCTGGCCAGGGCATCGCAGGTATCGGCGTACCCGTCCAGATGGATACCGCCTGTGATGAGGACCGGCACCAGGCACAGCCCCGCCGCCCGCAGCAGCACCGGCAGCGCGAAGTACCCGCAAACCCAGGCCCAGGCATACCAGACAACACCACACACCACCCCGATGAGCGGAAACGCACACATGGCATACCGCATATTGCGTTCATTCCACTGGGGTTGGGGCATGGGCAGTGCACTGAACATGCCAAAGGCCACCGCAATCGTTTCAAACAGGACCATAACCAGGTTCCTTTCCCTTATAGTACATCGGACAGCCCGCCACTACCTCGCAGACGTTATCAGCCATAGAGGCCAGACGGCGGTGCAGGTCCGCCAGCAGTTTCAGATACGCCACCGTATCCCCCTCGTAGTCGGTCCCGCCACAGAAAATCTCGTTGCCCACCACAATGAGGTCGGTGGTCTGCCGGTACAGCTTTTCCAGTCCGTAGGATACCACTTGCAGCGTATCCGGACCGGCACCGCCGGGCGCGTACCGTTCGTTGGCTGCCAGATTCGTTAGATCTTCCAGCAGGACTGCCCCGGGGGCCGGCAAGCACAGCCCGGCCAGATTCTGCGGGCATTCCAGGGGCTGAAAGCCCTTTCCCGCCCGCATTTCCCGGTGACGCTCCACCCGGCGGCGGCATTCCTCGTCCCACACCTGCATGGTGGCCAGATAATACCGGGGGCCGGGGCAGGAAGACAGCAACTGCTCGGCATAGGCGCTTTTGCCGCTGCCTGCACCGCCGATCACAAACGTCAGCATGAGGTGCCCCCCTGCGGGGTATAGGCCTGCATGCCGTAATCGGCAAATGTAGAGCCGTGGTACACAGCCAGGGCCATATCCAGCAGCGGAATGGCCGCCAGGGCACCGGTTCCCTCCCCCAGGTGCATACCCGCGGTAATGAGCGGCCGTTTGTGCAGGGCGTTCAGCAGCCGTTCGCCGCAGGGCTCGGCGGAGCAGTGGCTGGCAAACACAGCCTTACCGGCGGCCGGGCACAGGCGCACGGCGCACAGCGCCGCCGCAGATGTGATGACCCCGTCCATCAGGACAGGAACACCGTACAGCGCGCCGCCCAGAAACACCCCGCACAGTCCGGCAATGTCCAGACCTCCCACCTTGGAAAGCACATCCAGCCCATCCTCCGGGTTGGGGGTATTGACGGCCAGGGATTTTTGGATGGCCTGAATTTTGCGGGTCAGCCCTGCATCCGAAAGACCTGCCCCCCGGCCGGTGACTTCGGCCGGGTCCAGGCCAAGCAGGGCACAGGTCACGGCGGTGGCGGTGGTGGTATTGCCGATGCCCATCTCCCCTGCAGCCAGCAGCTGGACACCTTGCTCCCGCTGCGCGCGCACCAGGTCGATACCGTTGAGCACCGCCCGGGCCGCCTGTTCCCGGGTCATGGCCGGGCCACGGGCGATGTTGCCGGTGCCGTTGGCTACCCGGGCGTCCAGCACACCGGGCATCGGCGGCGGATTCAGGATTCCCATATCCACCGGCACCACCGCACAGCGGGCGACTTCAGCCATGCGGCAGGCAGTGCTGTTGCCTGCCGCCAGCTGCCGGGCCACCACGGCAGTGACCTCACTGCCGGTCTGGCTGACGCCCTCGGCCACCACGCCGTTATCGGCGCAAAGGACCAGCAGCGTCCGGTTCTGCAGGCAGAGGTCCGCATTACCGGTCAGGGCTGCGATGTCTTCCACCATGGTTTCCAGCAGCCCCAGTCCGCCCAGCGGCTTGGCGCAGGCAGACCAGTGGTCGTGCGCTGACGCCCTCGCTTTTTCATCCGGCGGGGTGATATTTTTCAAAAGCAATCGAAGGGTTTCTTCTTTCATCTTCATTCTTCCTTTGCGGAATAGTTGCGCGCTGCCGCGGCAAAGCGCCGGGTCATCTGGGCATTGCCCGCAAAATACAGGTGAGCAAACGCCGCATACAGGGTGGGCGTTGTGAACCCACAAAGCCATTTGCGGCCGGATATGGGCTTGACAGCCTCAAAAGCATCCCCGTTTTCGGTGCTGTCCCAGTAATGGAATTCGTGCACAGGCGTACTCTCCCCTTGTTTGAACAGAAGACTTCCCTGCCGGGCGGTCAGTCCGGCATAGCCGAACCGGACCAGCTTATCCGTGCGCAGCCCGTGCCCCGGCAAAACGCCCACCATGGGGAAAGTCTGGCCGTCCTGGTCCTGCAAAGACTGGCCCAGGTACAAAAAGCCGCCGCATTCGGCCACAGTGGGTAGTCCTGCCTGTATTGCCTCATACACGGCCCGGCGCATGGACTCGTTGCGGGAGAGCGCCTCTGCGTGCAGTTCCGGGTATCCGCCCGGCAGATACAAGCCGCCGATATCCTTCGGCAGGGCAGCATCATGCAGAGGGCTGAAAAACACCGGCTCCATTCCGGCGCGGCAGAATGCCTCGATGGTTTCCGCATAGGTAAAGCAGAAAGCCTCGTCGCGGGCCACGGCCACCCGAGCCATGGCCTGGGGATACGGGCGTCGGGCCGTTGTGCGTTCCTGGGTGGAAAAGGCTTTTTCAAACCGTTTCCAGTCCATGGTCTGTAAAAGTACCGCGGCGATGGCGTTGATCCGGGCACGCAGGTCCACAATTTCCATAGCGGTGTACAATCCCAGGTGACGGCTTTCAAACTTGCCTTCCGGCATGGACGGCAGATACCCCAGCACCGGCACCCCTGTTTTTTCTTCCAGAACCGGGGCCAGCGTGCGGTACAGGCTTTCGCTGCATTCATTGAGAAACACACCGGCCACATGACTTTGCGGCATGAATTTGGCCAGACCGCGAATGGTGGCAGCCAAAGTCAGGCTGGCGCCTTTGGGGCGCAGCACCAGCAGCACCGGCATGCCAAGGGTATGGGCCAGGTGCCAGGCCGAGGCATCGGTGGTGGTACCGCCCACACCGTCATAAAAGCCCATGACCCCCTCGCACACGGCGGCACCGTGACCGGCACAGGCATCGGTGTACAGGCTGCGCACCGTGGCTTCGGAGGAAAGGTACAGGTCCAGATTGTGGCTTTCCACCCCCAGAACGGCACGGTGGAACATGGGGTCGATATAATCCGGCCCGCATTTGAAAGCGCAGGGGTCGTGTCTGCGCCGTTTCAGGGCGGCCAGCAGAGCGCAGGTCACCACCGTTTTGCCGCTGCCCGAGGCGGGGGCAGCCACCATACATTCAATCATCGCAGTTCCCCGTAATTACAAAAATCGGATTCTGTGCCATGAGCATGTGCACATGGCCGGTCGGTTTGGCGGTACTCACCGCCAGTTGGGTCATGCAAGGTTCGATACCGTGCTTTTCCAGCGCCTGCATGGCGGCGGTCACGCTTTCCAGCGCGATGGCCGTGATGCACAGGCGCGCGGCAGGATTTCTGGCCAGGACCGTATCTACAATTGCATCCATACCACCCCGGGTGCCGCCAATAAACACAGCGTCCGGCGTCGGCAGATCCGCCAGCGCCTCCGGTGCCCGGCCGCGGATAACCCGCAGATTCCAGGCGCCGAACTTGCGGCGGTTTGCTTCAATGAGGTCACAGGCTTCCGGCACGCATTCCACCGCGAACACCTTTCCCTGCCCGGCCACAGCGGCCAACTCCACACTGACGCTGCCGGTGCCCGCTCCCACATCCCATACAGTGGCATCGGGTGCCGGGGCCAGGCTGGCCAGCACAGCAGCTCGGACCAGCTGTTTAGTCATGGGCACCTGCCCCCGGATGAACCAGGCATCCGGCCAGCCGGGGGTATGCCGGGGACCCTGCGGCGCCGGTTCTGCCAGCAGCACCGACAAAGACGAGAAGTTCTTGCCGGCACATTCTTCCGCCGTGGATTCCGTGATGGCCTGTGCCGGGGTGCCCAGGTCCTCCCCCACGGTCACAGCCAGGCTGCCCAGCCCGGCTTCCGTCAGTTGCGCACACAGCGCCGCCGGGCCCAGCGTCCCGCCGGTGAGGAAGAAGGCCGGCTTGCCCTGCATAACGGCAGCCACTGCATTGCAATCTACTCCGTGAGCACTGACCAGGTTCCAGTCCTGCCAGGGGCGGCCCAACGCCGCCGCCAGCAGCTGCACACTGGAAATGCCGGGCAGCACCGTCACCGCCCGGTCCCGCAGCAGAGGCAGCAGGCTGCGGCAGCCGGAATAAAATCCGCTGTCGCCGCTGTATGCCACCACACAAAGCACATTCTGATTTTCTTCCAACGCCCGGCAAATGTCCGCCGGTTTGGTGGCGGCAATGCGGTTCTGTGTACAGCCTTCCGGCAGTTGTGCCAGCAGGCGCTTGGCGCCGATGATGCACCCCGCCGCCCGCAGAGCCTGTTCGGCCGCGCTGGTCAGAGTGGCAGCATCGCCGCTGCCGGTTCCCAACAAAGTAATGCTCATGGAATCAGTCCTTTACAGAAAGCAAGGATTTGTTCTTCGGTTTCGCCGGTATCCGCCGGGCGGCGGATAACCACCAGGGTGGTTCCGGTCTGCCGGGCGGCGGCGGCTTTTTCGGCAAAGCCGCCCTGTGGTCCGCCGTCCTTGGTAACCAGATACCGGATGGCAAACTGCCGCAGCAGGGCCACGTTCAGTTCCACCGAGAAAGGCCCCTGCATGGCGATGATGTTGCGATGCGGGATGCCCACCCCTTCACAGGCGCGCAGGCTTTCGGCCACCGGCAGAACCCGGGGATACAGCCGGTGTACATCCAGCCCCGCAAAGGCGGGCAGTTCCTTGGCACCGGTGGTCAGCAGGATATTGCCCGCGGTGTTTTGCAACAAACCAGCCGCAGCGGCGGCATCCGGCGCTGTCAGGCTGCCTTCCGGCAGCACGCTGGCGGGACGCATCAGGCGCTTGTATGGCACCTGTGCCTGTTCGGCCGCCTGCCGTATATTAGCAGTGGCGGCCACCGCATAAGGATGGGTGGCGTCGATGCACAAATCCGCACCCTGCAGCAACTGCACCATAGCGGACACTTCCATTCGCCCGGTGTGGACCGTGACGCCGGGGGCTGTTCCCTGCTCCTCGGCGCCGTATTCGGTGGCCACGCAGACGGTAACCTGTGCCCCCAGTTCCGCCAACGTGCAGGACAGGCGGCGGCCTTCGGTGGTGCCGGAAAAGAGAAGAATTTTCACGAACGGTACCCCCGCGGCGTGACCAGGTATTCTCCCAGAATGCGGGTGGTGGACGAACCGATGAAAACGGTGGTGAACATATCCATCGCGGCGTTTTCCAGTTCTGCCAGGGTCAGGGTCTGTGCCTGCTGACCTTCGCGGCCGATGTTGCGCACATACCCGCAGGGCGTGGCGGGGTCCTTGCCGGATTGCAGCAGAATCCGCACCGCCTTTTGCAGGTAGTCGGCCCGTTTGCGGGAACCGGGGTTATACAGGCAAAGGGCAAAGTCCCCTTTGGCAGCACATTCCAGGCGGATTTCGATGAGGGACCAGGGTGTGAGCAGGTCGGACAGAGAGATCACGCAGAAATCATGGGCCAGCGGCGCGCCCAGCACTGCCGCGCCGGACAGTGCCGCCGTGATACCGGGCACCACCTCAATGTCCACACCGGGATACTCCCCTGCCAGCTCCAGCACCGGAGAGGCCATTCCGTACACACCGGCGTCGCCGCTGCAGACCATGGCGGTGGTCACGCCCTGCTGCGCCGAAGCCAGCGCATGGCGGCAGCGGTCGATTTCCTGCTTCATGGGGGTGGTGAAAAATTCCTTTTCCGGGTACAGCGGCCGCACAAGGTCGATATACACCGAGTACCCGCAGATCAGATCGGACATTCCCAGTGCTTTCCGGGCCTGTTCGGTCAGATACCGGGCATCCCCGGGGCCAAGGCCCACCACAAACAATTTATTCATCCTGCCATCTCCAATCCGGGGCGTAAGGCTGCAATGCCAGGGCCATGGTGACCCCGCCGCCCGCGTTCTTCTTGCTGTAAAGGTGTCCACCCGCCGCCAGAACAGCGGCGCGTTCGCACACATTGTCCACCCCTGTGGTCTTCTGCACAAAGGCGCTGGCTGTAAAATTGCCCTGCACCGCCGCCAGCGCGGATGCGGGGTAGGTCTGCAGCGGCCAGCCGTGGGCCGTGCAGAATTGCAGCAGACCCGGTTCCTCTTTTTTCAGGTCAATACTGGCCACGGCGCAGACAGCCTGCGGACAAAGTCCGGTGGTTTCCAGCAGGTGTTCCAGGGCCGCTCCCAGCGTTTCGGCAGAGGTACCTTTGCGGCACCCTACCCCCAGCACCGCAATACGCGGCACCAGATGCAAAACCTCCCGTTTGCCGCGGTGCAGGCTCAGGCGGAAATCGCAAGCGGCTTCTTCGGAAAGTATGACTCCGTCGGGTGGCGTTCCCGCAACGGTAAACTCGCTGTACAGCCGAACCGGCTGCCCCGCCAGAAGAGCCGCCGACACGGTCTTGATTTTTTGGGGATTGCAGATCACACAGTTCTGGCGTTTAGACCATTCATCCACCGCAAAAACACCGTTGACATCGGTAGCGGTGGTGATGACCGCCTGCGCGCCGCAGATGCCGGCGATACGGCGGGCCAGGTCATTGGCACCGCCCAGGTGGCCGGACAGGATGGGCACTGCCCAGCGGGCGCCCTCATCCGCCACCACCACCGCCGGGTCCTGGGCTTTGCTCTTTACATAGGGCGCAATGGCCCGCACCGCGATACCGGCAGCCCCCACAAACACCAATGCTTCTGCCCGGGGAAAATTATTTGCCGTCCACTGAGCAAGAGTCAGCGGGTGGCCGCAGCGGGATGCGCAGCCGCCCAGCTGCCGGGCCAGAAATTCAGCCAGGTGCTGCCCGTTATCCGTAAAGGCCAACAGCTCAATGGAACCGGCGGTCATTGGTACGTTCCTTTCCGGTAGCCGGTGGTAAAGGTCGGGTCATACAACCGGCTGCGGTCGTACTGTTTGCCCAAAAAGTCCCCCACCAGCACCAGCGCCGTGCGGGAAATCCCCTGCTCCTGCCCGCAGGAGGCCAGGGTCCCCACGGTACAGCGGGCCACCTTCTCTTCCGGCCAGGTGGCCTTGTAGACCAGCGCCGCAGGCGTATCTTCGGTGTAGGCGCCCTGCAGCAGAGCTGCCTGCACCTGGGGCAGCATACCCGCAGAAAGAAAAATCACCATGGTGGTGCCATGGGCAGCTAAAGCGGCCAGGCTTTCCCGTTCCGGCACCGGCGTGCGCCCGGCCATGCGGGTGATGATGACGCTCTGGCTGACACCGGGCAGGGTGTACTCCGCATCCAGCGCCGCGGCGGCACCGCAAAAGCTGGAAACGCCGGGGGTGCTTTCATAGGCAATACCCGCTGCATCCAAGGCGTCCATCTGTTCCCGGACAGCCCCGTACAGGCAGGGGTCCCCGGTATGCAGGCGCACCGTCATGTGATTCTCGGCTTCCTGCTGCCGCATGATGTCCAGTACCTGCTCGAGGGTCAGTTCGGCGCTGTTGTAGATGGCACATCCCGGTTTGGTCAGGCCCAGCAAAGCCGGATTGACCAGGCTTCCCGCATAAATAACGCAGTCGGCTTTCCCCAGCAGGTCCGCCCCCCGCAGGGTGATCAGGTCTGGTGCCCCCGGTCCGGCGCCCACAAAATGGATCATGATGGTGTTTCCTCCCCTCTTATTTCACCAGAATGGTGGCAAAATACCCGGCGCTGCCTTCGGGCCGGTCCTGCTCCAGATGGTCCCAGACCTGCTCTTCCGGCAGGCCGCAGTTGCACACAAGGGAACTTTGTTCCAGAAGTCCCTCTTTTTCCAGGGTGTCCAGCACTTTGGGCAGCTGACGGCCGCTTTTCATCAGGACTTTGGCGCCGGGCGCCGCGAGAATCTCTTCCAGCGGGATACTGCCGGGAGCGATGGTCAACGGGGTATCCATACCGCCGGTCAGGGGCTGGTTCAACCGCGCCGCCACTGCACAGAAGCTGGGCACCCCCGCCACCATGGCGGTCTGGTAGCCCTGTTCTTCCAGAATAGCCTGCAAGTACCCAAAAGTGGCGTACACCGACACATCCCCCAGGTTCAGCATAGCCACATCCTGCCCTGCATCCAGATATCCCCGCAGCATTTCGGCAGCGGCCTGGTGGGCGCGGCGACGTTCTTCCTCATCGTGGCTCATGGTGAAGTGCAGCGGGACGATCACCTTTCGGCTCAGGTCCACCGCCTGCCGGGCAATGTCCAAAGCCAGCATCTCTCCGCTTTTGGTCTGCGGAGCTGCAATGACCGGGCACTGGCGCATGACGCGCATGGCCTTGAAGGTGAGAAGTTCCGGGTCACCCGGCCCTACACTGACCCCGTACAGGGTACCTTTTATCGTTTCCACTGTGCAAGAATCTCCTTTGCGGTATCGGTCAGGCCCAGGGGGCCGTATTGGTTGGAAAACAGCAGTGCGCCGACCTGACAGGCATCCCCTGCCCGGCGCTGCAAATGCCCGGCAATAGCGGTCAGCAGCCGTTCCAGAACGGCCTGCCGCAGCCCGGCTTCGTCCAGCAGTTCCAGGCAGGCATCGGTGGTGGGCGCCGCCAGCAGTGCAGCACAAAGTGCCTGCCCGGCGCCGCAGACAGCGGCATGGGCACAAATCAGCTCGGTGCGGCAGTCAGCATAGCGGGAATGGGTGTTCATTACGCCGCCCGCCAGCTTGACCAGCTTGCCGATATGCCCCACCAGCAGCAACTGCTCGAAGCCTTCGGCGACGGCCATATCCAGAGCGTCACCGATGAAGTTGGAACACTTGACCACCGGGACGCCCAGTTTGTCCAGCCCCTGGGCATGCAGGAAGTCGGTACCGTAGTTGCCGGGGGTCAGGATCAAGCGGCGGCTCTGGGCGGCGGCCTGGCGGATTTCCAATGCCAGGGTATCCACCAGAGCCTGCTCGCTCATAGGTTCCACCACACCGGAGGTCCCCAGCACCGAAAGACCGCCCTCCACGCCCAACTTGGGGTTGAAGGTCTTGCGGGCGGCTTCGGCCCCGCCGGGAATCCGGATTTCCACTTTCAGGCCATTGGTATAACCCAGGCGGCGGCAGACTTCCTGCACCGCTTGGGCAATCATGCGCCGGGGCACCGTGTTGATGGCCGCTGCCCCCACCGGTTGGTCCAGACCGGGCCTGGTCACCCGGCCTACCCCTTCCCCACCGTCAATGAGAACACCGGGGATGTCAGTTCTGGAAACTGCCGCCACGATGGTCATGCCGTCGGTGATATCACAATCGTCCCCCGCATCTTTCTGGATGCCGCAGAGAGCGCCATCGACCTCCATGCGGCAGAACTGCGGCAATACCTGTACCGGCCAACCCTTGGGGGTTGTGAGGCAGACCGTGCGGGGTGCCGTGCCGGAAAGCAGCAATTCCGCCGCTCCCCGGGCTGCCAGCGCCGCACAGGTACCGGTGGTGTAGCCGCAGCGCAGCAGGCGCTGCCCGCTGCGGATATAGTGTTCAAAGCTCATGAATCCTGCTCCAGCAATTCCCGAAGATGGGCGGCGTAAAGGTCCTGCACCGCCGGCAGCATGCCCAGTCCCTGCAAGGTACAGCGAACGGTCAGGCCCTTGGCCAGCAGGCGGGATTTCCAGCTTGCGGGGGCATCCCCTGCCATATCGTTACAGGCATGGTCCCCCGCCACCAGCATCAGCGGCATCAGGTGGGCCTTCTCAAATCCGGACGTCAGCAGCTGGGGCAACACATCTTCCAGGGCAGGCCAGCCTTCGGCGGTGGCCACATAGACATCGGTACGGCCCATCATATGAAACACCGTCTGCAGGGCGGGATACACAACTCCCGCAAAATGTTCGGTGCCGTGCCCCATCAGAAGCAGTGCCTCCCCCTTCACCGGCGGGCAGGCCGCAGCAATGGCGGCGGCCAACACGCGCAGGTCCTCCACACCGGCCAGCAAAGGCTTGCCCAGTGTCACAGAGGCCAGACGGTCCCGGTATTCTTCCACCTGGCGGCGGATGCTGTCATACTCCTGCCCATACAGAAAGTGGGTAGGCTGCACGATGACCACCCGCCCGGCCAGGGATTCCAGCGCCTGGGGCAGGCTTTGTACCGTTTCTCCCCGGGATTGCAGAATCCGGCGGATGGTGGGGCTGGTAAAGGCCCTGACAAAGGGAAGGTCCGGGGCCGCTTGATGCAGGGCGGTTTCTGCCGCCGTGATGCTCCTGCGTGCTTCGGGCACGCTGGTGCCGAAGCTGACGCACAACAAAGTTTTTGGCATGGTTCGTATTCTCCTGGTCAGCCCCACCGTACAGGCGGGGTCATCTTGTTATTGTACCACATCCGGGGCGGAAAAGGATATAGGGCACACCATTTTCATCCGGCAATACCCGGGCTTCCACCCCGTACACCCGGCGGATCAGGTCCGGGGTCAGCACCTCCCGCGGATTTCCTGTTGCCACAATGCGGCCATCCTGCATGACAGCCAGGCTATCACAATACAGGGCGGCCAGGTTCAGGTCGTGCACGGCGGTAATGACCGTACGCCCCAGACCGCGTACCAGTTCCATCAGCTGCAGCTGGTAGCGTATGTCCAGATGGTTCGTCGGCTCATCCAGCAGCAGACAGGGCGTCTGCTGGGCCAGGGCCCGTGCCAGAATCACCCGCTGCTGCTCCCCGCCCGAAAGTGCCGTATAGCTGCGCTCCTCAAATCCTGCCAGCCCTACCTGGGCCAGACATTCGGACGCAATGTGCATATCCTCGGCGTTATCCCGCTCAAAGGGCCGCTTGTGGGGGCTTCGTCCCATGAGGACAATGTCCCGCACGGTGAAGTCAAAGTTATAGGTATTGTGCTGGGCCACCATGGCCATCCGCCGGGCCGACTGGCGCACCGTGTATTCGTGCAGCGGGCGTCCGTCCAGCAGAACGGCCCCCTTCTCCGGCCGCAGTACACGGCAGATGCAGCGCAAAAGGGTGGATTTACCGCTACCGTTGGGGCCGATGATGCCCAGCGTTTTGTTGTCCGGCACGTCCAGAGTCACATCCCGCAGGACCGGATTGCCACCCAACGATTTTTCCAGGTGCTGTACCGTAATCTTCATGTGTCGCCACCTCCGAATCCGTAATGGTGGCGCACCATCAGATACAAAAAGACCGGCGCGCCCAGCATGGAGGTCAGGATACCCACGGGGATCTCGTTGCCGGGCAGGATGGTGCGGCAAAGTACGTCCGCCCATACAAGGAACAGTGCCCCGGACAGCGCGCACAACGGTACCATGCGGCGGTGGTCGGTGCCAAACAGCAGGCGCACCACATGGGGCACCACCAGCCCCACAAACCCGATGGCCCCGGCGGAATACACCGCAAAGCCGACCATGAGGGAGCTGACGATCAGATACAGGATGCGGTACCGGTGCAGGTCGGTGCCCAGGGTCACGGCGGTTTCATCCCCCAGCAGCATCAGGTTCAGGGTGCGGCACTGAGTCAGAAAGAACACCGTGCCCCCTGCCGCCACCGCCAGCATCACACCGTTATTGGGCCAGTTGGCTGAAGCCAGGCTGCCCATGGTCCAGCGCATGATCTCAGTGGCGGCGTGGTCGGCGTTCTTCAGGTACAGAAGGAACTGCGTTCCCGCCCCGCACACCGCCGACAAGGCACTGCCTGCCAGCAGCAGCTTGACCGAGGTAGCGCGCCCGCCCACATTGGCCAGCGCCACCACCGCAAAGGAAATGCCCAAGGCCCCGGCAAAAGCCATCAGGCCCACCGAGTTACCGCCGAACGATGTACCGACGCCCAGCAGAACCGCCAGCGTGACCCCCAGGTTTGCCCCGGAGGAAACGCCCAGAATATACGGGTCTGCCAGTGGGTTTTTGACGATTGCCTGCATGGCCACACCGCACAGTGACAGGCAGGTGCCCACAGTGGCTGCCAGAACCAGGCGCGGCAGGCGGATGAGCCAGACCACATCGTGAACAGGGGTGCCGGGTGCCCAGGCCTCCGGGATCGGCTGCCCCAGGAAAATCCGAGCCAGCTCCTGCCGGATGACCGTATACACCTGTTCCACCGGCAGCCGGGTGGTGCCGAAGGCGACGGCCAGCACCAGAGAGAGCACCAGTCCCGCGGCCAATACCACCATTGCCGTCAGGGTCCCGGCCGGACTTTGCAGCCAGCGGCCGGTCCGGGTATTTGTGCCGTTTTTCATGCAGCCGCCTCTGCTTCCGCGGTTTGCAGCTCCGGATACATGCCTGCCGCAATGGTGGAAATGCCGTCCGCAGTGCGGGGGCCGGCGGCATAGATATCCCCCAGCATGACCGGCAGCACCCGGCCGTTCTGCACCGCGGACAGACTGGCCAGGGCCGGGTCTTCGGTCACAGCGGCCAGCTGCTGGGCTATCACCGTTTCCGGGTCATCGCCGGAATACGCCATATACACCACAAAAATCACATCCGGGTCACTCTGGACCAGCTCTTCCTTGCTCATCTCGCCGCCGTCCGGTTTGACAAGGGTCCCGCCCAGCTGCGTGACCATGTCCCCGGCCAGGGAATCGGCATCATAGTTGCTCAAGCTGCCGGCCATGGGCTCCACCACGGCCACCCGCTGTGCCCCCTGTCCCTGGGTCGCCGCCAGGGTATCCGATATCTTGGCTTTCATATCCTCCACCAGCGTTTCAGCCCGGTCCTCCACATCGAAAATGCGGCCCAGATTCAGAATGTCCGTATATTCATTTTCCAGGGTGCGGGGGCGGCCGCCACTGCGGGTGTTGGAGTTGATATAGGTAGCTACCCCCTTGCTGTTCCAGCTGTCCACATCGCCCAGATTCTTATCGCTGAACAGAGAGCCCCAGGACAAAATCATGTCCGGCTGCAGCAGGGTCATGGTTTCCTTATCCGGGGCAAACACATCATCCCGGTAGTTCATTTCGGCAAAACCGTCCTGCCATTCAGGCTTGACCTCGTTGTCCAGACCATAGGAAGCAATGACCCGGTCTTCCAGCCCCAGGGCGATCATGGTTTCGATGGAGCCCTGGTACACGGCCACCACACGTTCGGGGACTTTTTCATAGGTATAGCTTACTTCGTCCCCGAGATAATTGTAGTTGGTGATGGTCACAGGGTAGTGCCCGTCGGCGGCTGTTTCCGCAGTGGCCACCGTCTGTGTGCTCTCGGAGGCGGCGGGTGCACAGCCGGCAGTCAGTACGGTCAGGGAGAGGGCCAATGCGGCCCATCGGATGGTGTGCTTTGCTTTCATAAAGCTGTTCCTTTCTTGTCTGAACCGCCCTTACACCGCAAAAAAGAAGCGGGCCTTTTCCGGCAAAAGAGCAGAAAAGGCCCGCACAAAAACAAAGCACGCCAAAACACGGTGTACCATAGTTTTACCGCGCAAACGTTTCGTCCGTCCGCTGCACGGGCCCTGCCCCGCACCGCCGACGGTTCATTCCGGCGGCACAGGCAGTATTCAAACAACAAGGCAGGTCTTCCGGCTCCGGCTTCCTCGTTGCGGCCCTGCCTTCCCATGCGTGCGGCACAGTGGCATCAGTGGGCCGGAACTCAACCGTTACGGCGGCGGTCCCGCGCAGGTCTTGCACCTGCTTCCCTATTCTCCCGGCCGGCTGTTCTGCCCCGGGCACCTTGTGTTGCTTTGTGTTTATTACGGTAGCATAAATCCGGCGCTTTGGCAAGCAAAAAAGGCAGGCCTGCCGCCCGTTTTGCGGCCTGCCTGCCCTGTTTTTATCTTTTTGCCTTTTTGGCGGCAGCGGGGTCACGCAAAAACACATAGGTGTTTTCGTCCGAATGCCTAGCGGAGAACCGGAACTGTTGGCGGTCAAACGCCTGCATTTCTTCCGGTTTCGTGATGCTATTTTCCGCCATGAACCGCACCATCTCGCCCCGGGCCATCTTGCACATGGTGGCTTTCTCAATGACTTTGCCGTCTTTTTCTTCCCCGAAAATGCAGCTGACAAAGCGCACCGATTCCGGCAGGTACCGGGATACACAGACACTGTACTCCTTGGAGGCCAGATTGACGATGCAATCGGTTTCGGCGAACAGTTCGCGGGCAATGGTATCCCCCCAGAAGGCGTACACATCCTTGCCGCCGTTCACCGCAAGGCGGGCCTGCATTTCCAGGCGGTAGGGCGTCACACCGTCAAAGGGCCGCAGCAGCCCGTAAAAACCGGACAGAATCCGCAGATGCTCCTGGATGTATTCGAACTCCCAGGTGGTGAACACACCGGGGGCCATATACTGATACTGGATGCCCTCATAGCTGAGAATGGCCGGTGTCAGGTGGCGGCGCAGGTCCATGGTCTGCAGGCGCTGCACATTCAGCTCCGCCAGCTGGTCATTGCACTTCCACAGTTTTTTCAGCGCATCGTAGGGCATGCCCCGCAGCGCCGTCAGCAGCTGTTCGGTCCGGTCCAGAAAATCGGGAAGCGCCAGCCAGTCCAGGCTGTCGGTGTCCACATTCATCTTTTTGGCCGGGGAGATGATGATCCGCATGGATTCCGCCTTACTGCTTTTCGGCCAAGTAGGCCAGGATGTCGGCTGCGTTGGTGTCCGGCTTGACCTTGGGCATGACCTTTTCAATGTTGCCCTGGGGGTCGATGATGTAGGTCGTGCGCACCACACCCATGCTCACCTTGCCGTACAGCTTCTTTTCCTGCCAGACGCCGTACGCCTGGATGGCCTGCAGTTCGGGGTCGGACAGCAGAATAAAGGGCAGCTCATACTTCTGGGCAAATTTCAGGTGAGAGGCCACCGAGTCCTTGCTGACGCCGATGACCACCACGTCCTGCGAGCGGAAGCCCTCAAAATTCTGGGCAAAGGCGCAGGCCTGGCGGGTGCAGCCGGGGGTGTTATCACGGGGGTAAAAGTACAAAACGACCCGCTTGCCCGCAAAGTCGGACAGGCTGACAGGATTTCCGTTCTGGTCATTCAAGGTAAACGCAGGCGCTTTGGTTCCGATTTCCAACATAGTGGCAGAATCTTCCTTTCCGCTTGAATTTTGTATTTCTGTTGTTCAGTATACCGGCTTGCTGCCGTTGCGTCGGTTGCCGAAAGCACATCCTTTCCGGCACAAACTTCACAGAAAGTCGCCCAGGCTCATCTGGCCGTCCTCATTTTCCCGCTCCAGCGGCGGCGGGACACTTACCAGCAGTTCCAAAGCTGCCTGCGGGTCGGTCAGCCAGGGCCGGACCTGCTCGTGGGTCAGGATCAGGGGCATACGGTCGTGGATGTCCCGCACCGTATCATTGGGGGCAGTGGTCAGGATCACAAACCGGTCTTCCCCGTCCACGTTGTCATAGATGCCCGCCATATACAAGGGCTTGTCCGGCAGCTGGAAAAAGTATTTGTGCCGGGCGGCATCCCATTCATAGTAACCGGCAGCCGGAACAACACAGCGCCGTCCGGCTATACTGCGGCGAAACATGGGCTTGTCACAGACCGTTTCGGCCCGAGCGTTAATGACCAGGCCGCCATGCCACCCCGGCAGACCCCATTGCTGGAATCGGGCCACTACCTTATCACTGCCAGCCACCAGCACCGGCGCCACCGACGCGGGAGTCACGTCACCGACGATCGGCATTTTGACCTTGTCCGGCTGTTCGCTGTGCCTCCGGGCGTCCTGCACAATCTGACGCAGTTCCTTGAACTTTTCGGTGGAAAACTGATACCGCCCGCACATAAAGCTGCACCGCCTTTCTCTGCATGATCCATTATGCGTGATTTTTCATTCGTCGGTCACAAAGATCATATCTCCGTCATGGCAGATTTCCAGAATACATTCCTGTAGAGCCTCCCCCACATAGAGAAAGCCGCTGTATTTGGTCTGGTTGTATCCGTAGGTTTCATCCAGAATGGTGTACGAAGGTTCCGGAAAACGGCGGAGAAACTCCTTCAAAAACATTTTTTCGCCCCGGAAGTTTCCCACGTTGCCGGTCAAGCCATCGCTGGCCATCAGGTAGGCATAACTATAATCCCACTGCACCTTGTGAAACTCCACCCAGCCGTCCGGCTGGCCGTCGGGCGGTGTGGTTTTGATCAGTCCGGTCTGCATGACCATCCTCAGGTCATCCCCCGAGAGCCGGAAGGCCGATACCTGCATATCATGCAGGGTGTAAGCGGGGACAATGTTGGGGCGTATTATTCTTTTCATCCTGTCAGCTCCTTTCAGACCGTGCAGAAGGCCCCGGCAGACGATGCCAAAAGAGCACGGAACGCCTCCGCCTCGCCACCCGAAAGGTCTTTTTTCTGAAGCAGCGCCGCCCGGTCCCGGTACACCAGAAGGAAGGCACCCTCGGTTTCCACCGCGCAGCTGATGTCCTGCCACGGCACCGTTTCGGAGGAATTGCCTGCTGCTGACGCAGTCATTCCCTGATCGGTAAAGGTCATGGTACAGTTTTTCCCCGCCAGCTGACCGTTCAGATCGTTCAACAGGATGGCGGCCGACTTGTCAAAGGGATTATGCCGGTGTTTCCGGCTTCTCCACAAGCCGCCGATTCCTGCCCCCACGGCAATGGCGCCCACGATCAACGGGACAAGAAGTTCCTGCGGGTCCATCAGCCCGGGCACAAACAGGAAAATGCCCAGGGCCAGGCATACAACGCTCATCACACGGGTGCGAAGACGGCTGCGTGTTTTTCCCTTCGCCATAGCCCGGAAGCGGTCGGTCTGTTTCCACAGGCCGGGGCATTGCTGCCGTGAAACCAGTTCGGTCCGTTTTTCCAGTGCCTTGCTCACCTGAGGCAAGAGCTTTTCGGTATCATAGGGGGTGATTTGAAAGATGTAGGGTCCTGTCTGCATTTTCTGCGCCTCCTTTTCCTATGTCGGCCTTCCATACAATGATACGAGAAAGACCGCCGTAATCTGGCAACGCACCATTTTTTCTTTTTTGAGGGATGACCGCTGTAAAATCTGTCATCACAAAGTCACACAGTCACCACACTTGGCCTTGCGTGCAATTTTGAACGCTTCCTTTTGCTTTTTGGTGATCACCTTTGTTTCGATGCCGGTTTCCGTACACAACTGCAGGGTGATTTTTCCGCTTTCCACCTGCGGATGGCGCAGTACCCGCATCCCGCCCGGCGTGGGTTTGGAACGGGTCACGGCAAGATAGGCATATTTCTCATCTTCATAAGGGACATCCCCTTTTTTGAGCTGTTTGTGGAGGCGGCTGCGGGCCACCCGGCAGGTAAAATGGCACCAGTCATCCCCGCTCATCGGGCACGATCCCCCATGGGGGCACGGTGCTGCCACGAACGCGCCCAGTGCAAGGAGCTGATCTCGGCTCTGCCGCAGCTGTGCAAAAGCCACCGGCGTGCCCGGCTCCACGATCAGCAGCAGACGGTTGGTACACTGCCACAGCTTTTCCACTACGTTCTGACGTTCACTTTCCGAAAGTTCATTGAGCGAATACGAGGCAATCACCAGATCGTAGGTATTTTCAGGCCGGAACGAGCACATATCCGCACTGACCCACTGCACTTTGGAGGAAAACCACTCCCCCGCCATCAGAGATTGCCCGAACTGCAGCATGGCCGGTTCCCGCTCCAGACAGGTAAAATGTTCCGCCTCAGCCAGCAGTTCCGTCGCCGCCCAGGTGGCCGTTCCAGTCCCGGCGCCGACATCCAGCACGGTTTTGATGGGGCCCTCCACCCGGAGCAAAGCGGCCGAAAGTGCCGAACTTACGGCACCGTAGGTGGCCGGCATGCGCACAATGGCATAGGTCAGCACATCCAGGTCATCCTTGACCAGACGCTTTCCCTGTCCACTCTCGGTGCGATACATACCGGTGATGGTTTCGGCAGAGCGGACCAGGCGGGCCTGGGACAGTCCCTCCGCCTTGCTTTCGATAGCCGCTTTCAGGTTATTGGGCAACTCCATGGATAACTCCTTACTTGGTTATAATTTGGGGCAAAACCATACAGCCCGGGCAAACGGGCCACAGTTCCTCTTCTCTTTTTCATCAGTATAGCAAGCCCCTGCAGGGACCGCAACCGGAAGTGCAGGAAATTTCTGTGCTGCCCGGCCGCGGATATAGCAAAAGGACCGTGAAACTTGCGTTTCACGGTCCTTTTGACGGGCTGATCTGACGGCCCTTGTTTGGTCCGAGTGGCGAGAGTCGAACTCACGGCCTCTTGAACCCCATTCAAGCGCGCTACCAAACTGCGCTACACCCGGTCACGACCGAACCGGTCAGTCAGCGTATATGATTATACCGGCTTTGAATGGTTTTGTCAAGCGTTTTTTTGATTTTTTACGCAGTTTTTTTACAAAAGAGAAAGGGCAGTATTTTTTTACGCCTGTTCGTAACCTTTGCTGCGGATCACATTCACAACCTGATCCACATATTTCTGGCAGATTTCTTTGCTGGGCGCTTCCACCATCACGCGGACCAGCGGTTCGGTACCGGATTCACGCACCAGGATGCGGCCGGTATCCCCCAGCTCAGCAGCCACGGTCTGAACGGCAGCCTGCACGTCCGGGTCGTTCTGGGCGGCAGCCTTATCGGTGACCTTGACGTTTTCCAGTACCTGCGGATAGATGGCCAGAGGCGCAGCCAGTTCGCTCATGGGCTTCTTGCGGGCCATCATAACTTCCATCAGCTTCAAGCTGGTCAGGATGCCGTCACCGGTGGAGGCGTATTTGGAGAAGATGATGTGGCCGCTCTGCTCACCGCCGATACGGCTGCCGTGCTGCTGCATATACTCATAAACGTACTTGTCGCCCACAGCGGTCTTGGCGTAGTCGATGTCCAGTTCATCGAATGCCTTGTACAGGCCGAAGTTGGACATAACCGTGGTGACCACGGTGTTGGTGACCAGCTTGCCGCGTTCCTTCATATAACGGCCGTAGATATACAGGATATGGTCGCCGGTGACCACATTGCCCTTTTCATCCACGCACAGGCAGCGGTCGGCATCGCCGTCGTAAGCAAAGCCCACATCCAGGCCCTTTTCCAGCACAAACTTCTGCAGACCCTCAATATGCGTGGAACCGGCGTTCAGGTTGATGTTCAGGCCGTTGGGTTCGGCGTTGATGACGTAGGTAGTGGCACCCAGGGCGTCAAACACCGCCTTGGCGATATTCCAGCTGGAGCCGTTGGCACAGTCCAGGCCGACCTTGACACCGCGGAAGCTGTACATGCCCAGGCTGATCAGGTAGCCGATATAGCGGTTGCGGCCGGAGATATAGTCCACGGTGCAGCCGATCTTGTCGCGGTGGGCAAAGGGCAGTTCATCCCACTTCTGGCCGAAGGCTTCCAGATTGCCATCCAGATAGGCTTCCACCAGCGAGATGGTTTCCTCATCCATCTTTTCACCCTGGCCGTTGATGAGCTTGATGCCGTTATCATAGTACGGGTTGTGGGAAGCGGAAATCATGATACCGCAGTCAAAATTGTCCACGCGGGCAATGTAGGCCACAGACGGGGTGGTGGTGACATGCAGCAGGTAGGCATCCGCGCCGGAAGCCACCAGACCGCCAACCAGACTGTATTCAAACATATAGCTGGAACGGCGGGTGTCTTTGCCGATGACGATGCGTGCCGGTCCCTGCTGGGGCGCCAGGCCTTCCTCCGCAGCACGGCGGCGCTTTTCATTATAATACCAGCCCAGGAACCGCCCCACCTTATAGGCATGGTCAGCGGTCAGGGTGATGTTGGCTTCTCCGCGGAAGCCGTCAGTGCCAAAATATTTACCCATTGTGTTCCCCTTTCAGGTGATACAAAGCATATTTGAACCGCGGGCGCCTGGGCGCACAGCGTCGGTTTTTCCTATTGTATCGCATATACAGCCAAATGTCCAGCAACCGAAACAGGAATGAGTGAACATTCCCGATTTTATGCACATATGGTGCAGACATCGGCCTTTCATAAAAGGATATGCTGTATATTCTTATTTTCATGCAATGATTGATGAAAAATTCCCGCTGACGCACAACAAAAAAACACCCGCCCTCCTTGTGGATGGCAGATGCTGTATGCTTTATTCGGAAACCGGCGGGGCGTCGTCGTAACCTTCCAGGAAGGTATGTGCCACACCATGGGACTTATAGCCCGGGACTGTATCCAGGCAAACGGAATGCAGGGCGCTGAAGATGTTGTTTTCGATGTTGGGGTTGGTCTTTTTCAGTTCCCGCAGCAGGGTTTTGATCTCCTGCCGTTTGGAAGCCCCGGGTTCATCGCTGCGAGCCGTCATCCGGCAGGCACACTGC
Organism: uncultured Faecalibacterium sp.; assembly: GCA_937907025.1. Lineage (GTDB taxonomy): Bacteria > Bacillota > Clostridia > Oscillospirales > Ruminococcaceae > Gemmiger. The sequence continues at coordinate 26,638 of CALESJ010000004.1, forward strand.
AAAAAATGCAGGTCGTGATACCGGGTCCAGGCGATGATATCCTGCTCCTTGATACAGTAAAGCGGGCGGATCAGCTCCATACCGGGGAAGTTCTTGCTGTGCAGTTTGGGCGGCATTCCCTGCAGCTGCGCCCCGTAGAACATGCTCATGACAGCGGTTTCGATGACATCGTTCAGGTGGTGGCCCAGGGCAATTTTGTTGCAACCCATGAGCTGGGCCTGTTTGTACAGATGTCCCCGGCGCATGCGGGCGCACAGATAGCAGGGGTTGCGGTCGGTGTTGTAGGCCGTGTCAAAAATATCCGTTTCAAATACCGTGATGGGAATATTCAGCAGGCGGGCGTTATCCTCGATCTGGCGGCGGTTTTCCGGTGCATAACCCGGGTCCATGACCAGGAACTTGAGCTCAAAGGGCACTTCGGTATGGCGGTGCAGTTCCTGCATGAGTTTGGCCAGCAGCATGGAGTCCTTGCCGCCGGAGATGCACACGGCCACCCGGTCCCCTTCCTGTACCAGTTCATACCGCTTGATGGCAGCCACGAAAGGGTTCCAAAGCTGTTTGCGGTATTTCTTGATGAGGCTGCGCTCGATCAGTTCATAGGGCTGCAGTTCACGGGGCATCCTGCGTCACCTCCTGATCAGCGAGTTCCGGCCAGTCGGCCAGGTCTTTGATGACTACCCCTGCCAGAATCAGCCCGGCCACCGGCGGCACAAAGGCGTTGGAACCGGGGGTAAACCGCTTGCCGGAACCGGCACGGGCGGTATCCAGGCTGCCGCCGCTCTGGGCGGGAACCGCATGGGGTGTTTCTTTGGAGTAGACCACCTTGAGGGCCTTCACGCCCCGTTTGCGGCACTGAGTACGCATGGCACGGGCCAACGGGCAGACCGAGGTGGCATACAGATCCGCCACCTCAAAAGCGGTGGGGTCCATCTTTCCGGCGGCACCCATGGAACTGATGACCGGCACCCCGGCCTGCTGGGCCAGCACTGCCAGCTCCACCTTGGCACTGACCGTATCAATGGCATCGACCACATAATCGAAGGCGGAGAAGTCAAACTGTGCTGCAGTATCCGGGCCGAAAAAGACACGATGGGTATGGACCACGGCGTCCGGGTTGATGGAATGGATTCGCTCGGCGAAAACTTCCACCTTGGGACGGCCGATGGTTTCGTGCGTGGCAATGATCTGCCGGTTCAGGTTGGTCAGGCAGACCTCATCGTCGTCGATCAGGTCCAGGGTGCCCACGCCGCTGCGGGCCAGCGCCTCCACGGCATAGCCGCCCACACCGCCTACGCCGAACACGGCCACCCGGGCATTCTGCAGGCGCTGCATGCCCGCCTCTCCCAGCATGGTGCGGGTGCGGGAAAACTGGTCGATCATGGGGTTTTGCCCTCCTAAATCCTACAAATTCTGTTGGTCATTGTAGCATGCGGGCCGTACAGTGTCAAGGCAAACGGCCCGCCGGGTAACCGACAAAAAGGCAGACACAGCGAAGGAAAGCGTTTTATCGCCACCCACCGTGTCTGCCCATATGGAAACTTTTTTAATCCGGTTCAGTTGCGGGATTCGGGCTTGCTGTGGGCACAGCCGCAGGAGCACCCGGAGCAGCCCGAGCAGCCGCCGCAAGAGCAGGAGTGTTTGCCCTCCCGCTTATCACGAATCATTTTATACACAGCCAGGCCCAATGCAGCGAGCACCAGCAGTGCCACCACGATGGTGGCCAGATTGCTTCCCAGAAATGCCAGCATGGCAACCCCTCCTTATAATGGTATATGGATAAAAAAAGCGGTTATTCGGCAGCCACTGCGTCCCGCACATGCAGGCGAAGTTTTTCTTCTCCGTGGGGATTGGGCCGCACCACCAGGTACATGAGTCCCGCCAGCGCAGCCACCGCCATAACGGTGAAGATGCTGAAGGTGGCCTCGCCGGTGACCAGACCGCCCAGCTGATAGACGATCATGGAAATGACGTAGGCAAACGCGCACATATAGCCGATGGCACCCAGGGTCCAGCGGGTGTTGTTCATTTCCCGCTTGATGGCACCCATGGCCGCGAAGCAGGGCGCGCACAGCAGATTAAAGATCATGAAACTGTACGCCCGCACGGCACCGAAATCTGCTGCCACTGCGCTCCAGATGGGGCTTGAGTCCTGCATCAGATCGGTGTCACCGGCGTAATTATACAACACACCGAAGGTATTGACAACTTCTTCCTTGGCAATCAGGCCGGTGACGGTGGCGACGGTGGCCTTCCAGGCCATATCCCCCATCCAGCCCAGAGGGTAGAAAATCCAGGCAATGGCGTTGCCGATGACCGCCAGCAGCGAGTGGTTGTTATCCTCCACCGCTGTGAAAGTCCCGTCCACAAAGCCGTAGCCCTGCAGGAACCACAGCACCACCGAGGACACCAGAATCACGGTGCCGGCCCGCTTGATGAAGGACCAGCCACGCTCCCAGGTAGCACGCAGCACATTGCCCCAGGCAGGCACATGGTAGGCGGGCAGCTCCATCACGAAAGGCGCCGGGTCCCCGGCAAAGGCCTTACACTTTTTGAGCATGATGCCGGAGATGACCACCGCCGCGATTCCGATAAAGAAGGCCGAGGTAGCCACAAAGGGATTGCCCCCGAAAACGGCACCTGCAAACAGACCGATGATGGGCAGCTTGGCGCCGCAGGGAATGAAACCGGTGGTCATGATGGTCATCTTGCGGTCCCGGTCGGATTCAATGGTACGGGTGGCCATGATGCCGGGCACACCGCAGCCGGTGGCCACCAGCAGCGGGATAAAGCTCTTGCCGGACAGGCCGAAGCGGCGAAAGATGCGGTCCATGACGAAAGCCACGCGGGCCATATAGCCCACATCCTCCAGAATCGCCAGCAGGAAGCAGAGCACCAGAATCTGGGGCACAAAGCCCAGCACCGCCCCCACACCGGCCACGATACCGTCCTGAATCAGACCGTACAGCCAATGGGCCACCACCGGCTCGCCCTGGGCGTTGAGCAGCAGCTTGTCGAACAGTCCGGGAACGATTTCTCCGAACAAGACATCGTTGGCCCAGTCGGTGCCTTTGGTTCCGATAGAGAAAGCAAACCCACCCATGGCGATGGAGTAAATGACCCCCATGATGACCACAAAAATGGGCAGAGCCAGAATCCGGTTGGTTACGATGCGGTCGATTCGGTCGGAGGTCGTCATGTCGCCGGTACGGGCCTTCCGATGCACGGCCTTCTCCACCACGCGGCTGATATAAGCGTACCGCTGGTTGGTGATGATGCTCTCGGCATCATCGTCCATCTCGGCTTCACAATCCCGGATATGGGCATCCAGGTGGTCCAGCGTCGCGGCATCCAATCCCAGTTCCTGCTGGACCCGCTCATCCCGCTCAAACAGCTTGACGGCGTACCAGCGCAGGAAGCGGGCATCCACCCGGCCCTGGATGCTTTCCTCAATATGGGCCAGGGCGTGTTCCACACTGCCGGTAAAGACGTGGGGCAATTCACCTGGATGGTCTGAACGGGCAGCTTGCATCGCCATTTCGGCAGCTTTGGTGCAGCCCTCCCCTTTCAGTGCGCTGATCTCGACGGCTTCACACCCCAGCTCACGGCTGAGCTTTGCCAGGTCGATACGGTCGCCGTTCTTGCGCACCAGGTCGATCATATTCACCGCCATGACCACCGGAATGCCCAGTTCGATGAGCTGGGTGGTCAGGTAAAGGTTCCGCTCGATGTTGGTGCCGTCAATGATGTTCAGGATGACATCCGGCTTCTCGGTGACCAGATAGCCCCGGGCCACCACCTCCTCCAGCGTGTACGGGGAGAGGGAGTAAATTCCCGGCAGGTCCTGTATGACCACGTCCTTGTGGCCTTTCAGGCTGCCTTCTTTCTTTTCCACCGTAACACCGGGCCAGTTGCCCACATACTGGTTGGAGCCGGTCAGATCGTTGAACAGGGTCGTTTTGCCGCAGTTCGGATTGCCGGCCAGTGCGATTTTAATACCCATGTGCGATATTCCCCTTTTCTGTCATAGCAATCAGCGCAAAAGTTAGTAAATGCTAACTATCAAGCCTGAAATCAGGCGGTCTGTTCAACCGCCCATTTATATCAGTTCCACCATTTCGGCATCCGCTTTACGAATGCTGAGCTCATATCCCCGGATATTCAGTTCCATGGGGTCGCCCAGGGGCGCCACCTTGCGCACCAGGATCTGAACACCTTTGGTCAGCCCCATATCCATGATACGGCGGCGCACAGGACCTTCCCCATGTACCCGGGCCACGGTGACAGTATCCCCCACCCTGGCATCTTTCAGCGTTTTCATTGCCTTGCCTCCTCCATACAATAATCTATTGCCTGCAGGTTTGCCCTGCTCAGCTTACCAGAATCCGGTTGGCCATCGTCTTGTCCAGTGCCACACGGCTGTCCCGTACCTGCAAAATCAGGTTGCCGGACAGCTCACTGACAATGATCAGCTCGGTATCCAGCACAAAGCCCAATTCTGCCAGGTGGCGGCGCACTTCATCCTGTCCGGTAATCCGGCGGATGGTATATCGTTCCCCGGGTTTTCCCATGGTGATGGGCATCATTGCCTTTGCCTTCTTTCTGCTTTTCCACAACGCAAACGCCTTTGTCTGCGCCACGAGTTAGTTTGTGCTAACGTTTGGATTGTTTGCAGTTTATCATCACTAACTTCAAATGTCAATACTTTTTCTTGCATTTCAGGTTAGTTTGTGCTAATGTTTAGGTACAGATCAATAAAGAGAGGCCCTTTTTATGAAGATTCACCAATCTGCCGAAGATTATCTGGAAAAGATTCTGATGATCCAAGAGCGCAAAGGCGAGGTTCATTCCATTGATATTGCCAATGAACTGGGATTTTCCAAGCCCAGTGTGAGCGTGGCCATGAAGAATCTGCGCCTGGCGGGGTACATTTCCATGGATGGCAATGGCTGCATCACGCTGGAGGCGCCGGGCTATGAAGTTGCCACCCGCATTTATCAGCGGCACAAGCTGCTGACCCATATTCTGACAGCTTTAGGTGTAAGCGAGGAAACCGCCGCCGAAGACGCCTGCAAGATCGAGCACGACCTGAGTCCTGAAACCTTTGACCGCCTGGCCGAGTATGCCAGGAAGCATTTCCCCGAAGAATAATTTTTAAAAAAAACAAAACCGGCGCCCGCACGGAGAGTCCACGGGCGCCGGTTTTGCTGATTCGGAATGCCTTTATCAAAGAACGGCAGATGGCTGTGTGCCGCCTTTTTCAGGCAGGAAGAAAATCGAAGTAAAATTCACGCAGCCACGGTGAGACGGGCCGGTGTGAAGCCGCTGCGGTAGCAACGCAGATACACGTCGGTGCATTTGCGGTAACTGGCAAATCGGGCCCGGGCAGCGTCCGGGTCACCGTATGCCTTCCAGTAGCCTTTGCAGGTGTAGTTTTGGCCTTTGTGTTCCACAAACCCCACCACATCCTCCAGCGGATAGCCGAGGAAGATTCCGATTTCATGGGGGAATTCCGCCTCAGTACACAGGCGCCGGGAAAGATGGTCCAGCTGCTGCCGCAATGATCCCTGCGGGTAGCCGGTCCGGCCCAGATATGCCTGCACCGCCGGGCTGCACAGGATGTCCCGCAGGCGGTTTGCCCGATAGACATAAATCAGAAATGCGGACGTGTGCGGGCAAGCCTTGAGAATTTCAATCTGTACGCCCCGGGGATGCAACTGGGCCTGCCAGGCCGCAATGGTCGCTTCCATAACACGGGAATCCGGCTCGACCCAGCGAAACAGGTTGGCCGCTTTCAGGCCTGCCATAACCGGCGCACACTGGGTAATAAACGCGATGCCGAAATCTCTGCGCATGCAGGAACCTCCTTTAGCTGTTTTGTATTGTTAGTTATTTCTAACCCTTGTAGGAAAAAATACGCCGCACTTATCCGAACAAGGAAAGATAGCAGCTCCGCAAGTTAGTTATTTCTAACTTGCGGATACTATATCATATCTCAGCCTTGCTGTCAAGCTCGTTTTTCCTGTTTTTTCCTTGCAGACCCGTTATTGTCCCACCAGGGGGAAATTCCGATATTGCATATGGTAATTCCTAAATCGGTATGGTATACTGAATTCAATTGATCAGCACAGTATGATTCATCTTCTACGCAGAGGAGGTGCGGCATGGATCATATTCTGTACGTCGAAATCAATCTGATCTGTATTCTGATTGTGGCCATGGAAGTGATTCAGCTTGTGCGGGGTATCGATCAGACCCCGCGGGTCCGGCTGTTCACCGGTCTGATGATTTTTGCCTTATGCAGTTTCTGCTTCGATCTTGTATGGGGATTTCTGCATGCAGCGGGTGCACCGGAACCCCTCAGCTGGACCATAAACCAGCTGTATTTTCTGGCCCTGAACCTGACAGCGGTGTTCTGGATGCTGTACGCCGAAACCTGCCTGGAATCTTCCTGGCTACACAAGCGGCATTTGCTCTTGCTTTCGCTCTCCCCTGCCATTCTGCTGCAACTGGTCACCCTGTCCGGTTTGGTGTTTCACATTGACCCGGAAGGATATCAACGTGGACCGCTCCATTGGTTCCAGGTCCTGGTAGCGTATCTCTACATTGCCTGGCCCGCCGGGAAAGCCTTTATAAAATCCACCCAGCGCCGGCATTACGCCCATCGTTCCGAATACCGCATGCTGGCCTCCTTTGTGGTGTTTCCGCTGATTTTTTCTGTTTTGCAGCTGTTTTGGGGCGGCGATGCCCCCATGCTGTGCGTAGGCATCACCCTTTCCATCATTCTTTTGTATCAGAACCGGCAGGCGCGACTGATCTCCCGAGATCCGCTGACAGGTCTGAACAACCGCACCCAGTTGATCCAGTATCTTTCTGAGCACATCAAAAGCCATGATAAAATTCTGTACCTGATGATCATGGATGCCAACCGGTTCAAAACCATCAACGATACCTACGGGCACACGGCCGGGGACCGGGCATTGGTCCAGATCGCCACCGCCCTGAAAAAGGCGGTACCGCCCCGGTTCCTGATTGCACGGTATGGCGGCGATGAGTTCATCGTGGCCGGAGAAGTCGACAGTGAATCGGAGATTGCCCGTCTGCGCGACCGCATCGTGCAGACACTGGCCGAAGAAAACGCAGCCAGCGGTGAGCCGTTTCACGTTTCGCTGTGCATTGGATACGCTGCTTACAGCGATGACATGAACACAATCCCCGACCTGATCGAAGCAGCTGATCGGGAGTTATACAAAGCCAAGAAAAATCTGAGCCAATAAAAAATGCCCTTCACCTTATGGTGGAGGGCATTTTTGGTTGCTTATTACAGCTGGTGCTGTTCGATCCAGGTTTCCACTTCCCGGGCCAGGTCAGTCAGGCTGCCGGGGGTGAACGGTACCTTCATGCCGGCGGCCTGGGCCAGCTCCGCATAAGAGGCGGTCCCGGCCAGGCGGGTCAGCTTCAGGTAGCGCTGCCAGGCGTCTTCGTGGTCATGCAGGGCCGCAATGAAGAACTGCAGCGCGATGACGGTGGCCAGGCAGTAGTCGATGTAATAGAACGGGCATTCATAGATATGCAGCTGGCGCTGCCAGCCAGCACCACGGCCATAGAACGGCAGGTCGCCGAACTCGTTCCAGGGGCGATACTTGTGCTCCAGCTTGAGCCATTCGGCATTGCGCTGTTCCGGGGTCAGCTCCGGGTTCTGGTAGACAATATGCTGGAACTCATCCACCATGCAGCCATAGGGCAGGAACACAAAGCTGTCCTCGGCATGATACAGCTCATACTTATCGGTATCGGGGCCGAAGAACAGGTTGTGCCAGGGCGCGGTGAGGAATTCCATGGACATGGAGTGGATTTCGGCACTTTCCATGCCGGGGCACTGCAGTTCCTGGGGAATATCGGTGCGGGCAGCCAGGTAGGATTCCAGCGCATGACCGGCCTCGTGGGTCAGCACATCCACGTCGCCGGAAGTTCCGTTCCAGTTAGCAAAGATGAAAGGAGCCTTATAATCGGGGATGATTTCCTCATAGCCGCCGGTCATTTTGCCAGGACGGCTCATGACATCGAACATCTCGTTGTCCTGCATGAAGTCGATGAATTCGCCGGTGATGGGGCTCAGCTCATGGTACATCTTGCGGGCGCCGGCCATCAGCTCCTCATAAGTACCATGAGGAGCCGGGTTGCCGTCTGCAAAGCAGACGCCGGAATCCCAGAACATGGGATGCTCAATGCCGGTACGCTTGGCGCGCAGATCCAGCATGCGGCGCAGCAGCGGCACCACCTGCTCTTCCACTTCCTTGCGGAAAGCCGCGACCTCTTTCTGGCCGTAGCCGATGCGGTTCATGCGGATATAGCTCAGTTCACTGTAATCCTTGTATCCCAGAATGTGAGCCTGCTCGGTACGGTTCTTCACCAGGCGGTCATACAAATCATCGAATTCGGCGCGGTGTGCGTCAAAGTAGGAAGCTTCGGCCTCATAGGCGGCCCGGCGCATGGCGGGGTCCATGCTCTCTTTGTAGGGCGTCAGCTGGGGAATGGTCAGCTGCTTGCCGTCCAGCTCCACCAGAGCACCGCCGTACAGCCGCTGGTATGCACTGGTCAGGGCGTTTTCTTCCTTCTGCAGGTCGATGACCCGCTCATCCATGGACAGCACCCGGTTTTTCAAAGTAGGCAGCACGGTGGAGCCAAAGGCTTTTTCCAGGGCCTCCGCGTGGGGGTTGGACAGAATGGCCCGGGCAATATCCGTTTCGGCATTGGCCACAGCCGGACCGTTGGCGTCAAACCAGTCCTGCTCGGCCGCCCAGGTCTTGTCCCGGGTATCCAGGGTATAGTGGATATTGGCCAGAATCTGCGCAGTGCGGTAATGGGCCAGGAAATCGTTTTCCTCCCGGTAGAGGTGAATCAATTCTTCTCCGCTTTCGGCCGCAGCCAGGCGTGCTGCCAAACCCTTGCAGCCGGTGAGAACAGCGTCCAGATCCGGGCGCTGATAGGTCATTTCAGAAAATTTCATGAATCAGGTTTCTCCTTTCATGGGGCGTTTGCGCTTGTCTTTTAGAATAGCACACTTGCGGCAAAAAGGAAAGTGTACACGGCGCTTGCGTTTACCCGGGAAAAGGGGTAGTATAAAAACAGGTGAAAACCATACCTGAAAGGGAGATGTTTGGTAATGACATATCAGGATATTGCAGAGCAGGCACGGGGCCAGATGGGTCCGTGCAAGGCTTGCCCTGTCTGTGATGGCCGGGCCTGCCGCGGAACCATTCCCGGACCGGGCGCCAAAGGTGTGGGCGATTGCGCCATCCGCAACTATGCGGCCTGGCAGGCTGTGCATGTGAACATGGACACCCTGTGTGAACCCGGCACCCCGGACACCAGCTGCACCATGTTGGGACACACCTTCAAGGTGCCGGTGTTTGCGGGTCCTGTGGGCGCCGTGCAGCTGCACTACGGCACCAAGTACGATGACCTGGCATACAATGACATTCTGGTTCCCGCCTGCCGTGACGCCGGGATTCTGGCTTTCACCGGCGACGGAACCAACCCCGCCGTGATGGAAGCGGCCTGCCGTGTCATCGGGCAGAACAATGGTTTCGGTGTTCCCACCGTCAAGCCCTGGGATGCCGCCACTGTGGCCAAGAAGATGGCCCTGGTCCGGGAATCCGGCGCCTTTGCCGCCGCCATGGACATTGACGCCGCCGGTCTGCCTTTCCTGAAGAATCTGGACCCGCCCGCCGGCAGCAAGACGGTGGAGCAGCTGAGCGAAATCATCCGGGATTCCGGTGTGCCGTTCATCGTCAAAGGCGTTATGACCGTCAAGGGAGCCGAGAAAGCTGTGCAGGCCGGTGCCACCGGTATTGTCGTATCCAACCATGGCGGCCGTGTGCTGGACGGCACCCCTGCCACCGCCGAGGTCCTGCCGGAGATTGCCAAGGCCGTGAACGGTCGGGCACTGATTCTGGTGGACGGCGGCATCCGCACCGGTCTGGATGTGTTCCGTGCCCTGGCGCTGGGCGCCAATGCCGTGCTGATCGCCCGCCCCTTCGTCACCGCCGTGTATGGTGCCGGGGCCGAGGGTGTAAAAGCCTATGTGGACCAGCTGGCCGCTGAACTGGCCGATACCATGGCCATGTGCGGTGCCAAGACCCTGGCTGACATCACCCCGGATATGGTCCGGCTGTGATGCTGCCATAAACTGAAAAAAGTCCCGGGCTGCCTGTGACAGTCCGGGGCTTTTTTATTTGTGCTTGTGTATCAGCGGGGAGGCTTCCGGTCGCCGCAATACGGCCTTCTGCCCATATTATTTTCCATCGGATTCTTTCTTTTTCTGGCCAAAGCGGTATTCGGTGCCGTTGCGCAGGCGCTGGATGTTTGAGCGGTGCATGTAGATAACCATGGCAGCCATGACCACGCTGCAGACGCCGATAAACACCAGGGTGGGCACATCCGCACCGTGCCACGCCCAGAAGCAGAGCGTCAGAATCGGGTACACCGCCGCAATAATGATGCTACCCAGGGAAACGATGCGAGTGATGGCAAATTCGATGAGGAAAATGACCACCAGCATCAGGAAGACCACCGGCTGCAGGGCCAGGATGGCACCACCGCAGACCAGCACGCCCTTGCCGCCCTTGAAGCCGAACCACACCGGTTTCATATGGCCGATGCAGGCAAAGACAGCGGCCAGATAAGCCCCGCAGGCGGGGTCAAATTCAGGCACCAGGGCAGAAAACAACCATTTGCCGATGAGTACCGCCACAGCGCCCTTGGCCACATCGCCGACGGCGGTGGCTGCACCGGGCAGTTTTCCGTAAGTTCGCAGCATGTTGGTCATCCCGGCGCTGCCGCTGCCGTGGGTCCGCACATCGTCACGGCAAAGCAGGTTCGAGATCAGGATACCAAACACGATGCTGCCGAGCAGGTAACCTTCCAAAATCACCAGCACAACAGCTGCGATAAGATGAAGCGTCATGATTCCTTCCCCTTTCGATTCATCGGGCTGATCCGTCGCCGTGTTCGCGCACGAGCATGCGCACCGGCGTCCCGGTCAGACCGAAGTTTTCACGGATCTGGTTTTCGATATACCGCTGATACGAGAAGTGGAACAGCGCCCGCTGGTTGACAAAGCAGACGAATGTCGGCGGGCGGGTGGAACTCTGGGTAATATAGAAGATCTTCAGGCGCTTGCCCTTGTCTGAAGGCGGCTGCACCCGTGCCGTGGCCCGGGCCAGCATTTCATTGAGAGCACCGGTGGGGATGCGCGTACCGTTCTGCACATCCACATAGTGAATGGTTTCGAACAGCTTGTCGATACGCTGGCCGGTCTTGGCGCTGATGAAGATGATGGGCGCATAGGACATGAAGCTGAAGGATTCTTCCAGTTCCTTGCGCATGCGGTCCATGGTATAGGTGTCTTTTTCCACCGCATCCCATTTGTTCACTGCAATGATGCAGGCCTTGCCCTGTTCGTGGGCATACCCGGCCACCTTGGAATCCTGCTCGGTAAAGCCCACGGTAGCATCGATCATGATAACGCAGACACGGCTGCGTTCCACTGCGGCCAGACTGCGCAGCACGCTGAATCGTTCCACGCCGCTTTCCACCTTGCCCTTTTTGCGCAGGCCGGCGGTGTCGGTGAAGATGAACTTGCCGTACTGGTTTTCCACCTCGGTGTCAATGGCATCCCGGGTGGTACCGGCTTCGTTGGCCACGATCAGGCGGTCCTCGCCCAGAATGTGGTTAATGAGGCTGGACTTGCCCACATTGGGGCGGCCGATGACTGCCACCGGAATCCGGTCCTCATCCTCCTGCTCTTCCTCAGAGAAGTTCAGATGAGAACAGACGGCGTCCAGCAGGTCGCCGGTGCCGTGACCGTGCACGCCGGAAACAGGCACCAGTTCCCCCAGGCCCAGGGCGTAAAAATCATACAGCTCCATGGGCGGTTCGCCGATCTTATCGCATTTGTTCACGGCCAGCACCACCGGCTTACCGCTGCGCATGAGCATGGAAGCCACTTCATGGTCCTGGGGGGTCACACCGGCCCGCAGGTCGGTGACCATCACGATGCAGTCGGCAGAATCAATGGCCATCTGCGCCTGCTGACGCATATGGGCCAGAATGCCGTCGTCAATGCTGGGTTCGATACCACCGGTATCCACCAGCAGGAATTTGTGGCCGTTCCATTCGCAGTCGCAGAAGATGCGGTCCCGGGTAACGCCGGGGGTGTCTTCCACAATGGCGATGCGCTGGCCGGTGAGTTTATTGAAGATGGTGGACTTGCCCACATTGGGGCGGCCCACGATGGCCACGATCGGTTTTGCCATGTGGTCATTCCTCCTTTGGCTTGTGGGGGGCGGCTTTGAGCATCCGCACTCCCAGATACGCGCGGCAGCTGCCCGCGCCGTCGGTGGGGATCACCACCACCCGGCAGCCCAGGGCTTCGCCCAGCTGTTCGGGAGTGATGTCGTCGAGGAAGCGGTCTTCCTCGTCCTGCAGCATGACCGCGGGCACCGCCAGAATATGGCTGCTGAGTTTGCCGCGGCACTGGTCGATGATGTCAGTGGCTGTAACCAGGCCCGCCACGCTCACATTGCCGCCGAAAAAGCGGTTTTCGATGGCGTGAACGGTGATATGCACACCGGGATAGCGGCGCTGGGTTTCCTGCGCCATCTGCTCAATGAGCGGTGCGGCCAGTGTACCGGTGGCCACATCAAAATGGCGGGGCAAAACCAGGCGGCGGGGCTTGGACAGTTCCTGCAGGAAGGTATCGTAATACTGGCGCCACATACCCACGCCGTCTTCCAACTGCGCGAAATCATCATAAAATTCCGTGGGCGGAATCTCCCGTCCGGCGGTCAGATACCATTCGTCGCTGGGGTACACGATGCTGCGGCCGTACTGTTCCCGGCAGCGGCGGCTGTACTCTTCCAGAATATCCAGGGTTTCCCCGGCTGTTTTGGCGTCGTAGGGCGTCAGCTTGAACAGCTTGTCCCGGTAGTCGGTGACGCCGGCCGGCACGGCGGCGATGCTGCCCACATGGGGACGCAGGGCCAGCAGGTCATCCAACGTATGGCGCAGCTCGTCGCCATCATTGATGCCCCGGCACAGCACCAGCTGGCAGTTCATCTCGATGCCGCCTTTGGCGAACACATCCAGATATTTCAGGGTATCGGCGGCTTTTTTGTTGGCCATCATCCGCACACGCAGGGCTGGATTGGTGGTGTGCACCGAGATGAAGATGGGGCTGATGTGCATCTTGACGATGCGCTCCACCTCCCGCTCGGAGAGGTTGGTCATGGTGATATAGTTGCCGTACAGAAAGGACAGACGCTCGTCGTCGTCCTTGAAATACAGCGGTGCACGCATGCCCGGGGGCAGCTGGTCGATGAAGCAGAACATGCAATGGTTATCGCAGCTGTGCTTCTCGTCCGCCAGGTAAGTTTTGAAGTTGCAGCCCAGCGGCTCGTACTCATCCTTTTCCACCGAGATGTCCCGCTGGGTGCCGTCCTCGCAGACGGTGAGGGTGAAGTGCTTGGACGCGGTGTAGAACTGATAATCGAGGGCATCACACAAAGGGTTGCCGTCAATGGCCAGCAACAGGCATCCGGTATTCAGACCCAGGCGCTGTGCCAGAGAGTTTTCGTCCACGCTTTGAACGACCAGCGGCATTGCTCATTCCCCTTTCCTTAGCGATGGTAACAGTAGTATACCACGAAAATACGCAAAGAAAAAGAGGGGGCACTGCGCCCCCTCCCCTGCTTTGAAAAAATCCGCTCAGGCTTCCTTGTTGACCTTAACGACTTCACGGCCTTTGTAGTAGCCGCACTTGCCACAAACCTGATGGGGCACCGTCAGCTCGCCGCACTGAGGACATTTCACCAGCGTAGGCGCTTCCAGCTTCCAGACATTGGAACGGCGCTTGTCGCGGCGGGCTTTGGACTGCTTTCTCTTAGGGACTGCCATTTTATCGCACCTCCTTGGTGAATTTCAACTAAGCAGTTGTTTTAATATGCTAAGCCTTGCATCCACAGGGGCGGCTTCGGCCGCCACTTGGCAGGCACAGCCTTCCGCTTTTCTTTTGCCGCAGATGGGGCATAGACCTTGGCAATCGGGGCTGCACAGCAGCACCCGCGGGACCTCGAAGATCAGTTCTTGATATGCGAGTTCCCGCAAATCCAGTTGACCCTGTTCATCCAGAGGCAGCTCGAAATCCACATCGTCGATATCGCGCATGCGTACCAGATAATCACGGGTGAAGTCATAGGATTCATGCACCGGCGCCAGACAGCGGGCACATTCAGCTTCAATTTCAGCCTTGATGTGCAGCGTCATGACCGCGCCTTCCTGCGTGGGATGAGCGGTAAACTCACATTCCAGCGGAGCAGGCACACGGAATCCGTCCCAGTCAGCCGCCGAAAGATCGGCGGAAAACTGCGTTGCATAGGGCGTTTTCGCGCTTTGCAGAAAGTTACGAATATCGAATTGCATACTTCACCTCAAAAGGTCGCTTATCTAGTATACACAAGGAAGGGGGGCTTGTCAACCAAAATCTGCAAAAAAGCGCAAGAAATTGTTTTACCCCCTATGGTATACACAAGAAAAGGGGCGGTGCCCCGAAAGGACCGCCCCCTGCCGCATTGCGGTTACAGGTACTTTTTGATGCTGTCGGGCAGATCTTCCGCGTTTGCGGAAACGGTGACAACAACCTCGACATTGTTGGCGGTGATCTTGTCGATCTCGGCCAGGACCTTGCCGGCCTGCTCCATATCGTGGTCAACGACCTTCAGGATGCCATCAACGAACAGTTCGGTGATGTCATAGTTGCCGGCCAGAACGCCTGCAACGAAGCCATAGAACATCTCAGCGCCCTTGATGTCATACTCGTCCACATCCAGCAGACGGGCCTTGTGGTTGATCTCGGTGGTGAGCTTCATGGACTTTTCGATAACGACAATGTTACCGGCCGAAGTGCGGGTGGCCTGGTCGATCATGTCGATGAGAGTCTTGGTTTTGCCGGAGCCTTTGGCGCCTACGATGAGTTTGATCATAAGAGAGTGCCTCCTTAAAATGTAGTGGGGGTATTATCCTCAGCCATTGAGTTTTGCTTCCAGTTCAGCCTTCTGAGCTTCGTAACCGGGCTTGCCCAACAGCGCGAACATGTTCTTTTTGTAGCTTTCCACGCCGGGCTGGTCGAACGGGTTGACCGACAGCAGATAGCCGGAAACGGCGCATGCCTTCCAGAAGAAGTAGATCAGGGCGCCCACGTTGTAGGCATCCAGGCTGTCCACTTCGATAATGCCCAAGGGCACGCCGCCGTCGGTGTGCGCCAGGATGGTGCCTTCCATAGCCTTGCGGTTGACCACAGACATATTCTGGTTGGCCAGGAAGTTCAGACCGTCAAAGTTGCCTTCCAGTTCGGGGATGAAGAAATCCTCGCGGGTGTTCTTGATGTCCACATAGGTTTCGAACATCACGCGGCTGCCATCCTGCAGGAACTGGCCCATGGAGTGCAGGTCGGTGGAGAAGATGCAGGAAGTGGGCATCAGGCCCTTCTGGTCCTTGCCTTCGCTCTCGCCGAACAGCTGCTTGTACCATTCGTTCATCATGGTGAAGTCCGGCTCAAATGCGGCCAGGGTTTCCACCTTTTTGCCCTTGCGGTACAGGATGTTGCGGGTCATGGCGTAACGATAGGCATCGTTGTCCATGCTGCAGACGCTGAACTTTTCGCGGGCATCGGCAGCGCCCTTCATCAGCGCATCAATGTCGATACCGGCACAGGCGATGGGCAGCAGACCCACGGCGGTGAGCACGGAATAACGGCCGCCGACATCATCAGGCACCACGAAGGTGGGCCAGCCCTGGGCGTCCGCCAGCTGTTTCAGGGTGCCGCGGGCGCGGTCGGTGGTAGCGTAAATGCGCTTGTTGGCTTCCTCGGGGCCAACGGAGTCTTCCAGCAGCTTGCGCAGCACACGGAACGCCAGAGCGGTTTCGGTGGTGGTGCCGGACTTGGAGATGACGTTGATGGAGAACCGCTTGCCCTTGGTCATGCGGATGATGTCGTTCAGGGCCGTGGGAGAGATGGTGTTGCCGCAGAAATAGATCTTCAGGCCATCCTCCGTTTCGTTGTGGAACTGACCTTTGACAGCTTCCACGACAGCACGGGCGCCCAGGTAGGAACCGCCGATACCGGCGACCAGCAGCACATCGGAATCAGAGCGGATCTTCTCCGCTGCCTGCTTGATGCGGGCGAACTCCTCTTTGTCATAATTGACAGGCAGGTCGAGCCAGCCCAGGAAATCATTGCCTGCGCCGGATTTGTTCTCCAGCTGGCTGTGGGCGAGCTCGACCTGCGGAAAGATTGCGTCATATTCTTCAGGACGGATAAATTTTGCCAGATGTTTGCCATTGTATTTGACACTCATCGTTAGCTCCTCCTTTGATTGTTTAGTAATTCCATGATACCGTTTCGCGGCGGCCTTGTCAAGCGCTGTCCGCGCCGCTTTTCATGTGTTTTGCACAAAATTTTCACCCTGCAAAATCAGTGACTGGGCAAGCCTGCCAAGGCAGAACCCAAAACTGCGCGCCGCTACGTCACCCGCTGCAACAATCGGACAGGAAGCCAGCTCGATACCGTTATTGGAAATTTTTACCGTTCCGATCTGCTGTCCGGCCGCAACAGGCGCCTGCACGGCGGACGGCAGGGTGATCTGAGCAGTCAGCTCCCCTACCTCATCCTTGGGCATCAGGTAGTGCCCGGGCGCGGTGTATTCCAACTCCACCAGTTCCTCTGCTCCGTGTTCCACCGGCAGGGTCACGGGGGTATCTTCCGGCAAGGTGGCCTCCATGCTCTCGTAATTCACAAAGCCGTAATCCAGCAATGCAGTGGCTGCGTTGAAACGGTCCTGGCTGGAAGGTGCCCCCAGCACCACCGCAATCAGCCGCAGTCCGCCGCGCACTGCGCTGGCACTGATGCAAACGCCCGCCTTGCCGGTGGTGCCAGTCTTGAGTCCGGTGATGCCGTTATAGCTCTCGAGCAGTTTGTTGGTGTTGATGAGCTGGGTGGCGCCGTCCCGCAGGGTATCCATCCAGATCATGCAGTAATCTTTTACCTCGGTATGGTGCAAGAGCATTTCCCGGCTCATGATGGCCACATCCCGGGCGGTGGATACATGACCGTCGGTATCCAGGCCACAGGCATTTTCAAAATGGGTACCAGTCATCCCCAGTTCAGCGGCCTTTTCATTCATCATGGCTACAAAAGCCGGCTCGCTGCCGCCCACATACTCGGCCACGGCCACGGCAGCGTCGTTGGCGCTGGAAATACAGATGGCCTTGAGCATATCGTTGAGGGTCATCTGCTCCCCCGGTTCCAGCCAGATCTGGCTGCCACCCATACTGTACGCATGTTCCGACACCGGGACGTAATCTTCCAGAGAAATTTTGCCAGCTTCCAGTGCCTCAAAGGTCAGCAGCAGGGTCATCACCTTGGTGATGGAGGCAATGGGCCGCTGCTCGTCGGCGTTTTTCTCGTACAGGACAGTACCGGTGTCTTCATCAATCAGAATGGCCGCCTGGCAGGGCACATCAAAGTCAGCCGCCGTAGCGGGCACGATTTCCTGTGCCATTGCCGCCGGGACCGCCGCCAGGCACAGGCTCAGGCACAGTACCAGGCAAACAAGCCGTTTTTTCATGGCAGAAGCCTCCCCTTTTGCAAAACTCTTGCCTCATCTTATGCACCACAAAGCCCGAATATGGCTGCTTGTGCTTTCGGGCATTTGCCTTTATAATAGTAGGATAAGATTTATAGCAAAAGGATGGACCGATTATGCGCGTCAGCTTTTATACCCTTGGCTGCAAAGTCAACCAGAACGAAACCGGTGCCCTGGCACAGTTGTTTGAAGCCAGCGGCTACACCGTGGTCGAAACCGGCGAGGCTGCCGATGTGTATGTGGTCAACAGCTGCACGGTGACCAATTTCGGCGACCAGAAAAGCCGCAAGTGGCTACGCCGCCAGAAGCGGGAGCATCCCGGCGCCGTGACTGTTCTGACCGGGTGCTATCCCCAGGCTTTTCCGGAAGAAGCGGCCGCCATCGCCGAAGCCGATGTGGTGACCGGGTCCGGCAACCGCCACGCCATCCTGCAGGCGGTTCAGAAGGTGCTGGACGGCACCGCCGAGCGGGTGGTGGATATCCGGCCCCATGAAAAGGGAGAAAAGTTTGAAGAGCTGCCCATGGACCGCTTTGCGGAGCACACCCGTGCCTTCGTAAAAGTGGAGGACGGCTGCAACCGCCGCTGCGCCTACTGTGTGATTCCCCGCGCCCGGGGGCCGGTGCGCAGCCGGGCCGAAAGCAGCATTCTGGACGAACTGCGCCGTCTGGTCCAGACCGGATACCGGGAAGTAGTGCTTACCGCCATCAGCTTGCCCAGCTACGGCACCGACACCGGCACCGGTCTGGCCGAGCTGGTGGAGCACGCTGCTGCTGTGCCGGGCATTGACCGTATCCGGCTGGGCAGCCTGGACCCGGACATGCTCACTGATGAGGACATCCGCCGTCTGGCCGCGGTGCCCCAGCTGTGCCCCCAGTTCCACCTGAGCCTGCAAAGCGGCTGCGACAAGACCCTGCGGGCCATGCGCCGCCCCTACACCACCGCCCAGTATGCCGAGGTGGTACGCAAATTGCAGGAAGCCTTCGGGCCGGAGAATCTGAGCCTGACCACCGACGTGATCGTGGGCTTTCCCGGCGAAACCGAGGAGGACTTTGAACAGAGCATGGCTTTCGTGACCGGGCAGCGCTTTTTGAAAGTGCATGTATTCCCCTATTCCCGCCGTTCCGGCACCCCGGCTTATGACTTTCCCGATCAGATTCCCGAGCATGAGAAGGAAGCCCGCAGCCACCGCATGAGCGAAGCTGTGGAAGCAGTGCGGGCCGAGGAAGCCTCTGCCATGTGCGGGCGGCAGGCAGAGGTCCTGCTGGAAACACCCCTTTCCAACACCCTGTTTACCGGGTACACCAAGCAGTATCTGCCGGTGGTGGTAACGGCCCCCGGGCACAAGAGCGGCGACATCGTGACTGTAACCCTGGGAGAATGGGACGGGCAGCGCTCCAAGGCGACAGCCGAAGATGCCCCCGCCTCCCACTGAATCAGAACCGTTTTTTCGACAGCAGGACCGCGTTGACGGCCCTGCTTTTTTAATAGGAAGAGCCGAACAGCGAATGTTTCCTGTCATTTTCCCCTTTTCGGTGCCAAATTTACACTTTTCCCCTTGCCAAACTCGGCTGTTCTTGGTAATATTTTAACAGGAGCACATGTTCTATAATTTTGCGGGAAAAGGTGTATTTTTCCGTGCGCTCCCAAAATGCGTATTTAAGGAGAGTAAAGCGCAATGAGAGGCATTTATACCCCTGTAACCGATATTCGGCGCAAGGTTTTTACCGAAGTCGCCCGGATGTCCTACGAAGTGAACGACATGAAAGAGCTGGATTATCTGATGCACGAACTTCCGTATCGGATCATCCCCGGTGAGGAGCGCTCGCTGCGCAGCAGCATCTTCCTGGAAAGAGCCATCGTGTCCGAACGTATCCGTCTGGCCATGGGCCTGTCCCTGCGCCCGCTGGACAAGAGCGTTTCGGCCAGCGAAGGCCTGGCGGAGAGCGTGACCGCCGACAAGTACTATGAACCGCCCCTGATCAACGTGATCAAGTACGCCTGCAACAAGTGCCCGGAAAAACTCATCAAGGTCACTTCCCTGTGCCAGGGCTGCCTGGCGCACCCCTGCCAGGAAGTCTGCCCGAAGAAGGCCATCAGCTTCCGCAACGGCAAGAGCCACATCGACCAGAGCCTGTGCGTCAAGTGCGGCCGCTGCGTGGCCACCTGCCCGTACAATGCCATCGTGCGTGTGGAACGTCCCTGCGCCAAGGCCTGCGGCATGGATGCTATCCATTCCGATCAGTACGGCCGTGCGGAGATCGATTACAACAAGTGCGTAAGCTGCGGCATGTGCCTGGTCAACTGCCCCTTCGGCGCCATTGTGGACAAGGGCCAGATTTTCCAGCTGATCCAGTCCATCAAGCGCGGCGACCGCGTCGTTGCTATTGTCGCTCCCGCTTTCGTCAACCAGTTTCCC
Organism: uncultured Faecalibacterium sp.; assembly: GCA_937907025.1. GTDB lineage: Bacteria > Bacillota > Clostridia > Oscillospirales > Ruminococcaceae > Gemmiger. Next base: position 46,757 of record CALESJ010000004.1, read on the forward strand.
GGCGTTACCCCCGCCAAGCTGCGTGAGGCCATGAAGCTGCTGGGCTTTGCCGGCATCTCCGAAGTGGCCATTGGTGCCGACCTGTGCACCATCGACGAAGCCAAGGACTTTATGGAAGAAGTTCCTGCCAAGCATCCTTTCATGGGCACCTCCTGCTGCCCGGCCTGGAGCGTGATGGCCAAGAAGCTCTTCCCCGAATATGCCGACTGCATCAGCATGACCATGACCCCCATGGTGCTGACCGCCCGCCTCATCAAGAAGGACGACAAGAACGCCCGTATCTGCTTCATCGGCCCCTGCGCCGCCAAGAAGCTGGAAGCCAGCCGCCGTTCTGTCCGCAGCGAAGTGGACTTTGTGCTGACCTTCGAGGAACTGATGGGCCTGTTCGAAGCCAAGCAGATCGACTTCAGCTCTCTGCCTGACGACCCCAACGACAACTTCGACGAAGCCAGCGGTGACGGCCGTGGATTCGCCGTTTCCGGTGGCGTGGCCCAGGCTGTTGTCAACGTTATCAAGAAGATGGACCCCGACCGTGAGGTCAAGGTGGCTTCTGCCCAGGGTCTGTCCGAGTGCCGCAAGATGATGATGATGGCCAAGGCCGGCAAGTACAACGGCTACCTGCTGGAAGGCATGGCCTGCCCGGGCGGCTGCATTGCCGGCGCCGGCACCCTGGCCGATCCTGCCCGCAGCGCCGCCATGCTGGCCAAGTACAAGGCCCAGGCTCCCATGGCCAACCCGCTGGACACTCCGTACCGTGAGAACCTGGAAGCACTAAAGTACTGATGCCTTCCCGCCTGTACGGTATCTGACAAATGAAGCAAGCAGCCCCCGCACCAGATGGTGCGGGGGCTGCTTTTTTATGCTGTTTGCTTTACTTGTGGTATTTCATACCGGCATTGATGGTGCAGGCACGGTACAGCTGCTCGGTCAGGACCAGCCGGGCCAGCTGATGGGGCAGCGTGATGCGTCCCAGGGAAATCCGGGCCTGGGCTGCCGCCTTAACTTCGGGGGAAAGGCCATGGGAGGACCCGATCAGGAACGCCATATCCCCTGCCCCGCTGTTGGCGCGGTCGGCGATCATGGTGGCCAGTTCCTCACTGGAGATCTGACGGCCTTCCACACACAGGGCCACCACATAAGCACCTTTGCGCACCGACGCCAACATGGCTTTGCCTTCCTTCTCCAGCGCCTTTTCGATCAGGGCCGGGCTGGGGTTGCGGTCAGCCACTGGGGATTCCGGCAATTCAATGATGCGGAAATGGCAAAATCCACCCAGACGCTTCTGGTATTCGGCCACACCGGCCGCAAAATAGGAAGCATTGAGTTTGCCAACACAGATCAGATCAATATTTTGCATGGGCAGACCTCAGAATTCTATGTAGGTGGAAACTTCATTGCGGCTTTGTGCCTGAATGAGCACATCCCGCCCCGGCTGTACGCCCGCACTGAGCAGCACGTTATACACGGTGGTCAGTGCCAGTTCCGGGGTGTTGTTGGTCTGGCTCAAATGACACAGGGCAAACTTTTTGCAGCCGTCCTGAATCAGATCCAGAATAGCCGCCGCACAGGCCCGGTTGTCCAGATGTCCTCTGTCGCTGGCAATGCGCACCTTGAGGTAATACGGATACGGTCCGCCATGCAGGCTGAACGCGTCGTAGTTGGCTTCAAGGGCTACCAGGTTGCAGCCCGCCAGATTTTCGGCCACCACCGGCGTGAGTTCCCCCAGGTCGGTGGCCAGGGCCATGGTGTTGCCGTCCGGCGTGCGGATGCGATACCCGCAGCAAGGCACGTCATGGCTGGTGGGGAAAGATTTAACGGTAAAACCGCCGATATCCTCGGTGCGACCATCCATAGCCACCGCGTCGACGGCCGGCGGCAAAGTGCCCCGGGATTCCAGCATATCCAGTGTAGCGGCGCTGGAAAACACCGGCACATTGTAATGCTTGAGGAAGGTTTCCAGGCCGGCCACATGGTCGGCGTGTTCATGGGTGATGAGAATGCCGTCGCAATCGGATACCGCCAGCCCCAGGCCGGACAGCGCTTTCAGGGTGGTGCGGCAGCTTTTGCCCATGTCAATAAGAAGGTAACGGCCCTGGTGGACCACCAGGGCGCAGTTACCGGAAGAACCGGAATATAAAGTTGTGAATAATGCCATCCGCGCAGCTCCGATCACATTGCGCGGGTCACGGTATTCACCGGCGTTTCCACGCGGCGGATATCCGCACCCAGGGCCTGCAGCTTTTCCACGATATTCTCGTATCCGCGCTCAATGTGGGCGGTTTCATCAATCTCGCTCACACCGTCGGCAGCCAGAGCAGCCATGACCATAGCAGCACCGGCACGCAGATCCAGCGCCCGCAGCGGGGCCGGACTCAGGCGCTTGACGCCCTCAATGACCGCCACCTGTCCGTCCACCTGGATGTTGGCTCCCATACGGATGAGCTCATCCACATAGCGGAAGCGGTTTTCCCAAATGCCCTCGGTCACGATGGAAGTACCTTCGGCCAGGGTCAGCAGCACCGTCATCAGCGGCTGCATGTCCGTGGGGAAACCAGGATGAGGCATGGTCTTGATCTTCAGCGGCTTCAGGGTACCGGTACGGCGGATGCGCATGGAATCATCGTATTCGGTGATCTCACAGCCGGCAGCACGCAGCTTGGCCGTGATGGGTTCCATATGTTTTGGGATCACATTGCGCAGCAGCACATCGCCCTTGGTGATGGCGGCAGCCACCATATAGCTGCCGGCCTCGATCTGGTCCGGAATGATGGAGTAGTTGCAGCCGTGCAGTTTCTTGACGCCGCGAATCTTGATCACATCGGTGCCTGCGCCGTGGATATCGGCCCCCATCATGTTCAGGCAGTTGGCCAGGTCCACGATATGCGGTTCGCGGGCCACGTTTTCCAGAATGGTCTGGCCGTCGGCCATGGCAGCTGCCAGCATGGCGTTCATGGTGGCACCAACCGAAACCGTATCAAAGAAGATATGGGCACCGGTCAGGTGTTCGGAACGCACACGGATCTGGCCATACTCCACCGAGTCCTCCGCTCCCAGAGCGGTGAACGCCTTCAAATGCTGATCAATGGGCCGGGGGCCCAGATTGCAGCCGCCGGGCATAGCCACCTGACCCGCACCGAAACGGCCGAGCAAAGCCCCCAGGAAATAGTAGCTTGCCCGCATCTGGCGCGAGAGCTCGTTGGAAACCTCGGTGCAGTTGATATGGGTGGTATCAATTTCGTAGGTATTTTTGCTGATCATCCGGATGCCGGCGCCCAGCTCGCTCAAAATCTGCAGGGACGCCATGACATCACTGATGCAGGGCAGATTTTCAATCAGGCATTTGTCTGCCGCCAGGATGGTGGCCGGCAGAATGGCCACAGCCGCGTTTTTGGCGCCGCCGATGACCACCTCTCCCGAAAGGGCTTTGCCCCCGCGAATCACAAACTTTTCCAAGTGGTTACTCTCCTTTGAGTTTCCGCCTGCGGTCCATGGCGCACAGCCATCGCGTATGCGCCGGATTACAGGACCGCATTGTTATTTTTATTATACACCTTGCCGCACTGTTTGAAAAGTGTCGGCCTTATTATTTGCAGGGATTTGGTAAAAACACAGGGCATGGCAAATTTTCTTTAGACAAGGTGACGGCGTTTACATGTTACCAAAGAAGTTTCTTGCGCTTACCAATGTGCCGTTCTGGTACATTTCGAAGTGGCAGTGGTTACCGGTAGAGTTGCCGGTGGAGCCCACATAGCCAATCACCTGACCGCGCTGCACAGCCTGTCCGACGGAGCAGCCCAGGGACGACATATGGCCGTACAGGGTCCGCCAGCCGTTGCCGTGGTCGATGATGACATAGTTGCCGTAGCTGTAATGGTAGCCGGCGGTGACGACCACACCGGAATCCGCCGCATAAATCGGCGTACCGTAAGGCGCGCAGATATCGGCGCCCTTATGGTAGGAGCTCATCCAGCGGCTGACGTAGGTATAGCCAGGCACCGGCCACATCCACTCGCCCGAGCCGTAGGTGGCGGTCATGCCGCTCTTCAGGCGGGTACCTTTGGTGACGTATTCGGTCACAGGTTCCTTCAGCGTGTCCACCTTGACGATATTCGTTTCGGTCAGCACACCATCCACATAAACCAGGTCCTGGGTCAGTTCCTGGATGCCGTTTTCGCCCGGGCTGTCCACCACGGTCTTGCCGAAGTCGTACTCGTCGCTTTCACTGGTGACAGTATCAAAGGGAACTTCGACAGTGTAGCTCTGCCGTTCGATGACTTCCACCTTCAGCAGTTCAGGCGAAGACACGCCGGTGGTGATCTGCTCGCCTTCTTCCAGTTCCTGGTCCAGCGAAGTCAGCTGCGGGTTCATGGAAGCCAGCGAATCCCAAGACACGCCGGTGTTGTCCACCACAGTCTGCACCGTTTCGTCGGCGCCGGCGGTATAGGTCATGGGCCCGCCGCCCTCGTTCATGGCCGCAATCACATCGCTGTACGGCATGATGGAGTCCAGCAGATAAATGCCGTCCACCAGCGAGATGTCATGTACAAAGCTGACGCGGCGGTTCGGGTCGGAGGTATCCTCATACGGCTGCTTGACGCTTTCCAGGTAGGAGCGCAGATGGTCGCCGTCGTTGATGACAAACTTCAGTTCCCCGTCCACATACACGGCGGTGCCTTCGCCGATCTCATCGCTGGAGGCTCCCAGAATGGCGTTGGCCACTTCGCTTTCGGTCATGGTTTCGTTGTTGATGGCCAGCGTATATGTAGGCGAAATATTCCACTGTCCTTCGGACACGCTGCCGCCGTTGCTCTGCATCACGCTCTTGGCGGTGTCGATACGCCCCTGCACATCATCGCGGGCGTTTTCAAATACCTGTTCATTGGCCACATAGCCAACAGACTCGCCGTCCACAATGACGTTCAGCACATAATCGTAGCCCAGGCCGGTCTTGACCACATAGAAAAGGCCGACAGCCGCTGCCACCGGCAGCAGGTAGGACAACGCATTCAGTACAACCGGGAAATACCGCAACGCGCCGCGCCGGAAATACCGCATCTTTTCCTTGCGGATCTGGCGGGCACTTTCGTCCGGCAGGGCCTCTTCCAGCTCACCGATATGTTTGAGGCCGGAATGCATCCGGCGGAAAGGCTCGGTGAGGTCTTCCAGCAGGGTGATGAATCCCAACAGGAAGGGCCGGGCGATGGTCAGAATCAGCTGCCCGGCGTGAGCCGCCACCACACGAACGGTTTTCTCCACGCCGCGAACGGCGCAGATCATGGCGTATTCCACCCAGAAACCGATCAGATACAAAGCATCCCCGATGATGGTGGCATGGGGCAGGCGGCGCACCATATTGGCCATACGGGCGCGGCGGGCTTTCTTTTTGGTACTGCGGTGCCAGGAACGCACCGTCAAGCCGCAGCGGACATCGTCCAGCCAGAGGGCCAGCTTGCCGGGTCCGCGGTGCTTTTTGCGGCTCCCCGACTTCTTGCTCGTCGGCTTTTCGTCAAGTTGCGAAGACTTCAAAACGGAACTCCTTTCCGCGCCCGAAAGACGCGTACACAGGGAAACTCAAAAGTGGGTAAAATTCATTCTTCCGCCGTTCCGGGGTCGGTCAGCGGCAAGTCACGCAGGACTTCCCGCAGCTCATCCCCAGCAGGCAGACCGCAGGCTCGGCAGGCACCGGAAAAGTCGTCAGGCGGCAGACTTTCAAACCGGTGCGGTTCGGCGTGCGGCGGTTCAGCAAAGGCCAGCACCGCGCAGTGCAGGGCGTGGCGGTGCAGAAGTGTTTCTGCGCCGCCGTACAGGGAATCCCCTGCCAGCGGGTGGCCGATATAGGCCATGTGCACCCGGATCTGGTGGGTGCGGCCGGTGCGCGGCAGGCAGGCCACCAGGCTGTGGTCGCCTCCGGCGGCCAGCACCTGGTAATCAGTGCGGCTGGGTTTGCCGTCGGCGCGCACGCACCGCCCGATGATGGAATCACCGCGGCGGCCCAAAGGCGCGTCGATGCGGCCCGGTCCCAGGGGCATTTCCCCCTGTACCAGGGCCAGATAGCATTTTCGGGCGGAAGCCGCCAGCCCCGGTGCCGCGTAGGCGTTCTGGGCCAGCAGAACCAGACCGCTGGTATTTTTATCCAGACGATTGGTGGGGCGGAACACCCCCGTGCGTCCGCTGCTTTGCAGATGGTACAGCCAGCCATTGGCCAGCGTGCCATCGGTATGGTTCAGGGTGGGATGTACGGCCAGGCCGGCGGGCTTGTCCACCACGGCAGCGAAAGCACTTTCGTACACCAGGGTGAACGGGACCGGCTGGGGCGTGACCGATGTAGACGGTTCGGGCGGCAGTTCAAACCGGATGGTCTGACCTGTGCGGACCGGCTGGTCGGTATGCAGCGGTGCGTCATCGGCAAAAAAGCCCTGTCCCTGGTGTTTGACCGCTTTGATGCAGGAGGCACTGACCCCCATCTGGCGTAAAAACACGCCAAGACGTTGACCTTCCGCCTGCGGCGACACCATAAACACCAGCGATTGCAAGACGCAGACCGCCCCCTTCCCCACACTTATACGGTTGCCATTATAGCATAAAGCGGCGTATGTTGCAAACCGCTTGCCAAAATTTCATCGATGTGGTATATTTTAACGTAACGAGTGGAACATACGACGGCGGGACGGCGCTGGCAACAGCGACCGTTCTGAGGAAAGTCCGGGCTTCTCAGAGGCATGACAACTGCTAACGGCAGCCGGGGGCGACCCTAGGGAAAGTGCAACAGAAAGAAACCGCCGCCTTCGGGCGGTAAGGATGGAAAGGCGAGGTAAGAGCTCACCAGCGCACTGGCGACTTTGCGGCTATGTAAACCCTGTCAGAAGCAACATCCGTATGGGACATATGTGGAAGCCTCGCACGTCCCGGAGATGGCATGACGCCTGCGACCTCGTGCCACAGGCGCGGAGCCTTGCGGTGACGCAAGGTCAAGATAGATCGTCGTTTGATACAGAACCCGGCTTACGGTCCAGTCGTTACAAAACGCGCCCGCCAGGAAGGGAAACCTTCCGGCGGGCGCGTTTTCTTTGTCTGTTCAAATCAGCGGGAGGACCAACAGCAGAATGACCCCGGGCAGGCCCAGCACGGCGGCCACAAATCCGGTAAAGGCATTCAGAGGCAGGGTCACACCGGTATAGGGAGCCAGAAGGGCCACCGCGGCCAGCCCTGCCACCCCGCATACGGCCCCGGCCAGCACACTGCGTACCGGATGACGCCCGGCCGCCGCGGTGCGGGCCACTGCCAGCAGGCAAAGCCCGCCCAACACCAGCATCAGCGGCGGCAAGGTGCCTCACCTCCCCGCAGCTCCCGCAAAAGAAACCGGCAGCGGCATTCCAGCGCGGCGTGCTCATAAATCAGCTGCTCCACCGCAAAATGGTCCTGGGCCTCCTGAAAGGCGGCTTCGTTGGCACGCAATTCCCGATAGGTCCGGCACAGCGCTGCCACAGCGGCAGCCCGGGCCTTGCGTGCCGAGCGTTCCCGGCGATTGCCGGGTGAAAAGAATCCCATGGCGTCGCTCCTTCCCCGTTCAGAGCAGAATACAGATCAGACCGTCACAGCCTTCGTTGATGATGCGTTCCAGGGTGGTCTGCAGTCGGGAACGGGCCGCCTGGGGCATGTGAAGCAGTTTGGCCTGGAGGCCTTCGTTGACCAGTTCGTTCAGGCTCTTGCCAAAGATGTTGGTGCTCCACAGCTTGCCGGGGTCGCTCTCGAAATCCTTGAGCAGGTTGCGGATGAGTTCTTCCCCCTGCTCCTCGCTGCCCACGGTGGGAGAAAGTTCGGTGTGAATGACCGCCCGCATGATGTGCAGAGAGGGTGCACTGGCCGACAGGCGCACACCGTACTGCCCGCCCTGACGCACGATCTCCGGCTCTTCCAGTTTGAGTTCATCCAGCCCCGGCATGACGATACCGTACCCGGTAGCCTCCACCTGGGCCAGGGCGCCCTTGAGCTTTTCATAGGCGCGCTTGGCACGGGCCAGCTCCACGATGCAGGGCAGCAGGCTGGCTTCATCCACGATATCCAGCCCCGTCTGTTCCCCGAGGATCTTATAGAAAATGTCCTGCGCAATCCCCAGGCGCAGATGCACCGTGCCGGTGGCCAGGTCCATGCCGATGAGGGTCGCGTCGGTGATATACTCGCAGTCGATCTGCAGGTTGCGGCGGCTCACATCTCCCATCTTGCGGGCTTTGGAGGCCATCTCCAGCAGGGCACCGTACACCGCGCTCTGCAGCCAGTGGCCGGGTTCCAGCATGGTCACCCAGGGCGGCATAGAAACGGCAATTTCCCGGATAGGGAATTCGTACAGCAGCTTCTGCAGCACTTCGTCCAGCTTTTCGGCGGTAACTTCCAGGCAGTTGATGGGAACCACTGGCCGGCCGTACTGCTCCTGCAGTTCTTCGGCCAGGGCACGGCTGGCTTCGCTGTCCGGGTCGGTACAGTTGAGCAGAATCAGGTAGGGCCGCCCGCTCTCCTCCAGCTCCTGCATGATGCGGCGCTCGGCATCCACATAGGCTTCCCGGGGCAGGTCCGCAATGGAACCGTCGGTGGTAACGGCCAGGCCGATGGTGGCATGTTCCCGGATGACCCGCTGGGTACCGGTTTCGGCCGCCAGGTCAAAAGGCACGGCGGAATCAAACCAGGGGCTTTTCACCAGCCGGGGTTCGCCGTTTTCCTCATGGCCGAGGGCGCCGTCCACCATGTAGCCTACGCAGTCGATGAGCCGGGCCCGGAAGCTGCCCCCTCCGGACAGTTCGATCTCTACCGCCTGCTCAGGAATGAATTTGGGTTCGGTGGTCATGATGGTCCGCCCGGCGGCAGACTGGGGCAGTTCATCGGTGGCGCGGGCACGCTGGGCGTCCTGCTTGATATGGGGCAGCAGCATCAGCTCTGCAAACCGTTTGATAAAACTGCTTTTGCCGCTGCGCACCGGCCCCACGACACCGATGTAGATGTCGCCGCCGGTGCGCCGGGCCATGTTCTGATAAATCTGTTCCTGGGTCACAGGAGGGTCCCCCTTTCCTTGTTACAGAGCCGCCGGAATCAGCAAACAGGCGGCCTGGGTGGTGGTTTCCTGTCCGGCATCGGTCAGGCCGTTGGCGGCAGTCAGGTCCCCGGCGCGGGCATGGTAGCGCTTGGCGATGTCAAAAAGGCGCTCCCCCGCCTGGGCATAATAGAGATAGAGCGCCGGGCCGTCGGCTTTGTCCGGGTATTCCTCCCCCAATTCCACCGTTTGCACCACGTCCCGGCTCTGCACATACAGAAGCTGCCCATGGACGGCCAGTTCCGCTTCCACACGCATACGGTCCCCGCTGCGGCTGCTGGACACCCGCGCCACACTGACACCCGCATGCACCACGAAATCGGCGGCCTGGCCCGGCCAGGAATCTGGCAGCTGCCAGGTGAACGGCTTGTCGTAACAGGTCATCTCGCCCCGGGCATCGGCGCACAGCACATGGGCCACGCCCCGTCCGGTAAGGCGGACACTGGCAGGGGTGCCTTCCTCCTCCCCTGCCTGGGCCACGCCCAGGGTGACGAAGCAGCCCCGCACCACGGCTTCGGGATCGGGCAGGGCGTCCTCCACACTGACCGACACTGTGGTGTCCAGATCGGTGGCTTTTTGCAGCAGACGGCAGGGGCTAACGGTGACTTCCGTCTGGCAGACGCTGGAGTAGGCATCCGCCACGGCGGTGTATTCCACCGCGCGCCAGGTTTCGGCGTGCAGCTTCCAGGTCACAGTGAGCATGGGTTCGTCCCCGGCGTTGTCGGCGGCCGCCAGGGTGGCAGACAGTACCTCGCCCCAGCAGCAGCACATGTCCCCTTCTGCGGCGCCTTCCATCTCCACCATCTGCCGCACCGGCAGTTCCTTCTGCCGTACCGACAGGTCTTCCTCTCCTTCAGGGCGGTAGACGGCTTCCAGACGCAGGATGCCCTGGCAGCTGATCTGGCCGGTCTGCACCGTACAGCTTTGGGACAGATAGCAGCCGCCGATGTCAAGGATGGCTTCCCCGGTACCGGGCAGCGGGAAGGTCGTTTCGGCCGTGCAGGCTTTTTCCACGGCTGCCACCGGGGTTACACCGCACAGGGTCTGGGTGCGCTGCTCAATGCCGCAGTCCGCCAGGGAGGTCAGCAGGTCCCGCTCTTCCAGCTGCAGCGCTGCCACACACAGGGTGTAGGCGCCCCGCAGGTCGATGCGGTGTTCGCTGACAGCCCGGCAGTTGCAGTATTCCACCTCGCCCCACAGACGGGCAGGACCAGGAGCATACCGTCCGGCGGGCAGTTCCACCGATTTTTCAAAGGGAAATTTCTGCTCGGTCCGCCACAGCCGGGCGCCGTTTTCATCCGACTGATAATACACAGTACACCGCAGATACCCGTCCCCCTGCCAGCGGGCACCGGTCAGATCGTTGTGTATGACCACCGGCTCGATCAGACACTTGACGATCTTGAACACGGCAGGCAGGTAGTCCGGGATGAGGATCTCCGTTTCCACCGGCAGTTCCAGCCGCGTTTCCCATCGCCCGCCATAGGCGGTGATGGTATCGTTGAACACCTTCAGTTCCATCATGTATGTCCTCCCTTGTGTTGCTTTGGGCTTTCTTGTGCATCTATATGCACCCCGCGGCGGAAATAGCATACAGCAGGACAAGTTTTCCGGGCAAAGAAAAAAGCCCCGCCCGAAGGCGGAGCCATGTTCCGGATATTGTGCCGGACGGCGGGTGCTCAGACTTTGAACACCGCGCGCAGAATCCAGCGGAAAGCAGGCGGACATTTGACAATGACGATTTGCATAGCGCACCTCCAACCTCTTTTTTGCCTGGGGTGAGCCATACTATGCAGACAAAACAGCCGATGTTACCCGTCGGCGCGGGAAAGTACCACCAGACCGTACCCGCTGCGGCAGGCAAGGGTCGCCTGCGGGGCGGTGAATTCGTTGCTGACGCCCAGCGGATAATCCGGGGTAAGGGTGGCGTCTTCCAGCGGATAGAACACGCCCTGCTCGCTTACGCCCTGCAGCGGGCCGTCCAGTGGGAACAGGGAAAGGTACATCCACGCCCCTCTTTCCAGCGTCAGGGGCTGGCCGGGGCACAGAACATGCAGTTCGCTGCGCTCATTGGCCAGGGTAACTTTGACCCCGGCCTTTGCCATGAACAGAGCCGTGTTCAGGTTGGCCAGCGTATGTTCCAGCCGGGCGCCGCCCAGCGCACCGAGAAAGACGACCTCTTTGCAGCCGTGTTCCACCAGCCAGCGGGCGGCGTAGTGGGTGTCGGTATCATCCTTCACATGAGGCAGGATGATAGTGCCTTCGGGGACCGGGTCCGGACGGGGCGCCGAGTCAAAATCCCCCAGCAGCAGGTCCGGACGGATGCCCAGCCGGTCGGCATTGCGGTAGCCCGCATCACAGGCAATAACAAAGGTATCCGGCGTCAGGTAGCGCCGCATATCCGCTGTGACCGGCACAGCAGAAAGCACCGCCGCGCGGGTGAAGGGCGCGGCGGGCTTGATTTCCTGATTGGGCTGCGGGTCGGTGAGTTTCACCGCTCCCACTCCTTTCGTTGGCTGGCTTCCTCGTACATGGCCAAGTAGCTTTCGTACCGGCTGGGCGAGATGAGGCCTTCTTCCAGGGCTGCACGCACGGCGCAGCCTTTCTCGCTGCGGTGAGCGCAACCGGTAAACTGACACCTGCCGAAGTAGGGTTCAAACTCCGGGAAAGCGTGCTGCAATTCCTCCTTGGGAATACGGCACAGCTTCTGGGCTTCCAGGCTGGCAAAGCCAGGGGTATCCGCAATGCGGCCGCCGCAGCTCTCGAAAATTTCCACTTCACGGGTGGTGTGCCGGCCGCGGCCCAGCTTCTGGCTGATGTCGCCGGTGGCCCGGCGCAGTTCCGGGTCCAGAGCGTTGAGCAGCGTGGACTTGCCCACGCCGGAGTTGCCGCAGAAGGCACACAGGTTCCCCTTGATGTAGCCGCGCAGTTCGTCCAGACCTTCACCGGTTTCGTAGTGCAGTTGCACCACCGGGATGGTGCTCTTTTCATAGGCCGCCACCAGTTTGTCGGCAGCCGCCAGATCCGCCTTGGTGATAACCAGCACCGGGCGCACATCCTGGTACACCGCCGCGGCGGTCAGTTCGTCCAGGATACGGGTGCTGGGGACCGGCTGGGTGGTGCTGGCCACGATGAACAGCACATCCAGATTGGCCACCGGCGGGCGGATGAAAACATTTTTGCGGGGCAGGATTTCCTCAATCACGGCGCAGTCGGCGCTCAGGGTCACATTGTCCCCCGCCACCGGCGTGATGCCGCGCTTGCGAAACACCCCGCGGGCCCGGCATTCCACGATGCCGTCCTTAGTGCGGACATAATAAAATCCGCCGATTCCTTTTGTGATATAATCCATTATCCCTCGTGATACAGGAAGCCGCTCTGTTCGCCGTACACGTTGCCGTCGCCGGTCTTCCAGCGGCGTTCGGTGTTGCCGTTGCCCAGATCTTCATACCATTCCTTGACGATGGTGTTGGGATCCCCGTTCAGGGTATCGCTGCCGGTGGAAGGAGCCGGCGTCGCTTCCGGCACACCGGAAGAAACATACAAAACCGCCACACCGTTGATGCTGGTCTGGGTACCGGCACTGGGGTTCTGGGACAGAACCGTGCCCTGAGGCTGATCGCTGGCCTGTTCCACCACCTTGGTGACCAGGTTCAAGGCACGCAGTTCGCTGCGGGCTTCCCCTTCGGTCAGGCCCTCCACGGCAGGCACGATAACACTGGTGTCCACCGAAGGCTTGGCCACATACAAAATGACGGTGGAGCCGCCCTCCACCTGATTACCGGCAGCCGGGTCGGTACGGATGACCGTGCCTTCGCCCACGCTGTCGTTGGTTTCACGTTTGGTCACAACAGAAACGCCCAGATCGGTCAGGGTCTGCTTGGCCGTAGCCTTATCCGTTCCGGCCACGTCCGGCAGGGTGATATACTCGGTGCCGAGGCTGACTTTCAGGGTAATTTTCTGCTGTTCCTTCACAGTACGTCCCGCGGCGGGGGATTGCTGAAAGATAGTGCCTGCGGGGTAGCTGGAATTGTATTCCTGCACGATGTCGGGGTCAAGCAGGGAAAAGTATTCCGAGGCGCGAAATTCGTCCTCCGTCATGCCCACAAAGTCGATGAGCTGCACGTTGGCCCGGTTGGAGAACAGCGGGTTGGTGGAGTTGGTGAAGATCAGGTACACCAGAATGGTGGCACCGATGACAAACGCCACCGCCATGCCGAAGAAGATCGGCAGGACCGAAAAGCTCTTTGTCTTTGCTGCGGATTTTGCTCTTGTGTTGCGCACGCCTTTGCCCTTTCCACCCGCGGTGGGAGCGCCGGCGCGCCGTGCCTGCTGGGTGCTGATACCGGACTTGGTGCCCCCGACCACCTTGTTGATGGTCTTGCTGGGAGAGTCCTGGGTGTTGTATTCATACTCAAAGCGGATGCTGGGGTTCTGTTTGAATGCCTTGATGGCTTCCAGCATTTCGGCAGCGCTCTGGTAGCGGTCCGCCGGGTCTTTCTCCATGGCCTTCTCGGTGATCTGGCGCAGTCCTTCGGGCACATTGGGGGCCACTTCTGCCAGAGGCTTCGGCTTTTCGGAGATCTGCATGATGGCGATGGACACCGTGCCGGTGCCATCGAACGGCAGACGGCCGGAGAGCATCTCATACAGCATGACACCCACCGAATAAATATCGGTGCGGGCGTCGGTATGGTCGCCCTTGGCCTGTTCGGGGCTGATATAATGCACCGAGCCGATGGCCTTGTCACTGATGGTCTGGCTCTGGGCGCGGGAGAAGCGGGCAATGCCGAAGTCCATCATCTTGATGGAACCGTCTGCCTGCAGCATGATGTTCTGGGGCTTCACATCCCGGTGGACGATGCCCTTGGAATGGGCATGTTCCAGAGCAGACAACACCTGGGTGGCAAAGTGCACGACCTCTTTCCAGGTCAGCGCACCGCCGCGCTGTTTCAGGTATTCTTTCAGGGTGATGCCGTCGATATACTCCATCACGATATACTGCAGTTTATCGGTTACCGAAACGTCGTACACCTTGACGATGTTCGGGTGATCCAGAATCGAGATGGCTTTGCTTTCGTTCTTGAAACGGCGGACCAGTTCCTCATTGCCCAGGAACTCTTCCTTCAGGACCTTGACCGCAATGCCGTTGCCGGTGCGGATGTCGCGGCCCTTGTAAACGTTGGCCATGCCGCCCACGCCGATCAGGCTTTCGATCAGGTAACGGCCGTCCAGTTTTTTACCAATCAGGTTATCCATTTGCTTCCTCCCTTGATTGATCCGTACTTTCCACACCCAACAGCAGAACCGTAATGTTGTCCTGCCCGCCGCCGCGCAGCGCGCGGTCGATCAACAACCGGGGCGTATCAAAAAAAGCGTTTTCCTGCAAGATCTGGGCGATTTCCTCGTCGGAAACCATATTGGTCAGACCGTCGGTACACAAAAGAAGAATATCGCCGGTCGCCACTTCGCAGCGGTTATATTCGGGCACAATGCTGGCCGAAACCCCCAAAGCCCTGGTGATCAGGTTTTTCTGGGGATGCAGGGCCGCCTGTTCCCGGGTGATCTGGCCGCTGTCCACCAGCTGCTGGACCATGGAATGGTCCCGGGTGATCTGGCGGATGGTTCCGGCGTGCCACAGGTACGCGCGGGAATCCCCCGCATGGACCACATGGGCCATGTTCCCGAACACATAGGCACAGACGCCGGTGGTGCCCATGCCCAGCATATCCGGGTCAGAGGTGGCTTTGTCATATACTGCACGGTTGGTCAGATCAAAGCCGTGCAGGATAAACTGCTTTTCTTCGCCATGGCGCAGACAGCGCAGCTGGCGGTCGAAATATTGCAGCATGCTGGCAGTGGCGATGGCCGAAGCCACCCGGCCGCCGTTGGCACCGCCCATGCCGTCACACACGACGCCCCAGCCGGAACCGTCGATCAGCTGCCGGGCACAGAAACTGTCCTGGTTCTCCTGGCGGCAGCTGCCGATGTCGGTGAGCCCTGCGATCTTCATGCAGTCAGGTCATTCCTTTCACAGTATGTTTTCAGGCCTGCCCCTTTTGGGCCGCCTCCTTGGCATCTTCCCGCCGCAGCTGTCCGCAGGCGGCAGAAATATCGGCGCCGAGCCGGCGGCGCACCGTGGCGTTGACGCCCAGGTCCTCCAGCATCTGGCGGAAGCGGCGGACGTTCTCTTCGTCGGTGGCAGAATACGGGCTGCCGTCCACCGGGTTGATGGGGATCAGGTTTACATGAGCCCCCATCCCCCGGATGAGGTCCGCCAGCTTGCGGGCCATGGCCGGGGAATCATTGACGCCCCGCACCATGGAATATTCAAAGCTGATGCGCCGCCCGGTGATTTTCTGGTACCGGCGGCAGGCAGGGATCAGTTCTTCCAGCGGGTAAGCGTCATTCACCGGCATCATGCTGCTGCGCACCGCATTGTCCGGCGCGTGCAGCGATACCGACAAGGTCAGCTGCAGTTTGCGCTGGGCCAGCTCGTCGATCTTGGGCACCAGGCCGCAGGTGGACAGGCTGATGTTGCGCATGCCGATGTTCAGGCCTTCCGGGCAGGAAATCAGCTCCAGAAAGTCCATGACATTGTCAAAGTTATGCAGCGGTTCCCCGATGCCCATGAGCACAATGTGGGAAACACGCTCGCCGGTATCTTTCTGGGCGGTGTAGATTTCCGAGGCAATCTCGCCGGGGGTCAGATCCCGCACACGGCCCGCCTGGGTGGACGCGCAGAAGCGGCAGCCCATAGCGCAGCCCACCTGGGTGGACACGCAGACGGTGTTGCCGTAATGATAGCGCATCAGCACCGTTTCGATGCAGTTGCCGTCGGCCAATTGCAGCAGGTACTTGACCGTGCCGTCCTTGGACTGCTGGCGCCGCCGGATGGTGGGCGCCGCCAGGGTGCAGTTCTGTTCCAGGGTCTGGATCAGGGACTTGGGCTGGTCGGTCATGGCGGAAAAGTCGGTGACGAGCTTCTGGTGTACCCATTTAAAAATCTGTTTGGCCCGGAACGCAGGCTGCCCCATCCCCTTGACGTAGTCCGTCAGGCGGGACAGGGTCAGATCGGTCAGGCACACGGGGCTCTGGTCCGTCAAAGAATCCACCTCTTTCTATCATACCATGTTCTGGTCACTTTTGGGTCACGAAAGGATGTAAAATTTACGAAAACTTTCAAGCGTTCCGCTCCAGCACAGCCACAAAGAAGCCGTCAAACCCGGCTTGTCCGGGCAAAAACAGCGTGCCGTACGGCGTCTGCCTGCCCGAAAGCGGCAGATTTTCAGGCGGAACAACGGTGAAATCGGGGTTATCCTGCAGGAACTGCCGCACGACTTCCTCGTTCTCATTTTGGTTAACCGTACAGGTAGAATACACCAAACGGCCGGTTTCGGCAAGGTATTTGGAACCATTTTGTAATATCTTTTTTTGCAGGCACACCAGCGCATCCAGGCCATTCAGGTCCTTATACCGGATGTCCGGCTTTTTGCCAATGACCCCCAGCCCCGAACAGGGAACGTCGCACAAAACCCTGTCGAAGGGCTTTTCAGCCAGTTTTTCACTGGGCTGTGAGGCGTCCCCCTGAAACGGATGGGCACAGGTGACGCCGCAGCGGGCAAAGGCTTTTTTCAGCAAGGGAACGCGGGATGCCACAGCCTCACCGCTGTACAGTTCTCCCCTGTCCTGCATGGCCTGCGCCATGGTCAGGCTCTTGCCGCCGGGGGCAGCGCACAGGTCCAGCACCCGCATACCGGGAGCCACCTTCACGCTGTCCGCCGCAAACTGGCTGGCCAGCCCCTGCACATGAAAAAGTCCCTGTTGAAAGGCTTTGGTGGCGGCAGGGCTGCCCGGGAACTGTACCCGCAGGCAGTTGGCCCAGGGCCCAGGTTCCACGGTGCAGCCTTCCCTGGTAAGGTGCTCGGTAAGAGCAGCCGCATCGGTTTTCAGGGTGTTCACCCGCACCCAGGTAGGGGCAGGCAGGTAAAAGGCCTCCGCGATGGCTTCGGCCTCCTCGCCGTATTGCTGCAGCAGCAGGTCTGCCACCGGGGCGGACAGGCTGTAATAGGTTTGCAGACGGTCCACCAGGTCCGGAAACTCCTCCGGTATGGGTTTGCAGGCGGCTGCGCGGCGCAGCACCGCATTAACCATGCCCGCCGCGCTGGTCTTGCCGAAGGCCCGGGTCAGCTTCACCGATTCATTGACGGCAGCCGGCAAGGGTACTTCCATGTAGGAAGCCTGCGCCAAACCGGCCCGCAGGATGGCCCGCACGGGGGCGTCCAGTTTATGCACCGGCTTTTTGAGAAAGCGGTTCAGGGTCCAGTCCAGCAGGTTGCGGCGCTCCAGCACCGTGTAAAAGATGCGGGCCGCAAAGGCGGCGTCCCGGCTTTCCAGCGGTGGGCGGCAGCGGCTGAGTTCGGCGTCCAGCACCAGGTTGGCGTAACCGTCCTGTTCCTGACGCACCAGGGCCTTCACGGCCAGGTAGCGCGCGGTCACAGGCTGTCCCCCGCTTTGAGGCGGCGTCCGGCAGCCCAGGCCGTACCGGCCATGGGCTTACCGCCTTCCGGCGTGACAGTGAGCAGCTGCAGGGCACCCTCCCCGCAGGCGATGGTCAGCGGCTTGAGGGCCAGCACCGTACCCGCCGGGGCAGCGTTCTCATTGGGAGCCACACGGCTTTCCAGCACTTTGATTTTTTTGCCGTCCAGCTCAAAGAAGGCCGCAGGCCAGGGGTTCATGCCGCGCACCCAGTTGTGGATGTGGGCAGCGGATTCGGTGAAGGAGAACTTCGCCATTTCCTTTTTCAGGGGCGGTGCCTGGGTGGCCTCCGCCTCGTTCTGGGGCTGGGGAGTCAGTTCCCCGGCCGCCAGCTTTTCGATGGCCGTGACCAGCGTTTTGGCGCCAATGGCCGAAACCTGATCAAACAGTTCCCCGCTGGTGGTTTCGGGGCCGATGGGTACCCGCTCCACCATAAGGATATCGCCGGTATCGCAGCCTTCGTCCAGCTGCATGATGGTAACGCCGGTTTCGGTATCGCCGTTGAGCACCGACCACTGAATGGGAGCCGAACCGCGGTATTTGGGCAGCAGGGACACATGCAGGTTGATGCAGCCCAGCGGCGCAATGTGCAGCAGTTCCGGCGGCAGGATACGGCCATACGCCACCACAACCACCAGGTCGGGAGCCAGTTCCCGGAAAATCGGTTCCGCCTTGCCGTCCCGCAGGGTGGCGAGCTGCCACACCGGAATGTTATGCTGCACCGCCAGCTGCTTGACCGGCGGTGCGGTCAGAATCTGCTTGCGGCCCACCGGCTTGTCGGCGCGGGTGAACACGCCCACGATCTCATGCCCTGCCGCGATCAGTGCGGCCAGACTTTCGGCGGCAATGTCCGGGGTGCCCATGAACAGGATACGCATTATTCTTCGCCCTCGTCTTCGGGGTAATCATCCTCATAGAAATGGGTTGCCAGATCCATGATGGTGATGCCGTCCAGGTGGTTGTTCTCGTGCTGGATGCAGCGGGCGAACATGTCGTCGGCTTCCAGTTCAAACCACTCGCCGTGGCGGTCCTGGGCGCGCACCTTGACGTGCTTGGAACGCTTGATGGCCCCGTTATGGCCCGGGAAGGACAGGCAGCCCTCATACAGTTCCACCTGCTCGTCGCTCAGTTCCAGAATCTCAGGGTTGATGAATTCCATGATGGGCAGGCGCTCACCTTCCGGCAGCGGATCGGGGGCGTTGCGGTCATCCAGAGAGATGAAAATGCGGCGCATGACGCCCACCTGAGGGCCGGCCAGCCCCCAGCCGTCCGCGGCGTACAGGGTTTCTTTCATATCGTCCAGCAGAGTAGCCAGACGGTCATCAAACTTGGTAACGGGGCGGCAGACTTTCTTCAGGATCGGGTCGCCGTCCTGAACGATGGTGCGAAGAGCCATAATATAAACCTCCAAATAAAATCAATCTTATATTTTGGTTGACGGCACACTTTTACAAGTCGCCGTCGGAGTTGAAATCAATGATAACACCTGCCTTGGAAGGCAGTTTTTCCGCCGCGTAGGCATCCAGTGCCGCCCGCAGAAGGGCGCGGAATTTGGCGTCGTTGCGGCATTTCAGGGTCAGCTTATAGCGGTAGCGTCCGCCCAGCATGAGGATATTCATGGGCACGGGCCCCAGCATCCGCAAGGGCAGGTCCGGGTGTTGGGCCGCCAGCCCAGCCAGAATCCGGCTGAAGCGGGAGGCCGCGGTACACACGGCGCCTTCCTGTGCGCCGGTAAAGCCCACGACGCACAGGGCACAGAACGGCGGGTACAAGCTCAGCCGCCGCAGGGCGATTTCTTCCCGATAGAAGGCGGTATAATCCTGCCGGGCTGCCAGCTGCAGCACCGGATGTTCCGGCACCGCCGTCTGGATGAGGGCACGGCCCGGCAGTTCGGCCCGGCCACCCCGGCCCACCACCTGGGTGATGAGGCTGAACACACTCTCATAGGCGCGGAATCCCTGCCCGAACAGCATGGAGTCAATGCCCAGCACGCCCACCAAAGTGACCTTCTCAAAATCCAGCCCTTTGGCCACCATCTGGGTCCCCAACAGGATATCGTATTCCTGCCGGGCAAACTGAGTCAGCATGGTTTCGTGGGCGTTTTTCTGCCCGGTGGAATCCTGGTCCATGCGCAGGATGCGGGCTGTGGGCAGCAGTTCGTGGAGTTCCTCCTCCACCCGCTGGGTGCCAAAGCCACTGTACAGCAGTTTGCCGCCGCATTCCGGGCAGCGGGTGGGCACAGGATGGACCTGATGGCCGCAGTGATGGCACATCAGGACCTGGCGGTTCTTATGGTACACCAGCGGCACGCTGCAGTTGGGGCACTTGATGACCTGACCGCAGTCGCTGCACATGGCCACCGTGTTGTAGCCGCGGCGGTTGAGCAGCAGAATACTCTGCTCTCCCCGGCGCAAATTCTCGGCCAGTTCTCCGGCCAGGCGGGTGCTGACTTCCCGGGGATTTCCGGCGGACAGTTCTGCCCGCATATCGGCAAACTCCACCGTTGGCAGCGGGCGACCGCCGTAACGCTCCCGCAGGGTGACAAGGCGCATCCGCCCGGTCTGGGCGGCATACGCCGTTTCGATGCGCGGGGTGGCTGAAGCAAAGACCAGCAGGGCGTTTTCCGCCGCGGCCCTCTTTTTGGCCACCTCATGGGCCGAATACCGGGGTGCCGATTCACTCTGGTAGGTGTGTTCCTGTTCCTCGTCCAGAATGATCAGGCCGATGTCTTTCAGCGGTGCAAAAATCGCACTGCGGGTGCCCACCACGATGTCGGCGTTGCCCTGCTGAATCATCCGCCATTGCAGCAGGCGCTCGGTGTTGTTGAGAGCGCTGTGCTGCACGGCCAGACGGCTGCCGAACATGGCTTTCAGCCGCCGGATCATCTGGGGCGTCAGGCCGATTTCCGGCACCAGCACCAGGGCCCGGCGGCCCTGAGCCAGGGTGTGTTCAATGAGTTTGAGGAACACCGCGGTTTTGCCGCTGCCCGTGACACCGTAAAGCAGCGCCGCCTTGGGCTGACGGGTATCCAGGTCGGTCCTGAGCTGGTCATAGGCAACCTGCTGTTCGGGGGAAAGCTCAATGGGCTGCGGGTCAAAGGGAATATCCGCAAACAGGTCCAGCGATTTGAATCGTTCGCTCGCCTGCAGAATCCCCTTTTTGCACAGGGCGTCCAGAGTGGAACGCCCCACCCCCTGTTCTTCCAGGGCATGACGGCTCATGGGGCCGCTGCGCAGCAGGTCTACCGCCATTTGCTGACGGGGACCGGGTTTCGGCTTTTCGGGAAGCTCCCCCACCAGCGTATACACCGTTTCCACCGGACGGCTCAGGCGATTCTGCACCACCGGTTTTCCGTTCTCGGTGCCGGGGCAATATTGCGCCCCATAGGGAATGATGGCCTTGACGGCCTCGTACCAGGTACAGAAGTACCGGTCCTTGAGGAACCGGACCAGGTCCAGCAGATCGGGGGTCAGGCGGGCATCCTCCGGCGCGGCAGCCAACAGCGTTTTCAGGCGCGGGTCCGGGTCGGCGGTTTCCTCCATCTGGAGGACCACTGCCATACGGGGCTTATCCCCCCGGCCGAACGGCACCAGAACGATGCCGCCGGGCCACAGCTGCCCGCTGAGTTCCGGCGGGACAAGGTAAGAATACAGTTTGTCAAAGTGGATGGTGGCGTCGTTCACGGCCACCTTTGCAATTGTGGGCAAACGCGCTCTCCCCTCCCCCGGTGGTTGCAATCAGTCTTCCTGGGCCAGACGATGGCGGATGATGTCATAGATACGATTGGCGCAATCTTCCACCACATCGTTGACCACATGCTCATCGTAGTCCGCAGAGCGGGCAATTTCAGTTTCGGCACGCTTGAGGCGCTTCTGGATGACTTCCTCGGTTTCGGTGCCGCGGAAGCGCAGGCGGTGCTCCAGCTCCTTCATATCCGGGGGCAGCACAAAGATGGTGGTGGCGCCCGGGTACAGCTTCTTAATGTTGCCGGCGCCTTCCACTTCAATGACCAGAATGACCGGTTCTTCGGCCTTCATATGGCGCTCGATCTCCGAGCGCAGGGTGCCGTAATAGTTTTCGCAGTAGCAGGTATACTCCACGATACCGTCGGCTTCCAGGACTTCCTTGAAGTGTTCTTTGCTCAGGAAGTGGTAGCTGACGCCGTCCACTTCCCCTTCCCGCATGGGACGGGTGGTGGCGGACACGGTCTTTTTCACATCCGGGTGCTCGCTGAGCAGTTTGGCCACAACGGTGTCCTTGCCGGTGCCGGAAGGTCCGGACACAACAAACAGATATTTTTCACCTTTCATAACTTTAGCATCCCCCATAGTTTACTCTTCCATGTATAAACACACCGCCAGGTCACGGTGTGGTTTCCTCCTGTGTGCGGCCGAGGATGGTGTCCGGCGGAAAGGCCGAAAGCACCACATGGTCGGAATCCATGATCAGCACCGACTGGGTGCGGCGGCCGTAGGTGGCATCAATGACAGCTCCCCGGTCCCGGGCATCCTGTACGATACGCTTGATGGGCGCGGATTCCGGGCTGACCGCCGCAATCAGTCTGTCGGCATTGACAAGGTTGCCGAACCCGATGTTGATGAGTTTCATACCGGGCCTCTTATTCGATGTTCTGAATCTGTTCGCGGATCTTTTCGATCTCGGACTTGAGGGCGACCACCAGACGGGTCAGGGCAGCGTCCTGGCACTTGGAGCCGATGGTGTTGGCTTCGCGGTTCAGCTCCTGGGTCAGGAAGTCCAGCTTACGGCCGATGGGCTCGTTCAGGTTCAGGATCTCCCGGTACTGGGCCACATGGCTGTGCAGGCGCACGGTTTCCTCGTCAATGGCGGTCTTGTCCGCAAAGAGAGCGGCCTCGGTCAGGATGCGGCTTTCGTCAATGTTGCGGTCGGCCAGCAGTTCCTGCAGGCGGGCATACAGGCGTTCGGTATACGCCTGCACCCGGCCGGCGCTTCCCTGTTCGATCTGACCCACCAGGTCTTCCACCACCTGCAGGCGATTTTCCACATCTTCCTTGAGCTTGGCACCTTCGGTGGCACGCATGGCCAGGAAGGCTTCCACCGCCTGACCGGCCACAGCTGCCACATCCGCCCACAGGGCATCCGGGTCGGCCGGTGCCGCCGTCTGGGTGAGCACATCCGGGAAACGGGCCAGAGAGGTGACGGTGACATCGTTCTTGATGTCCAGCCGTTCAGCCATGGCGCTCAGCGCCTGGCGGTAGCTTTCAGCCAGCGGCCAGTTGACCTGCACGACGGTATCGGCCGCGGCAACGCTCTGGACAGTCAGATTCAGTTCCACCTTGCCCCGGTGCACCCGCTCCCCCACCAGCGCTTTGAGCTTATCATCCAAAAAGGAACAAGTGCGCGGCATACGGGACGAATACTCGAAAAAGCGCGCGTTGACGCTGCGCAGTTCCACCGTGATGTTGCGGCCGTTGAGCGTCTGCTCGGCCCGGCCATAGCCTGTCATGCTGAGAACCATACCTGAACTCCTCACATCTCCACAGCAAATTTTTCCTGATAGGTATTCAATTTATTATACTACCCGCACTGCGGTTTGGCAAGACGAAAGCCCCACCGGAAAGAATGGCAAAAGGGTAAAAAAAGCCCCCGCGCGTTTTCGGCGCAGGGGCTTTTGAGTTCACATTACAAGGTCAATCAGACCGGATGTGCCTTGTTCTCGTAGTCAGCATGCTGGGCGTCCACACCGTGCAGACGGGCATTGCGCTTTTCGAAGAACTTGGGGGCGACCTGCGGGAACATGGCGTAGGTCAGCACGTCCTCTTCCTGAATGACATACTTGGCGGCTTCGGCCTTCATCTTGTCCATTTCAGGCTCCAGCAGGTCGGCCGGACGGCAGGTGATGGGTTCTTCGCCCTTCAGGATCATCTTGCTGAATTCCGGCTTGATGGGAGCGGGAGTCTTGCCGTAATCGCCATGGATCAGACCCTTGAACTCCTTGGTGACCATCTTGTAGCGCTCGCCCAGAATGACGTTGAACACAGCCTGGGTACCCACGATCTGGCTGGTGGGGGTAACCAGCGGCGGATAGCCGGCATCCTCACGCACACGCGGGATTTCCTTCAGCACTTCGTCCAGCTGGTCTTCCTTGCCGGCATCCTTCAGCTGCTTGATCATGTTGGACAGCATGCCGCCCGGAACCTGATACAGCAGGGTGTTGGCGTCGACGCCCAGAACCTTCGGGCTGATCTGGCCGTTGGCGATGTACTTTTCGCGCAGCTTGGCGAAGTGCTCACGCACCACGTTCAGCTTGGCCAGGTCCAGGCCGGTGTCGTAGTCGGTGCCCTGCAGGGCAGCGACCAGGCTCTCGGTGGGCATATGAGAGGTGCCCAGAGCCAGCGGGCTCATGGCAGTATCCACAATGTCGGCGCCCGCTTCAATGCCCTTCAGGATGGACATGGAAGCCAGACCGGCGGTGTAGTGGCTGTGGATGTCGATGGGAATGCTGACAGCTTCCTTCAGCGCCTTGACCAGGTCATAGCAGGTGTAAGGCTTGAGCAGGCCGGCCATATCCTTGATGCAGATGGAGTCGGCGCCCATCTCCTCAAGCTGCTTGGCATACTCAACAAAGTATTCGTTGGTATGTACCGGGCTCAGGGTGTAGCTGATGCAGGCCTGAACGTGGGCCTTTTCCTTGCGGGCAGCCTTGATGGCGGTCTGCAGGTTGCGCGGGTCGTTCAGAGCGTCGAAGATACGCAGGATGTCGATGCCGTTGGCAACGGACTTCTGCACAAAGTATTCGACGGCATCGTCGGCATAATGACGGTAGCCCAGCATGTTCTGGCCGCGGAACAGCATCTGCAGCTTGCTCTTGGGCATTTCCCGGCGCAGGGTGCGCAGGCGTTCCCACGGGTCTTCATCCAGGAAACGGATGCAGGCGTCAAACGTGGCGCCGCCCCAGCATTCAATCGAAAAATAACCGATCTCGTCCATCGTTTTCAGGATGGGGAGCATTTCGTCGATGGTCATACGGGTGGCCAGCAGCGACTGATGGGCGTCGCGCAGGACAACTTCCGTGATTTGAATGGGTTTCTTAGCCAATCTGATTCACCTCTTTTTCAAACTGCGGAACGCTCAGTTCATGGTGCACAGCACGTCGCCGGAAGCAACCGTGTCGCCCTTGCGCACATTGACGCTGGCAACGGTGCCGTCCTGCGGGGCCGAAATTTCATTTTCCATCTTCATGGCTTCCAGGATCATCAGGGTGTCGCCGGCCTTGACGGAAGCGCCGGGCTGAACGCGGACATCCAGGATGTTGCCGGGCATGGGAGCCGAAACGGTAACGGCACCGGCAGCGCCGGCGGGAGCCGGGGCAGCAGCGGGAGCCGGAGCGGCGGGCTTGGCGGCCGGAGCCGGGGCGGGAGCAGCGGGGGCAGCCGGTGCAACGGGAGCGCCGCCGTTTTCTTCAACAGTCACATCATAGGCAACGCCGTTGACGGTAACGGTGAGATGTTTCATGACAAAATCCTCCTTGATAGATATGGTCGTAAGGTATTTTACAGGGTAATGTTGCCGTGCTTCTTGGCCAGGCGCACAGCGCGCTTGCTGGCCAGCATATCCAGCGCCTGGGCCACGGCAGCGCGCACTTCGGCGGGCTTGACGGCGGCGTCGGCAGCACCGTTGGCAACGGCGGCGGAAGCACTGCAGACTTCAGCCTTGTAGGCGTCGGCCTTGGCCTTGGTGGCCTGCTGCAGGTTATCAGCCGCATAGATCTCGTCCTTGTACAGAACACTGACCGCGGCGTCGGGAGCCAGCGGAGCGATGGTGCAGCCCTCCACGGCGATGCGCCAGTCGGCGGATGCGGCAAAGACGGTGTAGATGGGACCGACAGCCTCACCGGCCAGCACAGCCACCTTAACGGTGGTGGCTTCGGCGTAGACACCGGCCATGCGGGCGGCCTGACGGATACCGCCGGCCATATCGTCGCCCTCACTGCGGACAAAGCCGTCGGTGTTGACGATGGTCAGGACAGGGATGCTGTACGCATCGCACAGGCGGATGAAACGGGCCGCCTTGGCGGTGCAGTGGTGGTTGATGGCACTCTTGGCGGTGGCCACAATGCCGACGGCAGCGCCGCCGACAGTGCCCAGTGCGGTGTAAACGGCCTTGCCGTACCCGGCGTAGAGTTCCACCAGGCTGCCCTCGTCAGCCAGAGCGGCGGCTGCGGCAGCGGGTTCGTACTTGTTGAGGTCCAGCGGCTTGGCGGGCGCAGCAAAATCAAAGACTGCGGGGCCGGCCAGGTTGTTGGAGGGCAGCAGTGCCACGATGGATGCGGCCTTGGCAGCGGCCTGCAGATCGTCGTCCGCCAGAACAGCGGCCACACCGGCGCGGGCGGCAAATTCGGCAGTGCCGGCGATTGCCACCTTGTCATCGCTGGTGAACGGCGCGTTCAGGAACAGCTCGGCGTCCTTGCTCATGACGCACAGGTCAGCAGCAGCGGCCTGCACGGCAGAAGAGCCTGCGCAGGTGCCGGTGATGACCGCCACCTGCGGCACGACGCCGGACACACGGGCGATCTGTGCCATCAGGCGGGAGTTCGCGTTGAGCAGAGCCAGTCCACTTTCCAGGCAAGCACCGTTGGAGTTGTAGAAAGTGACAACCGGAGCGCCGGTTTCGGCGGCCATGTTCAGCACACGGATGTTCTTTTCGATGTCTTCCACATCGATGGGACGCCCGTCCTGAATCACGGCGTACACGCTCTGGCCGCCCGCACAACCATATGCGGCGCTGACCGGGCCGTCGGAAAACAGCGCGGTATAATTCCCATCATCAAAAAATGCAGCAAGGATCTCTGCCTTGCCAGGTTTCTTTGCAGCCATTTAGTGACCTCCTGTATCGCTAGCAGTATGGTTTTCACAATGCCATATGCAATGATTATACTACTTTATTTTGAGTGGGACAAGTGGATTTTGTTCAAATTGCGAGGATTTTTTCGGATTTTTTTACCTTTTATCCCCATTCCGGTCCTGTTTTTTGTTTCCACCGGACCGGGTGGCGGCATTGCGCAGGGCCGTAACTTCCGAGCGCTTGAGTTCCCGCCACTCGCCGGGGGCCAGCATTCCCAGCTTGACCGGACCTTCGGCGCTGCGCTTCAGGCGGATGACCTCCAGGCCCACGCTCTCGCACATACGGCGGATCTGGCGGTTGCGGCCTTCGTGCAGGGTGATCTCCAGTACGGTGCGGTTGGGCTCATCGGTGACCACATGGATCACCGCCGGTGCCGTCTTGACGCCGTCATCCAGCACCACACCGCTGGACATCTTGACGATCTGCTCCTCCGTGGCACGGGGGCGCACGGTCACCCGGTACAGCTTGCCCACCCCGCCGGAGGGATGGGTCAGCAGGTTGGCAAAAGCACCGTCGTCGGTCATGAGCAGCAAGCCTTCGCTGTCCTTGTCCAGTCGGCCGATGGGGTACACGCGGCGGCCCACGCCCTTGACCAGGTCCATGACCGTCTTGCGGCCCAGTTCGTCCGACGCGGTGGTGATGAAGCCGCGTGGCTTGTGCAGCATGATATAGATATACTTGCGCTTGCGCACGATGCGCACCGTCTTGCCGTCGATGGAAACCTTGTCATAGTCGGGGTCCATCTTGTCGCCCAGCGTGACCGGGTGGCCGTTGACCTTGACGCGGCCTTCGTCGATCATGCGCTCGGCCGCACGGCGGGAGCAAATGCCCTGGTCGGAGAGGACTTTCTGAATACGTTGTTCTGCCATAATAAAAAATTCCTTTCAAAAAGGCGCAAAGTGGCCCGAAGCCGCCTTGCGCCGTGTGTTCTGTATACCTGCCGCGGCCCCGGCGCAGTGCGGCCGGGCACGGGTCAGTTCTGGTTCTCGTTGGCCTGGGCGAATGCCTCCTTGGCAGCCTCGGTCGCGGTTTCCTTGCTGGGTTTGCTCTTGCCGAGCATGGCAGCCAGCTTGTCCACCAGTTCAGGCAGCGCGGCAATGGCGTTGTCGATGGTGGTGGCATGCTCCATCAGCTGCACGGTGCGCACACCGGACGGACTGATGACCAGAAATGCCACCGGCGTGATGGACACGCCCGCACCGGAACCGCCGCCGAACATCTGCTTGCTGGCATTGGCGCCCACGTCCGAGCCGCCGGACGCGAAACCGAAAGTCACGCGGGAAACCGGGATGATGGTGGTCTGTTCGTCTACCTTGATGGGGTCCCCGATGATGGTGGAAGAATCGACCATATCCCGGACCTTGTCCATCGTAACGCCCATCATCCCCTGCAGCGGATGTTCTGCCATAGTAAAGTACCTCCTATATTCCACGCGCGCCGCCCTCAGGCCAGCGTGCCGAGCTTGTCCATGATTTTGTCCAAAGCATTCTGCCCCTGTTCATCCCGACGCATCAGGTCAAACAGGATCAACAATATTATATACGGCCGGGTGAGGATTTGGCAAGAAAAAATCCGTTTTCCGGCCATTTGTCCGGTAAAATCCGGCTCCAGGCGAAGGGATTCGGCCCGGATGGTCAGATACTGCCGTGCCAGCGCCAGCAGGTTGTTGCTGACGGCGATCCAGCGGCCGTAAGACACAGCCGTATCGGCAGCGTCCTCCCCTGTCACGCTCCAGAACACACGCAATTTATGCACCTGTACGCCTTTCAGCAGGCGCTGCCGGTGCGGCGCCAGCGTGCCGAAGAAGATCCGAGCGGCTCCCAGCAGAGCGTCCTGTTCACCGGGTGTCAGTTCTTCCGGCTCCCCTTCCATGGGCGGCAGGGGTGGTTCCGTTTCGGGTTCTGCCGTAGACGGAGGGGGTGTGGTTTCCGGCGCTTTTGCCGCCGGAGTCGCCTGTGCGGCGGATGCTTTTTCAACCGCGGCGGGGGGCTGGGCTACCGCCTTTTCGGCCTTTTCCCGCACAGGTTTCTGTTTGTTCGTTTTTTCTTTGCGGCGGCGCTTTTTGCGGTGCTGCCGCGGATACAACGTGTGGTGCAGCGGTCCCGCGTAGGCCCCTACCGCAACGCCGGACGAAGGTGTCCAGCGGATGGTCAGCCCCACCGGTGCCAGCAACAGCAGCACAACGGCAAGCAGAACCACCAGCAGCAGGATCAGTATGATACGGCCGACCAGAACCAGTGCCCCCAAAAGTACGGTCATACCAGATGCTCCATTTCCATCTGCTGGGGTTCATTTTCACCGGGATTTGCCTGAGGGTCATCCTCATGCAGCGGCGGCAGGTCGGCCAGGCTCCCCAGGCCGAACACCCGCAGGAAGGTGTCGGTAACGCGGAACGCCACCGGCTTGCCGGGCAGATCCAGACGTCCGGCTTCCTCGATCAGGCCGCGCTCCAGCAGTTTGGTGACGGTGGAAGAGGAATCCACCCCGCGCACCTGCTCGATAAAGCTGCGGGACACCGGCTGGTTGTAAGCAATGACGGCCAGCACTTCCAGTGCAGCCGGGGACAGCGGCGCATTGCGGCGGGTATCCAGAATCCGCTTGACTACTTCCCCGTAATAAGGCCGGGTGGAAAGCTGCCAGCGGTCGCCGTCAAAGTGCAGCAGCACCACACCGCTTTCCCGTTCATCATAATCTGCCTGCAGCTGTTTCAGCAGGTCCTGGGCCTGGGCGGTATCAATGCGCATGGCCTCCGCCAGACGAGCGGCTTCCACCGGTTCGCCGTTGGCAAAGAGCATGGCCTCCATGGCACCGAGTTTCTGACGTTCATTCATGGGCGGTTGCCTCCCCTTCTTTGGGTTTTCTCTGCCGCGGACGGCGGGTGCGGTCCATCTGCAGATCGCCGGCGTCGTCCACCTTGATACGGCCGGCACGGATCAGTTCCAGCAAGGCCAGAAAGGTGGCCACGTTGGTACTGCGGCTTTCCTGGGTGCTGAACAGCTGCCCCATCTTGTGCAGGCTGCCTTTCAGCAGGCCCCGCAGCACATGGGCTACCCGGCTGGCCACCGAAACAAACGGCGCCGTGACCAGGGGTTCGAAGCGTTCCTGCTGGGGCTTTTTGCGGCGCAGACTGCGGCCCATCAGATTGAACCAGGCCTGCACCAGCTTGTCCGGATCCTGTGCACGGGAGTATTCCGCCGGACCTTCCAGCGGCATGGGTGCGCGCACGGCCGTGTACAGGTCCCGTGCCCGGTTGCCCAGAGCCGCCGCCACCTGCTTGCAGACACTGTACTCAATGAGGCGTCCGGTCAGTTCGGCCTTCATGCGTTCGGCTTCGGGGCTGCGCGGCAGAAGCAGTGCGCTTTTCATCTGCACCAGATGGGCCGCCATATCAATGAACTCGCTGGAAATTTCCATGCGGTCCTGCTGCATGGTGGCGATGGCGGCGGTGTATTGTTCGATCAGCTCCATGATATTGATATCATAGAGGTTCATTTTATTCTTGCCAACCAGATGCAGCAGCAAATCCAGCGGGCCTTCAAAATCTTCAATATGAAAGGTCAAGGTTTCCATGAAAGATGCGATTCCCCTTACAACAATCCAAACGCGGCTTCCACAAACCGGGTGGCGCCGAAAAATGCCCTGTATACGGCATTGACAAAAAAGTTCAGCGGTGTGTTCAGCACGCCCAGCAATACCAGGATCAGCACAGCCGCCATAATGTAGCGCTCGTACCGCATGACCCGGAAATACAGGCTGCGCGGCAAAAACAGCAGGGCGATACGGCTGCCGTCAAAGGGCGGCACCGGAATCAGATTAAACACGCCCAGGCTGATGTTCATGGTGATCATATACCACAAAAAATCCATCACCAGCTGGGGGGCCTGCCCCACACTGGCATACCAGATCACTTTATATAAGATGGTACACACAAATCCCAGCAGGAAATTGGCCGCAGGCCCCGCTGCCGCCGACACCGCCATCCCCACCTTGGGGTTGCGGAACCGCCGGGGGTCGATGCCCACCGGGCGCGCCCAGCCAACACCGCCCACCAGCATGCACAGGGTGCCCAGCGGGTCGAAGTGATGCAGCGGATTCATGGACAGGCGTCCGGCGTTTTTGGCCGTAGGGTCCCCCAGCAGCCAGCTGACCAGCGCGTGGGCGGCCTCATGAAACGGAATGATAATGAGCGCGGCCAGCGCACGGACTACATAATAATAAAGAACATCAATGCCCAGCAGGCCGTTCATAGATATTTCCCTCACTTGATTGACACAGGCTTATCTTTGATATTATACTGTATCCGGTCCCCCAGCACAAGGGCGGGCCTGCATTTTGGGGGATGTGCCCTGTGGAAAAGGCGGCTTTCCGGGCATTATTTTTACAATATTTTGAAAAACCCCTTGCATTTTGCCGCAGGATTTGCTATGATAATACAGCTATGTTAAAGGAGGTGCAAGCTATGGCCAAATGTGCATGCTGTGGCAAGGGTGTTGCGTTCGGCATCAAGGTATCCCACTCCCACCGTCGGAGCAATCGTACCTGGAGCCCCAACGTGAAGCGCGTAAAAGCTGTCGTGGATGGGTCCCCGAAGTATATCTACGCCTGCACCCGCTGCCTGCGCTCGGGTAAGGTCACCCGCGCGGTCTGATTTGGATGGAAAAAATGCCGGTCACGGTTTGTGACCGGCTTTTTCTTCTATATGCGCCCTTTTTGCGCATGAAAAACTTTGAAAGCGAGGTTGTTTCGCATGCTCCCCCGTGACCCTGTGATCCTGTTCAGTTATGTCAACACCCAGCTGCGTGACCGCGGTATTGATTTGGACGATTTCTGCGCGGAAGAAAACGTCGATCGTGCCGTACTGTGCCAGACGCTGCGGGAAGTCGGGTTTGAATATGACCCCAAGGCCAACCGTTTTGTGTGATGTGCGGTACCGCCACGCGGCGGTATGACCCCGTGAGGAGGAATTGTAATTCATGAATTTCGTGTTTATCTCACCCCATTTTCCCAAAACGTACTGGAATTTCTGTGACCGGCTCAAGCGCAACGGCGTGAATGTGCTGGGCATCGGGGATGCCCCCTATGATTCCATCCCCGATGAATTGAAAGCCACCCTGACTGAGTATTACCGGGTGGACAGCCTGGCTGACTATGACCAGATGGTGCGCGCCATGGGATACTTTACCCATGAGTACGGCAAAATCGACTGGGTCGAGAGCAACAACGAATACTGGCTGGAACTGGACGCTGCCCTGCGCACCGATTTCAACATCAACACCGGCGCCAAGAACGACTTCATCCAGCGCATCAAGTACAAGAGCAAGATGAAAGAAAGTTACCGTGCCGCCGGGGTGCCGGTGGCGCGGCATCATATGGTGTCCACCCTGGATGCGGCCCGGGAGTTCATCAAGCAGGTGGGGTATCCGGTCATTGTGAAGCCGGACAACGGCTGCGGCGCCGAAGCCACCTATAAGCTGGAAAATGAGGGCGACCTCATCGATTTCTATGCCAGCCGTCCCAGTGTGCCGTATATCATGGAAGAGTTCATCAACGGCACCATCGTCAGCTTCGACGGTGTGGCCGACAGCCGCTGCGTGCCGCTGTTCTACACCAGCAACTACTTCCCTACCCCCATCATGGACATTGTAAACACCCAGGGCGACCTGGCCTACTGGACCCAGAAGCGGGTGCCGGAAGCTCTGCGCAAGGTAGGGTTTGCGACCATCAAGGCCTTCGGTGCCAAGAGCCGCTTTTTCCACTGCGAATTTTTCCGCCTGAATGAGGCCAAGGAAGGGCTGGGCAAAAAAGGCGATTATGTGGCGCTGGAAGTGAACATGCGCCCCGCCGGCGGCTACACCCCGGATATGATCAACTTTGCCAACAGCGTGGACTGCTACCAGATCTGGGCCGATATGGTCTGCTTTGACGAGGTGCGCAACCTGGATCTGAACGGTCCCCATTACTATTGCGTATATGCAGGGCGCCGGGACGGCGTGCGGTATCTGCATAGCCATGAGCAGATCATGCTGCGGTACGGTTCCCGCATGAAGATGTGCGACCGCCTGCCCGATGCTCTGGCGCTGGATATGGGCAATCAGATGTATGTTATCAATGCCGTGACTGAGCGAGAGCGCGACACCTTTATTCGTTTTGTACAGCAGCGGGTCTGATTTTCCGCTTTTGGGCTGTCTGCGGGAAAGCAGGCAGCCTTTTTTGTTGTTTTTTCACAGAGATATTCATTCGGAATTGTAAATCTTTGCCGGAAACATACCGTTTGGCCGCAGTTTTCGCGTTTTTGCTGTTTACAGCGCTGCGTCGGCAGGTGTAAAATGGAGGCATCCATAAAATCTGCCAACCCGGAGAGGAGATGCGGCATGAAATCTTCCCTTTGTAAAGTACTGGCTGCCGGCCTGGCGCTCTGCCTGATGGCCGGCTGTGCCAGGCAGGATACCGTGATTGCCAGCCCCGAAACGGCCGAAACCGCCGTGACCGCCGCCCCTGTGGCACAGACTCTGCAGACCCCGGACCCGGCGGCCGTAGCCGACGGTACTGTTCTGCCCGCCACCGAGGACGCCGGGCGTTCCTATGTGGATGAAACGCTGTTCATCGGAGATTCCAACACGGCGCGGTACATGATGTACGCTGATGAAACCGGAAACGCCTTCACATCCCTGAAAAACAACATTGGCGTGGTAAGTATGGGCGTGGGCGCCATCACCACCCTGAAATGTGAGCAGTTCAAGGGTGACAGCCAGATGTATACCATCCCTGATGCGGTGGCCAAGCTCAAACCCCGGCGCATTATCATCGGTTTCGGTACCAACAATCTGGGCGGCACCTCCACCGATGCCACCAACTTTATCCAAACGTACCGCAGCGGACTGCAGGCCATTGAAAAGGCCTGGCCCTATGCGGAGATCATCGTAAGCGCCATTCCCCCGCTGGACAAACAGCGGGAAAACACCCGGCTGGACATGGTTCAGGTGGATGCCTACAACGCAGCCCTGATACAGATGTGTGAGGAGGACGGCTACCGCTTCCTGAATTCCACCGAAGTGCTGCGGGACGAAACCACCGGCTGGGCCAAGAAGGACTACACCCTTTCGGACGGCGTCCATCTTTCCAAGGTAGCGGTGACGGCCTACTTCAACTATGTGCGCACCCACGCCAGCCAAACCCCCGACAACCGCCCCCAGCCGCTGGGAACCATCCCCGAGCCGGACGGCGTACCGCTGGGCCTGATCACATCTGACCCCATCGCGGTGCGGGGTGCCAAAGTTCCGGTGGAATTCGTCAGCACCGAAGGCGGTTCCATCAGCGGTTCGACCAGCCAGATGGTCAAAAAAGGCGGCACCTGCTCCACCGTGACCGCCGTACCCAAGGAGGGCTGGAAGTTTGCCTACTGGTCGGCGTCCATCGGCTCCGCCGGGTCCGGCAGTTCTCTCACCTTTACTGTGCCTTCCAACGCCGATGCCGGCGGCGTGGTTGTGACCGCCCACTTTGAACCGGCCGCCCATGACCACAACTATGTGGAGGTGGAAGGCAGCCGCAAGAACCCCACCTGTGAGGAAAAAGGCTATGTAAAAGAAGCCTGCAGCATCTGCGGCGAGGTACGGGAGCGGGAACTGGATGCCCTGGGCCACAAATGGGATGGCGGGAAAGTGACCAAAGAGCCCCAGCCCGGTGTGAAAGGCACCCGGACCTATACCTGCACGGTGTGCGGCAAACAATATACGGAGGATATTGCGGCGCTGGAAGTGGTACAGCCATCTGCACCGCCTACGCCATCCGCACCGCCTACGCCATCCGCACCGCCTACACCATCCGCACCGCCTACACCGCCCGCAGAAACTCCCAACCCGGGCGGTTCCGGTTCCGGTGAAACCACTAACCCCGGCGAAATCACAACTCCGGGAGGAGAAACCGAACAGCCGGAAACCACACCACCTACGGAAAGTACCGATCCCACGCCCCCTACCACAGAGGGTGGTGACGGAAATACGGAAGGCGGCGGTGACGTTACCGACGGCGGCACCACTGAACCGGAATCTCCGCCCCCTGCTCCGTCCGAAGAAACGCAGCAGGATGCCGGTTCCGCAGAAACGCCTGCGGATGTTCCGGCGGAATAATCCCACAATAAAAATTGTTCGACCTTCCCCCTGGCCGACAGGGGGAAGGCTTTTCTGTCAAAAAAGGAAGGAATCATCTGTATGGACCAGAACACCAAAAATTCGGCCCGCATTTCCCGTTTTATGCCCTATCTGATGCGGTACAAGGGCATTCTTCTGTTTGATTTGTTCTGCGCAGCACTGACTACGTTATGTGACATTGTGCTGCCGGCCATCATGCGGTATCTGACCAACGCCGCCACCGATCCTTCGGTGGTGCTGACCGTAGCCACCGTGGGCAAGCTGGCCGGGCTGTACCTGGTACTGCGCATCATTGACGGTGCTGCCAGCTACTACATGTCCGGCACCGGCCACATCATGGGCGTGTACATTGAAACCGACATGCGCCGGGATGCTTTTGCCCATCTGCAGCGGTTGAGCCACACCTACTACAACAACACCAAAGTGGGCCAGATCATGGGCCGCATCACCAACGACCTGTTTGATGTGACCGAGTTTGCCCACCACTGCCCCGAAGAATTTTTCATTGCCGCCATCAAGATCGTAGCCTCCTTTGTGATCCTGTGCGGAGCCAGCGTGCCCCTGACCCTCATCGTCTTTATCTGCGTGCCGCTGATGATGGTGGTCAGCGTGCGGCTGAATCTGCGGCTGCGGGCGGCCTTCCGCAAGCAGCGCTTCCAGATTGGTGAACTGAATGCTTCCATCGAGGACAGCCTGCTGGGCCAGCGGGTGGTCAAAGCCTTTGCCGCCGAAGAACAGGAAAAGGACAAGTTCGAGGTGGGCAATCAGGCGTTCCAGACCATCAAGAAAAAGACCTACCACGCCATGGCTGCCTTCAACACTTCCACCCGCCTGTTTGACGGCCTGATGTACCTGGTGGTCATTGTGGCCGGCGGCCTGTTCCTGGTCTACGACAAGATCAGTGCCGGTGACCTGGTGGCCTATGTGCTGTATGTGTCCACCCTGATCGCCACCATCCGCCGCATTGTGGAATTTGCCGAGCAGTTCCAGCGGGGCATGACCGGCATCGAGCGCTTCTTTGAGATCATGGACACCCCGGTGGAGATCGAGGACGCCCCCAACGCCCAGCCTCTGCATGTGGACAAGGGCGGCATCGAGTTCCAGGACGTGAGCTTTGAGTATCCCGACGACCACAACAAGGTGCTGCGCCATGTGAATCTGCGCATTAAACCCGGTGAAAACCTGGCCCTGGTCGGACCTTCCGGCGGCGGCAAGACCACCCTGTGCAACCTGATTCCCCGCTTCTATGATGTGACCGGCGGCCGCATCCTGATTGACGGGCAGGACATCCGCCAGGTCACCCTGCGCAGCCTGCGGGAATCCATCGGTGTGGTGCAGCAGGATGTGTACCTGTTCAGCGGCACCGTGGCAGAGAACATCGCCTACGGCAAGCCGGGCGCCACCCGGGAAGAAATCGAACAGGCCGCCCGTCTGGCCGGTGCCGCCGGCTTTGTGCGGGAGCTGAAGAACGGCTACGATACTTATGTGGGCGAGCGCGGCGTCAAGCTCAGCGGCGGGCAGAAACAGCGCATTTCCATTGCCCGGGTCTTCTTGAAGAACCCGCCCATCCTGCTGCTGGATGAAGCCACCAGTGCCCTGGACAACGAGAGCGAGATTCTGGTGGGCCAGAGCCTGGACGCCCTGGCCAAAGGCCGCACCACCCTGACCATCGCCCACCGCCTGACGACCATCAAGAACGCAGACCGCA
Organism: uncultured Faecalibacterium sp.; assembly: GCA_937907025.1. Lineage (GTDB taxonomy): Bacteria > Bacillota > Clostridia > Oscillospirales > Ruminococcaceae > Gemmiger. Next base: position 83,115 of record CALESJ010000004.1, read on the forward strand.
TTCTGGTGCTGGGCAAGGACGGCATCGAGGAGGAAGGCACCCATGACCAGCTGCTGGCCATGAAGGGCATCTACTATCGTCTGTGGAACGGTCTGGTCAGCGGCCAGACTTTGTAAAAAGTCAAGAGAAAAATCGCGCGGGTTGCCCCCGTTTTTGCACAAAGTTTCAGCTGCGTTTTGGTGCGCTTTGCCGAAGCTTTCCTGCACGGGGGACCCGCGCTTGTTTTTTGTCTTTTTTGTGTGTATGATGGGAAACAGAACTCAAGAAAGGCGGAATCAGATTGACTCGTTCCAGTGGTATTCTTTTACATATTTCCAGCCTGCCTTCCAACAGCGGCATTGGCACTATGGGGCGCGAAGCCCGCAAGTTTGTGGATTTTCTGGCTCTGGCCGGGCAGAAATACTGGCAGATTTTGCCGGTGTGCCCCACCAGCTACGGCGACAGCCCCTACCAGTCCTTTTCGACTTTTGCGGGGAATCCCTACTTCATCGACCTGGATCTGCTGGCCAAAGACGGCCTGCTGAAGCCGGAGGAATACAAGGGCATCGACTGGGGCGGCACCCCCGATCAGGTAGACTACGCCGCCATTTATGCTCACCGGTATCCGGTGCTGCACAAGGCATGCGCCCGGCTGCTGGCTTCCCCCACGGCCGAGTATCTGGAATTTTGCCGCAAGAATGATTTCTGGCTGCCGGATTATGCCCTGTTCATGGCTCTGAAAGGTGCCCATAAAGGCGCTGCCTGGCACGACTGGGAACCGGAACTGGTGCGGCGTGAACCCGCTGCCCTGGAAGAGGCCCGCCGCACCTGCGCCGATGAAATCGGCTTCTGGCAGGCAGTCCAGTATTTGTTCTTCAAGCAGTGGACCGCCCTGAAGACCTACGCCAACGAGAAAGGCGTACAGATCATCGGGGACCTGCCCATCTATGTGGCAGCCGACAGCGTGGATGTGTGGGCCAGCCCGGAGGAATTCCAGCTGGATGAGGACCTGCTGCCCACCGAGGTGGCCGGCTGTCCGCCGGATGCCTTCTCGGCCACCGGTCAGCTGTGGGGCAACCCGCTGTACGACTGGGACGAGATGAAGAAAAACGGCTATTCCTGGTGGGTGCGCCGCATCCGCCATACCTGCGACATTTACGATGTGGTGCGCATTGACCACTTCCGCGGATTTGCCGGGTATTATGCCATTCCCTACGGTGACGATACCGCCATCGGCGGACGCTGGCGCACCGGGCCTGGCATCGGCCTGTTCCGCACCATTGAGCGGGAGCTGGGCCGCCGGGAGATCATTGCCGAAGACCTGGGCTATCTGACTCCGGATGTGTATGAACTGCTGGAAGCCACCGGCTACCCCGGCATGAAAGTGCTGGAATTTGCCTTTGACAGCCGGGACGGCGGCGGATATCTGCCGCACAGCTATCCCCGCACCTGCGTGGCTTACACCGGCACCCATGACAATGAGCCGGCCAACGGCTGGTTTGCCAACACCAACGAATACGCCCGCGCCCGGGCAGTGAATTACCTGCAGCTGAACGAAACAGAAGGCTACAACTGGGGCATGCTGCGGGGCATCTGGTCCAGCGTGGCAGACCTGGCCATCGTGCAGGCCCAGGATATTCTGGGTCTGGGATGTGAAGCCCGGATGAACACGCCTTCCGTTCCCAGCGGCAACTGGAGCTGGCGGGCCCGCCCTGGTGTGTTTACCCGGGAATTGGCCAAAAAGCTCCGCCATTTGACCGAAATTTACGGCCGCACCGACTTCTGGGATGCATTCCCGGAAGAATCCCCCGAAGAGGACGAAGCGGAAGAGGCTGACGACGCCCCGGCAAAGACCACCGAAAAAGAGTAAGCAACATCATGATTTTGACCGCCCAGTGCCCAGCCGCACCAGGGCGGTTTTATTTTTGCGCCAAGCCAGCAGCAAGGGAATCCCCGCTCCCAGGGCAAACGCTGCCATCTCCGCGCCCAGGCTCCAGGCAGCGTCCGGCAAAAAACGGCGCAGCCACAGCACCGGCGTCAGTCCAATGCCCGCCACCGCCGCCGGCAGGATGAACCAGGCTGCCCAGTCCGGCTTCATGACAGCACAATGGAGCATGCGGTGCAGGTTCAGTGTGCAGGTGAGCAGATTGGACGCCGCCATGACTGCCAGAAAGCCGGCCATACCGTACCGGGGAATCAGCACCGACATGGCCAGGATTCGCAGTGCCGAGTCCAGGATGGAATACCAGAAGGTAGCCATCTGCTCCCCCATACCTTTCAGAATGCCGTCCACCATGCTTTCCAGATACATAAACGGGGCAATGAATCCCAGTACCCGCATATACTGCCCTACTGATTTCTCATGATACAACAGCATGGCCAGGGGTTTCCCGAACAGCACCAGCCCCGCCCCTGCCAGCACCGAGAACAGTCCGGTCAGGGTCATGGCCGTGTGGATGAGCTCTGCCTGGGCCGCCTGGTCCCGCCGGGCACCCGCCCGGGCAATTTCCGGCATAAGCAGGCCGGACAGGGCCGCCAGCACCGAGAACGGGAAGAAAATCAGGGGCATGGCCATACCCTTGACCGCGCCGTACTGGGTCACGGCGGCGGCGCGCTCCCCCATATACAGCGTCAGGCACAAGGGAATCAGGCTGCTTTCGATGGCCTGCAAGCCGCTGGCCAGCAGGCGGCTGCCGCACACCGGCAGGGCGATGCCGAACAGTTCCCGCCGGGTGAAGCCTCTGGCCGGGTCCCCCGGTTGTGGCCGGAAAACCGGTTCCCGCCGGGCAAACAATACCATAAGCAGGCAGGAAACGGCCTCACTCACCGTGTTGCCCAGAAGTACCGCGCCGCAGGCGTACCCGGCCCCCCAGGCCGCCAGGCGGGACAGGGCAAAAGCGGCCACCGCCATGCGCACCAGCTGTTCGATCATCTGGGACGTAACGTTGGGTTCCACCCGCCGCCGGGCCAGAAAGCACCCGCGCAGAGCCCCCGCCACCGCCATAAATGGCAGGCTGGGTGCCAGGATTCGTAGACCAAGCTCCGCCCGGGCGTCGTGGAGCATCCAATGAGCTACCGGTTCGGCCAGCGCCACCTGTGCCAGCATGGCCAGCGTGCCGAAACAGGCCGCTGCGCTGACCAGTCCCCACAGGGTGGGTGCCATTCCCCGTCCCCGGGCCAGACTCTGCGCTGCCAGTTTGGTGGAGGCCACATTGACCCCCGCCGTGGCCAGCGCGGTAAATACCGCATACACCGCCAGAATCAGCTGGTACAGGCCCATGCCTTCGCCGCCCAGCCATCCCGCAATATACACGCGGAACACCATGCCCAGCACCCGCAGGGCAAACCCCGCCGCTGTGAGCAGCACCGCGTTTTTCAGATAGGTCCTGATCCGCATGCCGGCCTTCTCCTTCCCTATTGTGATCCTGTTGGGGATATATGCGCGCATCTTTTGCTCTATGCTTGCCGCCATCCCGGCCGCATGGTAAAATAAAAGCAACAACATAAAGAGAGGTATTGTCGTATGTCCCAACTGGAAACCATCCGCACCGCTGCTGCGTATCTGCGCGACCGTCTGCCCGAAGCCCCCGAAATTGCCCTGGTCCTGGGTTCCGGCCTGGGTGGGTTGGCCGACCGCATTGAAAATCCGGTGTACATCCCCTACGGTGAAGTACCGGGCTTCCCCGTTTCCACCGCACCGGGCCACGCGGGCCGGTTTGTGGCCGGTAAACTGGCGGGGCGTTCCGTGCTGTGCATGCAGGGGCGGTTCCACTACTATGAAGGCCACGATATGGCCGCCATTGCCCTGCCGGTACGGGTCATCAAGACACTGGGCTGCCGTGCCCTCATCCTGACCAATGCCGCCGGCGGCGTGAACTACGATTTCTCGGTGGGCGATTTCATGCTCATCACCGACCACATCAACTTCATGGGTGCCAACCCGCTGCGCGGCGCCAACGACGATGAAATCGGTCCCCGCTTCTGCGATATGAGCCGGGTCTATAACGCGGACCTGCAGAAGCTGGCCCGCACCGTGGCTGCCGAAAAGAACCTGACCCTGCAGGAGGGCGTATACCTGGGCTACATGGGCCCCAGCTACGAAACCCCGGCCGAGATCCGGGCCTTCCGCACCCTGGGCGCCGACGCCGTGGGTATGAGCACCGTGCCCGAAGCCATCGCCGCCGCCCATTGCGGGCTGCCGGTGCTGGCCATGAGCCTGATTACCAACATGGCCGCCGGCATGACCGGCAAGCGCCTGTCCGGCGACGAAGTGATCGAGATTGCCAACCGCCGCGGCCCCGTTTTCCAGGATCTGGTGGAGGGCATTGTGGCCGCGATGGGTTGATGCCCGGCCCTTGCTTTTTTGCACCAAACCATGTAGAATAGTTCTTGCCCGGCCGCACCGGGCAGGCAGGCCCCGCCGGGGTTTTCCCGCGGGGCTTTTTGCCTGCTTGGATTGCCGGGTACACAATATGCAAAGCGCCGGGTACATCTGCCCGGCCCCAAAGGAGAATTGTTTGCAATGAGCGAAGCGTGTAACCACGATTGCAGCAGCTGCACCGCCAACTGCGACCACCGCGCGCCCGAACGGGAAGCCCCCCACGCCAAGAGCCATATCAAAAAGGTCATCGGCGTTGTGTCCGGCAAGGGCGGCGTCGGCAAGAGCATGACCAGTGCCATGCTGGCGGTTTCCATGCGCCGTTTGGGCCATACCGCCGGTATTCTGGACGCGGATATCACCGGCCCTTCCATTCCGAAACTGTTCGGCGTACATGGCCCGGCTATGGGCGGTGAGGACGGCATCTATCCCATCAAGAGCCGCACCGGCATCGACATCATGAGCATCAACCTGCTGCTGGAGGATGAAGAGGCCCCCGTCGTGTGGCGCGGACCGGTCATTGCTGGCGCTGTCAAGCAGTTCTGGCAGGAAGTGATCTGGGAGGATGTGGACTTCCTGTTCGTCGATATGCCTCCGGGAACCGGCGATGTGCCCCTGACCGTCTTCCAGACCCTGCCCGTGGATGGTATCATCATCGTGTCCAGCCCGCAGGAACTGGTTGGCATGATCGTGGGCAAGGCCGTGCAGATGGCTGAAATGATGAAGATTCCCATCCTGGGCATTGTGGAAAACATGAGCTATGTGGTCTGCCCCGACTGCGGCAAGCATATCTCTGTTTTCGGCGACAGCCATGTGGATGAAACCGCGGCCCGCTACAAGCTGCCCGTGCTGGCCAAGATGCCCATCGATCCCGAGCTGGCCAAGGAAGCCGACGCCGGCATGATCGAAACCTTCGCCGGGGATTATCTGGACGGCGCTGCCAAGGCCGTGGCTGACCTGTTGAAGTAACTTCCGGGAGGCTTTTTTATACCATGCCTGTACAGGAAAAACTGCATGTGCAGCAGGGGCTGGAAACTTCCAAAAAGTTTCTGGATGAGTTCAAGGCGTTTGCGCTCAAAGGCAACGTTATTGATATGGCCGTCGGTGTCATCATCGGCGCTTCCTTCCAGTCCATCGTGTCCTCCCTCACCGGGGACATCCTGAACCCTTTGCTGGGCATTGCCTTCTCCACCGATTTCAGCAATGTGGTCATTCCGCTGCCCAACGGCGCGGACCCGCTGCGCATCGGTGCGTTCATCTCGGCCATCATCAACTTCCTGATCATGGCCTTTGTGCTGTTCTGCCTGGTCAAATTCATGGGCCGGTTCATGCGTATCGGCCAGCGGAAAAAGGAGGCGGAAGCCAAGGCGGCCCCCGCCAAACCGGCCGCTCCCACCCAGGAAGAACTGCTTGCGCAGATCCTGGCCGAGCTCAAGGCGCAGAATGCCACCGGAAATGCAAAATTAAATTAAGTTTTGTGGCTTGTTTTTGAATTTGCAAAGGTTTCGACGTTAATTTCGTAAGATTCTTTTGCTTTTGGATTGTCAAGCCGACCTTCCTATGATATAGTGTAGGCAGGAACAAGGACGTTCACACGTCGGGGCCGTATGCCCCGATTTGTGGGCGTCTTTTTTTGTTGCGGGTCCCGGCCGAAAAGGCTCCCGCAGCGTGGCGTTTATCGCCGGGAAGGAGAGGTATCAGTGCAAGACTTTACCACAAGGAAGCAGCCCGCCGGGCTGTACGATCCCCGCTTTGAGCACGACAACTGCGGCATCGGTGCCGTGGTGGACATCAAGGGCCGCAAGAGCCACAAGACCATTGACGACGCGTTGCAGATCGTGGAGCATCTGGAACACCGTGCCGGCAAGGACGCCGAGGGCAAGACCGGCGACGGCGTAGGTATCCTGCTGCAGATCGGCCACAAGTTTTTCCAGAAAGTCGCCGCCGAAGCCGGCATTACCCTGGGCGGCGAGCGGGAATACGGTGTGGGCATGTTCTTCTTCCCTCAGGAGGAACTGCGCCGCAACCAGGCCAAAAAACTGTTTGAGATCATCTGCCGCAAGGAGGGTCTGACCTTCCTGGGCTGGCGTGCTGTGCCGGTGTGCCCGGAGATTCTGGGGCACAAGGCCCGCTCCTGCATGCCCAGCATCTGGCAGGGCTTTGTGGAAAAGCCCGCCCGGGTGCAGGCCGGTCTGGATTTTGACCGCCACCTGTATGTGGCCCGCCGGGTGTTTGAACAGTCCAGCCCCGAAACCTATGTGTGCAGTCTGTCCAGCCGTACCATCGTGTACAAGGGCATGTTCCTGGTGAAGGAGCTGCGCCTGTTCTACCCCGACCTGCAGGACACCGACTATGAATCCGCCATCGGCATGGTGCACAGCCGGTTTTCCACCAACACGGCCCCCAGCTGGAACCGTGCCCACCCCAACCGCATGATCCTGCACAACGGCGAGATCAACACCATCCGGGGCAACGTGGACACCATGCTGGCCCGCGAGGAAACCATCGCCAGCAGCTGCCTCAAAGACGATATGGCCAAGGTGCTGCCCATCGTGAACCAGGACGGCAGCGACTCCGCCATGCTGGACAACACCCTGGAATTCATGGTCATGAATGGCATGGACCTGCCCCTGGCTGTGATGGTCACCATCCCCGAGCCCTGGAGCAACAACGACAGCATGGACCCCAAGAAGCGCGCTTTCTACCAGTACTACGCCACCATGCTGGAACCCTGGGACGGCCCGGCTTCCATCCTGTTCTCCGACGGCGATGTGATGGGCGCTGTGCTGGACCGCAACGGCCTGCGTCCTTCCCGCTACTACATCACCCGTGACGGCCGCCTGATTCTCTCCAGCGAGGTGGGCGTGCTGGATGTGGACCCTGCCGAGATCGTTTGCCGTGACCGTCTGCGCCCCGGCAAGATGCTGCTGGTGGACACCGTGAAGGGCGAGCTGGTGGACGACGACCGCCTGAAGGCTGACTATGCCAGCCGCCAGCCCTACGGCGAATGGCTGGACCGGAACCTGGTCAACCTGAAAGACCTGAAGATTCCCAACCATCGCCCGCCGGAGCCCGACTCCAAGGAACTGGTCCGACTGCAGAAGGCGTTCGGCTACCGGTACGAGGATGTCACCTCCATGATTCTCCCCATGGCCAAGAACGGCGCCGAGCCCTCCGGTGCCATGGGCAGTGATACCCCGCTGGCTGTGCTCAGCCACACCCATCCCCCGCTGTTCGACTACTTCAAGCAGATGTTCGCCCAGGTCACCAACCCGCCCATCGACGCCCTGCGTGAGAAGGTCGTCACTTCCACCACCGTGTATGTGGGCGCCCAGGGCAACCTTCTGGAAGAAAGCAGCGAGAATTGCAAGGTCCTGAAGATCAACAACCCCATCCTGACCGAAACTGACCTGCTGAAGCTGAAGGCCATGAATGTGCCCGGCTTCAAGGTACAGACCGTTTCCATCTGCTACTACAAGAACACCGATCTGGAAAAGGCCATCGAACGGTTGTTCGTGGAAGTGGACCGCGCTTACCGCGACGGTGCCAACATCCTGATTCTCTCTGACCGGGAAATCGACGAGTACCATGTGGCCATTCCCAGCCTGCTGGCCGTGGGTGCTGTGTCCAAGTATCTGGTGCGCACCAAGAAGCGTACCGCCATGGCTTTGGTGCTGGAGAGCGGCGAGCCCCGCCTGGTCCATGACTTTGCCACCCTGCTGGGCTACGGTGCCTGCGCCATCAACCCCTATCTGGCGCAGCAGAGCATCCGTCAGCTCATCGACGAAGGTCTGCTGGACAAGGACTACTACGCCGCCGTGGAAGACTACAATCGCGCCGTGCTGGCCGGCATTGTGAAGATTGCTTCCAAGATGGGTATTTCCACCATCCAGTCTTACCAGGGCAGCCAGATTTTCGAGGCTCTGGGCATCAGCAAGGAAGTGGTGGACAAATACTTCACCAACACTGTCACCCGTGTGGGCGGCATCACCCTGAAAGACATCCAGGACGATCTGGAAGAGCGGCACCAGAAAGCCTATGACCCCCTGGGTCTGGGCACCGGTACCGAGTTGCCCAGCCTGGGTCTGCACAAGTTCCGCAGTGGTCCCCAGGCGGAACAGCACCTGTACAATCCCCAAACCATCCACCTGCTGCAGCAGGCTTGCTGGACCGGCGATTACTCCAAGTTCAAGGCGTACACCGATGCCATCGACCATACCGGTCCCGATGAGATGCACCTGCGCAGCCTGCTGACCTTCCGCTACCCCGAACAGGGCGTGCCCATCGACGAAGTGGAGAGCGTGGACAGCCTGGTCCGCCGCTTCAAGACCGCAGCCATGAGCTACGGCGCCCTTTCTGCCGAAGCCCACGAATGCATGGCCATTGCCATGAACCGTCTGGGCGGCAAGAGCAACACCGGCGAGGGCGGCGAGTTTGAGGAGCGCTACGGCACCGAGCGGAACTCGGCCATCAAGCAGGTGGCTTCGGCCCGCTTCGGCGTGACCAGCAAGTACCTGGTTTCCGCCAGCGAGATTCAGATCAAGATGGCCCAGGGCGCCAAGCCCGGCGAGGGCGGCCAGCTGCCCGGCGGCAAGGTCTATCCCTGGGTTGCCAAGACCCGCCACTCCACCACCGGTGTGGGCCTGATCTCTCCTCCGCCCCACCATGACATCTACTCCATCGAGGACCTGGCCCAGCTCATCTACGATCTGAAATGCGCCAACCGCAAGGCAGCCATCAGTGTCAAGCTGGTCAGTGAAGCCGGTGTCGGCACCATTGCCGCCGGCGTGGCCAAGGCAGGCGCCGAGGTCATCCTGATTTCCGGCTTTGACGGCGGCACGGGTGCTGCCCCCAACAACTCCATCCACAACGCCGGTCTGCCCTGGGAACTGGGCATTGCCGAAGCGCACCAGTGCCTGATTATGAATGGTCTGCGCAGCCGCGTGCGCATTGAGGCGGACAGCAAGCTGATGAGCGGCCGCGATGTGGCCATTGCCGCCATGCTGGGCGCCGAGGAATTCGGTTTCGGCACCGGTCCCCTGGTAGCCATGGGCTGTGTGATGATGCGCGTGTGCAACCTGGATACCTGCCCCATGGGCATCTGCACCCAGAACCCCGAGCTGCGCCGCAACTTCAAGGGCAAGCCGGAATACGTCATGAACTTCATGCGGTTCATGGCCCAGGAACTGCGGGAATACATGGCCCGCCTGGGCGTGCGCCGTCTGGAAGACCTGGTGGGCCGTACCGACCTGCTGGCCATCAAGGAAGAGCCCGCCGGCAGCCGTGCCAGCGAACTGGACCTGACCCCGCTGCTGCACAATCCCCTGGTGGAGAACAGCAGCATCCACTTCGACCCCAAGGATGTGTACAACTTCGGCCTGGAAAAGACCCCCGACATGAAGGTGCTGATGAAGAAGTTCAAGAAGAGCTTCGAGATGGCCGAGCCCAAGCCCATGAAGGTGGAGCTGACCGTAGGCAACACCGACCGCGCTTTCGGCACCATCTTCGGCAGCGAGATCACCTCCAAGTTCGGCAACACCCTGCCTGACGACACCTTCCATGTGCTGTGCCACGGCTGCGGCGGCCAGAGCTTCGGCGCGTTCCTGCCCAAGGGCCTGACCCTGGAACTGGAAGGCGACTGCAACGACTATCTGGGCAAGGGCCTTTCCGGCGGCGAGATCGTGGTCTACCCGCCCAAGAGCGTGACCTATGACCGCAGCCAGAACATTGTCATCGGCAACGTGGCCCTGTACGGTGCCACCAGCGGCAAGGCGTTCATCAACGGCGTGGCCGGCGAGCGCTTCTGCGTGCGCAATTCCGGCGCTGTGGCCGTGGTGGAAGGCGTGGGTGACCACGGCTGTGAATACATGACCGGCGGCACTGTGGTGGTGCTGGGCACCACCGGCAAGAACTTTGCGGCCGGCATGAGCGGCGGCATCGCCTATGTGCTGGATGAGAACTGGGATCTGTACCAGCGCGTGAACAAGGACATGGTCAGCCTGGAGCCCGTGGAGCACAAGTACGATGTGGCCCTGCTGAAAGATCTGATCCGCGAACATGTGGAACGCACCGGTTCGCCCCGCGGCAAGGAGATCCTGGATGATTTCGGGGCATATCTGCCGCGCTTCAAGAAGGTCCTGCCTCACGACTACGACAAGATGCTGCGCCTGATTGCCCAGATGGAAGAAAAGGGCGAGGACAGCGAGCAGGCTCAGATCGAAGCCTTCTACGCTATGAAGAACGCCAAATAAGGAGGGCATATCCATGGGAAAACCGACCGGATTTATGCAGATCAAACGGCAGACCAGCACCGAGCTGCCGCCGGAAGAACGCATCTGCAACTTTAACGAATTTCATCTGCCCCTGCCCTCGGACGAACAGCAGGCCCAGGGTGCCCGCTGCATGGACTGCGGTGTGCCTTTCTGCCAGAGCGGCATGATGGTAGGCGGCATGGCCAGCGGATGCCCGCTGAACAACCTGATCCCCGAATGGAACGATCTGGTGTACCAGGGCCGCTGGGACCTGGCGCTGCATCGGCTGCGCGCCACCAACCTTTTCCCTGAATTCACCAGCCGGGTCTGCCCTGCCCTGTGCGAGGCAGCCTGCACCTGCGGCATGGCCACGGGCAATCCCGTTACCGTCAAGGAGAACGAGCACGCCATTGTGGAGTACGGTTACGAGCACGGGCTCATTCAGCCTACCCCGCCCGCGGCCCGTACCGGCAAGAGCGTGGCTGTGGTGGGTGCCGGTCCTTCCGGCCTGGCCGTGGCAGACCTGCTGAACCGCCGGGGCCACAGCGTCACCGTCTTTGAGCGGGAAGACCGCGTGGGCGGTCTGCTGATGTACGGCATCCCCAACATGAAGCTGGAGAAAACCGTGATTGAGCGCCGTGTGGCCATCATGAAGGCGGAAGGCATCGAATTCGTGATGAACACCAATGTGGGTGTGGACATCAGCCGCGAGGAACTCACCAGCCGCTATGACGCGGTGGTGTTGTGCTGCGGCGCCAAGCAGGCCCGCGACCTGGCGGTACCGGGGCGTGATGCGTCAGGCATCTACTTTGCGGTGGATTACCTGACCAGCGTGACCCGCAGCCTGCTGGATTCCAACTTTGCGGACGGCCGCGCCGTTTCCGCCGAGGGCAAGCGTGTGCTGGTCATCGGCGGCGGCGACACCGGCAACGACTGTGTGGGTACTGCCATCCGCCAGCACTGCGCCGATGTGCTGCAGCTGGAAATGATGCCCTGTCCCCCGGCGACCCGCGCCCCCGGCAACGACTGGCCGGAATGGCCCAAGGTCCTCAAGACCGACTACGGCCAGCAGGAAGCCATCGCAGTGTTCGGCCGTGATCCCCGCGTTTACCAGACTACGGTGAAGGAATTTCTGAAAGGAGAGGACGGTCGCGTCTGCGGTGCGGTCCTCTCCAAGCTGGAAAGCCGTGTGGTGGACGAAGCCACCGGCCGCCGCGCCATGGTTCCCACCGGCGAGGAAGAAACGGTGGAATGCGAACTGGTGCTGATTGCAGCCGGCTTCACCGGCTGCGAAAGCTACACCGCCGAGGCTTTCGGTCTGGAACTGACACCCCGCGGCTGCGTAGCTGACCACGATTTTGCCACCAATGTTCCCAACGTCTTCACCTGCGGCGATATGCGCCGCGGCCAGAGCCTGGTCGTCTGGGCCCTGCGGGAAGGCCGGGATACGGCCGCTGTGGTGGACCGTTTCCTGATGGGATATACGAACCTGTAAACTCTCTGAACCATGTAAAAATAACCGCCCCTGTAACGGATGGCCGTTTACAAGGGCGGTTATTCCATATATCGGCATGATTCGCCTGTGTTCTTTGCCTTCTTTTTTCTGTATACTAAAGAAAATCTGCTTTATTCGAAAGGAGCACCGCCATGTGCCTGGTCTGCGAACGAATCGCCATGATTCAAAAGGGTACCAATCCGTACTTCGTAAAAGAACTGCAAACCGGCTATGTAGTACTGGGTGACAACCAGCATTTTCACGGGTATACTCTGTTTCTCTGCAAGAAGCATGTATCGGAACTGCACGACTTACCGGGAAATGAGCGTACCCTGTATCTGCAGGAAATGGCACTGGTCAATCAGGCCGTGGCACAGGCTTTCGGGGCGGAGAAGATGAACTGCGAATTGCTGGGCAACGGGGACAGCCACTTGCATTGGCACCTGTTTCCCAGAAAAGCCGGTGATTTACAGGGATACGGTCATAACGGGCGGGGACCGGTCTGGTGGTATCCTGCCGAAAAAATGTACAGCGACGATACTGTGCCTGCACCACAGCAATTGCAGCAAATGAAGCAGCAATTGCTGACCGCACTGAACTCCCTTTTGTAAGGCGCGATATCTTCCCCATCAAAAATTGGCATTGGCCCAACAGCAGGCTCTTTATGGGGGCCCCGTACTTGTGACACGCAGCGCTCCCCCTGATGCAAAACTTGCCTTGCACTGCATCAGGGGGATTCTCTGTTGCCAATTTTCCGTTCACGGTTCATGCGGCTGGCCTTCCTGCAGGCGGCGATATTCCGCGGGGGAAATGCCGTACTCCTGTTTGAAGGCCCGGTAAAAGGTCGAATAATCTCCGAACCCGACCATTGTGCAGACCTGGTCTGCCGCTCTACCATCCAGCAACAGGCTCTTGGCGGCTATCAGACGGCGCTGGGTCACATAATGATAAAAGCTGACTTTCATCCTTTTGCGGAACAGTTGATTGATGGTACTTTCACTGATCAGAAACCGCCGGGCCGTTTCTGCCAGCGTGATTTTCTGGCCCATCTCGGATTCCACATAAAACAAAAGCCGGTCCAGAAGCTCCTGTTTTTCGGTGGGCGGCGCCAGGGTCTTGTCATTGGCATGTGCCCGGTACAGCTGTACCATCAGGCGCATGGTATTCCCGTACACCGCTGCCTGCCATCCGGGCAGACGGGCGTACCCTTCCTTCACACCACTGCGGAACAGGCGGCTGAGAATTTCTTCCCACCGGGTACCGGCGGAGCGCAACACAAAAGGCCGGTCAGGCAGAATTTCTTCATCCGGAAAAAGGTCATTCATATTTTTGGCAAACAAAGGACTGAGCCAGACCACATCCCGGGTATAGGGTTCCACCAGTTTTTCCAGAAACAGCGGACGATGACTGACGCCGGGCGGCACAAACACCACATCCCCGTGCTGAAGGTGATACCGCTCTGTCCCCAGCAGGTACTGCAGGCTACCGCCGCGGCAAAACAGAATTTCATAGAATGTGTGGCTGTGCAACTGCACCACATCCTCGGATTCGCTGATGTCATCGTGGGTATCCACATAGGGGGAATCCATCTCCAGCTCCTGATAAATGGAACCGGGCACATACCCGTCCTCTTCCAAAGAGGTGTTGAGTTGTGAACGTTTCTCCGACAACGGTTCTTGAGGACTAAGCTTGGCGATACTTCTCATTTGGCTTATTTTCACAGAATCACATCGCTTCGTTTGTAGATTTTGGATACAGTGTACCATATCTTTGCGGGATTTGCAATAAAACATGTGGAAATTGCAATTTACTTTGCATGTGGCTAACGGTACAATACAGATAAACAAGGCAGAGTTGGTCCGGGCCCGACCCGCTCTGTGAACAATGATTTTCCGTCAGTATCCTGCGCAGCGGACATGCGCAACCACAAGGAGGATAACACAATGGCAACTACCACTAAAAGCGGCCTGTCACTCAAGCATAAAATCGGGTATGCCATGGGTGACCTGGGCGGTTGTATGACCTTTGCCCTGATGGGCGCTATGGTCACCCGCTACTACACCAACGTTTTGAAAGTCGACACCACCATTCTGGCCATTCTGTTGCTGGTCTGGAATATCTGGGATGCCGTCAACGATCCCATGATGGGCGTGCTGATGGACAAGATGTACGCCAAGAATAAGAATCCAAAAGGCAAGTTCCGCCCATGGCTCATCCGCGTTGCACCTTTGCTGTGCGTGACCGCCATCGCGTTCTGGACGGTACCCACCTTCTTCCAGGGCACGGCCATGCTGGTCGTCCTGTTCTTCTGCAAGATCTTGTATGAAGGCTGCTACACCATGTTCAACATTCCCATGGGCTCTCTGCTGGGCGCCATGGCCAACAACGACGCCGAGCGTTCCACTCTGTCCAGCGCCCGCGGATTCGGCTCCCTGATCGGCAACATTTTGCCCATGATGATCCTGCCTCAGCTGCTTTCCAAATACGGTGACACATCCTTCGCTTTTGGCGTGGGCGCCACGATTTGTGCTGTCATCGGCTTTGTGTTCTGCCTGCTGCATTACTTCTGGACGGAAGAACGCAACACTTCCGCCGTGGAAGCCGCCGGCAGCGGCGATGGTGTCAAGGTCAGCGACATCTTTGTGGCCTTCCGCAAAAATCGCGCTTACGTTGCCCTGATCATCCACGGTATCTGCATCTGCACCCAGCAGTATGTGGCCAGCACCCTGGGCACTTACATGTACGGCGATGTTCTGGGTGACATTGGCATCATGAGCGTTCAGAGTGCCTTCTCCATGGTTGTCGGTATCGTCAGCCTGGCCCTGTGCCCCCTCGTCAGCAAAAAGATTGGTCTGGAAAAGATGGTCCGTATCTGCCTGCTATGCGGTGCTGTGTGTTACCTGGGCCTGTTCGCCGTCATGATGATCACCACCATCTCGCCTCTGGTCTACATGATCTGGGCAACGGTTGCTTCCAGCTTCGGCGGTGTTTCCATCTACATGCAGTGGGGCCTGGTTGCCACTGTGACCGACTACAATGAAATGGTCACCGGCAAGCGCACCGAAGGCACCATCTACGGCACCTTCAACCTGTCCCGCCGCATCGGCCAGACCGTGGGCAACTCCGCCGCTGTTCTCGCTCTGGGCTGGATCGGTTATCAGGCCGGCGCTGCTACGCAGACTGCCGCCACCATCACCGGCATCAAGGCTCTGTGCGTCCTGATTCCCGCCATCTTCCTCGTCGGTTCCTGGATTGCATTCCGCTTTGTCTGGAACATTACCCCGGAAATCCGTGCCCAGATGGCCGCCCGCAAGACCGCAGAATAAAAAATTGTCCCACGTCCTCGGCGTGCCCCGCCGGGGACATTTTTAAAGAAATCTGCAACAGCAGGAATTTTTATTTGTTCCCGTTTTTCCGGATACAAAGGAGTTGGATTCGTATGGAACTGCGCACCCGCATTCTCCCCAAAATGCTCAACAGCGAAGTGGAGGAATATCTCTCTCAAAACGATATCATCATTGTCCCGGTGGGTACCGTAGAAATGCACGGCGGTTTTCCTCTCGACAGTGAAACCGTTATCAGCGAAGCCTATGCCCTGAAAATGGCGGAAGCCTGTGACGGACTTGTGCTGACCGGTCTTCCCTATTTCTACGCCGGTGCCACCGCCAGCGGCCGCGGCACCGTGCAGGTCAGCATCCGGCAGGGTATTGATTATCTTTCCGCCATTGCCCACAGTCTGCTGCGGCAGGGCTTCAAACGGCAGGTATACATCAGTTTCCACGGTCCGGCGCATATGACTTGCAGTCCCATGGTCCGGGATTTCTTTGACGAAACCGGTGTTCCCATTCTCTACATGGACCTGACCATGCAGATGAGCCACAGCGCCAAAGATCTATTCAAGGATCTGAACAGCTTCCATGCCATCACCGTGGGCGCTTACAAGATGATGGGACGGCTGCAGGATGTCCCCATCACCACTGCCTACACCCATCAGCGTCCCCAGACCTGCGCTCCGTTCAACGATCTGTTCGGGCTGGCATATCAAAGTGCTGCCATCGGGTATTGTTTTGCTGAGCAGGGCGATCATATGTCTACAACGGCCATTCCCGATGAAGCGGCTCGAGATAGGCTGGCTGATGAGGGAGAAGCATTGATCAAGAAATTGGTAAAACGCATGGATATGCCCCATGTGGTGGAACAAATGCGCAAGCTGGAAGCCTACAACGATGCCGTTGCTGCGGAAAAGCCCTGGATGCCCAGTGCCTATAACAAAAAAGGATGAAAAACTATGAGTTACACACGCATGACTCCCTGCGGACCTATTGACGGCTGCACATGCCAATGGCCCGGCGTAATTGCATACAAGGGGATTCGTTACGCCACAGCCGGGCGTTGGGAATACCCCACCCCCGTAACCCACTGGGACGGGACCTATGACGCTACCCGGTACGGTGCTTGCTGCTATCAACCCCGGGCATTCTATGATGAAGCAAAGATGCCGGAGAAGGCTTTTTACTATCATGAATTTCGCTGCGGCGAACAGTATGAATACAGTGAAGACTGCTTGTTTCTGAATATCTGGACCCCGGAAAACGCTGCCCCTGATGCCAAGCTGCCGGTCCTGTTCTATATTCATGGCGGCGGATTCACCGGCGGCTGCGGTCATGAAAAACATTTTGATGGTCCGGTCTGGCCTACCCGCGGTGTGATTGCGGTGACCGTCAACTACCGTTTGGGACCGCTTGGTTTTGCCTGTCTGCCGGAACTGGCCGCTGAAGCCGGACACACCGGAAACTATGGCCTGTATGACCAGTTGTGTGCCTTGCAATGGGTTCACAACAATATTTCTGCCTTCGGCGGTGATCCTTCCCGCATCACACTCATGGGGCAGAGTGCAGGTGCTATGAGCGTACAGCAACTTTGTCTTTCCCCCATGACGGAAGGGCTGGTTGCCGGCGCTGTGATGAGCAGCGGCGGTGGAATAGGCAAAAATTTTGGCACCACACCGCCCGCACCGGAGCGATATGATTTCTGGAAAGACGTTGTCAAACGTACCGGGTGCCAGAGCCTTGCCGGACTGCGCGCTCTATCCCCCGCCGATTTATTTGCCGCCTGGAAAGCCGCACAAACAGCCGCTGGCGGTATGAGCTGCGCCCCCGTGGTGGACGCCGGGCTGATTCCCTGTGATGGAACCTTGACCGCAGAACGGGGTCAGCAACGCGCTATTCCCTACATGATGGGCTCTACCAGCGAGGACATTGTGCCACCTATCGTCCACCGAATGGCAAAATCCTGGTGCCGACTTCAGGCCGATCAGGGTAAGCCGGCCTCCTATACCTGGTTTTTTGACCGGCAGCTGCCCGGGGATCATAACGGTGCCTGGCACAGCAGCGATTTGTGGTACTGGTTCGGTACCCTGGACCATTGCTGGCGCCCCATGACAGCCAAAGACAGACTTCTCAGTGAGCAAATGGTGCAGTATCTGACCAACTTTGCGAAAGCTGGTAACCCCAACGGTGGTGGCCTTCCTGTATGGGAACCTATTCGGAAGGGACAAAGCAAGGTTCTTCGTCTGGGTGAAGGCATCACCCACATGGGTGGTGTCAATATGGTCAAATTGACACACACCATGCTTACCAACAAAGCCGTTGGGGAATAACGTCCCCACAAAATTTATTTACTATCCGTAACTTATAGAAACTTATAAAAAACAAAGGCTCACTTTCCTTTCACGGTGGTTTTTAAAGCCATCCGAAGGAAAGTGAGCCTTTTGAATTTCAATATAAATAATGAGAAAGTCATGACCCCCGGCTAAGCCGGGGGCTTGTGTAAGCCCTAGAAGGGCATCGTACCGGCAAGCCTCTCAAGAGGCACTGAAAAATCTGCCACTCGCATCACTTGCCCCACAGCCCGTAAACGGGCGCTGTTTATCTAAGATCAACTTCCTGACAATAGTTAAGTTGTTGATTTTTTCTCGCTTCGCTCGACGCTTGAAGCTAAAGCTTTTTTACTCTCCCCAGCAGAGCTGGGGGTTCTCATTTCGCTAAAGCATACAAAAGAAAAAACTCCCCGCTAAAAGCGAGGAGCTTTTGGTGACCCGTACGGGAATCGAACCCATGTTAACGGCGTGAGAGGCCGCTGTCTTAACCGCTTGACCAACGGGCCATAATAAAAAAAGAGAAGCCGGCATCTACCTATTTTCACAGGCCGTTTCCAGCCAACTATCTTCGG
>CALESJ010000005.1 GCA_937907025.1 uncultured Faecalibacterium sp.
AGAAGTACCCCAACTTTGTGGGCAACTACGGCAACGCCTGGTGGAAGCAGAAGGAGGAATTCGAGTCCTTCAACGGCCCCATCCTCATGACCACCAACTGCATTGTGCCGCCCAAGGACAGCTACAAGGACCGCCTGTACACCACCGGTGCCGCAGGTTATCCGGGCTGCAAGCACATTCCCGGCGGTGTCGGGGAGCCCAAGGACTTCTCCGCCATCATTGAGCAGGCCAAGCACTGCCCGCCCCCGGCCCAGATCGAAACCGGCGAGATCGTGGGCGGCTTTGCCCACGCCCAGGTGCTGGCCCTGGCCGATCAGATCGTGGACGCGGTCAAGAGCGGCGCCATCAAGAAGTTTGTGGTCATGGCCGGCTGCGACGGCCGCGCCAAGAGCCGGGAATACTACACCGAGTTTGCCAAGGCCCTGCCCAAGGATACGGTCATCCTCACCGCAGGCTGCGCCAAGTACAAGTACAACAAGCTGGACCTGGGCGACATCGGCGGCATTCCCCGCGTGCTGGATGCCGGCCAGTGCAACGACTCCTACTCTCTGGCGGTCATCGCCCTCAAGCTGAAGGAAGTCTTCGGCCTGGAGGACATCAACGATCTGCCCATCATCTACAACATTGCCTGGTATGAGCAGAAGGCGGTCATCGTGCTGCTGGCCCTGCTGTACCTGGGCGTGAAGAACATTCATCTGGGACCCACCCTGCCCGCCTTCCTCAGCCCCAATGTGGCCAAGGTCCTGGTGGACAACTTCGGGATCGCCGGTATCGGCACCGTGGAAGACGACATGAAGCTGTTCTTCGGTGACGCTGAATAAGCGAAAAACGGACGTGCCATCGCGGCGCTGTCTGATTTCTCCCCACACAAAAGCCCTGCCTGCCCGGCGGGGCTTTTGCTTTTGTGCTGTGCAGATACAAGGGCTCCCGAAATTTCCTTTTAAAACCTATTGACATAGTAGGATATATGCGATACAATAAGCCTACCAAAACAGTAGGAATAAGGGAGGGCACCCCCATGAGCAGAATCTATACATCCGCCGACCAGCTGATCGGCCGCACGCCGCTGCTGGAACTGACCCGCATCGAGCAGGAACTGGGCCTGAAGGCCCGCCTGCTGGCCAAGCTGGAAGCCTGCAATCCGTCTGGTTCGGTGAAGGACCGCATCGCCAAAGCCATGCTGGACGACGCCGAAGCCGCGGGGCTGCTCAAACCGGGCGCCACCATCATCGAACCCACCTCCGGCAACACCGGCATCGGTCTGGCGGCGGTGGGGGCAGCCCGGGGGTACCGGGTGATGCTGGTCATGCCCGAAACCATGTCGGTGGAGCGCCGGGCCCTGATGAAGGCCTACGGCGCCGAGCTGGTCCTCACCGAGGGAGCCAAAGGTATGCGGGGCGCCATCGAGAAGGCGGAAGCGCTGGCTGCTGAGATTCCCGGCAGCTTCCTGCCCCGTCAGTTCCAGAACGCTTCCAACCCCCGCATCCACCGGGAGACCACCGGCCCCGAAATTTACGAGGATACCGACGGCCAGGTGGACATCTTTGTGGCCGGCGTGGGCACCGGCGGCACCATCACCGGGGTGGGCACCTACCTGAAAGCCCGCGACCCCGGCATCCGGGTGGTGGCGGTGGAACCGGCCGGCTCGCCGGTACTCTCCCAGGGAAAGGCCGGTCCCCATAAGATTCAGGGCATCGGCGCCGGGTTCGTGCCCGATGTGCTGGATACCCATATCTATGACGAGATCATCCCGGTGGCGGAAGAAGACGCCTTTGCCGCCGGCAGACTGCTGGGCCGCCGGGAGGGCGTTCTGGCGGGCATTTCTTCCGGCGCGGCTCTGTGGGCCGCCGCCGAGCTGGCCCGCCGCCCGGAAAACGAAGGCAAGACCATCGTGGTGCTGCTGCCGGACACCGGCGACCGGTACCTGTCCACGCCGCTGTTCGCGGAATGAACCCCGCCCGCTGCTTTTCATAAAGGAGAACTTCCATGATCTATCTTGACAACGCGGCCACCACCCGCCTGAGTGATACCGCCCTCCGGGCTATGTTGCCCTATCTGCAGGAACAGTACGGTAACCCGTCCAGCCTGTACGCTTTCGGCCAGCAGGCCCAGGAAGCCCTGACTGCCGCCCGCGGCACCGTTGCCCGCTGCCTCAACGCCGCCGACCCGCGGGAGATCACATTCACCTCCGGCGGCAGCGAGGCAGACAACCAGGCCCTGCGCTCGGCGGCTTATATGGGCGCCCGCAAGGGGAAAAAGCACCTGATCTCCACCGCCATTGAACACCACGCCGTGCTCCACACCCTGGCCGCCCTGGAAAAGGAAGGCTTCTCGGTGACGCTGGTGCCGGTGCCGGAAAACGGCATTGTCCGCCCGGCGGACATTGCGGCGGCCATCCGCCCCGATACCTGCCTGGTCAGTGTGATGTTTGCCAACAACGAGATCGGCACCATCCAGCCGGTGGGGGAGATCGGCGCCCTGTGCCGGGAAAAAGGCATCCTGTTCCACACCGACGCCGTCCAGGCGGCGGGACACCTGCCCATTGACGTGCAGGCCCAGAACATCGACCTGCTCTCCCTGTCCGCCCACAAGTTCCACGGCCCCAAGGGCGCCGGGGTACTGTACGCCCGCAAGGGCGTGGTGCTGACCCCGCTCATTCAGGGCGGCGCCCAGGAACGGGGCAAGCGTGCCGGCACCGAGAACGTGCCCGCCATCGTGGGCATGGCGGCGGCTTTGGAGGAAGCCTGCCGCCACCGGGAAGAGAACGCCGCGGCCATGGCCCGCCTGCGGGACAGACTCATCGAGGGCCTTTCCCGCATCCCGCATTCGGTCCTCAACGGGGACCGGGAACAGCGCCTGCCTGGCAACGTGCACTTCTGCTTTGAGGGCATCGAGGGCGAATCCATGCTGCTGCTACTGGACGATGCAGGCATCTGTGCCTCCTCCGGCTCGGCCTGCACCTCCGGTTCCCTGGACCCCAGCCATGTGCTGCTGGCCATCGGCCGCCCCCATGAGATTGCCCACGGCTCTCTGCGCCTGACCCTGTCCCCGGCCACCACCGAGGCAGAAATCGACCGCACCGTGGAAGAAGTAACCCGGGTCGTCGCCTATCTGCGCGGCATGTCCCCCGTGTGGCGGGACCTGGAAGCCGGCAAAACACCTTTTGTGATTCAGTGAGGTACCTACTATGGCTCTGTACAGTGAAAAAGTGATGGACCATTTCCGCAACCCCCGCAACGTGGGCGTCATCGAAAACGCCGACGGCGTGGGCGAGGTGGGCAACGCCAAGTGCGGCGACATCATGAAGATTTATCTCAAGATCGAGAACGACACCATCCAGGACGTGAAGTTTGAAACCTTCGGCTGCGGCAGCGCCATTGCGTCCAGCTCCATGGCCACCGAGCTCATCAAGGGCAAACCGGCCAGCGAGGCCATGACCCTGACCAACAAGGCGGTGGCCGAAGCCCTGGATGGTCTGCCGCCCCACAAGATGCACTGCTCGGTGCTGGCGGAGGAAGCCATCCAGAAAGCCCTGCAGGATTATTACGCCCGCAGCGGCATCACCCCGCCCGCCTGCTGAACCTTTCCCTGACAACCAGAACGCCCCCGGTATACCGCACACGCGGCTGCCGGGGGCGTTTTTTATTGTTTCATGGCACTGCGCAGCTGGGCGCGGTATTCCTGGGGTGTTACCCCGTACATCTTGTGAAAGGTTTTGAGAAAACTGCTGTAATTGGGAAACCCGTTCTCCAGGCAGGCGTCCAGGATGCGCTTGCCGTCGGCAATGTCCCGTCGGCAGCTCTGCATCCGCAGTTCGGTCAGATAGCTGTACACGCTCTGCATGGTGTATTCCTTGAATACCCGGGACAGATGCTCCCGGCTCACATAGGCGTATTTGGCCAAGCGGCTCACGTTCAGGTCCGGCTCCCGGAAATGCTGCTGCAGATAGGTGGTGACCAGGGCCACCAGGGAGTTGGTGGACTCCGGGCGTCCCACGCCGTCCTCCCGGATGATCTGGTGGATGGTCAGGGTCAGCCCGGTCAGGATGCTGCGGTACATCAGCTCTTTTTCGTGATCGTCCCCGATGCCGGCCGCTACGGCAGCGTGTTCCAGCAGGCCGCGTATGCCCCATTTGTGGACCGGTCCTTCATGGAAGATCATCAGCTGGTCGGGAATGGCAGCCGATTCCTGCGGCAGGTTGGTCAGGTGCAGGGTGTCCTGCCAGAAGGCGTCGTCGATCTGGATGATCAGGCGGTCGTAGGTATCGTAAAAGCCGGTGTGCACGGTTCCCGGCGGAATCAGCATCAGTTCGCCGGGGTGCAGGTCGTACCGGCTGCCGTCCACATGGTACAGGGCCTTGCCGCTGACCATGTAGATGTATTCATGGTACGGGTGGGAGTGGGTCACCGACTGGTGCACTTCCCGGTTGGAGTACCAGCCCACCACCACCTTGTCCAGCGGCAGGCGCCGGTTGGCCACTTCCTGGGTAATATTCTGGTCTGCATAAGGGGTCATGTATGATTGCATGTGGTATCCCTCCCGATACAGGTCTTTTTCTGCCAGCAGTATATCACAAATTGCGAGGTTTGTGTCACAAAATAAGACGAATTGAACGTGGTAATTTGATATTATTTGTACAAAGATAAACGATATGACGCAGATGCACAAGAAAAGTACAATATTTTTGTGCACTATGCACATAATGAAAAATGGCAAAACGTGATATTCGGCGGCACAAAGGGGTGCAGCCGGGAAAGGACGGTGGCCCGATGGCAGCTGTACAGTACGAAGGGCGGATCGACCATACGGAGGATTCCATCCATGCGCTGTTCAACACCCAGTACAACACCTACCATCTGGGGCGGGTGGTGCTCACGGCGGTGGCGGGCATTGCGCTGGTGGCGGCCGGATTGTTTGCCGCTGTTCCCATGTGGGGACAGGGGCTTCTGCTGCTGGCCGGGTGCCTTTTGTTCGTGGGGCGGGATTTCCCCGCCACCCTGCAGGCGGAAAACGCGCTGGATGCCCGGCACGGAGCCCTGCCCAGCGATGTGTGCACCTTCTTTTCGGGACACATGGAACTGCGGGAAGGGGACGCCCACAAAAGACTGCGCTATGAACAGCTGGACCGTCTGGTCAGTGATAAGAAATATCTGTACCTGTTTCTCGGTTCCCAGTCGGTCATCATGGTGGATAAGGAAAAAATCACCCCGGGCACGGCCCAGGAAGTGATGGATCTGGTGGCCAAACGCAGCGGCAAACGGTGGGAAGCTCCGGTTTCGCTGCTGACCATGAACCTGGCCGATCTGCTGCGCGCCCACGACCGGCGCAAGCGCAAAAAGAAGGCCTGACGACGGCAACTACCGGCCGGTGAGGGGACAGGCGTGTCCGCACCGTTCCGGTTGCAAATAGAAATCGGCAGGAAAGGAGGTACACGAGGCAGGTTTTTATTTTTCCATAGGCACTCCCCGCAGGGGAGAAGCAAGCAAAAGGAGGAACTGTATATCATGAGAAAGAAGCGTTTTGGACTGCGCCTGGCGGCAGTTGCAGCTGCGCTCTGCCTGGCGCTGACCGGCTGCGGCAGCACCGAAACGGCCGGAACGTCCACCGACAGCGGAGAGGAAAAAGTGTTCAACCTGACGCTGTCCCACGGCCTGGCGGAGGACCACGCGGTACATATCGCCCTGACCGCCTTTGCCGAGGACGTGAAGGAAAAGTCCAACGGTACCATCAACATTGAAATTTTCCCCAACGCCGTTCTGGGCAGTGAAACCGACAACATCACCCAGATCCGTGCCGGGGCCCTGGATATGGCCAAGGTTTCCGCTTCCACGCTGGGCAACTTCCAGAGCGAATGGAACGTCCTGTCGGTGCCCTACGTCTTCAATGACCAGCAGCATTATTACAAGGTCATGGACGGCGACATTGCCCAGGATCTGTACCAGCTCACCGCCGACAAGGGCTTTATGGGTCTGACCTGGATGGATTCCGGTGCCCGCTCCTTCTACACCGCCGACAAGGCCATTCGCACCCCGGCGGACCTGAAGGGTCTGCGCATCCGCACCATGGACTCCCAGATGGCCATTGACATGATGGACGCTCTGGGCGGCTCCGCCACGGTCATGGGGTATTCCGATATCTACACCGGCATGCAGCAGGGCGTTATTGACGGCGCCGAAAACAATGTCACCGCCATGCGCGACCACGCCGATGTGACCAAGTATTACTGCTTTGACGAACACACCCGCATCCCCGACATCCTGCTCATCTCCACCAAGACCTGGAACGCTATGTCCGATAACCAGCGCCAGATCATGACCGAGTGCGCCAAGAAGATGACCGAGGATTACAAGACCGCCTGGACCGACTTCGAAAACGAAGTGCTGGCCGACGCTGAGGCCAAGGGCGTGGAACTGGTCCGCGATGTGGATACGGCGGCTTTCCAGGAGGCCTGCCAGTCCATCTATGAGGACCTGAAGACCGAATCCCCCGAAGTCTATGAGTATGTGGAACGCATTCAGGCCGAAGGCTGAGTTCCCTGTGTGTTTCGTTCGTGCAGGCCGTGCGGCATTGTACCGGCCTGTATCCTGTGAGAGGAGATGAGCTTGTGAAAAAATTCGATAAGATCCTGGATACCGTCATGCGCTTTTTGCTGGCGCTGTCCATGTTTGCTCTGCTGCTGGGTGGTACCTGGCAGATCTTCACCCGTATGGTCCTCAATGACCCCTCCACCGTCACCGATGAATTTTTGCGCTATGTTCTGATCTGGGCGGCCCTGATCGGTTCTGCCTACTGCTTCTACCGCGATGAACACCTGGCCCTGGACCTGGTCAAGGACCGCGTCAAGGGTGTGGCAGCGGTGCTGCTGAACATCTTCATCGAAGCGATGATCCTGTTCTTTGTCTGCTATGTTTTCATTTACGGCGGTTTCAAGCTGGCCACCAACGCCCTGAACGTTTCCTCGGTCATGCACCTGCCGTACTCCTTCCTGTACTCGGTTCTGCCCATCTCCGGCGCGTTCATCGTGCTGGCCCGGGTGCTCAAGTACGTTCAGCTCTACATTGACAAGAAGGGAGGCAACAACTGATGGTAGTCCAAGCCACTCTGTGCCTGTTTGGCTCGTTCTTCGTCCTGCTGCTGGCAGGCGTGCCCATTTCCGCCGGTATCGGCATTGCGTCCATCGTCACGGCCCTGTTCAGCATGCCTGCGGACATCTTTGCCCTGATCGCGGCCCAGCGCTGCTTCTCCGGCCTTGACTCCTTCGCCCTGCTGGCGCTGCCCTTCTTCACTCTGGGCGGCAACATCATGAACAAGGGCGGTATTGCCCGCCGCCTCATCCGTCTGGCCCGCCTGCTGGTGGGCAAGATCCCCGGCTACCTGGCCGCCACCAACGTGCTGGCCAGCATGTTCTTCGGCGCCGTGTCCGGCTCCTCCGTGGCCGCCACTTCCGCCATGGGCTCCATCCTGAGCCCTCTGGAAGATGAGGAAGGCTACGATCCCAACTACTCCGCTGCCGTCAACATCTGCGCAGCGCCCACCGGCATCCTGATTCCCCCGTCCGGTCCCCTGATCCTTTACTCCATCACCGCCGGCGGCGTTTCCGTCGCGGCCCTGTTCATGGGCGGCTACCTCACCGGTATCCTGCTGGGGGTCTGCGTGGCCGCGCTGGCCATCTTCCTGGCCGTCAAGAAGGGCTATAAGGCCTCCACCGTCAAGGAGGACGCCTCCGCTGTGCGCATCTGGATCGACGCTATCCCGTCCCTGCTGGCCGTTATCATCGTTATGGGCGGCATTTTGGGCGGCTTCTTCACCGCCACCGAAGCCGGTGTGGTCATGTGCCTGTACTGCACCCTGCTGGGCATCCTCTACCGGGAACTGTCGGTCAAGGCCTACTATGATATGCTGGCCGATACCATGAAGAGCTCTGCCACCATCCTGTTCCTGATCGCGGCCTCCTCCATCATGTCCTACGTTATGTCCTACTCCGGCATCCCCGCTGCCATCAGCGAAGGCCTCATGAGCATCTCCGACAACCGCTATGTGATCCTGCTCATCATGAACGTCTTCCTGCTGATCATGGGCATGTTCCTGGACCTGACCCCGGCTGTTCTGATCTTCACCCCCATCTTCCTGCCCATTGCCACCAGCATCGGTATGAGCCCGGTCCACTTCGGCCTCATGCTCATCACCAACCTGGGCATCGGTTCTGTCACCCCGCCCGTCGGCTCCTGCCTGTTCGTGGGCTGCGGCGTGGCCAAAGTCAAGATCGAGGGCGTTACCAAGTACATCATCCCGCTGTTCTGCGGCATGGTGGTGGCTCTGTTCCTCATCACCTTCATCCCCGCCATCCCCATGATCGTACCGTATCTGTGCGGTCTGGTGGACACCTTCTGGTGGGCCTGAGTTAAGAACCCCCTTCCTGCGGCGGCGTAAGCGGCTGCGGGCGCAGAGCCTCCGACTGTACCAAAATCCGGGTCGGAGGCTGCTGCTGTTTGTGTGCAACCTGCAAACCATCAACGGAGAGAGGAGTACTCCATGTATCTTTGCAAAGAATTTCGTGGCATGGACCGCCGGGACGGCTGCTTCCTGATCCATACCAACTGTGCGGACATTCTGGTCTGCTTTGTCACCGATGAGATCATCCGCGTGCGTGTTTCCTTTGATAAGGAACTGGCCGAGGAATCCTATGTGCTGGCCACCACCGCCTGGGCGGACCGCCTGGACGGCCTGTTTGAAGGCGAGCGTACCCGGCTGACCCCGGTGGAACCTGCCGTTACCGAAACGGACGCCGGCATCACCTTTACCACCGCCGCCGTGCGCCTGGAGTTCGGCAAGGACCCCCTGGGCTTCCGGCTGTACAACAAGGACGGCGACCTGCTGTACAGTGATCTGACCGGTACCCCCTACACCCTGGATTCCAACCGCCGCATCACCCATTACAGCGCCATGAACGAGGATGACTGCTTCTACGGCTTCGGGGAAAAGACCGGCGAGCTGAACAAGAACAAGCATTTCCTGCGGGAGCGCGCCACCGACGCCATGGGCTATGATGCCGACATCATGGACACGCTGTACAAGCACATTCCGTTTTACATCCGCCTGAACCGCACCACTGCCAAGGCAGCAGGCGTGTATTACAACAACTTCTATGAGTCCGTCTTCAACATGGGCTGCGAGAAGAGCAACTACTGGTCCCGCTACACCTACTGGCAGGCCGACGGCGGCGACATCGACATGTTCCTGCTGGCTGGCGATACCCTGCGCCGGGTGCTGGACAACTACACCCGCCTGACCGGCCGCCCGGCCCTGCTGCCCAAGCGGGCCCTGGGCTACCAGGGGTCCAGCATGTACTACCCCGAGCTGGAAAAGGACAGCGACGACGCCGTTCTGGAATTTATCGACACCATCAAGGAGGAAGGTTTCCCCATCGATGGTTTCCACCTGTCCTCCGGCTATACCAGCTACAACAACAAGCGCTGCGTCTTTACCTGGAACACCGACCGGTTCAAGGACCCCCGCGCCTACTTCCATGCCATGAACGAGAAGGGCGCCCAGAACGTGCCCAACGTCAAGCCCGGCGTGCTGCTGTGCCATCCCTGGTTCGATGAGTTCAACGCCAAGGGCGTTTTCGTCAAGGATTCCGAAAAAGATACCTACGGTGTCGGCAAATGGTGGGGCGGCGACGGCGCCTTCTGGGACTACACCAGCCCGGTGGGCCGCAAGGTCTGGAAGGAATACCTCACCGAGAACATCATCGACGTGGGCACCGATTCCATCTGGGACGACAACTGTGAGTATGACAGCCTGCTGGACAAAGACTGCCGCTGCGACTTTGACGGCAAGGGCGGCACCATCGGCCAGCTCAAGCCCATCATGAGCACCCTCATGTGCAAGATCGGCGCCGAAGCGGTGGTGGAACACAACCCCGATGCCCGCCCCTACATTGTCTGCCGCAGCGGTTCCGCCGGCATCCAGAAGTACGCCCAGACCTGGTGCGGCGACAACTTCACCAGCTGGAAGACCCTGCGCTACAACATCCCCATCATCACCGGCATGGGCCTGTCCGGCCAGCCCAACGAGGGCGCCGACATCGGCGGCTTCCACGGCCCCGCCCCGGAGGAGGAACTGTTCGTGCGCTGGGTGCAGAACGGCATCTTCCAGGCCCGGTTCTCCATCCATTCGGCCAGCAACGACAACACCGTCACCGAGCCCTGGATGTACCGCGGCTCCGCCGACATCATCCGGGACGCCATCCTGCTGCGTTACCGTATGACGCCGTACCTCTACTCTGCCGAGTACGAGGCCAACCAGACCGGTGCGCCCATCATGCGTCCCCTGGTGTATGAGTTCCAGGACGACCCGAAGGTCTACGACGAGAGCTTTGAATTCATGTTCGGCCAGGATATCCTGGTGGCCAACGTCATCGAACCCGGCGTCAAGACCTGGAAGGTCTACCTGCCCGCGGGCTGCAAGTGGTACGACTGGAACAACAACTTTGCCTGCTATGAGGGCGGCCAGACCATCGAGGTTCCGGTGGATATCACCACCATCCCCATGTTCATCCGGGAAGGCGCCGTCATTCCCATGGCGGACAACCAGCTCATGAGTATGGCCAATGACCATATGACCGACCTGCACCTGATCCTGGCCCCCGGCAAGGAAAGCACCTACACCCTGTACGACGACGACGGCGTGACCAACGATTTCAAGAAGGGCGTCTGCCGCAAGACCGAAATTTCCATGACCGGCACCGATGTGGTCAAGGTCGCGTTTGCCGCCACCGGCAGCTACACCGATTTTGTGGAGCGTGTCACGGTGGAAATGATCCGCAAGGACCGCAGCCCCTTCTGGGTGGCACTGGGCGATACCAAGCTGGAACACTTCCTCAACCGCCGCAAGTTCGAAGCCGCCGAGGAGGGCTGGTATTACAGCCAGACCAAGAAGGCAGTCATCATCAAGTATCCCAACCCCCGCAAGGACACCGTCCTGACCGTTTCTTTTGAAGATTTCGACCTGATCGGCATGTAAGATACGCCGGAAAGGATTTTTATGCTGCTCAAACACTTCCAGTCGGTGGAAAAGACCGAAAACGGCTACCGCATCCACGGCGACAACGCCGACGTGATGCTGGTATTCATGACCGACGACATCATCCGCGTGCGCGTTTCCTTTGACCGCCGCTTCCGGGAAGAATCCTACACCCTGGTGACCACCGCCTGGCCCGACCGCATGGACAAGCTGCTGGCAGGGGAGCGTACCCGCATCACCGCGCTGAATATCCTCTGTGAGGAAACCGACAAGACCCTGACCTTCCGCACCGCCACCCTCAGACTGGTGTTCCGCAAATGTCCCTTCTCCATGCTGCTGTATACCGCCGACGGGGAACTGATTTATCAGGACCTGCGGGAGCGCGCTTTTGAGAAGGACCAGCTGGGCCGTCTGTCCCACTATTCCTGCATGGACCGGACCCACGACCATTTCTACGGCTTTGGTGAAAAGACCGGTTATCTGGACAAGAAGGGCCGCCGGCTGCGTATGTCCCCCAAGGACGCCATCGGCCACGACCCGGAAAACGGCGACCCCATGTATAAACATATCCCGTTCTACATCCGGGTGAACGATGAACAGCGCCATGCCCTGGGCCTTTTCTACCACAACTCCTACGACAGCGTCTTTGATATGGGCCAGGAGATCTCCGGCTACTGGGACCGCTACTGCTACTACCAGACCGACGGCGGCGACATTGACCTGTTCCTGCTCAACGGACCGTCCATGGCGGCGGTGCTGGACCACTACACCCTGCTCACCGGCCGCAGCGCCCTGCCCACCAAACAGTCCCTGGGCTACTGCGCTTCCACCATGTATTATGCGGAGCTGGAAAAGGACTGCGACCAGGAGATCTACAAGGTCATCGACAAGCACAAAAAGGAAGGCGTTCTCATCGACAACTTCTGGCTGGCTTCCGGCTACACCAGCGGGGAGGAGGATAATCTGCGCTATGTGTTCAACTGGAACCATCGCCGCTTCCCCGACCCGGCGGGCTTCTTTGCCAGAATGAACGCCATGGGCATCAATGTCATCCCCAACCTCAAGCCCGGCATCCTGAAGAACCACCCTTACCGGGACCTGTTCGAGAAGAACGACGTCTTCATCAAGAACCCCGATGGCAACGGCGACTACTACGGCCGCTGGTGGGGCGGGGAAGGCCGCTTCTTCGACTTCACCGGGGAGAAGGGCCGCAACACCTGGAAAGAGCTGCTGAAAAAGAATGTGCTGGAACTGGGCGCCAAGACCGTTTGGAACGACAACTGCGAGATGGACGGCGTGGAGGACCGGGAGGCCCAGTGCGACTTTGAAGGCGAAAAAGGCACCATGGCCGAGCTGAAGATCATGCACTCCAACCTGATGGCCTATGTGGGCAAGCAGGCCCTGGCCGAAGTCTACCCCGGAGAGCGTCCCTACATCATCAACCGGGCGGGCTTTGCGGGTATCCAGCGGTATGCCCAGGTCTGGGGCGGGGACAACCTCACCGACTGGCGCACCGTCAAGTTCAACATCGCCACCATCCTGGGCATGGGCCTGTCCGGCTGTGCCAACATGGGCTGTGACATCGGCGGTTTTGCGGGCGGCGCCCCGGAAGGCGAACTGCTGCTGCGCTGGATCCAGAGCGGCATCTTCCAGCCCCGGTTCTGCCTGAACTCCGCCAATGACGACAACACCGTCACCCAGCCCTGGATGTATGAGGAAAACAACGATTACATCCGCGCCGCCTACGCCCTGCGCTACCGGATGCTGCCCTACCTCTACTCCCTGATGTACGAGGCAAACCAGGACGGCATGCCCGCCATGCGTCCGCTCTTCCTGGAATTCCCGGAGGACCCGGCCTGCTACACCGACCAGAACCTGACCTTTATGTTCGGCCCTGCGGTGCTGGTAGCCAACGTGGTGGAAAAGGGTGCCAAAACCCGCACCGTCTACCTGCCCGCCGGCTGCACCTGGTACGATATGAACGACAACCTGCGCGCCTACGCGGGCGGTCAGACCATCGAAGTGCCGGTGGACCTGGGCTCCATCCCCATGTTCCTGCGCGGGTCCGGCGTCTTTGTCACCAGCGAGGACGTGAAGCACATCGAGAGCGACACCCTGCGCCATCTGGACCTGCTCATCGCGGCCGAAACCGATACTTCCTTTGTGCTGTATGATGACGACGGCCACACCGAGCAGTACAAGCAGGGCAACTATTCCCGCACCACCATCACCGTCACCGCCGGCGACCGCACCACCATCGCTTTCCGCAAGACCGGCTCCTATGCCGACACGGTCAACAGCCTGACCCTGCGCCTGGTCAGCAAGGCCAAGGGCGCCTACTGGGTCACGGTGGACGGCAAGCCGGTGCAGCGCACCATCGTGCGGGAAGCCTTCGACGC
>CALESJ010000006.1 GCA_937907025.1 uncultured Faecalibacterium sp.
GGACGGAGAACTGCCCGACTGTGACGTGGAAGTGTATTTCCTGGCAAAGAAAGGAACATAAGCGATGTATAACAAAGCATTCATGCCCGCCGTCGGTGAGGGCGGCGGGTACCACCGTGTCAGCGGTTACCACATGGGATACGCGGTGGACGGTGTAGCCCCCAGCACCGGTAGCGGTGCCCACGGTGGACGCCTTCCCATTGACGTGGGCGGCAAGGACACCGGGAAGTCGAAAGTTTATGCCGGCAACGACATGACCGCCCTGGCCTGTGGTAGCACGGCCCAGGGCGTTTGGTTTTTCGGCAGCACGGAGCCGCTGCTGCTTGTGTCCGGCGAAATCTGCTATTCCCTGCTCGAGTGCATCCACATGACCTCCTCCGACCGGTCGGCCCTTGGCCTGAAAAACGGTCTGACAATCAAGGCAGGCAGCTGGATGTATTCCGAGGGCACCGCAGGTGGGGCATCCACCCATCTGCACATCGACTTTGGCCGGGCGCAGGACAAGCCCGCCGTGGGCAAATGTCCCTGGCACAGCATCGGCGGCGGCAGCTATGCGCCGGACGACAACTATCCTATCAATCGGGCGTTGTTCATGCCTGCTGGTATGACTGTGCATGGTGGAGTGGAGCTTGGCAACAGCAACGTCAAGGATAACGCCGGTTACATCTGGCACCGTGATACCGGCGAACCTACCATCGGTGAAATCCGTATCGGTGCCAGCAACTACATGCGCCGCACCGGCCCCGGGGAAAACAACCCCGTGGTTGACTGGGGCGAATATTCCGCCGCCGACTGCAAGGCCCTGGCCGGGCGGCTCTATACCGTGTATGAGGTCCGGGACGGATGGGTACGCATTACACAGCACGGCGTGGGTGGCGCAGATGGCCAGTGGATCAGCGGTGCCGCAGGCACGCTTACCTATTATAATAGCGCCCCGGCCGATGATGCTCGCAAAGAGATGCAGCTCATCACCATCGGGCCTGTCACCCAGGGCGACGCCGATGCTATCCTGGCCGTGTGCAAGGTGCGCGGTCTGGACAAGCAGGGCTTGTATGTCAGCCACTGGGACAACACTGAAGAAACGCTGCAGACCATCACCATCGGACCGGTGACACGCGGCGATGCTGACGCCATCTTCCTGTGCTGCGTTGGCCGCAAACTGACGGACGCTGGCCTTTACCGCAGCCAGCCCGTTTGAGGTACTGCCCATGGATATTTTACCGGATATTGTAGCAGGCCTTTTGCCGCTGCTCACTGCTTTTTGCGGTTGGGCAGCCGCAAAGCTCAAAAGCAACCACAAGGAAGAAGAAGCCCTCAAGAAAGGCGTCAAAGGTTTGCTTCGGGCCAAAGTCATTGACCTGGGGCTCCACTACATTGACGCTAAAGCCATCCCCCCGTATGGCCTGGAAACCCTGCGCGGCTGCTATGACCCGTATATGGACCTGGGCGACGGAGATCCGGCAGTTTCTCATATTATGAAAAAGTGCGAAAGTTTGCCGGTTCGTTCCGGCGATTGAAAGGAGATCGACATGGAGGAAAAAGAAAAGACCACTGATACCAGCCCGCTCACGACTCTGTGGAATAATCTTGCGGCGCTGATCAAGGTCAAAACCATTGTGACCCTGGTGGTCATCGGTGTGTTCGCTGCGCTGGCGCTGACTGGTGCGCTGCAGCCCGACACGGTCATGACCATTGTATCCATGGTCGTGGCCTTTTACTTCGGCACGCAGACGAAGAAAGAATAACGTGTCCAGTTTGGACACGACCATAGCAGCATAAGTATAGCCCCCAACTTTCCGGAATTTCCGGACGGTTGGGGGCTATTTTTGTACGACCTTTTTACGACTTTACGACCCAAATACGACTATGCATTGTGCATTATTTCACAGAATAAAGCATTATCAAACGCAAAGAAAACCGCTCAACCATGGGGTTTCCCAGTGGTTGAGCGGTTTATATAATGGAGCTGGCAACAGGAATCGAACCTGCAACCTGCTGATTACAAATCAGCTGCTCTGCCAATTGAGCTATGCCAGCGGGAACCATATTATTTTAACATGGTCCGGCGCCGGTGTCAACCGGACAATGCCGCCAGCAGGCTGCAATACTCCTGCAGGGTCAGCTGTTCGGGGCGCAGGCGGGCATCCAGACCCGCGGCCTGAATGGCTTGCAGCACCTGCGGTTTGGGCAGGTTCAGCCCGGAGGCCACCACATTGGCAATGGTCTTGCGGCGCTGGGAGAAGGCCGCCCGAATCAGGCGGAACAGACCGGCTTCATCCCCGTTGGGCGGCTGTACGGCAGGCTGTTTGCGGACATCCAGGCGAATGACCGCGCTGGTGACCTTGGGGGCCGGGTAAAAACTGCCCGGCTGCACCGTGAACAGCATCTTCGGTTCGGAGTAGTACGCCACGGCATAGCTGATGGCACCGGCTTCCCGCGTGCCGGGAGCGGCACACAGGCGCTGTGCAGCTTCTTTCTGGACCATGACGGTAATGTTCTCTACCGGCAGTTTTTCTTCCAGAAGGCGCATCAGAATGGGGCTGGTGATGTAGTACGGCAGATTGGCGCAGACCGCCACCGGGCGGTCGCCAAATTCTTCCTTCAGCAAAGCCGCCAGGTCTACCTTGAGCACATCCCCCATGACCAGCTTGAAGTTATCGTATCCGGCCATGGTTTCGGCCAGAAGGGGTTCCAGGCGCTTGTCCACTTCCACCGAAACCACCTTGTCGGCCCGCTGGGCCAGCTGTTCGGTAAGGACACCGATACCGGGGCCCACTTCCAGGGCGCCCCAGCCGGGGCCGATACCGGCGGCTTCGGCAATGCGAGGGCACACCCCCGGGTTGATGATAAAATTCTGACCAAACCCCTTGGACAGGGCAAAATCATACCGCGCACACAGATCGCGGATGGTGGAAAGGTCGGTCAAAGCCGGCATGCGGTTTCCTCCTTACCCGACCATGGCCATAACCGAGGTCACCGCCTTGTTGATCTGCGGGTCGGTTTCGACCGTAAAGTCATAATAGCTGTTCTGTTCATCGGCAGTCAGGGTTGCCTCAATATCCGGGGTCAGGCCGGTGCCGTTCCAGGTCTGGCCTTCGTTGTCCAGCAGCAGGCCGGTGGTAATGACGGCAGCACTGCCATCGGAGAAGCTCTGGGGCTCACTGAGGACAACTCCCTTGCCTGCGGTGGTGGTGCCCACAATGCTGGCCCCTGCCATCTTGCGCAGGGCATTGGCAAACAGCTCGGCGCCGCCGGCCGTGTTGCCGTTGACCAGGCAGACCATGGGAATGTTGATTTCGTGGTCATCGGAAATGCGCAGGTCGGTCAGGGTACCGTCCTTGGCCTGGCTCTGGGCCATCAGGCCCGCAGGCACGCAATAGTCGGCTGCCACCAGGGCTGCATCCAGCGAGTCGCCGGTATTATTGCGCAAGTCAAACACCAGAGCCTTGGCCCCCTGGTTGACCAGGTTTTCCACCGCCGTGCGGAATTCGGTACCGGTGGTGGCGGAGAAAGCGTCGATGCAGACATACCCGCAGCCATCATCGGTGAGCTGGGTAAAGACCGTGGTGGTCGTGTAGTTGGAGCGGACCAGCTCCACGGCCGGCTGTTCCTGACGGTCAGGGTTCAGGTAGGTGATGCTGACAGTGGTGCCTTCCTCCCCCAGCAGAGCGGAGTTGATGGCGGCGGTATCGGTCATGGTACGCACGTTGGTATCGCCGATATTGGTGATGAAGCCGCCCACCTGCAGACCGATCTCGCTGGCCGGGCTGTTGTCATACACCCGGATGATGCGGGCATAGCCGGAGGAGGCATCCTTGATGACGGACACACCGATGTTCATCAGGCGGCCGGTTTCCACGCCAACCTTTTCGGTGTAGGCCTTGGCGGAATAGTAGCGGGCATATTTATCGCTGATACCCAGCATGTAGCCGGAAGCGATGGTATCGTTGAGGGTATCTTCGTTGATGTCGAAGTACTCGTTGTCACGCACATAGCGGTCGATTTCGGACAGTTTGTTGTACATCCGTTCCTTGCTCTTGACGCTGGAAACGGTGTTGTTGAACATGTCCATAGATATGACCATCGTGATCGAGAAGGTCACGGCCATTGCGACCAGGGTCACGGTTGCGGCCACGGCCAGGTTGACTTTTCTGCTCATGAGTCAGGCAATCTCCTTATCCGGCAGGCTGTTCCTATGTGCCCGCCACAGTCTTGACGATTCTTTCAGACCAGGGAATAAACGACCGAGGAAAACAGGCCCAGGACCATCAGCGCAGCAATGACCAGGCAGACCACGCGGACGCCGGTCTTATGATGTTTTTCCATGGTAACGCCTCCTAAACGATTTAAGACGGGATGTACAGGGCGGGGTTGATACGGGCACCGTTCTGGCGCAGTTCGATATGCAGGTGGTTGCCGGTGGAGTTGCCGGTGGACCCTACATATCCGATAACATCGCCCTGAGAAACGGTCTGTCCCACGCTGACCGGGGGCCAGGACTGCATGTGAGCGTACAGGGTGGTGTAGTTGTTGCCGTCATCGGCAGTGCCGTGGTAGATCATAACATAGTAGCCGTAGCTGTAATGGCTTTCCACCGTGATGACCTGACCGGACGCCACCGCGTGGATGGGCGTCCCGCCGGGGGCGGCATAGTCGCGGCCCTTATGACCGCCGCTGCCATATTCACAGGAAATGTACTTGTAACTGTCCAGCGGGCAGATAAAGTGCAGGGAGCAGGACAGCGTGGCGTTGGTGCCGCCGCTGCTGTTGTTGATGATGGAACGCAGGTAGGAGTCCAGTTCATCCGCTGCTTGATTGAATTCGGCCTGCTTGTCGCTTTCCGCATCAGCCAGAGCCTGGGCGCGGGCTTCCGCCTCACTGATGGTGGAATCCTGCTGCTGGATGTTGGCCACGATCTTATCGATGGTGCTGTTCAATTGGTTCTGGTTGTCGGCCAGGGTGGCTTCCTGGGCTTCCAGCTGGGCTTTCTGGTCTTCCAGTTCCTGCTTCTGCTGGTTCAGGGCCGCCTTTTCATCGTCCAGCTGCTGGCAGATTTCCTCGTCCTTGTCGGAGATGTCGGCCAGAGCCTGGGTAAAGTTCAGCAGCTGGAACAGGTTGGTGGCGTTGGACAGGATGTCGATGCCGCCGCTGTAATGCAGCATCTGCATACTGGCCATACGCTCCTTGAAGCCGTCCCAGCGCTGGTCGAATTCGGCCTGTTTCTGGTCCACTTCCGCCTGCTTGGCGGCGATGGCATCTTCGGTTTCACCGATCTGGGTCTTGATGTCATCCATCTGGTTGCTGAGCTGCTGGGCCTGCTGCTTCAGCTGGTCATTCTGGGCTTCCAGCTGCTCTTTCTGGTCCTGGGCGTTTTCCAGATTTTCCTGGTTTTCGGATTGCTGGTTGTGGATATCATCCAGTTCCTGCTGGAGCTGGTTTTTCTTGTCTTCCAGCTCTTTCTGCTTATCGTCGGCATAGGCCGGCGTGGCTGCCTGGCAGACCAGCGCCGCCGCCATCACCACGGTGAGGGCAAAGGACGCAATCTGCCGGAAATGTTTTTTTACTGCAAGGGTCATAGTGCTTCGGGTTGCCTCCACTTGATGATCAGACGTTCAGGTGCTTGCGGATACTGGTGGCCGTCCCGATGCCGCACATGACAAAGCCAAACGCCACAAAACCGATAACGATGTAATACCACACATCCTCCAGCGGGACGAGGGTGCCGCCCAGCAGATTGGACAGGTTGGTCGGATTTTCCAGGTACCAGCGGTACAGGGCGTAGTAAGCGCCGCAGACCACACCGGAAGAGATGGCGGCCGAAATCAGGCCGGAGGTCACACCCTCCACAAAGAAGGGGAACCGGATAAATCCGTTGGTGGCACCCACCAGCTTCATGATGCCGATCTCCTTGCGGCGGGCAAAGACGGTCAGGCGGATGGTGTTGTTGATGACCACGATGCTGACCAGGGCCAGAACCGCCACCAGACCGTAGCTGACATAGTTGACCACTTTCTGGATGGAAACAAACAGCTTGGACAGTTCCCGTGTGGCGCTGACGCTCTCCACATTTTCAATGACACGCAGCTGTTCGATGATGGGGTCGATGTTGGCCACATCATCCACCACCACCTTGTACATGGAATGGAAGGGGTTGTCCTCCGCAAAAGTGTCTGTCAGGTTGGTGTAGGACGAAAGCATCTCATCGAATTCGGTGAGAACATCGGTGGGCGATATGTAGGTGACCGACACAACGCCCGGCACTGCCTTGATGGCATCACCGGCGGCGGTGATCTGCTCATCCGTCAGACCATCCACCAGATACACATAACTTTCGTTCTGTTCACCGATATACTCGACCATGGCGTCGATGTTCATGCCGAACAGCAGCGCCGCGCCCACCAGGATCATACAGACGGTCTGCACGCCCATGGAGGCAAAGGTCATCAGGCGGTTGGCCCGCATATTGTGCAGGCCCTGCCCTACCAGATAAGTAAAACTGGAAAAACGCATCATCAAGCCCCCTTACAGATAAGTCGGTTCCATGCCCATTTCCCGCATACGGGCTTCGTACTCTTCGGCCACTTCCGGGTGGGAAGTATCCGAGGCGACCTGCCCGTGGGCCAGGGTGATGACACGGTTGTTGTATTTCTGGGCGAGCTTGTGTACCAGGTCATGCTCGTGGGTAACCACCACCACGGTGATATGTACCTTGTTGATGGCCTCGAACAACTGCATGATGTCCATGCTCATTTCCGGGTCGATGTTGCCGGTGGGCTCGTCGGCAATGATGAGCTTGGGGCCATGGGCCAGGGCGCGGGCCACGGCCACACGCTGCTGCTCGCCGCCGGAAAGTTCATCCGGCAGGCGGTCCATCTTGTCTTCCAGGCCCACCAGGCTCAGAGCGAACGGCACCCGGTTCTTGATGGTCTTGGTGGAGATGTTGGTCACCCGCATGGCAAAGGCAACGTTTTCATACACAGTCATGGTGGGGATCAGGCGGAAATCCTGGAACACCACACCCATCTGACGGCGCATGTACGGCACCTTGCGGCGGCGCAGACGGGTCAGGTCCTGCCCGTTGATATACACCTTGCCTTCGGTGGGCTTTTCCTCCATCAGCATCAGCTTGAGGAAGGTGGATTTACCCGCGCCGGAATGGCCCAGGATAAAGACGAACTCTCCTTCTTCGATCTGGATATTGATATCTTCGAGAGCGACATTTTCGTCGCTCTGCGTTTCATACACTTTGGAAACGTGTTCAAATTGAATCATGGCACTCTCCTGCGCTTCTAAACACTTCCCTGCCCCAAACGGACAGAACGATACAGATACTAATGTACCATGAATCCCTGTCTGCGTCAAGATTCACAAAGGGCGACTTCTCTTGTACAAACGTGATTTTCACGGTGCAGAGGGGTACTTGTGATAAGTTTGTAAAATTTGGAGAACGGGTGGTTTTCTGCCTGTAAAAACGGCATTTTGCGCCGGCTGTTACGGCTTCACCAAAAAAGCGCCCCGGCCATGCAGGCCGGAGCGCCGGAAAAACAGATTCTCAGTATTTGGCCGGGTTGGCGGACAGATACTTCTTGACCATCAGGGCCACCTTGAAGACAATCGCATCATCGAACTTGCGCAGGTCAAGGCCGGTGAGCTTCTTGATCTTTTCCAGACGGTAAACCAGGGTGTTGCGGTGGACAAACAGGCCGCGGCTGGTTTCGGACACATTGAGGTTGTTCTCAAAGAAGCGCTGGATGGTGAACAGCGTTTCGGAGTCCAGGCTGTCGATGCTGTCCTGCTTGAACACTTCATGCAGGAACGCCTCGCACAGGGTGGTGGGCAGCTGGTAGATCAGGCGGGCAATGCCCAGGTGATCATAGGAGATGACCTGCTTTTCGGTGTCGAAAACCTTGCCCACTTCCATGGCGATCTGGGCTTCCTTGAAGCTGGCCGCCAGGTCCTTGATGTTGCCGATGGGGGTGCCGATGCCCACCACAGCCTTGATGTAATGCTCGCCCTGCAGGTTATCCACAATGGACGCTGCCAGCTTTTCCATATCACGGGTGCTGGTATCGGGGCGGATTTCCTTGACAAGAACGGTGTCGCTTTCGCTGATGTTGAAAACAAAGTCCTTCTGCTTGTCCGGGAACAGACCGCTGACCACATCGTAAGCGGAAATGTCGTTGCCGCTGGTCACACGGATGAGCAGAACCACCCGCTGCACATCGGATACGAAGTGCAGTTCCCGTGCCTTGGCGTAAATATCGCCGGGCAGGATGTTATCCAGCACCACGTTCTTGATGAAGTTGGTCTTGTCGAACTTTTCATCGTGGTACTGCTTGATGCTCTGCAGGCTGATGGACAGCAGCGCCGCAAACTGGCTGGCGGTGGTATCGCTGCCTTCCACAAAGACGGCGTAATCGTTATGCTTCGCGTTGGAGAACTGATGGTAGGCGTAGCCGTCCTTGACAAAGGCATCCCCTGCCGTCAGACGGCTGGCAGCGAAGCCCTCACGCACTTCGCCGATCTGCCCCAGTTCGGAGCAGGAGATCACAGCCCCTGTTTCATCCACCACACCTACAACGCGGTCGATCGCGTCCTTCATCTGGTAAACCACATTTTGGAATACCCTGTTCGCCATAAGCTGCCTCTCCTTACCATTGTGCTGAATGACCAAACCGCCGCACGGCCCCTCGCCGGTCACTCTGCCGTTATTTTGACCCAAACCGACGGGTCCCTGATGTATATTTTACACAATCAACTTGACTTTTGCAACATATTTCAACGATAATTTCAATATTTTTTTGTGTAGTTTTGTTTTAGGGCCATTTTACCCTGTTTTTCCGGGCAAAAACGGGATGGTCTTTTTCCGTCAAAATGCCGATGCCTGTGCCGAAAAGTCGAACTCTGCAGGCAAAAACGGCCTGCACCGTTATTTTTGTTCCTTCTTGCGTTCTTCCATGGCACCGGTACCGCCTTCCACCACGCCGCGGCGCTCAAACACATAGGTGATGGAGCGGAAGAAGATGGCCAGGTCCTTGCGGAAGGTGATGTCGGCGGCATACTCCCCATCGTATTTGGCCTTCACGTCAATGGGCAGTTCGTCCCGTCCGTTGACCTGGGCCAGACCGGTCAGGCCCGGGCGGATATCATTGGCATGGACCGCGTCCCGGGCTTCGATGAGGTCGTACTGGTTGTACAGGGCCGGACGCGGGCCTATAATGCTCATCTGCCCTGCCAGAATGTTATAAATCTGGGGCAGTTCGTCCAGACTGGTACGGCGCAGGAAGGCCCCGCTTTTGGTGATGTAGGAATTGGCATTTTTAAGTAGATGGGTGGGCACATCATGGGGGGTATCGCCCCGCATGGTACGGAATTTCAGGATGTTGAAATGGGTCTTGTGGGCGCCCACCCGGCGCTGCTTGAAAAAGACCGGTCCTGGGGAATCGATCTTGATCCAGATGGCCAGAATTGCCATGGGGATGGCCAGAATCACCGCGGCGACGGCCGACAGCAGAAGGTCCAGAAGACGCTTGATATAGTTACGATACATCTTTGCCCTCCTTCTTGCTGTTTTCCAGGGCAGCCTGCCGCTGCGCCACCGCATGTTCGATTTCGCTCTTGTCGATGACGGTGGTGTTGCCGTGAGCCGCACTGACGGTGTGGTCCTCGTTCACCTTGCGGTTGGGATGATACCGTCCCACAATGCGCTGCAGCCCCTTCACCACTTCTTCATCGTTGTGTTCGGCGCACACCTGCAGGTTCTGCAGTTCCTCATAGAAATGGGCCAGATCGATGTTCATGGGCGGTGCAATGAAAATTTTGTTATGGGCGGTACGCATCATCTTATCCTGCTCGGAATCCAGCATCAGTTCCTCGTACAGCTTTTCGCCGGGGCGCAGGCCGGTGATCTCGATGGGAATATCCACACCGGGCTCATACCCGTAGAAGCGAATCAGACGGTTGGCCAGGTCCATAATGCGCACCGGCTCGCCCATATCCAGAACGTAGATACTGCCGCTCTTGGCCAGGCCTCCGGCCTGCAGCACCAGCTGCGCGGCCTCGGTGATGGTCATGAAGTAGCGCACGATGTCCGGATGGGTGATGGTGACGGGACCGCCGCGCTTGATCTGCTCCTCAAACAGGGGGATGACACTGCCGTGGCTGCCCAGCACGTTACCGAAACGCACCGCCATGCACTTCATGGTGGTATTGCTGGCAAAAGTCTGGATGAGCATTTCACAGATGCGCTTGGTGCATCCCATGACGTTGGTGGGATTGACCGCCTTGTCGGTGGACAGCTGCACAAAGCGTTCCACATCGTGTTCCGCTGCCGAAGTCAGAAGGTTCTTGGTGCCGAAGACGTTGTTCTTCACCGCTTCGGCCGGGCTGGTTTCCATCAGAGGCACATGCTTGTGGGCCGCAGCGTGGAAGACCACCGAGGGGTGGTAGGTCTCAAAGACTTCATCCAGGCGGGCTTTATCGCGTATGGAACCGATGAGGGTAATGATGGGAGCATCGGCGCCGTACTTGTTGCGCAGCTCCATCTCCAGCTCATAGGCACAGTTTTCATAAATATCGAAAATCAGCAGCTGACGGGGGCTGTACCGCATGATCTGCCGGCAGAGCTCGCTGCCGATGGACCCGCCGCCGCCGGTGACCAGCACGATCTTGTCGTGCAGGTATTCGGAGATCTGGGCATTGTTCAGCTGAATTTCATCGCGGGAGAGGAAGTCGGCGGTGTTCAGTTCACGCAGACCGGCTACCACAGGTTTGCCGCTCTCGTCCACGGCCTGGGGGTCATTGAGCATGCGCACCCGGCAGTGGGTGGAGTTGCAGAGGTTGATAACTTCCCGCAGGCGCTCGCCTTTCAGGGTGGTAATGGCAATGACGATCTCCACGATATGGTATTTGCGTACCAGTTCGGGAATGTCCGAAATGGTGCCACGCACCGGCACGCCCTGCACACGCAGGTTCTTCTTGGTCAGGTCATCATCCACGATGACCACCGGATTGCCGAAGGTGGAGTTTTTGGTCTTGCACAGGTTGACAGCCCAGGCGCCGGCATTGCCCGCGCCCACGATCAGCAGCGGGGTGGTATCCCGGGCCGTACGCGTCTTGGGCGAACTTCGGGTGTATTGGCGCACGGTGCGCATAAGCCGCCACAAGAAACGGACGCCCGCCACCGCCGCCGTATTGAGGACCGCACCGATGATGAGCACCGTACCGCTGATGGTGCGGGTACGGAAGAGCATATCAAACAGTAAACTGAACCCGGTAGCCAGACCTGACAGACACATCAGACGCGCCAGGTCCCGCATGCCGGCATACTCCCACATGATCTCATACAGGCCGCCGAACCAGAACACCACCATATAGATGGGCAGAATGTAGGTCAGCATGGGCGCCATGGCCACAATGACCTCGTGGCGGCGGAAGGCATCTTCCCCGTCGAAACGCAGCAGGATGGCAATATAGTAACACAGCACGATCAGCCCGCAGTCCAGCAGCATCAAAAGAATACGGCGCGGCAGGCCCTTGATCAGTTGTTCATTGGTTTTCTTCATTCGCTCTATCTTCCCTGTTTCCGGCAAAACGGACGGCCCGGACAAAAAACGGCCGTCCCTGCCACAGTATATGACGGGGCGCATCGTTCTGCGACGCGGCTTCCCGTTCCTTGTATTTTGACTTCAGCTTGTATTATAACACGAAATTGCCCCGTTTGTCCCTACTAACACGGGGCAAACGGAGCAAAAGGCACACAAAATCACCAAAAAAATTTTGGCAATTCAAACAAAAGTGCTCCAAATGTTCAATTTCTTTATTCCACGGTCACACTCTTGGCCAGGTTGCGGGGTTTATCCACGTCCAGGCCCTTGGCGCAGCTGACATAGTACGCCAGCAATT
Organism: uncultured Faecalibacterium sp.; assembly: GCA_937907025.1. Classification (GTDB taxonomy): domain Bacteria; phylum Bacillota; class Clostridia; order Oscillospirales; family Ruminococcaceae; genus Gemmiger. Next base: position 11,905 of record CALESJ010000006.1, read on the forward strand.
GCAGCGGAATGACCGACAGGCTGATGGCAAAGTGGGGGTCGGTCTTGGGCACATAGACGGTAAAACCGGCGGTATCCTCAATGTTGTAATTGCCGTAGCTGGTCAATCCCATAAGGAACGCACCGCGGCTCTTGGCTTCCACCAGGTTGGAAACGGTCTTTTCGTACAGGTCGGGCTGGGTCAAAATGCCCACCACCAGCGTGCCCTTCTCCACCAGAGAGATGGGGCCGTGCTTCATCTCCCCTGCCGCAAAGGCTTCGGAGTGGATGTAGCTGATCTCCTTGAATTTCAGGCTGCCTTCCAGGGCCACCGCATAATCCAGGCCGCGCCCGATGAAGAAAACATCATGGGCGTTGGCATACTTGCTGGCAAACCACTGGATGCGCTCCTTATCGGCCAGCGTCTTTTCGATCTTATCCGGCAGAGTCTGCAGTTCCGCCACCAGTGCAGCGGCACGGTCCTCATCCAGCACGCCGCGGTCCTGCCCGAAAGCGATGGCCAGCAGATAACAGGCAGCCAGCTGGGTACTGTACGCCTTGGTGGTAGCCACGGCGATTTCCGGCCCGGCCCAGGTATACAGGGTGGCGTCGGCTTCCCGGGCAATGGAAGACCCCACCACGTTCACGATGCCGATGGTGCGCACGCCCCGGTCCTTGCACAGACGCAGGGCGGCCAGGGTGTCGGCGGTTTCGCCGCTCTGGCTGATAATGATGGCCAGGGAATCCGGCTCCAGCACCGGGTCACGGTACCGGAACTCGCTGGCCACATCCACCTCCACCGGGATGCGGGCCAGGCTTTCGAACACATAGCGCGCGGCTACACCCACATGATAAGCGGAACCGCAGCCCACAATATAGATGCGGCGCACCCCGCGGATTGCCTCCGCATCCAGGGAAAGCTCGCTCAGATCCACCTTGCCGTCCTTGATACGGGGGCTCAGGGTATCCCGCACGGCGGCAGGCTGTTCGTGGATTTCCTTCATCATGAAATGCTCGTAGCCGCCCTTTTCGGCCGCTTCGGCATCCCATTCGATGGTGGTGGCATCCTTCTCCACCGGGTCAAGGTCGATGTTAAAGAATTCAATGGAGTCGGGGGTCAGGCGGGCGATCTCCAGGTTGTCGATGTAATAGACGGTGCGGGTATATTTGAGCAGGGCCGGCACATCGGACGCAATGAGATTGCCATCCTCGGCATGGCCCACAATGAGCGGGCTGTCCTTGCGAACCGCATAGACAACACCGGGCTGGTCGGCAAACAGGATGCCCAGTGCATAGGAGCCGCGCACGCGCAGCATCATCCGGGTGATGGACCCCAGCGGGTCGCCGGCCGCTTCACCGGTATAATAGTAGTCAATGAGCTGGGCCACCACTTCGGTATCGGTCTGGGAAACAAAATTGTACCCGCGATTGATGAGCCAGTCTTTCAGTTCCTGGTAGTTTTCGATGATACCGTTATGCACCACCGCGATTTTTTCATCCCGGCTGTAATGAGGATGGGCGTTGACCACCGAGGGCTCGCCATGGGTGGCCCAGCGGGTATGGCCGATGCCGCAGGTTCCGGGTACGGCGGTACCGGCATCGGTCATCTCGCTCAGAACGCGCAGGCGTCCTTTGGCCTTGACGATCTCGATCTTGCCGGCTTCATTCTGCACCGCCAGTCCGGCCGAATCATAGCCGCGGTATTCCAGCTTGGCAAGGCCATCCAACAAAATCGGGGCGGCCTGGGTGCGGCCGGTAAAACCAACGATTCCACACATACGGGTTCCCTCCAGTTCAAGGTATATTGTTTCCACCGGGTCATTTGTCACATGATTCATTAAGTATATGCGATTTTGCGGCAAATGTCCACCTTGGAACCATCCGCAAATAAAAAACGGACGGCCGTCAAGGGCAACGGTCGTCCGCCGCACGCATTCTCCCTTTCCAGTTTCTTACACCATAAAGACTTTTCAAAGCAGAGTCGCGTACTTGATATAGAATACCACGAATCACCGCGCAGAGCAAGTCAAAAACCCATTCAAACGGCCCTGGCAGGGGTTTTCGGTTTCTTTTCTGAAGATTCTTCGGTATTTTATAGTAATTTCCTAAAAATCGAAACCGTCCGGGTATCCTTTTTCTCCCCTTGGCAGTACGGCGGCGGGTATGGTATAGTTAATTACAGTACGTTTTTTATTTTCCGAAAGAAAGGAAGGATTCATGCTCCCATCTCTGCTGTTATTTTTGGCCGTGGTCATGCTGGCCTGCACAGCCTTTCTGAAACTGAGCGTCCGGCTGGGCATTCCGGCTCTGCTGGCATTCTTGTTTCTGGGTATGCTGTTCGGTTCGGACGGTCTGTTCAAGATTGCTTTTGATGATTATGCCGTCACCGAACAGATCTGCTCGGTTGCGCTGATCTTCATCATGTTTTACGGTGGTTTCGGCACCAACTGGCGAGCGGCCCGCCCGGTGGCGGTGCCGTCCATCCTGCTTTCCAGTGTGGGTACTTTGCTGACTGCCCTGCTCACCGGCGGATTCTGCCATTTTGTGCTGGGGATGCCGCTGCTGCAGGGGCTTTTGTGCGGGGCCGTGCTGGGTTCCACCGACGCCGCCTCGGTCTTTTCCATTCTGCGTGCCCGGAATCTGGCCCTGAAAGAGAACACCGACTCGCTGCTGGAGGTGGAAAGCGGCAGCAACGACCCCTTTGCCTACATGCTCACCGCCGTCCTGCTGGCGGCCATGGAAACCGGCATCACCCCGGGCGGCGCCGCCCTTTTGCTGGTCAAGCAGCTGGCTTTCGGCCTGGTGTTCGGCTTCGGGGTAGGTATGGCTGCCTTGTGGCTGCTGCGGCGGCTGCGGTTTGCTTTTTCGGGGTCGGACACCATTCTGGTGGTGGCCACAGCTCTGCTGGCCTACGCCGCCCCTACCCTGCTGGGCGGCAACGGCTTTCTCAGCGTCTACATTGCCGGTATCATTCTGGGCAATGGGGATATCGGCCGCAAGGAAACGCTTGTACCGTTCTTTGACGGTGTCACCAGCATCATGCAGATGGTCCTGTTCTTTGTACTGGGACTTTTGTCCTATCCGTCCCGCATGCCCGCCGTACTGCTGCCTGCACTGGGAATTGCCCTGTTCCTGACCCTGGTGGCCCGACCAGTGGCGGTGTTTCTGCTCATGACCCCTTTCAAGGGCAGTCTGGGTCAAAAACTGCTGGTTTCCTTCTCCGGACTGCGGGGTGCGGCATCGGTCGTGTTTGCGGTGATGGCCGTCATCAGCCCGGCCTACATTGAGATGGACATTTTCCATATTGTCTTTGTGGTGGTCCTGTTCTCCATTCTGGTGCAGGGGTCGCTGCTGCCCGCCGTGGCCCGACACCTGGATATGATCGACACCAAGGGCAACGTTCTGAAAACCTTCAACGACTATGTGGATGAAGCCCCGGTACAGTTCATTCAGGTATCGGTGCCTGCCGGGCACGCCTGGTGCGGCAAGGCTGTACGGGAGATTCTGCTGCCGCCGGGGACCATCCTGGTCAGCCTGCGCCGCGGGGACCAGACCCTGGTGCCGGACGGCAACACCGTATTGCAGCCGGACGATCTGCTGGTGCTCTGCGCACTGGAGCAGGAACAGGCCCCCGCCGCCGCCCTGACCGAAAAGGTCATCGCCGCCGGGGACCTGCCCGAAAGCAAGCGTCTGGCCGATCTGCCCCGCCGGGCAGGGGCGCTGATCGTACTCATCCGTCGGGGAGAGGAATACCTGATCCCCAACGGCGACACGGTCCTGCAGGACGGCGACTTGCTGGTCATCAACAACACCGAAGCACACTGATTTTCTCATACAGACATGCCAAAAGCCCCGCCATACCGGGAACGGTACGACGGGGCTTTTTCTTTATGAAGAATGAAGAAATCAGACTCAGCGGATTTCGATGTTCAGGCGATACTTCAGGTTGCCCAGGATCTTCTTGACGAAGCGGTCGATTTCTTCCGGCGTCAGGGCCTTTCCTTCAGGCACAAAGTGCAGGGTGAAGGCCATGCTCTTCTTGCCGGCACCCACAGATTCACTGCGGTAGATGTCGAACAGTTCCACCTCGCCCAGATGGGGGCAGGCGCGGTGCATCTCGGCGATGATGTCCCCGCAGGCGGTTTCCTCATCGGCCACCAGAGCCAGGTCACGAGCCACCGAAGCAAACTCGGAGATAGGCTGATAGCGCAGGGCCGGACGGCGGTGGGCCATCAGGGCGGGCCAGTCGATCTCCGCCAGGAAGATCTTCTGGTTGTCACGGCTGTCCTTGGGCAGCTTCAGCTCGGCAGTCACATCGTTGGCCAGCTTGCCGAAGACACCGATCTTGTCCTCCCCGCACAGAATGTCGGCAGAGATACCGGGGTGCAGCCAGGGGGTGTTCTGGGCACGACGGTACTCGAAGGTGACGCCGAAGGCGGCGCCCAGAGCCTCGATAGCGCCCTTGAGGGCGAAGAAGTCTTCCTTCTCACCGAAGGCAGCCATACCCAGGTGCAGGGTTTCGTTAGGCAGCTGGTTGACGCTCTCGGCGGGGGCGTACACGTTGGCCAGCTCGAACAGACGGCCGGCGGTGTTGCCCTTCTTCAGGTTTTCCACCACCACGTTGAGCAGGGACGGTGCCAGCAGCGGGCGCATGATGGTCAGGTTGGAGGTCAGGGGGTTGACGATGCGGACCACATTGCGTTCCGGCGCGTCGGCGGCAATGTGCAGGGCATCCAGGTCGGCGTCCGCATAGAACGCCAGCGTGATGGCCTCATAGAAGCCCTGGGCGCAGACAGCGTTCTTGGCGCGGGCCTGGCGCTGCTGGTCGGGGTTCAGGCCGCCGTTGGTGACGGTGGCGTTCTTCAGGAAGGTAGGCTTGATGTGCTCGTAGCCGTATTCGCGGATGACTTCCTCGGCCAGGTCGGGCTCACCCACTTCGATGTCCTCACGCCAGCGGGGCGCCACCACCTGCATGGTGTCGCGGTCATCCTGCAGCTCCACCTGGAAGTCCAGGCGCTTGAGGATGTCCAGCACGGTTTCGGTGGGAACTTCAATGCCCAGGATAGCGTTGATGCGGCTGATGCGGGCGGAGAAGTGCTTGCCTTCCCGGGAAGCGCCGGCAGACACATCAAAGGCACTGGCGGTGACTTCGCCGCAGTTCAGTTCTTGGATCAGGTGCAGGGCGCGGGCCATGCCCAGCTCGGTGGTGTACTCCGAAACGCCCTTCTCATAATGGCTGGAAGCATCGGTGTTCTGGCCCAGGCCGCGGGCGGTCTTGCGGATGTTGTCCCGGGCGAACTTGGCGGATTCAAACAGCAGCTGGGTTGTGTTCTCGGTGATTTCGCTGTTCAGACCGCCCATGACACCGGCCAGGGCCACCGGCTTCTGACCGTCGCAGATAACCAGATTCTGGGGGGTCAGGGTGAACTCCTTGCCGTCCAGGGTGGTGATGGTTTCCCCTTCGGCGGCGCGGCGGACAATGATCTGGCAGCTTTCCAGGGTGTTCATGTCAAAAGCGTGCATGGGCTGGCCGATCTCCAGCATGACGTAGTTGGTGATATCCACCACGTTGGAGATGCTGCGCAGGCCACACAGCGCCAGCTGACGGCGCATCCAGCGGGGGGACTGGCCCCAGGTGATGTTGCGCACATAATGGCCCATATAGCGGGGGCAGATATCGGGGGCTTCCACCGTGATGGACAGGCGCGGGTCCTTGTAATCGCTGGTGGTGTAGTCGGTGGCGGGCATCTTCAGGGGCTTGCCCAGCACGGCAGCCACTTCCCGGGCAATGCCCAGGATGCTCTGGCAGTCGGCGCGGTTGGCAGTGATGGAGATATCAAAGATATACTCATCCAGGCCCACCACCTTGCGGATGTCGTCGCCAGGGACGGTATCCTTGGGCAGGTCGAGCAGGCCGTATTCCTCGGCGCCGGGGTACAGGTCATCATTCAGGCCCAGTTCCTCGCCGGAGCAGAGCATGCCGTTGGATTCCACGCCGCGCAGAGGCTTTGCCTTGATGGTAATGCCGCCGGGCAGGGTGGCACCGTCAAGGGCAGCGGGGGTGTGCATGCCCACATATACGTTGGGGGCACCGGTGGAGATCTGGATGTCATGGCCGTAGGGGCCGCAGTCCACCTTGCAGATATGCAGATGGGTGCCTTCCTGAGGGACGGCCTCGGTGACGACACCCACGACCACCTTGGAGATCTCGGCGCCCATATAAATCAGTTCTTCCACCTCAAAACCGCAGGAGAAGAGCTTTTCCTGCAGGATTTCGGGGGTCACGTCGATATCGACATATTGTTTCAGCCAGCTGAACGGTACTTTCATGGTTCTTCCTCCCTTAGCCCTTGAACTGCTGCAAGAAGCGCAGGTCGTTTTCAAACATCAGGCCGATGTTGTTGATGCCGTATTTGAGCATGGCGATACGCTCGATGCCGATGCCGAACGCAAAGCCGGAATACACTTCGGGGTCGATGCCGCAGTTGCGCAGCACGTTCTGATGCACCACGCCGGCGCCCAGCACTTCGATCCAGCCGGTGTGCTTGCACAGGCTGCAGCCCTTGCCGCCGCACTCAAAGCAGGAAACATCCACTTCCACGCTGGGTTCAGTGAACGGGAAATAGGAAGGACGCAGACGGGTCTTGACTTCGGGTCCGAAGAGAGCCTGCACGAACTTGTCCAGCATGCCCTGCAGGTCGCACAGGGTGATGCCCTTGTCCACGACCAGACCTTCCATCTGGTGGAACATGGGAGAATGGGTGGCGTCGGAGTCGGAACGGAAGACGCGGCCGGGCACCAGCACCTTGATGGGCGGGCGCTCAGCGTCCATGACGCGGATCTGGCCGCCGCTGGTCTGGGTACGCAGCACGATGTCCTCGGCCACATAGAAGGTGTCCTGCATATCCCGGGCGGGGTGGTTCTTGGGCACATTCAGGCGGGTGAAGTTGTGTTCGTCGTCCTCGATCTCGGGGCCTTCGTAGATTTCAAAGCCCATGCCGGAGAACACGTCGATGATCTCGTTCTTGACCAGGGTGATGGGATGCAGCCCACCGGTCAGGTTGCCCTTGCCGGGCAGGGTAATGTCCACGGTTTCCGCCTTGTTGCGGGCTTCCAGCTCGGCAGCTTCGATCTCGGCGGACAGAGCTTCGTACACGCCCTCGGCCCAGACCTTGCATTCGTTGATGAGCTTGCCGGCGGCGGGGCGGTCTTCCTTGGCCACATCCCGCAGGCTCTTGGTCAGGCCGGTGACGGCGCCGTTCTTGCTGAGGTATTTCTGCCAGAAGGCGGAAAGTTCCTCTTTGTTATGCACAGCGGCACGGTCAGCTTCCAGCTGCGCGCGCAGTGCGTTGATCTTTTCCTGCATGGTTCGCACCTCTCCTTTTGTTGCGGTTGCGGGACGAAGCCAAATAAAAAAAGCTCCGTCCCTGATGTTCTGTCAGGGACGAAGCTGTAAAAACTCCGCGGTACCACCCGTGTTCCGCCGGCTGATGCGGCGGCACTCTGCGGACACATCCGATGTGTCCTTCCGCCGTAACGGGGCGGGACCGTTCCGCACTACTGGACCCCCGTTGCAAGGGGGGCCGTTCCCGCGGACCACTCAGGAGCGAACTTCGGCGCGGGACCCGTGGGGCGGCTCGCAGCCGATGACTGCCCTCTCTTGTGCCTGGGTTCGTGTCGCGCTTACTTTCTCCGTCAGCGTGTTTTGCAAAATAACGCTACTAATTATAGGCGCGGGGGCGGGGTTTGTCAAGGCCCGGGCAGGCCTCAGGATTCAGGGGTCCGCCGGCGGCAGAACAGCCGGGAGATGCCCCAGACCAGCCAGCCCAGAATGCACCCCAGCAGCGGGGCCAGGCACCACAGGCCTGCCAGCATCCAGCCCAGCGCCATACCGCCGGTGCAGGCCGCAAAGACCAGGGCCGGCACCAGGAACATGGCCGGCGGCAGGGCAAACCGCCAGGCAGGGCCTTGTATATGGCACACAAGCAGCTGCAGAAAGAAGGTGGGGATGAAATGGAAAAACAGCAGCAGGAACTGGTGCCAGGGGGAGATATTCAGGGGCAGTTCCAGAAAGGCGGAAGCAAAAATCACCACATAGGCCACCAGGGTAACCAGAAAGCACCCCAGCAAGATCAGGTCGATCCGGTGTTGTTTCATCGTCGGTCCTCTTCCCTGCTCCGGGTCAGGACAGCGCCGCGATGGACTGCAGGATGCCGTTGTGCTTGTCCTGTGCGGCGGCCAGCTTGTTGCGGGTTTCCTCCACCAGAGCGGCAGGGGCCTTTTCCACAAAGCGGGGGTTGTCCAGCTGCTTCTGGAACATGGCCACTTCCTTCTCGTTCTTGGCCAGTTCCTTCTGCAGACGGGCCAGCTCCTTCTCCCGGTCGATGAGTTCCATCATGGGGATGAAGCCGCGGGCAGCCGGGGTGACCACCGTGACCATGCCCTCGGTGCTGCCCTCATATTTGGGGGTGAGGGTCACATCGGTGGCAAATGCAAAACGGGCCAGATAGACACTGCCCTTTTCAAAGGCGGCAGGGGCGGACGTTTCGATGATCATGCTGGTCTTCTTGGAAGGATGCACGTTCATGTCGCTGCGGGTGGCGCGGACCGCCTTGATGTAATCCATCAGGGTTTCGAAGTCGGCGCTTTCCTCCGGCCAGGTGGGCAGAGTCTTGGCATCGGGCCAGGCCTGGGTCATGATGGTTTCGGCGCTGCCGGGCAAAGCCTGGTAGATTTCCTCGGTGATGAAGGGCATGAAGGGATGCAGCAGACGCAGGGCGTTATCCAGCACATACACCAGCACCTTGCGGGCGGTGTCGGCCTGCTGCTCGTCGCCGGAGTTCAGGCGGGACTTGCAGATTTCGATATACCAGTCGCAGTAAATTTCCCAGATGAACTTTTCCACCTTGTCGGCGGCCAGGCCCAGCTCGTACTTGTCCAGGTTGGCGGTGACTTCGGCAGCCACGTTGGCCAGCTCGGACAGCACCCACTTGTCGCTCATGTCCAGCATGGATTCGTCCGGCATGCCGGGTTGGAAGTCCTCGGGCAGGTTCATCTGCACAAAGCGGGAGGCATTCCACAGCTTGTTGGCAAAGTTGCGGCTGGCGGTGACCTTTTCCTCGCTGTAACGCATATCGTTGCCGGCGGTAGAGCCCACCACCAGGGTCATGCGCAGAGCGTCGGCGCCGTACTGGTCGATGACCTCCAGCGGGTCGATGCCGTTGCCCAGGCTCTTGGACATCTTGCGGCCCTGGCTGTCGCGCACCAGACCGTGGATGAGCACGGTGTTGAAGGGAGCCTTGCCGGTGTAGGCCAGGCCGGAGAAGATCATGCGGGAAACCCAGAAACCGATGATATCGTAGCCGGTAACCAGGGCGTTGGTGGGATAGAAGAAGTTCAGGTCCTCGGTCTTGTCGGGCCAGCCCAGGGTGGAGAAGGGCCACAGAGCGGAGGAGAACCAGGTGTCCAGGGTGTCAGGGTCCTGATCCAGGTGGGTGCTGCCGCACTTGGGGCAGACGGTGGGCGCTTCCTTGGCCACGATGGTTTCGCCGCAGTCGGCGCAGTACCAGGCCGGGATGCGGTGGCCCCACCACAGCTGGCGGCTGATGCACCAGTCACGGCTGCCCTTCATCCAGTTGATATAGTTCTTGGTGAAGCGTTCGGGCACGAACTTGATGTCACCCTTTTCCACGGCCTCGATGGCGGGACCGGCCAGTGGGTCCATCTTGACGAACCACTGCTTGGAGATCATGGGTTCGATGACGGTGTGGCAGCGGTAGCAGGTGCCCACCTCATGGGTCAGGGGCTCGGTTTCCTTCAGGTAGCCGCCCTCGGCCAAGTCAGCCAGAATGGCCTTGCGGGCTTCCATAGCGGTCATACCGGCGTACTTGCCGCAGTCCAGGACTTCGGGCTCATCGGCACTGGCACGGCCGCTGGCGCGCAGGGCATCAGCCTCGGCCTTGTCGGCGGCACCGGTCATATGGCCGTCGTAGGTCAGCACACGGACCATGGGCAGGTTGTGGCGCTTGCCCACTTCAAAGTCGTTGGGGTCGTGGGCAGGGGTGATCTTCACGACACCGGTGCCCTTTTCCATATCGGCGTGTTCATCGCAGACAATGGGAATTTCCTTGTTCAGCAGGGGCAGGATGACATGGCAGCCATGCAGGTGCTTGTAACGGGGGTCATCGGTGTTGATGGCCACAGCGGTATCGCCCAGCATGGTTTCGGGACGGGTGGTGGCCAGTTCCAGCATCTCGCCGGTTTCCTTGACCTTGTACAGCAGATGCCAGAAGCTGCCTTCCTTCTCCTCGTATTCCACCTCGGCGTCGGAGATGGAGGTGTTGCAGTGGGGGCACCAGTTGACCATACGGCTGCCGCGGTAGATGAGCCCCTGGTTGTACAGGTTGACGAACACTTCCAGCACGGCCTTGGAGCATCCTTCATCCATGGTGAAGCGCTCGCGGTCCCAGTCGCAGGAGCAGCCCAGTTTTTTCAGCTGGCTGACGATGCGGTTGCCGTACTTGTTTTTCCAGGCCCAGGCCCGTTCCAGGAAGCCGTCACGGCCCAGCATCTCCTTGGTCAGGCCCTCTTCCTTCATTTGGGCCACGACCTTGGCCTCGGTGGCGATGGAAGCGTGGTCGGTGCCGGGCACCCACAGAGCGGCGTAACCTTGCATGCGCTTGTAGCGGATGAGAATGTCCTGCCAGGTTTCATCCATGGCGTGGCCCATATGCAGCTGACCGGTAACGTTCGGCGGCGGCATCACGATGGTGAAGGGGCGCTTGCTGCGGTCGATCTGCGTGTGGAAGTAGCCCTTGTCGCACCAGTTCTGATAGACGCGGTCCTCGGTGCCTTTGGGGTCATACTGTTTGGCCAGAGTCTTTTCGTTTTCTGCCATACGGCATCCTCCTTGTCTTGTCGTGCGGGACGAAAAAATGACCGTCCCGTGAGAGAATCTCATGGGACGGTCATGTAAATGTACATCAACCGCGGTACCACCCAAATTGCCTTTTTGCAAAGGCCCCTTGAACGCCCGGTAACGGGGGCGAAACGGAAAGCACTACTGCGCAGCATGCGGTTCGCACCTTCTGCTTGGGGGCGACAACCGCCGGGCTCCTTTGCCGGGTTTCCACCCTCCCCGGCTTTCTATAAAAGGATGCTGCCCGCACGGAACTCCCCCGCACTGCATTTAATATCATTCAGTTTAGTGCAAGGGCGCGTGGTTGTCAAGGTCTTTTTTGCGGCGTTTTGGCGTGTTTTACTCCTGGGCCCAGGTATTGTCCATGGCGCAGCCGTAGGCATCCAGCCGGTGTCCGGCCGTGACCTGCACCCGGGAGGAGAAGTTCATGAAGAAGGTACAGTTGCGCTTGCCATCGGTGCGGCGGCGCAGCATCAGGTCCTGGGTGTAGGGAATATCCGCCAGGCGAGGCACGCCGGCTTCCCGCAGAATATCGGAATACAGTTTACGCAGGAACTTTTCCTCACTGTGGCACCCCAGATACCAGGCGCAGCCATACCCCAACGGCCGCTTGGTCACCGCAGGCTGGCCGCGGTAGAAGTCCTTTTCATAAGCGGAAAGCATCCGCGCCCCGGTGCGGCGCAGAATATCGCAGCAGAACACCGCCGGGTAGGTCTGGTCATCGTAGGTAAAGCTGTTGGTTTCACCGGACAGCAGAGGGTCGCATTCTTCCACGCCCACCCCGAAAATATTGTTCAGACCGGCAGGCGGCCAGCCGGAAACGGCCGTACCGTTTTCATCGGTCAGACCGGAACCGAAGGTGAGCAGGAAATGCCCGCCCTTCTGCACATAGTCCTCGATGCGCTTGGGCATTTCGGGGCTGAACACCGTCATCAAAGGCGCTGCCACCACCTTGTAGCCGGACCAGTCGGCCGCCGGGTCCAGCACATCCACGTCGATGTAGTTTTCCAGCAAAGCGGCGTAATGGTCCAGAATCACATCCTGCGGATCACCGCAGTGGTGGGCCGCAGCCAGCGCCGCCAGTCCCGCCGCCGCACGGCCGTCATACAGCAGCGCCACCGGAGCTTTGGTGGTCATGCCGCCCACAAAGGGCAGCTGCTGCAGGACCTGCCCTGCCTCAGAAGTTTCCCGGAAGAACCGGGTTTCGGCACTGCCGTTACGGCTGACAACAGCATGGCCGTCCAGGCGGGCGGGCAGCTGCCGCCAGGCGGCGTGTTCCACCCCGTCCGCGCCGCAGGCCACCGCCTCCACCAGGGACAGTGTCAGGATACCGGGGCGCAGGCATTTGGCTCCGGGCAGCTGCCGGGCCACAAAAGGCCGGCCGGCACAGCGGGCGCGGTCATAAGCAAACGCGGTACGCACCGCCCGATTCCACTCACTGGAAGTATCGCTGCCGGTGCGCCAGCCTGGTTCGGTCACCGCCAGGGTCAGGTCGGCAACAGCACCGCCTTCTTCGGGCAGCAGGTCGGTCATTATGCGGGCATCCGGGCAGCCTTTCCGGATAGCCTCCGTTTCCATATGCAGCAGTTCCGCCCGCTGGTGGGCGCAGAAAGACTCCCAGTCCATGGCTGCGCACAGGTTGGAGCTGTCCGGTTCCGGCGCCGCCAGTTCCTCCCAGTCGGAATAGGCCGTGCCGCCGGCCTCATTGAGCGCCCCCAAAGTGGTGTATTTCTTGCGCAGCCAGGCGCGGTAGGCCTTCTGGCAGGAGGCACAATAGCAGGGCTTATCCATGCCGGTGACCAGCCAGGCCAGCACCGCCGGGTGGGTTCCGTAACGGCGGGCCAGCTGTTCGTCGATCTCCCGCACTTTCTTGCGGCGGGCGGTATGGCTGGGGCAAAGACCGCCTGTTTCCTGCGGGGCAGGGCGGGTTCCGTCCGCCGCCGTATGCAAAGCGCCGGGGTAATGCCGTGCCAGCCAGGACGGGCAGACCTGCCCCTGGGCGCACAGAATCACCCGGATTCCATTATCCCGCAGGATGTTCAGAGCGTCATCCAGCCAATCGAAGGCATACTCCCCTTCCCTGGGTTCCAGCCACGGCCAGGCACCGGCCGCCAGGGTGACCATATTCACACCGGCCTTGTGCATCAGTTCCAGATCACGGCGCAAGATTTCCGGCTGCCCGGCCCAGCGCTGCGGGGCATAGACCGCACTGTGCAGCAGCCCCTTCCAGTATCCATCCGACATGGGTACACCTCCTGCCATAAACAACAAGCGCCGCCCCCGGCCGGGGCGGCGCTCCTTCCTGTTTGCATTGTAGCGTGTATGGTCGGATTTTGTCAACGGTTTGTGACCGCTGCGTTGTTCCGGTACAGCAGCACCGTTCCGGCTATGGCTGCCGCCAGCCCCACCAGAGGCAAAGACACCGGCAGCATTTCCACCATAAGCTCCAGCGCACCTTGGGATGTAATTTCCAGCAACTGAGGCATCTGGCACAGCACCATAAAGGACAGCCAGAGCACCAGACCGCCTTTTGCACCGAAACGGCGCATCACCCCCACCGCCAATGCCGACAGGGCCGCAGGCATCAGCACCAGGCAGAGCCAGCCCCAGGCGGGAATCCGACAAAGGAAGCTTTCCCCCTGGCCGCCGGTCAGAACAAAGTACCAGAAGGCTTCCAGAACCGCAGAGAACACCGCCGTCACCACGCCGTATCCCAGCAAAGCTACCCAGCTTACCTGCAGGGCACGGCGGCGGGCAATGCCAAAGTTGATCTGCACCATAAAATCTATGTTGAACTGCTGCATTCCCTCTATAAATAGAAGGATCACACCGGCACACACGGTAAAGATGCCCGGCAGCCCCAGAAAGAGCGCTGGCTCATCGCTTCTGGTTGCTCCATCCACCACGGCCAGAATCCCGACCGTAAGAGCCCAGACCGCCATCTGAACGCCCGCCTGGATTGTCATAGACTTGGTGTTCAGTTGGAGAACACTGCCCAACGTGCGGGCAAAGGTTTGTCCTTTGTTGTTCACGTCCGAATCACCGCCTTTCGATAGAAGCGCCAGGTCACCACGCCCAGAATCACGGCAGCCGCCGCACAGACCAGAGTAAACGCCGCCCATCCGGGACGCAGCACATGGATGGGGAAAAGGGCCAGCGGAATCCCGATTGCCTTGACAAAACCGATGGTGATGGAAGAAGACAGGACAATCATGATGAGGACCATCAGAATGGAGGCGGTTCGCTGTTTGGCCCCCCGGGGCAGATACTGTGCCAGCAGGGCCATCTCGGTGACAATAAGAGATGCAGCCAGAAGCACCGGGATGCCCCCCGCGCTCAGCACCATGTCATACTCCGGATTCCAGGAAGCGATCAGAGAGGTGCCCAGAACCGCCAGAGCCAGCGTACACAGTTCCATGACCACCGCCAGGATCTGCACACAGAGAAATGTATTCCACCGGCGCACCCCGAAATAGGTGGGAAGCGCCATGGTGGAATGGCAGCCATCCAGTGTCAGCGGAGCGAGCCACAACCCCATCGTGGGCATCATATATGTGTAGCTTTCAAACAGTGACAGCGGGGTGTACCGGGCCCCCAGCACCACCAGCACCACAAAGGCTATCACCACCCCGATATATTGCAGAAAGGTCAAGCCAAAATACCGCACCAGATTGCGCATGGTCACCCCTCCTCGTCGCCGTGGCCGCACAGGGCCACGAACACGTTCTGCAGGTTCATTCCTTCCACCGTCAGGCCGTCCCGGGCCGCCAGTTCTTCAAACAGGGCTTCCTCTCCCCGCACGGCCACCATCTTGTGGCCGCCCAGTACCTGGGTCTGCAGGGGCGTGATGCCGCACTCGGCCAGAACGGCATCCAGTACAGCCGCCGGACCGCTGACATACCGGAACTCGTTCACCAGGTCCTCGGTTTCCTGGTTAGCCACCACCTTGCCCTCATCCAGAATGACCACCTTTTCAAATACCGAAGCTGCTTCCTCAATGATATGGGTGGAGATGACGAAGGTACGGCCGGTGCGCTGGTATTCTTCCAGCAGGATCCTGTAAAACCGTTCCCGCGCCACCACATCCAGACCGGCGGTGGGTTCATCCAGCAACGTGACCGGCGCCCGGCAGGCCAGCGCCGCCGTGATGGACACCATGCTCATCTGCCCGCGGGAAAGGCGGTTGATCATCTTGTTGGGCAGCTCAAATTTTTTAAGCAGCTCATCGGCGTAGTCCTGGTCCCAGTAGGGGCAGAACAGCCGCCCGGCCCGCAGAAAGTTCTTCACCGAAAGCCCCGCCAGTTCGCTGGAGGCAGACAGCTCCCGGGCAAAATGCAGATTGCCCAGCACGGCGCTGTTCTCCCACACAGGATGGCCGCCGTACAGAGCCTGGCCGCCGGTGGCGTAATTCTGGCCGGACAGAATGCCCAGCAAGGTGGTTTTACCGGCGCCGTTGCGGCCGATCAGGCCGTAGATGCAGCCCGGTGCGAAGGTCAGGTCCAGATCACGCAGGACCTCCTGTTTGCCATAGTTCTTGCAAAGTTTCGCCGCCTGCAGTGCCTGCGGGGCGGGTGCTTTTTTGGTAGTCGTCATGGCAGTTGTTCCTCCTGTGCCTGGGCTTGTACCAGGCTGTATAGTTCTTGCTGGGTCAGCCCCAGCCGCTTGGCTTCCCGCACAAAGGCTTTAACCTGGGTGCGGGCGAAATCTTCCCGGCGGCGCTTGCGCAGTTCTTCCGCTGCACCGGGGGCCACGAACATGCCGATGCCCCGGCGCTTGTACAAAAGACCTTCGTCCACCAGACGGTTGATGCCCTTGGCGGCGGTCGCCGGATTGATGTTGAATGCCCGGGCCAGTTCATTGGTACTGGGCACCTGGGTGTCGGCGGGGTATTCTCCCCGCAGGATGCCGTCCTCCAGCAGTTGGGCGATCTGCCGGTAGATCAGGCTTTGGTCATTGAGCGTTCCCTTCAAAACCGCGCCCCCTTTCTGAATCACGAACAGGCAGGAACCAGGGACCGGTTGCGCGCGCCGGTTTATTGGTTCATTACTTGTGTAATTAACCATATCACCTTTTTGAGATTCCGTCAAGGGGGCCAAAAGCTTTTTCTGCGGTTTTGCCGATATTTTTACAAAAAAAGCGGCAGACAGCCGCACCGCAAGGTGCAAAAGCCGTCCGCCGCCGAAGCTGCACAGATTATTGGTTTTCTATCACAAAAGGAATCTTTTCATCCGCCCATACCGACGGGCTGAAAGATACTTCCAGCTTGCTCCAATCCGCCGGAATCTCTGTTTTGCAGTATTTGCAAGTTTTCGTTCGCTTTTTGTCATTGTTTTCTGCCATAAAAGCGCTCCCCTTCTCCAACGCAGTATTGCGTTTTATATATTTTTCACCCTAAATATATAACATTCACAATAGTTTGTCAACAGAAAGTATGCGTTTTGCAATAGTTTCGTCTGTTCGTTATCCAGAAACACTATACTCAAAGTAAATTTTCTATGGTTTGGAGGGACTGCTTATGTTGGGTGAAATCTTACAGGAACTGCGCAAAGACCGGGGTCTGACACAAGCGGAACTGGCCGAACGGCTTTCCATCTCGCCGCTTACCATTTCTTCTTACGAGTGCGGACGCAGCACGCCGGATGATGCCACCAAGGTACGCATCGCGCAGATTTTCGGTGTATCTCTGGATTACTTTCTGGGGTTGATCCGTGAACCGCTTCCCTATGACCGAAAAGCCAACATCGTGCACATCCCGCCCGATTTCACGCCGCAAGAAATTGAAGAAGTGGAAATGTATGTAGAATATCTGGCATACCGGAAAAAACAGGCAAAAAAATAACCGCAGGGCTTTACCGGCCCTGCAGCTTTTTGCTGTTGTATGGAAAAATCAGCCCAGGCTGATGCCCATGGAGCGGGCCACGTTGAGCATGGCGCAGTCATCAGGCACGCCGCGGGTCTTGCCCGCAATGTCCATCAGCGGGTTGGCGGTCACGTTGCCGTTGACCATGGCCACGGTCACACCGTAGTGCTCATCAGCAACCAGACCGGCAGCATAGGCGCCGAACTGGGTGGCCAGTACGCGGTCATAGGCAGAGGGAGAACCGCCACGCTGCATATGGCCGGGCACGCAGATACGGGTTTCGGCGCCGGTCAGTTCCTCTATCTGGCGGGCAATGCGGTTGGTGGCGGTGGTGTAGCCTTCTGCTGCACGCTTGGCCGTCCACTCCTTGCGCTTCATCTTGGCTTCGTCCACCGAAACGGCGCCTTCGGCCACCGCCAGGATGGAGAAGTTCTTGCCGGCCTTGGCGCGGCGCTCCACGGCGTTGGCTACCTTCTTGATATCATAGGGGTGCTCGGGAATCAGGATGATGTCGGCGCCGCCGGCGATGCCGGAGTACAGCGTCAGCCAGCCGGCCTTGTTGCCCATGATCTCGATGCACATCACACGGCTGTGGCTGCCGGCGGTGGTGTGGATGCGGTCGATGACCTCGGTGGCAATATCCACGGCACTGTGGAAACCGAAGGTCACGTCGGTGCCGTAGATATCATTATCAATGGTCTTGGGCAGGCCGATGATGTTCAGCCCTTCCTGGCTGAGGAGGTTGGCCGTCTTGTGGGTGCCGTTGCCGCCCAGGCAGAGCAGGCAGTCCAGCTTGGCCGCCTTGTAGGTCTTTTTCATGGCGGCGACCTTGTCCACGTTGTCGTCCCCCACCACACGCATCATCTTGAACGGGGTGCGCTTGGTGCCCAGAATGGTACCGCCCACCGTCAGGATGCCGGAAAACTCAGACGGGTCCATCACGCGGTAGTTGCCGTTGATGAGGCCGTCGTAGCCGTTCATGATACCAATGATCTCCACGTCGTCGCCCATGCGCTGATACAAAGCCTTGGCCACGCCGCGAATGGTCGCATTCAGACCGGGGCAGTCGCCGCCGGACGTAAGGATACCGACACGCATTTTCATTGTGTAACCCTCCCGTTATGAGGCGGTGCCGCTGCCGGAACAGGCGCACCGCCAAAATCTCTTTGGTCAATTTAAAGAGTACGCCACTAACGGTCCCTTTGTCAATGCCTCGCCCTTTTTCTGCGGAAGAAAATTCTGTTACAGCATCCGTTTTTTCTCGCTGACTCGTTGCCGGAACCGGCCATGCAAAATTCCCGCCATTTTTTTGCAAAAAACTGTTGACAAACCTGGCCCAGGTCGCTATAATAAATAAACGTCGAGGGCAGGCAAGCCCAAGACAGAAAACCTACTGGGGATTCGCATAATGGTAGTGCAGCGGACTCTGACTCCGCCCGTGGGAGTTCGATCCTCTCATCCCCAACCACGACCGCAGCAGCAAAGTTGCTGCGGTTTTTTTCTCGGGGTGTAGCGCAGATGGTAGCGCGCTTGGTTCGGGACCAAGAGGCCGTGGGTTCGAATCCCGTCACTCCGACCAAAGCCTTTCAGCAAATGCTGAAAGGCTTTTTTGTTATCACAGCCAGGAACCGCCGCCGGTTTTGCAGCCGCCGCCGGTTCTTTTATCGTTCATTATAGTTCCGGATGTTGGCCGGGTTCATTCTCCCCTTTTGCGTCCTGCGGATTGCGCAGTTCGTCCAGAATCACGCAGGTACAGCCCACCATCAGGGCAGCCAGCATCATAATACCGCCATACAGCGGATACAAATAGGTCTGTTCCACCCCGCCGCCGACCAAAGGCTGCAGAATGGCAACGAACACCCCGCCGAACAGGGTCATCATCACAAAAAAGATCAGAAGCGTAATAAAGATTGCCTTGTACGCCACCGGGCGATACGGCAACTTGCCGGGCTTGGCCTGGGGCGGGTACAACAGCGCATTGGGGTCGGTGTGCAACGTTTCGGCCAGGCGCACCACCATATCCAGGTCCGGATATGACCGGGACATCTCCCAGTTGGAAACGGTCTGCCGGGTCACATGCAAAGCGGCAGCCAGTTCCTCCTGGGTCATACGGCTCTGCTTGCGAAAACGTCGGATATTCTTGCTCACGTCCGACATGATCAGACCTCCTGTCACAGCTTGTTCTGTTTCCACTATACAGTCTATCCGTCCTGCAGGCAAGCAAAGTTTCTTTGCCAGACGTACATACGACAAAAAGAGGGTATCTTCCCGCAGGAAAGCCCCCTCTTTTTTTACTGTTTCGGCATAATCCAGAACTTCATGGCCGGGTAGCTGAGGGCCACCTGCACCACGATGTTGAGCACATTGGCCAGGGTAGGTACCGCCATGGCGGGCAGCCCCAGCCAGACAAAAAAGCTCTGACTGTACGTAGGCAAGGCGCTGGATACCACAACCAGCACCACCGCCAGCCCCACATACCGGGGCACCGCCCGGCTGAAAGCCGCATTGGATTTGAACACCCAGTTTTTCTGCACAAAGAAGTTCACCGTCTGGGCGGCTGCCGTGGCCACCAGAAAGCTCAGGAATCCGCACAGGCCCAGGTCGCTTTCCACATTGGTATACCGGAAGATCAGAAAGGCAAACGGCTGGTTGCGGAACGGAGCGAAGATAAACCCGGTGCACAGCCACATGACCACAAAATTGGTGACGGTAGCACAGTTGGACAGCAGGTTGAAGAGGATAAACTCCCACACATTGGGGTGGGCCTTGATCCAGGCTTTCACAGCGTTCATTGTGTTTTCTCCTTTGCTGGAGCATTCAGGCGGCGTTCCAATGCATGGTTGCGGGCACGGTTCAGCCAGAATTCCACCAGCAGGCGCAGCAGGCCAAGGAGCCAGAAGCCTTTGAGCTCCATGACAAGTGCGTCGATCATCCCCATGCTGACCCTTCCGTTGGTCATCTTGGCCACAGCCCGCAGAGGCATATTGTAATTGAACAGCAGGTTCAGGTCAGGCGTTCCGGCCTGCAGGCTGCGGTTCAGCAGCGCAGTATGTCCCTGATTGATGAGCCAGGCCAACGGACTGCGGGTGCTCCCGATTTCGCCCAGCGTCATATTGCGGTCGATGACCGTTTTTTCCGGCGGGAGAGAGCGTCCCAGCAAAACTTCAAATTCGCGGTCCGGCACATGGCGGATGTCCCCCGTTTTGTAATGGGGCAGCGCCAGCCCGGCGTAAGGCAAAGCATCTCCGCTGCCCGGCACGGTCACAGCCGCCCGGAAGAGGATATCCGCCGCAGACCGGCCCAGAGCAATCCCATACCGGCCGCCTTCCACCGCCCAGCGGTCGGTGGTGGTATTCCAATAACGGAAGGCCTTTTCGTCCAGCGGAATGGTGAGCGTACAGCTCTCCCCCGCTTTCAGGCGGACTTTGCGGAAGGCCTTGAGCTGGCGGCAGGGTCCGAACACCCTGGCACCCGGTTTTTCCACATAGACCTGCACCAGTTCGGTACCGTCCAACCTGCCGGTGTTTTCCACCGTAAGAGTCACTTTGGTGGAATCCACCTGCATATCCCGCCAGGAGAAAGTGGTATAGCTCAGACCGTAGCCGAACGGAAAGGCCACCGGCACATCCGCTGTCTGGTAGTAGCGGTATCCCACATACAAGGCTTCTTTATAAGGCACAATGCGGCCCGGGCGGGCAAAGGTGTCGGCGGCCGGGGTGTCTTCATAGCGCAGGGGCCAGGTTTCGGCCAGGTGCCCGCCGGGGCAGGCATGCCCGGTGAGCAGGTCCAGTACGGCACCGGCTACGGCCTGTCCGCCCAGAGCACCGTACAACAAGGCTTTGCAATGGGGCAGCCAGAGCGTTTCCACCGGGGCACCGGCGGTGAGCACCACCACCACGTTGGGGTTTACTTCTGCCACAGCGGCCAGCAGGTCGATCTGGTTTTGGGCCAGGCGCATATCGGCCCGGTCCATGCCCTCACTTTCCCGCAGTTCGTCCAGCCCCAGGAACAGCAGAACCACGTCTGCAGTCCCGGCCAGTGCCACTGCCTCGCTCTGTTTGGCCGGATTATGAGCCCCACTGCGCTCAAAACCAGGGGCATATCCCACGCTGCGGATACCGCTTTCGGCCAGCAGGGCGTGGACGTTGTCCACTCGAGTGGCATTGACGGCGCTGGAACCAGCTCCCTGGTACCGGGGCACGGCGGCAAAATCACCGATGACCGCCACTTTCGCTGCTGGGTCCAGGGGCAGAATGTCGCCCTCGTTTTTCAGCAGCACCATTCCTTCGGCGGCGGCCCGCCGGGCCAGCCGGTGATGTGCTTCCTGATCGACAGCTGGCTTATCTGCCCGGATATGCTGTGCATCCTCCACGAGAGTCAGCAGTTCCTCCATACGGGCGTCGATGTCCGACTCGGTGATTTTGCCGGACTTCACCGCCGCCAGCAGTTCCCGCACAGCATCCCCGCCGGGAGCCGGCATTTCCAGGGTCGAACCGCTTTTCACGCCCAGGGCATGGTCGTTGGAACCGCCCCAGTCTGTGACCACCACCCCGGTAAAGCCCCACTCCCCCCGCAGAATTTCCTGCAGCAGATGGGGGTTCTCGTTGGCATAGGTCCCGTTGACCAGATTATAGGAAGACATGATGGTGCGGGGCCGGCCCTCCTGCACGGCGATCTCAAATCCGGTAAGGTAGATTTCTCTCAGAGTACGCTCGTCCAACGTGGAGTCCGACACCATGCGGCGGGTTTCCTGGCTGTTGACGGCAAAATGCTTGGGACAGGCAGCCGCACCGCCCGCCTGGATGCCCCGGATCATGGCAGCAGCCAGTTTGCCCGCCAGGATGGGGTCCTCGGAATAATATTCAAAGTTGCGTCCGCACAAAGGACTGCGCTTGATGTTGAGCCCCGGGGCCAGCAGCACATCCACTCCCTGGGCTGCGGCTTCCTGGCCCATAGCGCGGCCAACCTCTTCCAACAGGTCGGGATCCCAGCTGCCGGCCAGGGTCACGGCCGTAGGGAAGCAGGTGGCGGGCGCGCTGGGATTGAGGCCCAGATGGTCACTGGCCCCCTCCTGCTTTCGCACACCGCTGGGGCCATCCGACAGCCAGAGGGAGGGGATCTTCTGCCCTGGCAGCGCACGGGTGCAGAAGGTACCGGCCCCGGAGAGCAGCGCACATTTTTGTTCGAGGGTGAGCCGGCGGATCTTATCTATGTGTTTCATACGTTGCTCCTCATAGGTGGGTGCCTCTTTTCGGTCAATGCGTCTTATTATATCGGACTGACGCCCGGCACACAAGATGCAAAAAGCCCCTCGCCATAAGCGAAGGGCTTTGCTTTTATTCCGCGCCGGTGCGCTTGAACACCACGCCGATGGTCTTGACCAGAATGCGCATATCCAGTCCCAGGGACCAGTTATCGATATAGGTCACATCCAGTTTGACGACCTCCTCAAAATTCCGGATGTCGCTGCGGCCGCTGACCTGCCACAGACCGGTCAGGCCCGGTTTCATGGAAAGGCGGCGCTTGTGGTGGGAATCGTACTGCTCGTACTCATCCAGCGTGGGCGGCCGGGTTCCTACCAGGCTCATATCCCCTTTCAGGATGTTCCAGAACTGGGGCAGCTCATCGATGGAAGTGCGGCGGATGAACTTGCCCACCTTGGTAATGCGGGGGTCATCGTCCATCTTGAACATCAGCCCCTGCATCTTGTTCTTTTTCATCAGTTCCTGCTTGCGTTTTTCGGCATCCGCATACATGCTGCGCAGCTTATAAATGTAGAATACCCGGCCATTGAGGCCCACACGCTTCTGCCGGAAGAAAAGAGGGCCGGGGCTTTCCAGCTTGAGGGGAATGGCAGTGACCGCAATGATGGGCACCGAGATAATCAGGCCCACCAGTGCCCCCACAATATCCATGACCCGTTTTAGGATCATGGCACCGAAATCATGTTCCGTTGCCGTGATGGTGACAAAAGGCACACCGCCCGCCGTTTCCACGGTGGTCTGCAGTTGCGGGAACCAGCCGCCCTGCTGTCGGGCTGCCGCGGTGTAGGGTTCCAGCACGGTCACGTTCAGGTGCACGCACAGGCCCATGCTCTCCATCTCGTTGAGAAGCGGCCGCAGGGAATCCCCGCTCTGGTACGATACATTGACGTAAATTTCATCCAGCGGTTCCCGGCGAATCCATTCCAGCGCATCTTCATACACAGCCGCCACCGGCACGCCTTCCACCCGGCCGCCGGGTTCCTGGGCATCCAACAGGACCACACCCTGCAACTTTTTGTCCCAGTCATGTTTCAGGTCGCGGATGAGAGCCGATGCCCGGTCGGAGGTGGTGATAATGCCCACCAGCGTGGCCAGCGACCCCTTATAGAAATACTTGTTCAGATAAGTTTTAAGCGCCGTATGGGAGAGATACAGACAGACCACATTGGCCGCCAGAATTCCCAAATACATATACCGGGATTCCAGCAATGTCGCTTTGGTCAACAGCAGGCAGACCGCCAGCACCGCCCCCAGCAATACCGTATTGCGCATACAGTGCAGCAGTTCCGATTTCCAGCCACGGCGGGTCAGGCGGGAGGCACCGTTGAATCCGGCATATACCACCACAAAGGCCAGCATCAGAATCAGGGTGAACTGCCCCCAATCCTGATGGTTGTAATCCAGCAAGACATGCAGGACTTTATCTGTGACCAGCCAGGCTGCCACGGCGCTGACCAGCAGACTGAGGGCATCCGCCAGGAAATTCAGCGCATATTGGATTTTATCTTTTTTCGCCACAGGCGTTCCCCCTGGTCGTCGAATTCATTTCGGATATCCGGAACCGGATTTTTTCCCGTATCGGCTCTGCCGCTCCCTTTGCAGCGGGCGGAGGCACATTGTTTTTAGCATACCACAAAACCCCTGCCGGTGCAACGGCAGGGGTTTTGCGAAAAGAGAAAAGGACATCGGAGCACAGAGCTCCACTCATGGCAGATTACAGGCTGGAATAGCCATAGCTGTTGACCAGCGCATCGATCTTGATGCCTTGCTTGCACCACGGGCAGTTGCGGGAATCGTAGCTCTCGTAATCGCCCAGGGTGGACGGGTCAAAGATAGAAGTGACCGGATAGCCGGAACATTCGTTGACGGTGGCAAAGATGGAAGTAATGCCCGCTACCATGCCACCGTAATAATCCACCGCTTCCACAGCGGCCTGGGCGGTGTAGCCGGTGGTGACCGAAGCTGCCAGAATCAGCACATGCTTGTTGGTGATCATGGGGGCAGTGTTTTCCCGGAAGAGCAGCTGGCTGCCGCTGGTGTGTTCGGGGCTGACCACATAGATGGTCTGGTGGGCGTTCATATTCACATATCCGCCGCGGGTCAGCTCGGAGGCCAGGCAGGCGCCGATGACCTCGGTGCCGTCCAGGCACAGGACCGTGTCCACAATGGTGGTGGCGGTATAATGGCGCACCAGTTCCTGGGCAACGGCACGGGCTTCGGACAGACGGGTCTTCTGCATGGTAACGTCGATATAATAGTTGATATGACTGTGGCTGGTGGCAAAATGGCCTTTTGCCACGCGCAGCAGCAGGTCTTTCTTTTTGGTGGGCAGCTTGACCAGGCTGATGGCCATGGGAATCACTCCTTTTTTCCACTTTTTGTCTGCGTGAACAGCGCGTAAGTTATTACTTTTATTGTAAATTCTTTTTGTTCCGTTCGCAAGCGGCGGCCGCCGGAAATACCCGCCAAGATTTCCCCCTTGTTTTTGTCGGTTTTGACCATCGGCTTTTTCCCTTGCTTTACACCCCCCGGGCGTGATGCTATAATATGAGGATATAAAAAACAAGGATGGAGGAACGCAGGCATGGGATATCGGCTGGCAGCACATAACGGGGACACGGTGGCAGTTCCCCGGCTGGTGTGGCAGCATCTGCCCCGCGCAGATGGCGATGCGGTGCGGGTGGCCCTGTACCTCATCGGCGGGGGCGCTCCCGACCCGCGCACCATTGCCCATGATCTGGGACTGAAAAGTATTGAATCCGCCAAGCGTGCCCTGCAGTACTGGGCCGGGGCCGGATTGCTGGAAAGTGACCGCGGGGTCCCCCAGCCGGAGCTGCCCAAGCCGCCTCACATCGACCTGACCACCCTGAACGACCCGTATGTGGCGGTCCTGTGCCAGGAAGCCCAGGCCGCGTTGGGCCGTGCCCTGAGCCGCAGCGAGCTGCAGCGGCTGGTGGGGCTGTATCTGCAGGACGGATGGCTGCCTGATGTGATCCTGACCTGCTGTGCCGAGGTTGCCCGGCAGGGGCGCTGCACGGTAGCGGCCGTCAGCCGGGAACTGACCCGCTGGCGGGAGGCCGGGGTGGAAACCGGTGCCGATGCCGAGCGTTTTCTGAAACAGGAAGCCCTGCGTGCCGCCCGCTGGAGCGAGGTGGCTTTGCAGTTCGGCACCGAAGCGTCCCGCCTGACCCGGTGGGAACGCACCGCCATCACCCGCTGGTATGAGGAATGGGGCTTTGGCGCCGACATGATTGCTGAAGCCATCCTGCACGCCGAAGCCCACTGCACCGTGCGGTATGTGGACGGCATTCTGCGCTCCTGGCATTCCCAGGGGCTGACCACCGTACAGTCGGTGCGGGGCAAGGGGCAGCTTTCCGGTGCCAACATCCTGGCCACCAGCCAAAAGCCCGCCGCCCCTGCCCCGGGCAAGAAAGATCTGTTCCACGCCAACTGGAACGCCGTGTTTGAGGATGAAACGGAGGACTAACCCATGCGCACCAAGGACGAACTGTTCCGCGAAGCGCAGCGCCACATTGCGGGGCGCCGCCAGCAGGCCGTGACCCGTGCCGAGCGCATGCGCACCGCCGCTTTTGCGGCCCATCCCGAGCTGGCCGCCGCCGAGGAAGCCCGGGTCCAGGCTGGTCTGGGACTGACCCTGGCCGCCGCCCGGGGAGCCGATACCGCCCCCGCTGCCCGGAAGCTGGAGGAAGCCGGCAGGACACTTGAGGAGGCTCTGCGCAAGGTTGGGTACTCCCCTGCCGATCTGGAGCCCCGGTACACCTGCCCCCTGTGCCATGATACGGGTCTGTACAAGGGAACCGTCTGCCAGTGTGTGGCCCAGGTGGCCCGCACCCTGCGGCGGGAGGAGATCAACGCCGCCAGCCCCTTGGCTCTGTGCGGATTTGATACCTTTGATGTGACCCGCTACCCGGCGGAAGTGGAGCCCGAACTGGGCGGTCCGCCCCGGGAATATATGGCCAAGGTCCTGCAGTTCTGCCGCCGCTGGGCGGATGGTTTCGGCCAGCAAAGTCCGAACCTGCTGTTTATGGGCGGTGCCGGGCTGGGCAAGACCCATCTGGCCCTGGCCGTGGCCGATGCCGTGCTGGAAAAAGGATACGATGTATTGTATACCAGCAGCGCTGCCCTGGCTGCCCAGCTGAGCCGGGAACATTTTGACCGGGACAGCGAGGACAGCTGGCTGGCCGCCTGCAAGGAAGCCGACCTGCTGATCCTGGATGACCTGGGCACCGAGCACATCACCGCCCTGACCATCAGTGTGCTGTATGAATTGGTCAACACCCGCATGCTCTGCCACCTGCCCACGGTATACACCACCAACATCACCGACCAGGGCATTTTTGAAGCCCGCTATACCGAGAAGGTTTCCAGCCGGATGCTGGGCAACTGCCGGATTTTCAAATTTTTCGGCGTAGACCAGCGGCTGAACCGGGCCAGATAAGATATTGCCTATAAAAATACCCCGCTGCCCTTTCGGGTGGCGGGGATTTTTGTTTGAGTGCTTAAGCGCAAAAAAACCACCAGCTGTGCTGGTGGAATAAAGCGGCTTTAGCCATAGACAAAAGAGAACCTCCCTGTAGAATAGGATGTGGGTTTGCCAACCACATTCCAAAAACAGGGAGGTTGTCTTTGAAATGAGGAATAACAAAGACGTAGATAGTTTAAGCCACACAACGTGGAGATGTCAATATAATGTGGTATTCGCACCAAAGTATCGGAGAATGGTAGTGTACGGGCAGATCAAAAAAGATATAGGGCAGATACTGAGGCAGTTGTGCGAACAGAAAGGAATCGAGATCATCGAAGCAGAAGCGTGCCCGGACCACATACATATGCTGATCAGCTTTTCGCCAAAGTATAGTATCGCGTATGTAATGGGATACTTAAAAGGGAAAAGCAGTCTGATGATTTTCGACAGGCACGCAAGTTTGAAGTACAAGTATGGAAACAGGCATTTCTGGGCAAGAGGGTATTTCGTAGACACAGTAGGCAAAAACAAAAAGCGCATTGAGGAATATATCAAAAACCAACTGCAACAAGACCAGATAGCAGACCAGATGAGCCTCAAAGAATTTGTTGACCCGTTTACGGGTAGCAAGAATACCAAGGCATAAAAAGAGGCCCCTTGAGGGGCCTGCCACGAGAAAGGAATGCAGTTGGCAGACCCATTCGTGGCCCCTCAAGGAGCTTTGCTAGTACGATGCCCTTATAGGGCTTACTCAAACCACCGGCTTAGCCGGTGGTTTTGATTTTATGGATGCTGTTTTGCGGCAAAGTGCTGTTTCCACCAGGTATAGATTCCGGTAACAGCCCGGGTCAGCAGTCGCAGCACATACGGCGTGACTGCCCAGAAAATGATGAGAAGCAGCCATTCCTGAAGCCCCAGCGGCACCAGTTCCAGCGCCTGATGGAACATCGCCACACCGGCCACCGCCAACGCCAGCATGCCGCCCCACAACACGATATGGGCCGGCGTAAAGGGCCGGCAAACACGCCAAAGCACCCCCAGCCCCACTCCCAGCATGACCAGAGTGGTCAAGGTGGAGAGCATTTCATAGGGCATATCGAGGGCAGCGGTCGCCGCTTCCAGTGCCAGCACCAGGAACAGATCAGTGAGGCCGCCGGGCAGCGCAGCCCGCAGCACATTGGGCAGGAATTTTCCCCGTACCAGTTCGTGGTTGGGTTCCAGCGCCAGCACAAAGGACGGGATTCCGATGGTGACCGCTGCAATCAAAGTCAGCTGGATGGGCTGCAGCGGATACGGCAGGGTGATGAACAGCGCGGCCAGGGTGAAGAGGAAAGAGAACAGGTTCTTGACCAGATACAGGGATGCCGAGCGCTGGATGTTGTTGATGACCCGGCGTCCTTCAGCCACCACGGCAGGCAAACCTGCAAAGTTGGATTCCAGCAGCACCAGCTGGGATACCTGGCTGGCAGCCTGGGCGCCGGAAGCCATGGCAATACCGCAATCTGCTTCCTTCAGAGCCAGCACATCGTTCACACCATCTCCGGTCATGGCCACGGTATGGCCCTTGGCTTTCAGAGCACGCACCAGCTGCCGCTTCTGGTCGGGGGTGACCCGGCCGAAAACGGTGCAGCGCTCGGCAGCTTCGGTCAGTTCGGCCTCGGTATGCAGGGTAGTGGCATCCACAAAGTTTTCGGCACCGGCAATCCCCGCCTGCTGCGCCACACGGCTGACCGTGAGAGGGTTATCCCCCGAAATGACCTTGATGTCCACTCCCTGGTCGGCAAAATAGCGGAAGGTCCGGGGCGCTTCGGCCCGCACCCGGTTAGCCACCGGCAACAGGGCCAAAAATTGAAGTTTATCGGGGTCCAGGCCGATTTTGGGGTCGGGGCGCCCGTCATACGCAGCCAGCAGCAGCACCCGGCTCCCCCGTTCCAGATAGGGTTCGATCTCCCGCGTCAGCTCTTCCGCACGGGGGCCTGCCACCACATCGGGAGCGCCCACCACAAAGGCACCATGCTCCCGGAACACAGCAGCGCTCCATTTCCAGGCAGAATTGAATGGCACCGTGGCAGTCCGCGGCCAATGTTCGCCCCCGCCTGCCGCAAACCGGCGGCAGAGAGCCCGGGCGGTGTCGTTGTCCGGCTCGGTATCAGCGTACAGGCTGCGCAGCACGGTTTCCACCCCGGCTATGGTCCAGGTTTCATCCAGCAGCTGGGGCTCTCCTGCTTCCATCCGGTTTTCGGTGATGGTTCCGGTTTTATCCACGCAGAGCACATCCACCCGGGCCAGTGTTTCGATGCAGTTCATATCCTGGGCCAGCACCTTGCGCCGGGCCAGGCGGATCATGCTGACGGCCAGGGCCACACTGGTCAGCAGATACAGTCCTTCGGGAATCATGCCCACCAGAGAGGCTACGGTAGCTTCCACCGCATCCCGCAGGGTCATGTCCAGCGCCGCAAACTGGTTGAGGAACATCAGGATTCCCAGCGGCACCAAGGCGATGCCGATAATGCGGATGAGTTTGTCCAGCGAGCGCATCATCTCGCCTTTGGGCACCGCATGGCCCGCCCGGGCTTCCTCCGCCAGGCGGTTGGCGTAACTGTCAGCCCCCACATGGGTCAGCTGGGCCCGACACTGACCGGACAACAGGAAAGACCCGGAACGCAACACATCCCCGGGACCTTTGTCCACAGCATCGGCCTCCCCGGTGATGAGGGCTTCGTTGGCCTGGGCGGTGCCGGTGCGCACAACGGCATCGGCGCAGATCTGCTCCCCTGCCCGGAACTCCACAATATCGTCCCGCACCAGTTCGTCCGAAGTCAGCAGCCGGATTTCCCCGTCCCGCACGCACCGGACTTTATGGGCGGACAGCAGGGTCAGCTTGTCGATGGTCCGTTTGGCCCGCAGCTGCTGCACAATCCCGATGACCGTGTTGCAGACCACGACCCCCAGGAACCCGGCGTTCAGATAGGAGCCTACCGCAAACAGGCAGACGGCCAGCACCACAAACACCAGGTTGAAAAAGGTAAAGATGTTGTCCCGCACAATCTGGGTTTCCGTCTTGCCGCTGCCCTGCAGGGCACGGTTGGTCAGCCCTGCGGCGGATCGCGCATCCACCTGGGCCCGGGTCAGCCCCTGTTCGGGTTTGGGGTTCACAACGGGCGGCCGTTCGGTTTCAGCCGGGCAGGAATCTTCCATCGCCGGTTCGCGGCGCAAAGAGCGGGACGGATGTGACAACGGGGTCAGCCTCCTTTATAAAGTGGAAAAGTTATCCAGCATTATACACATGTCTTTGTGAACAAATAAAGGCCGGACGGCAAAAACACGGTAAAAACAAAAATGCCCCCGCTGTCACGGGAGCATTTTTTCTTGCTATTTAGACTTCTTCCAATTCGCCGCGGGAAGCTGCTTTCAGGTAGGCGTATATGAAGCCGTCCAGGTCGCCGTCCATGACAGCCTGCACGTTGCCGCTTTCGTAGTTGGTGCGGTGGTCCTTGACCAGCGTGTAGGGCATAAAGACGTAGCTGCGGATCTGGTGGCCCCAGGCGATCTCATTCTGCACGCCCTTGATGTCGTCGATCTTATCCTTATGCTGCTGCAGAGCGATCTGATACAGCTTGGCCTTCATCATTTCCATGGCGTACTCACGGTTCTGCAGCTGGCTGCGCTGGGTCTGGCAGGACGTGACGATGCCGGTGGGCTTGTGGATCAGGCGAACGGCCGAGGAGGTCTTGTTGATGTGCTGACCGCCGGCGCCGGAAGAACGGAACACTTGCATTTCGATATCATTGGGGTTGATCTCGATCTGGATCTTGTCGTCCAGTTCGGGCATGACTTCCAGGCTGGCAAAGCTGGTCTGACGGCGGGCGTTGGCGTCAAAGGGGCTGATGCGCACCAGACGATGGACGCCGTTCTCGCTCTTGAGCATGCCGTAGGCGTTGGCACCCTTGACCATCATGGAAGCGCTCTTGATGCCGGCCTCGTCGCCGTCCAGCACATCCAGGACCTCAATGGAATAGCCGTGGGCTTCGGCCCAGCGGGTGTACATGCGGTACAGCATTTCGGCCCAGTCCTGGGCCTCGGTGCCGCCGGTACCGGCATGGAAGGTCAGAATGGCGTTGTTATGGTCATATTCACCATTGAGCATGGTCATCAGCTGCAGCTCATCGATGGACTTTTCCACCCCATTGACGGCTTCTTCCCCTTCGGAAATCAGGGAGGGATCGTTTTCCTCCTCGATCATCTCCAGCAGGGTACCCGCTTCCTCATACTGAGTGGACAGCTTGCGGTAACGTTCCAGCTTGTTCTTCAGCTCGCCCATCTCGGAATAGACCTTCTGGCTGCGCTCCTGGTCATCAAAGAAGCCGGGCATGGTCATCTGGTGTTCCAGCTCCGCCAGACGCTTTTCACTGGCTTCAATGGACAGGGCATCCCGCAGGTCGTCAACGGCGGTCTGGAAGCTGCCCAGTTTGGATTTCAGTTCATCAATGGTGATCATATATCAATACCCCTAAGTTTATGATAGTTATACAGGATAAGTATAAACGAAAAAATTCTCCTTGTAAAGGGCCGTTTGCCGTACATTGTTCACGGAAAATTCTTTGCTTTCGCCGTTGGCATGGTGTATAATGATTTCTGTTAACAGCCGCCGAGCGCGGCATTTGAATCACGGAGGCTACCATGAGCAACTATACAGGCAGCACATGTCCTGTGTGCCATAAACCGTTCACCCCCACGGATGACGTTGTTGTATGTCCGGACTGCGGCACGCCCTATCACCGTGCCTGCTGGCCCAGCAACGGCGTCTGCATCCATGCCGACCGGCACGCCACCGGATACGAGTGGAAACCGGACAGCGAGGGTGACAACGGGCAGACTGTCTGCCCCAACTGCGGTGCCCGCAATCCCGCCGGCACCCATTTTTGCGGCCATTGTGGCGTTCCCCTGCCGGACCATCCCCAAAGCAGTGAGAGCACCCACAGCGCCCAGAATGCCGGACCGCAGCGTCCGATCTATGACAATCCCGAATATACCGGTCCCGGTTCCCGGGACGGCGGCCCTTCGGCCCCGCATATTGACGCTTACACCACCGGCCCTGACGGCGGTGTATACCGGCAGGAAGTGGGCCCCGATGATCCTATCGACGGTATCAAGGCCCGGGATTGGGCAACCTTTGTCGGCCCTTCCAGCCTATACTATCTGATGCAGTTCTTCCGTATGGACAAAACCAAGCACAAGATCGGTTTTTCCTTTGCGGCGTTCTTCTTCGGCCCCATCTACTTCTTCTACCGCAAGATGTGGAAGCTGGGCGCTTTGTTCACCGTACTGGATGTGCTGGTGACCGTTCCCACTTATCTGGCGCTGTTGGTTATTTCCGGTGCGCCCATCGTCAGCGGCATGAGCACCAGCTGGCTCCTGCCGGCTTCGGATGTGTGTGCCATCGTCAGCTGGGTGGTCATGATCGTGCGGGCTCTGTTTGCCGGCTACTGGTACAAAAAGACCTGCACCGACCGCATCCGCAACATCTATGACCATGTTCCGGAAGGACAGGACCGTCGGGATATGCTGGCGCTGCGCGGCGGCGTGTGCATCCCTGCGGTGGTTATTTACCTTGTGGCCTGTGTTGCCCTGACATGGGTCCTGGTCATGCTGGGTGCAAACCCGGCAGCGGCCATGTCCCTGTTTGGCATGTAATACAGCCGGCAGCCCCTCGTGGGCGCCGGTACCGAAATACACTGGAGGAATTTGTTATGAAAACTACCCTGGTTATTATGGCGGCCGGCATCGGTTCGCGCTACGGCGGCGGCATCAAGCAGCTGGCGGCCGTAGGCCCCAACGGCGAGATCATCATGGATTATTCCATCCATGACGCCATCGAAGCCGGTTTTGACAAAATCGTCTTCATTATCCGCCGGGACATTGAGGAAGCCTTCCGGGAAGCCATCGGCGACCGCATCGAGAAGATCTGCGCCGGGCTCGGCGTGGAGCTGGGTTATGCCTTCCAGGAGCTGGATGCTCTGCCCGAGGGTGTGACCCTGCCCGAAGGCCGCACCAAGCCCTGGGGCACCGGTCAGGCGGTTCTGGCCTGCAAGGACCAGCTGGACAGCCCCTTTGCGGTCATCAATGCCGATGACTACTACGGCAAACAGGCCTTTGTTCTGCTGCACGACTTCCTGCAGGGCTACACCCCCGAAAAGCCGGGTGACCTGTGCATGGCCGGCTTTGTGCTGAAGAACACCCTGAGCGACAACGGCGCCGTGACCCGCGGCATCTGCCGCATGAACGCCGACGGCTACCTGACCGGTGTGGATGAAACTTCCGGCATCGAGAAGACCGCCGACGGTGCCCAGGCCGGCGGCAAAGCCGTGGATGTAGACAGCCTGGTTTCCATGAACATGTGGGGTCTGACCCCCGAGTTTGTCACCATGCTGGACAAGGGTTTCGTGGAGTTTTTCGGCGGCATCGCCGGCAACGAAATGAAGGCCGAATATCTGCTGCCCATCTTTATTGACAGCCTGCTCCAGCAGGGCAAGGTGAACGTAAAGGTGCTGCCCACGCATGACCGCTGGTTCGGTGTGACCTATCAGGAGGATAAGCCCGTGGTGGTGGAGTCCTTTGCCAAGCTGATTGAGGCGGGTGTCTATCACAAGGATCTGTTCAGCGATCTGCGCAAATAAAATCATTGTCTTTCCGCCCCGGCCCGTCCACGCGCCGGGGCACTTTGGTACACAGGAACGAAAATCACAAAACAATGACATTACTGGGCATGGAAAGAGAGGGCAAAATGCGGTATCGTAGAAATAGGAGGGATGTCTGTATGAGCAAGCCGAATAATGAACCCGTTATCGTCGAAAAGCCCGTGGCCGAAATGACCGCCGAAGAGCTGGATTCCGCCCTGGCCCTGGATGTGGAGCGCCTGCTGCGTTTTGGGCGCAAGCACAAGATGATCAAGGACCTGGACATGCTGGTAGCCCGCAATACGCTGCTGGATCTGCTGGGTCTGAGCGCTCCGTGTGAAGAGAAGCCCCCGAAAGAAAATTTCGACACGCCTACCGAGATCCTGGAGCATATGCTGGACCTGGCCGCCGCCAAGAAGCTGTTTGACAACGACGTGCCCCAGTACCGCATCAACTTCGAAACCCGTCTGATGGGCGCCATGATGCCCCGCGAGAGCGAGATCCTGCGCAAGTTCCGCAAGCTGTACGCCAAGAAGGGCCCCGAAGCTGCCACCGACTGGTTCTATGATCTGTGTGTGGTGTCCAACTACATCCGCACCGCCCAGATTGCCAAGAACATCCAGTGGAACACCAAGACCCCGTACGGTGAACTGGAAATCACCATCAACCTGACCAAGCCCGAAAAAGACCCCAAGGTCATTGCCATGGAGCGTCTGCAGCCCGCCGCCAGCTACCCCAAGTGCATGCTGTGCAAGGAAAATATCGGCTACGCCGGACGCATCAACTTCCCCGCACGGCAGACCCACCGCATCGTGCCTGTGCATCTGGCGGGTGAAGCTTTCTATCTGCAGTACAGCCCGTATGCCTACTTCCACGAGCACTGCATCATTCTGCACGACGAGCACAAGCCCATGGAGATGGACCGCCGCACCCTGGCCCAGATCTTTGACTTTGTGAGCCAGTTCCCCCATTACACCTGCGGTTCCAACGCCGATCTGCCCATTGTGGGCGGCAGCATCCTGAGCCACTCCCATTTCCAGGGCGGCCGGTATGTCTTCCCCATGCAGAAAGCCGGCATTGCCACCCCGCTGCACGATGTACGGTATCCCGGTGTGCGTGCCGGTATCCTGAACTGGCCCGTGTCCACCATCCGCCTCATCGGCCGCAGCTCCCAGCAGGTGCAGACGGTAGCCAACAACATTCTGACCGCCTGGCGGGAATACAGTGATGCCAGCGTGGACATTCTGTCCCACACCGGCGATACCCCGCACAACACCGTCACCCCCATTCTGCACTATGATGACCAGGACGGCTACATTCTGGATCTGGCGCTGCGTAACAACCGCACCACCGAGGAGTATCCCGACGGTATCTTCCATCCGCACAAGGAATACCACAACATCAAGAAGGAAAACATCGGCCTCATTGAGGTCATGGGTCTGGCCATTCTGCCTGCCCGCCTGAAGGGCCAGAGCGCCCAGATCGCTGATATTCTGTGCGGCGCGCCCAACACCAGCCGTGAAGAGGGCAGCTCTCTGGCCGTACATGCCGACTGGATTGACAGCCTGATTGCCAAGTACGGCACCGCCATGACCCCCGTGGCCGCCACCGCCGCCGTGCGCGACGAGATCGGCGTGGTATTCAGCCATGTGCTGGAGAATGCAGGCGTCTTCAAGCAGGATGAGGCCGGCAAGGCCTCGTTCCTGCGCTTTGTGGAGAGTGTCGGCTTTAAAACCGTCGAATAAGCGGGAAAAATTCTCTTGACTTTTCGGTGCAGATTTGATAGAATAAATTGCTGTGCCGAGAGGCACATATCCTTGCCCCTGCACAAGGCAGGGGCCCTATGTCCAAAAGGAGGTGTACAGAATATGGCTAAGTACGAAACCATGCTGGTTACCAGTTCCAACCTGGATGAGGAAGCGAGCGCTGCCCTGGTGGGCAAGTTCAAGTCCCTGATCGAGGCGAATGGTACGATCGATTCTGTCGACGAATGGGGCAAGCGCCGTCTGGCGTATCCCATCGAAGACGAAACCGAAGGCGTGTACACGGTGATTAAGTTCACCAGCGACCCGTCCTTCCCCGCCGAGCTGGACCGTGTCTACAAGATCACGGAAGGCGTGCTCCGCACCATCATCATTGCGGAGGAAGCCTGAGAGGTTTTAAGGAGTTAACACCATGCTGAATGTTGTTGCAATCATGGGCCGCCTTGTGGCCGACCCGCAGCTGCGCCAGACGACTACCGGCAAGAATGTGGCCTCGTTCCGCATTGCCTGTGACCGCGGTCGCCGCGACCCCAACGGCCAGAGCCAGGCTGATTTCCTGGATGTCGTTGCCTGGGACCGTACGGCAGAATTTGTCTGCCGTTACTTCCAGAAGGGTTCGATGATCGCCATCGACGGCCGTCTGCAGTCCCGCAGCTATCAGGACAAGAACGGCAACAACCGGCAGGCTGTTGAGATCGTGGCCAACAACGTGAACTTCACGGGCCCGAAATCCCAGAACCCCGGCATGGGCGCTCCCGCTCCGGCGGCGCCCGCCCCGGCAGACTATTCCCGTCCCGCCGCACAGCCCGCTGCTCCCGCCTATTCGGCTGGCAGCAACGACGACTTTGCGCTGATCGAGGACGAGGGCGACCTGCCGTTCTGATCATCGAATCGTATCATTCTATAAGGAGGTTAAGACCATGGCTATGGATCGTTCTTCCCGCCCGATGCATCGCGGCCGCCGCAAGGTGTGCAGCTTCTGCGTCGATCGCATCGATCACATCGATTACAAGGATCTGCCGCGCCTGCGCAAGTATGTGACTGAGCGTGCCAAGATCATTCCCCGCCGCGTGACCGGCACCTGCGCTTTCCATCAGCGCGAACTGACCGTTGCTATCAAGCGCGCCCGTCATATGGCTCTGATGCCGTACGTCAGCGACTAATCTTGACAACGGTTGCT
Organism: uncultured Faecalibacterium sp.; assembly: GCA_937907025.1. Lineage (GTDB taxonomy): Bacteria > Bacillota > Clostridia > Oscillospirales > Ruminococcaceae > Gemmiger. The sequence continues at coordinate 48,031 of CALESJ010000006.1, forward strand.
TCGGTTTTCCACCGAAGCTCACAAATATGTGAAAAACCCGCCGCGAAGTTTCTGCTTCGCGGCGGGCTTTTTTATTTCTTTTATGACCACGGCCTGTGTCAGGCAGCGGGCGTCGGTGTGGCCGACGTGCTGTCCGGGTCCCCGGCAGGCTGCACGGATACGGTGGGACTGTCGTCCCGCTCCCCGGCGATATACACCGTCACGATGGCGGTACCGGTATCCAGCTTGCGGCCGGGCTCCAGATTCTGGCCGTCCAGCTCACACTTGGCCACACAGCCTGCGGCATACTGGCCATCATTGGCCATGATCTCCATACGGTACTGGATGCCTTTGGCGTCCAGCAGCTTGATGGCGTTATCCTGGGTAAAGCCCACAATGTTGGGCATTTCCACCAGGTTGGGGCCTTTGCTGACCACAATTTGAATGATCGGTGTATCCTCGGTCTGCAGTGTACCGGCCAGCGGGTCCTGGCTGATGACATATCCTTCCTCCACTTCAGAGGAATAGTCCTCGGTCATCACGATGCGGTACTTCTGGTACAGGTCGCTGTTCTTGATCTCGGTGGCATAGTTTTTGCCCACCAGATCAGGGGCAATCAGCAGATCACTGTCGGCAGCGCTGCTGCTTTCCTCCCCTTCCTCGGTGGTTGTGGCCGGTGTGGGAGTGGGTTTTGTCTTTTCCTCATCCGACGAACCCGGTGGCGAGAGAAGACTCCACAGCAGCAGAATCGCCAGCACAAAGATAACCACCATAGACGCACCCAGAATCTTTTTGGTGGAGATCTGGTTATCCCCCCGCTCAAACATGGCATTGGCCACGCTGGGGTCGGTGAGGGCGCTCATGAGTTCGGGCACCGTCTGCATCCGCTTGGCGGGGTCCAGGCGCATGGCACAGGCCAGCACCTGGGCAAAGTAGGTAGGCACACCATTTTCCAGGCTGTGAGCACTTTCCAGGCTGTCCCGCACCTTGCGCTGGGGCGCAGCCACCGGCGTCTGCCCTGTAACCAGGCGGTAGGTCACCGCCGCCAGAGCATACACATCGGTATAGCGGCCGGAAAACTCCGACGCGCTGTACTGTTCGGGCGCCGCATATCCGGCGTACAGCTGGCTTTTCAGCTCACTGCCGCCGGTGCGCAGGGCCAGGGTGCCGTATCCGGTGAGCCGTGCAGAACCGTCAATGGGCAGCAGGATGTTGTCCGGGCAGATGCCCCGGTGAATCAGTCCTGCCTTGTGCAGCTGAATGACCCCTTCCATCACCGGCTGCAGCAGCGTACGGGCTTCGGCCGGGGTCAGGTTGCGGGAACGCAGGGAGAGGTAATGGGTCAGGGTCATGCCCTTCTCGTTTTCCTCCACCGCGTAGACGGTATTGTTCTCTTCCAGCACGTCCAGAATCTGGGACAGGCCGGTGGCCGGGGTCAGGTTTTTCAGGTCCACATACAGATCCTGAAAATCCATCCGGCTGGTCTTGAACAGGACCTCGCGGCCCTCCTTGGGCATCAGCGCTCCTTCCGGGCTGCGCCCGTTGCACAGGGTGACGGGGAAGTATTCTTTGATCAGCACAAAACGGCGGGACTCATTTTCCACACCGCGGTAGGCAAGACCGTCGCCATCGGCGCTGAGGTACTCTCCCACCGTGTACCGTTCGCCCAGCTGCGTGCCCAGGGGCAGCGCACCTTCCGGATTATGGTTTTCCAGGCTGCGCCCGCAATGGGGGCAGTCCCCGTGAAACCCGTCTTCCAGCGGTTCCAGGCAGAAAGGGCAAAGAATCTTGGTCATAGCGTCCCCCTTGCTAGGTCAGGGCAGATCATCCTCGTTCTCCAGGTTATGCCAGACGTTCTGCACGTCGTCATCGTCTTCCAGAGCGTCCAGCAGCTTGCCCATGTTGGCCAGCTGGTCGGCGTCGGACAGAGCGGTGGAGGTAGCGGGCACCTGCGCCACATCGGCGGAGATGAACTCATAGCCCTTGGCCTTCAGCGCATCGCAGACAGCGGTGAAAGCTTCAGGGGTGGTGGTAACTTCGGCGGCATCCTCACCGGCATCGAAGTCATCGGCACCGGCATCCAGCGCGTCCATCATCAGGGTGTCGGGGTCCTTGTCTTCCAGGTCCACAACGATGACGCCCTTCTGGCTGAACAGGAAGCCCACGCAGCCCATCTGGCCCAGGTTGCCGCCGAATTTATCGAAGTAATGACGCATGTTGGCCGCGGTACGGTTGCGGTTATCGGTCAGGGTATCGACCATAACGGCGATGCCGCCGGGGCCGTATCCTTCGTAGGTCATGGCTTCGTATTCGGTCTTGTCGCCGCCCTCAGCGCGCTTGATGATACGCTGGATGTTATCGTTGGGCACGTTGTTGGCCTTCGCCTTGGAGATCAGGGCTGCCAGCTTGCCGTTGGAAGCCGGATCAGCGCCGCCTTCCTTAACGGCAACGCTGATTTCGCGGCCGATCTTGGTGAAAACCTTGGCGCGGGCGCCGTCGGTCTTTTCCTTCTTGCGTTTGATGTTGTTCCATTTGCTATGTCCGGACATGGATGATCCCCCTAATATATAGTGTGGGCCGGGCGGCGGCGGATAAACCGTCACAGGGCCTGTTGTACATGGACAGTAAATTATACCACGTTTTGGCGATTTTTTCAAGTTCCGGCTGTTCAGCCCAGGTTTCGCAGCCCCTTGGGATAGTGATTCTTGATACGGCCGCCGCTGACCTTGCCTCCCCCCAGCGGGAAGCCGTCCACCAGCACGGCACACCAGCCGTTGGCAGCGGTCCTGGCGTCGATTTCTTCTCCCCGCAGCCAGGCAGCGGTGCGCGGGTCGGACAGGGTCAGTTCTTCCCGGTTCCGGCAGTCGGTTCCCCAGGCCATGAACAGCGCATGGGAGGGTTCAAACCGCCTTTTCAGGACCTTGCCCGCCGGGACCCCGGCCCGCAAAGTGCGCAGCTTGTGGGGCGGCAGCGGGGTTTCCGGCGGCAGGATGAGCCATTCTCCCGCGGTCTGTACCGGGCGGTTGGCCAGGTCCGGGAAGAGCTTCTGGGCAAAATCGGTCCACTCGGCGGGGACTTTGGCAGGCTTGCCCCTGCGCTCCCCTTTTCCCTTTTTGGGACTGGGTGCGGCGTCCTCGGCCTCTTCCGCCTTCTGCAGTTTGGCCATGAAGTGTCCCTCTCCCCCATCGGCGGGCCAGATGCGGCGGCATTTTTCAGCGCCGAAATCATACCCGGCGCGGTTGGGTTCTCCAGGACGGCCGAATCCGCAAGTGCTCAGATCGCAGAGAGTAAACTCCGGATGGCGCTGCAGGAAATCTGCCACCTGGCCCTCGTCCTCCTGGGGAGCAAAGGTGCAGGTAGAGTAGACCAGAATGCCGCCCGGTGCCAACAGAGCTGCGGCGTTGTCCAGAATTTCCCGGCCCAGAGCGGCACAGTGTTCTACCAGGGCGGCGCTGTGCTGTCCGGCTGCGGCGGCTTCCTTGCGGAACATGCCTTCACCGGAACAGGGAGCGTCCACCAGCACCCGGTCAAAGAAGCCCGGGAAGGCCGCAGCCAGGCGGGAGGTATCCTCATTGAGGACCACGGCATTGCGCACACCCATCCGTTCCAGGTTCTGGCGCAGAATCTCCGCCCGGGCGGAATCGTATTCGTTGGCCACCAGCAGCCCCTGCCCCTGCAGGGCGGCGGCTAGCTGGCTGGTTTTGCCTCCGGGTGCGGCACACATGTCCAGCACCTTCTGGCCGGGCTGTACTTCTAGCAGTGCAGCAGGGGCTGCGGCGCTGGGTTCCTGCACATAAAACACCCCTGCATGGTGCCAGGGATGGCGGCCGGGGCGCAGCTCCGGGTCAGTAATGGTAAAGGCTGCCGGGCAGAATGCCGAAGGCGCCAGCGGCAGGCCGGAGCCTTCGGCCACGGTTGCCGGTGGGCAGCGCAGGCCGTTCACCGTAATGCCCCGGGCGGGGGTGGGAGTCGCGTAGGTCAGCAGTTCCTCAAACCGGCTGCCCAGCAGAGCCCGCTCGCGCTGTTCAAAGAATTCAGGGAAGGCAGACACCGTTTTTTACCTCCTGCAAAAAACAAAATGCCCGGCTGCATAAACGGCACGCAGCCGGGCAGACTTATGGCAAGGGACCGGAACGCGGCCCCGCCAAGTTGGACAAGTTTGAAAGGAGCAAATCAGTATGGCACGCAACATGAAAGACTGCACCACCAACCACAGCACCCAGACTACCCAGAGCACTCAGAATACCCAGAACGGTACCACCAAGAAGTCTACCCAGAGCAAGATGACCGGCATGCAGAACAAGACCACCAACACCCAGAACAAGATGGGCGGCCAGAACAAGAAGTAAGTTCCGGTCAGTGCGTTCCGCGGGCGGGGGCAGGCCCCGCCCAGATACATAGGGGCCGCGGTGCGGCTCTTTTTTATTGTGCGTCCTTCGGTTCGGCTTCGGGACCGCCCGCCTGCCACAGGACCTCAAACAGTTCGGTGACACGGTCGATCTGTCCCTGCAGATACAGCCAGCCCAGCAGGCATTCCAAGCCGGTGGAGGCCCGGTATTCCTGGGCAGTGGCATGTTTGGCCACACTGGCCTTGCTGGCATTCTTGCCCCGGCGCAGCACCGAAGCCTCCCGCTCAGTGAGCATCGGCTCCAGCGCGGCCAGCTCCCGGAACTGGGCCCGGGCGGACACATACTGGGTGGCTACGCTGTGCAGACGGCCGGGCTGCAGGCGAGTGGTGCCCACCAGGCGGCTGCGCACCAGCAGTTCCAGCACAGCATCCCCCACAAAGGCCAGCGCCAGAGGGGACATTTCTTTGATATCAATTTCCGGTACAGATTCAGGCAGCATACCACACCTCAGAATACATAGTCGAATTCATATTCGCCGATCTTGATGGTGTCGTCCTCCTGCACGTCCTGACGGACCAGTTCATCCAGAATGCCGGAATCCCCCAGCTGGGTCTGGAAATACTGCAGGCTTTCGTAGTCCTCCACGTTGGTACCGGCCAGGATGCGCTCCAGCCAGGGAGCGTCCACGGTGAACTCGTGTTCGCCGGTCTTTTCCACCGTAAAGGGCCGCTTGGGCTCGGCGCTCTTGTCGGGACGGACATACTCCGGCTCAAACACCTTCACCGGGGGCAGTTCCTGCAGGCGGGCGTACACCAGCTTGGGCAAGTTGTCGATGCCCTGACGGGTAGCGGCGGAAATGGGCAGGAAGGTCAGGCCCTGGGCTTCGATATACTGGCGGAAGTCCTCGATCTGCTCGGGGGTGGCCACATCGCACTTGTTGCCCAGAACGATCTGGGGGCGCTGGGCCAGCTCGGCGCTGAAGTTGGCCAGTTCGTGGTTGATCTGCTCAAAATCAGCCTTGGGGTCCCGGCCCTCACAGCCGGAAACATCCACCACATGCAGCAGCAGGCGGCAACGCTCCACATGGCGCAGGAAATCATGACCCAGACCCACGCCGTCGGCGGCGCCTTCGATGAGGCCGGGGATATCGGCGCAGACGAAGCTCTGCTCATCGGCCACCCGCACCACGCCCAAAACCGGAGTCAGGGTGGTGAAGTGGTAGTTGGCGATCTTGGGTTTGGCCGCGCTGATGACACTGATCAGGGTGGACTTGCCCACGTTGGGGAAGCCGATCAGGCCCACGTCGGCGATGACCTTGAGTTCCAGACGCAGGTGCAGGTCCTCACCGGGCAGACCGGGCTTGGCGAAGCGGGGAATCTGCCGGGTGGGGGTGGCGAACCGGGCATTGCCCCAGCCGCCGCGGCCGCCCTTGGCCACCACCACCGGTTCGGAACCGGAAAGGTCGGCCACAACCAGGCCGCTTTCGGCCTCCTTGAGGACGGTGCCGCGAGGGACCCGGATGACCAGATCCTCGGCGTCCCGGCCCTTCTGGCGGGCACCGCGGCCGTTTTCGCCGTCGGGGGCATTGTATTTGCGCTTATAGCGGAAATCCATCAAAGTGGAAAGGTTGTCGTCGGCCACAAAGACGATGTCGCCGCCGCGGCCGCCGTCGCCGCCGTCCGGGCCACCGGCCGCGACGAATTTTTCACGGTGAAAGCTCACCGCGCCGTCGCCGCCTTTGCCTGCGTGCAGCCAGATGGTAGCGGTGTCGATAAAGTTGCTGGGCATGAATTGACTCCTTTATGATATGGAAAACGGCGGGCCTGACGGCCCGCCGTTTAAAAGGTTACTGCTTGACGGTGCAGCGCTTGCGGTCGCGGCCCATGCGCTCGAAGTGGACGCGGCCATCAACGAGAGCGAACAGGGTATCATCGCTGCCGATGCCGACGCCCTCACCCGGATGGATGTGGGTGCCGCGCTGACGGACCAGGATGTTGCCGGCCAGAACGAACTGACCGTCGCCGCGCTTGACGCCGAGGCGCTTGGACTCGGAATCACGGCCGTTCTTGGTAGAACCTACGCCTTTTTTATGTGCCATTGTGTTTTACCTCCTTAGCCGTTGATCGCGGTGATTTCCACCTTGGTGTAGGGCTGACGATGACCCTTGCGGACCATGCTGCCCTTCTTGGGACGATAGGTCAGGATGTTGAGCTTCTTGCCCTTGCCGTTCTTGACGACCTTGGCAACAACGGAAGCGCCGTCCACGACAGGAGCGCCGACCTTGACGGAACCTTCCTCGCCCACGGCCAGAACCTGGTCGAAGGTGACTTCGGTATCGGCCTCAGCGTTCAGCTTTTCGACGTAAACGACGTCGCCGACCTTGACGCTGTACTGCTTGCCACCGGTTTTGATAACTGCGTACATGTTGAGTACCTCTTTCAATAAGTCTCGCTGGATGTAGGGCGGTGCCAGGGCACACTTTTAGAGCCCATACCATGCGGCTTATATAGCTTACCATAGATAAACGGCGAAGTCAAGCGGTTTTTTTAAAGAAAAACCGTATTTTTTCACTCAGCAGCTTTCAGGGCGGCCCGGGCGGCAGCTACGGTGTTCAGCATGAGCATGGCGCGGGTCATCAGGCCCACCCCGCCGGGCACCGGGGTGATGAAAGATGCCTTCTCACAGGCTGCGTCAAAGTCCACATCCCCGTGGAGTTTTCCATCCGCGCCGCGGTTGATGCCCACGTCGATAACCACGGCCCCGGGCTTGACCATATCCCCGGTGATGAAGCCCTGACGGCCCACCGCAGCCACCAGGATATCAGCTTCCCGGCAGATTTCGGCCAGGTTCCGGGTGCGGGAATGGCAGATGGTGACGGTGGCGTTCTGTGCCAGCAGCAGCAGGGCTGCCGGCTTGCCCACGATGTTGGAGCGGCCCACCACCACGGCGCGCTTGCCGGTGATGTCGATGCCGGTGGACTGGATCATGCGCAGGCAGCCCGCCGGGGTGCAGGGGGCAAAGCAGGGTTCCCCGGTGAGCAGGCGCCCTGCATTGACGGGGGTGAAGCCGTCCACGTCCTTTTCCGGCGGGATAGCGGCAATGACCGCCGACTCGTCGATATGGGCGGGCAGGGGCAGCTGTACCAGAATGCCGTGCACCGCGTCATCCGCCGCCAGCGCTTCGATCTGTGCCAGCAGTTCCTCCTGGGTGGTGGCGGCATCCATCCGGATGACCCGGCTCTCGATGCCGCACTCAGCGCAGTCGTTGGCCTTACCGCGCACATAGACCTGGCTGGCAGGGTCCTCCCCTACCAGCAGCACGGCCAGACAGGGCGCGATGCCCTGCTCCCGCAGCTGTTTGACCTCGGCAGCGGCTTCTGCCTTGACGGCGGCCGCCAGTTTCTTTCCGTCGATAATGGCTGCACTCATGTTCAGCTCTCCCCTCTATACAAGTTTTGAAAAAGCCCCGGCCGTTGGCACGGCGCGGGGACGATCCGGTTTATTCGTTGCCGGAATCCCGGGACTCTTCCGCCGGCGTTTCCGGTTCTGCGTCGGTTTCGGCCTCAGCAGGTTCTTCTGCCGGAGCTTCAGCAGCGTTCAGGTCCAGGTCTTTCAGGCGCTGGTTCATGGCCACAGTGGCAGCCACAAACTCCTTGTGGCTTGCATTGGCAGGCAGGGTATCCACCGTGAAGCGGTCCCCGGCTGCCTTCTGCTTTTTGATGTCATCCACAGCCAGCGTGACCAGCGGCGAGCCCTGGCCTTTGGTTTTCTGCAAACCATAGACCAGCAACACAATGGACACGGCCACCGTGATCAGGGCCACCACCTGGCTGAAACGCAGGTTGGTGTTGCCGATGAACAGCGAGTCGGTGCGCAGGCCCTCGATCCAGTAACGACCCAGGCCGTACCAGATCAGGTACATCAGGAACAGCTGCCCGTGGAAGCGACGGTGCTTCATATACAGGAACAGCACCAGGAACCCGAACAGGCACCACAGGCTCTCGTACAGGAAGGTAGGATGGACCGGCTGGGAGGGGTCCACGGTGACGCCCTGGGCGGCCAGGGTCTGCTGCATGTTGGTCAGGTAACGGTAGGTACCCTCGCTGTACATGCCCCAGGGCAGGGTGGTATTGCAGCCGAAGGCTTCCTGGTTCATGAAGTTGCCCCAGCGGCCGATGCCCTGCCCGATGAAGAAGCCCATGCCCACCACATCAAACAGCGGGCGCAGCGGGATCTTGCGCCAATGGGCGGCCAGACCGCCAAAGACAAAGGCGCCGATGATGCCGCCGTAGATGGCGATGCCGCCTTCCCGGATGTCCAGCATTTCCCAGATGGAATCGTACTCAAAGGGTGCCATGGCCACATAACAGGCACGGGCACAGATGATGGCCATCACGGTGCCGATGGCCACCACGTCCACCAGACGGTCGCTGTTGATGCCGAAGTCCGGCGAATAGTGGAAGGCAAAGGCCAGGGCCAGCAGCAGGCCGGCGGCGATCAGGATGCCATACCAGTACACATTGAAACCGCCGATGGAAAAGGCCACGCGGTTGATGGTGAATGCCAGCCCCAGGCCGGAAAATTCTACATGAAAAACTGTATCCATTGGTACAATCCTCTTATGTTATTGTTGTTGCGGTTCGATTTCCACATAGGTCATACGGTCCTCGCTGAGCATGGACTGCATGGCTGCGTCGGCGTCTGCCACAGTGAGGGTGGCCAGCGCCTCGATTTCATCGGCCAGGGTGTTGCCCCGCAGATGGGCACTGGCCAGGGCTTCGGCAGCGTCCTCCACCCCTTCCAGGTCGGCGAGCATCTCGCCGTACATCTGGTTTTTGACCAGGGTGAACAGTTCCGGGTCCACGCCTTCCCGGCGCATGCGGGCGATCTCCTCCCGCACCATGTCGGCCACGGCCCGGGGCGTTTCGCTCTCACCGGTGAAGGCGATGACGCAGCAGCCCGAAGTGCTGACCGTGTCCCCGCTGAATTCCGGGTTGACCAGCGCCTGGTCGTACAGTTTTCGGTACAGCGAAGTCAGCCCGCCGCAGACCAGGTCTGGCAGCATATCGGCCAGCATCTCGGTACGCACATCGCCCCGGGCGATGGGGTCTTCCCGGAAGGCCAGGGCAAAGCAGGGCTTGTTCACCGGCATGGAGAATTTCAGCTCCGTCTGGGGCGCATCATTCTCGACCCGATTTTCCTCCACGCAGACCGTATGCTCGGGGGCGGGCTTGTCCAGCCCGGCCCGGTGACAGGCGGCCAGCGCCTGGTCCATGGTGATGTTGCCCGCCACCGACAACACCATGTTGCCGGGACGGTAGAAAGCATCGGTACAGGCATACAGCAGGTCGGGGGTCAGCTCGGCGATGCTCTCCACCGTACCGGCGATATCATCCCGGATGGGATGGTCCTTGTACAGGCAGCGGAACAGGCCGGTCATCAGCCGCCAGTCGGGGCTGTCATCGTACATCTTGATCTCCTGCCCGATGATGCCCTGTTCCTTGGCGATGGTGGCCTCGGTGAACCAGGGGTTGCCCACCATATTCAGCAGAATATCCAGGTTTTCGTCGATCTGGCCGCTGGCGGTGAAGATATAGCAGGTACGGTCATACCCGGTAAAGGCATTGGCCGAAGCGCCGGTCTTGGCGTACAGCTCAAAGGCGTCCCCCTGCTCCGACTCGAACATTTTGTGTTCCAGAAAATGGGCCGTACCGGCGGGCAGGTCCACCTTTTTGCCGTCCAGCGTAAAGCGGCGGGTGGTGGAGCCGAAGGCGGTGGCGTACATGGCATGCACCGTGCTGTATCCCGGCATGGTGCGGCAGAGCACCGTCAGGCCGCTGGGCAGAACAACGCTCTGACAGCGGATGGCATCGGCGGCTTTGGCCCGGATGCCCTGCATGGTCTGGTCCTGACTCATTGTGCCACCTCCCCTTTGTCGGCGGTCACGGCGTAACAGACCGAATAGTGATAGCTGTTCAGCAGATCCCGCACTTCCTCGGCGGTGACGGCCTGAATCAGCACCTTGCCGTATTCCGGCGGGGCCAGGGCTTCGCCCCGGGCGATCTGGCCGTAATACCAGTTTTCCAGCCCGCCCAGGCTGTCGCCCAGAGCATCCATGCTGGACATAAGACCCCGGCGGCAGTCTTCCATCTCGTCCGCCGTGATGGGACCGCGGCACAGGTCATCCAGTTCTTTCAGAATGGCCGCCTCGGCCCGCTCTTCCCCGCCGGGTTCCACACCGGAATCCACCATCATCACACCGGTGGAGCGCAGAGCGCTGGAGCCGCAGTAATAGCACAGGCTCTGTTTTTCCCGCACATTGCGGAACAGACGGCTGGTGGCCGAACCGCCAAACACGCCCATGGCCATCCGCAGCTGGGAGATGCTGGGCAGGTCCTCCGGCGTGCCGGTGGTAAACAGCATGCACAGCTTGGCCTGGGTCAGGCCGGGGATGGACTCGGTATAATGGCGGGGTTCGGTGATGGGCATGGCCATGGCCGAAGCAAACCGCTGGGGGGCACGGTGCACCTTTTCCAGCTTTTGCAGCAGCAGGTCCGCCACACGGCCGCTGTCCGCCCCCTGGACCATCACATCAATGGACGAGGAGGAAAGAATGCGGTCATATTCCGCCTTGAGCGTGGCGGGGGTCACGTTGGGCAGGTCGGCCCGGTAGCCGCCCAGCTCGATGCCGGCGGGCGAATCGCCGTAAAAACGGCGGCGGGCCTGCCGCACACAGTACAGGCGCTTGTTATTGTATTCAGCCTGCAGGCGGCGGTCCAGGGTTTCTTTTTCAATGCGGACGGCTTCGGGGTCGAAGACGCCGTTCACAAGATAGGGTTCAAACACGATGCCGAACGCGATGTCGGCGTACTCGGCACTCAGGTTTTCCCCGGTCAGGGCAAACTTGTCCTTGATGCCGCAGATGTCCACCGTCAGCACCCGGTCGGTGCCGGCGGTGCCCAGGTCCACCCCCAGGTCGGCGCCGTACAGGCGGGCCAGTTTGCGGGACAGAGCCGTCATATCCGGGCATTGGGCATAACCGCGCTCCAGCACCAGCGGCAGCACCGCGGCATCGGTGGCCGAGCGGCGCAGCGCCGGGTAGCGCAGATGGATGGTGATGCGGCAGCGATTGAATTTTTCGGCATCCAGTGTGGTCAGATACACGCCGGGCGCCAGCTGCTTGCGTTCAAACACAGGCGTTTCCTCCGGATTTGGGTATATTTTGCAAAATCCTGCTCCATTATACGCCCTTCGGGGCAGGTTGTAAATCAGTCGATATGGCCGTCCAGACCGCTGAAATAGGCGCGGCTGCGGGCAGCGGCCGTGGTAATGAGGTCGGACAGGGCTTGCAGGGAATCAAACTTGCGCACCGGGCACAGGTATTGGTGAAACTCCAGCACCGGGTGTTTGCCATACACATCGCCGGAAAATCCCGGCACATAAGTTTCACAGCTGACCGCTGCCCCCTCCTTGTCCACCGTGGGACGGGGGCCGATGCCGGTGGCCGAGGGATACCAGGTGCCGTCGATGCAGATGCGGGTCAGATAGACGCCGCAGCAGGGCTGCAGGGTGCCGCCGGGATAATTCTGGTTGATGGTGGGGGTACCCAGCTTGCTGGTGCCCACCCCCTTGCCGTGGGTGACGGTCCAGTCGATGGCATAGGGGGTGCCCAGCATGGCGTTGGCATCGGGCAGACGGCCCTCCTCCAGTGCGGCCCGGATGCGGGTGGAGGAAACCACCTCGCCCCGGTAGCGAGCCATCTCCACCACCGTGACCCGGATGCCCGCGTCGGCACAGAGCGTTTTCAGCATCTCCACGTTGCCGGCCGCCCGGGCCCCGAAGGTGAAATTATCCCCGCAGAAAACCGACCTGGCATGGAAGCAGCCCACCAGAATATCCTGCACGAAGGCCTCGGGAGTCAGGGCACAGAAATCCGCAAAGGGCGGTTCCATCAGGCGACGCACGCCGAGAGAGGCAATGCGGGCGTGTTTCTGGTTCAGGGAAAGAATCCGCCCGCCTTTCAGGGTACTGCCCTCGGGCAGTTCAAAAGTAAAGACAGCCGGCATCAGGCCCGCGCGGCGGGCTTCGGTCACGGCGGCCGAAATCACGGCCCGATGGCCCAGGTGGACGCCGTCAAAAAAGCCGAGGGCCACGGCACTGCCCTTGGGGGCATCCACCGGGGCGATGGCCGGAATGATCTGCATATCGAATTGCTGCATCTTGTCAGGTCCTTTCGCAGAACAGTTTTTCCACCCGCAGAACGCCGCCTTCGATCACCGCCAGACCCAGGAACAGGCCGGTGGTATCGTACACGCGGTAGCGGCCGTCCGCTGCGGGGTAGCGGCTGGTGGGGCAGCCGTTGAACAGGTGGGTGCGGGCCGGTTCCTCCACCGTAAGCGCCGGCAGAGAGGTAAAGGCGGTTTCCACCCCCAGCATCCAGCCGGAATCGGCCAGGGTGCCGTTGTCTGCCGCGGCCAGAATGTCGGGCAGGGTGTGGCACTGGTCGATGGAGAACCCGCCCGCCCGGGTGCGGCGCAGCGCCGCCAGGGTGGCGGGCAGGCCCAGGGCCGCACCGATATCCTCGGCTAGGACCCGGATATAGGTCCCCTTGGAGCAGGACACCCGCAGGGTGTGGTCACCGGGAGCAGGGCTGCCCAGATAGTCGATGGAATAGATGGTGATGGGGCGCGGGGTGCGCTCCACCGTGCGGCCCTTGCGCGCTGCCTTGTACAGCGGCTGACCGTCCACCTTGACAGCGGAGTACATGGGCGGCAGCTGCTGCTGTGCTCCCAGGAACCGGGGCAGCACCGCCCGTAGTTCCGCCTCCCCTGCCGTGACCGGGGCGGTTTCCAGCACGGTACCGGTGATGTCGCCGGTATCGGTGCGCACGCCCAGGCGCAAAGTGGCTTCATAAGTTTTGTCGTGGTCAGGCTGGCGGTCGGCGGCTGCGGTGGCTCCGCCCGCAAACACCACCAGTACACCGGTGGCCATGGGGTCCAGCGTGCCGGAATGGCCCAGGCGCCGGGTGCCCAGAACGCCCCGCAGCTTGGCCAATACATCAAAGCTGGTCCAGCCCGCCGGTTTATCCACCGGCAGGATGCCGTTGGTCAGGTTGGTCATACGTCACCTCAATACTTGTTGCCGAAACAGCAAGAACCGGCACCAGGCAGCGGGCCCTGCGGCGCCGCTGCCTGTCACCGGTTCCATTGCTGCAATTATCCTTGATTGCGCTCGGTATGGTCGATCATGCCCCAGCGTTCCAGTTCCTTGCGCACTTCGTCCAGAATGGCATAGCGCGCATTGTCCAGGTTGCCGCTGATCTCGCATCCGGCCGCACGGGAATGTCCCCCGCCGCCCAGATGCCGGGCAATGGCGCACGCATCCACGCGACCGGCGGTACGCACGCTGATCTTGAAGCTGCCGTCCTTCTGCTGACGCAGGGTCAGGCCCACTTCCACCCCTTCGATGGACCGGGGCAGGCTGGTCAGGTCCTCCAGTTCGGCACCCGCCACACCGGAGGTCACGATCTGGTCCCAGGTCAGATAGATCATGGCACACAGACCGTCAAAGAAGTATTCCAGGCTTTCCAGCGCCATCTTCTCAATTTCCAGACGGGCGCGGGAGCGGGATTCGAACAGACGGGCATTCAGGCTTTCCATATCGGCCCCCGCCTCAATGACGCGGGCAGCCGCCATATGGGTCTTGGCTGTGGTGTTGGAGAAGCGGAAGCAGCCGGTATCGGTGGCGATGCCGGTGTACAGGCAGGCCGCGATTTCGGGGTTGAGCTCCACACCCATATCGGTAACCACATCAAGCATGATCTCACTGGCCGCGGCGGCGCCAGGGTCCAGCAGCGTTTCATACGCATAGCCGCTGTTGCTGGCATGATGGTCAATGCACAGGTCCACATGCTCAGCGTACTTTTGCACATTGTTGCGGTCACCGAACAGCTGGATACCCGCCACATCCACGGCCACCACAAAGGCCGGGGTGAAGCTGGAATCAAACCAGCCGATCTCCATGAAATCATACAGGGAAGGAATCGGGTCGCTGCACAGCACCGCGACGTTTTTGCCCAGCGCTTTCAGCGCCAGGTACAACGCCCCGGCGCAGCCGATGGTGTCGCCGTCGGGGTTCTTATGGCATAGGATCAGGATGTCCTGTGCGGCGCGCAGCCGCAGTACAGCGGTTTGCCTGTCCACAGATTCCGTCATAACGTACCTCTTTTCCAGCGACCCGAAAGTTTCGGCTTCGCTCCAAAAGTGGCCGAAAGCAGGTTCATTCTTCCTGCGGTTCGGCTTGTGCAGCGGGGCTGTCTTTTTCCAGCCCGCGCAGCATCTCATTGATATGCGCCGCATAGGCAGCGCCGTCATCCGTCACAAACACAAAGCGGGGTGCCTTGCGGATGTGCATGCGGCGGCTGACTTCGGTGCGGACGTGGCCGGACGCCTTGTTCAGCGCAGCGACCACCGGCTTGCTGCCCCCCTCGCGGCCCATGACGCTGATGTAGACTTTGGCCACATCGAGGTCGGGGGTCACATCCAGGCGGGTGACGGTCAGCAGACCGCCCGCGACCCGCGGGTCCTTCATTTCACCGATGATGGCGATGAGTTCCCGCTTCATATCCTGGGCCATACGGCCCTGGTTCTTGGTAGGCATTTATCGTAACCTCGTTCAATCAATCGCGGTATTCTTCCAGCTTGAAGCACTCGAAGACGTCGCCCTCCTTGATGTCGGCGAACTTCTCCAGCGTGATGCCGCATTCAAAGCCTTCGGCCACTTCCTTGGCGTCGTCCTTGAAGCGTTTCAGAGAAGCGATGGCGTCCTCGGTGATGACGATGCCGTCACGCACCAGGCGCAGCTTGGCATCGCGGGTGATCTTGCCGCTGGTGACACGGCAGCCGGCAACGGTGCCCACGGAAGAGATCTTGTAGACCTGACGGACCTGGGCTTCGCCCAGAGCCACTTCGCGGATCTTGGGAGCCAGCATGCCCTTCATAGCGTCGGAAACATCATTGATGGCGTCGTAAATGACACGGTACATCCGCATTTCCACGCCGGTCTGTTCGGCTTCGGCCTTGGCGATGGGGTCAGGACGGACATTGAAGCCGATGATGATGGCGTTGGAAGCATCAGCCAGGCTGACGTCGGACTTGTTGATGGCACCGACAGCGGCATGGATCACGCGCACGCGCACTTCATCATTGGAGATCTTCTCCAGGCTCTGCTTCACAGCCTCGGCGGAGCCCTGGACATCGGCCTTGACGATGATGGGCAGTTCCTTCATGTCGTTGGCGGCCATCTGATCGAACAGGTTATCCAGGGTGACCTTGGTGTAGGAGGCAAACTGCTTTTCCTTGGCCTCAGTCAGACGTTTGTCGGCCAGTTCACGGGCCAGGCGCTCGTCCTCGACAGCCTCGAACAGCTCACCGGCGGTGGGCACTTCGGTCAGGCCGGTGATCTCCACAGGCATGGAGGGACCGGCTTCGGTGATTTCCTGGCCCTTGTCGTTGCGCATGGTACGCACGCGGCCCACGGAAGTACCGGCGATCAGGCAGTCGCCCTTATGCAGGGTACCGTTCTGCACCAGCAGGGTGGCGATGGGGCCCTGGCCCTTGTCCAGGCGGGCTTCCACCACGGCGCCCTTGGCACGGCGGTTGGGGTTGGCTTTCAGTTCCATGACCTCGGCTTCCAGCACGATGCGTTCCAGCAGGTCCTGGATGCCCATGCCGGTCACGGCAGACACCGGGATGCAGGCCACATCGCCGCCCCAGTCTTCGGGAACGATCTCGTACTTAGTCAGCTGTTCCTTGACACGCTCGGGGTTGGCGGTGGGCTTATCCATCTTGTTGATGGCCACAATGAGCTTGACCTTGGCAGCCTTGGCATGGTTGATGGATTCGATGGTCTGGGGCATGATGCCGTCATCGGCAGCCACCACCAGAACCGCGATATCGGTCATGTTGGCACCGCGGGCACGCATGGCGGTGAAGGCTTCGTGGCCCGGGGTATCCAGGAAGGTGATGACATTGTCACCGCTCTTGACCTGATAGGCACCGATGGCCTGGGTGATGCCGCCGGCCTCACCGGCGGTCACGTTGGTCTTGCGGATAGCGTCCAGAATGGAAGTCTTGCCGTGGTCAACGTGGCCCATGACCACGACGACCGGCGGACGGGGCACCAGATCTTCGGCGGCGTCCTCATCCTGCTCGAACAGACGTTCCTCGATGGAAACATGGACCTCGCGCTCGACCTTGGCGTGGAATTCCTCGGCCACCAGAGCGGCAGAGTCGAAATCCACCACATCAGAGGCGGCGTGCATTTCGCCCATCTGCATGAACTTGGCAACGACCTTGGCCACGTTCTGCTTCAGGCGGGAAGCCAGCTCGCTGACGGTGATCTCGTCGGGGATCTGGATCTTCAGCTGGGCGTTGCGGGCCTTTTCCAGCTGGATACGCTGCAGGCGCTCGGCCTCGGTTTCGCGGCGGCGCTGGTACTGGTTGCGGCCCTTGTTCCGGTTCTGGAACTTCTGCTTGGTGGCCACAGGCTGCTTCTTGCGCTTGGCAGGCATGTTGCGGCTGTCGGCCAGGTCATCGTAGCGGGCGCTGAACTTATCCACGTTCACATCCACGGTACGGGTATCCACCTGCACCTGGGCGCGGTTGACCTCCACCTGCTCGGTGGCGACCGGCTTCTTGATGCCGCTGTCGGCGGCCAGTTCCTGCATGGTCACGCTCTTTTCCTTGCGGCGCTCGGCAGGCTTGTTCTCATTCTTTTTATTGTTGTTGGCAGCCGGACGCTGGGCAGCCTTGGGGGCTTCCTTGGCAGCGGGTTCAGCTTTCTTGGCGGGCTCCGTCTTGGGGGCCGGTGCCTTGGCCGGTTCGGCCTTCTTGGGTTCCGGTTCCTTGCCGGAAGCCAGGTATTCATCCAGGCTGGCCACGGCGGTTTCGCGGGTCAGGGATTCCAGCAGGCCGTTGACTTCGCTTTCCTCAAACGTGCCGCCGGCTTTGCGGTTCTGCCCCGTCAGGGCGGCCACCGTATCGATGGCCTTTTTGGGGGTAATGCCGAAATCCTTGGCCACATCGGCGATCTTATACTTAAAATCCATGGGCAGGTCCTCCTTATCGGGTCAGTTGTTTTGCGCACAGCCGCGCAAGGTTATCATCCGTTACCGCAAACACCGCAGCCGGCCGTGGGGTGAGCATGGCAAGACTGGCGGTTTCCAGCGGCATCTCTTCGCAGGCAACAAGGCCTTCGCAGGTATCTTTCATATGTTGTTTGGTGCGGGGGCTGGCGTCAGAGGCCAGCAGCACCAGGCTGACCTTGCCGCGCATAACGGCTTCCTCGACACGGTCGTACCCGTGCAGCAGTTTGCCCGCCTTGCGGCAAAGACCCAGCGCGCCCAGCAGACCATTGGCATCATTCGGCACTCTCGGTCGCCTCCTTTGCCATTTGTTCGGCGCAGGCGATCTCCTCGGTCAGGCGCTCATACACGCTGTCCGGCACCGGGACGCCGAACGCATGTTCCAGCCGCTTGGCCTTGCGGGCCTTGGCCAGGCACGCCGCCGAAGGACACAGATAGGCACCCCGGCCGGACTTTTTGCCGGTCAGGTCCACGCCCACCTCCCCTTCGGGGCTGCGGACGATGCGCACAAGCTCACGCTTCGGTTTTTGGGCACTGCAGCCCACACACCGGCGCACCGGGACTTTCTTTTGACGTTGCTGCTGCAAGGTGAAACCTCTTTTCGGATAAAGTGAAACGCGGATGAGAGGATTACTCCCCTTCCTCCTCGCCGTAATAGCCGGATTCCGGACGGATATCGATATTATAGCCGGTCAGGTGAGCGCACAGGCGCACATTCTGGCCCTTGTTGCCGATGGCCAGGCTGAGCTGGTGATCAGGCACGGTGACGCGGCAGCTCTTGTTCTCGCCGGGGAGCAGTTCCACCTTGACCACCTTGGCCGGGGACAGCGCCGCCGAGATGAAGGCGGAGATATCCTCGCTCCAGCGGATGATGTCGATCTTTTCACCGTTCAGCTCGGAAACGATCTTCTCCACACGGGCACCGTGGGCACCGATGCAGGCGCCGACCGGGTCCACGTTGGGGTCCTTGCTGTACACGGCCATCTTGGTGCGGGCACCGGCCTCACGGGCGATGGCCTTGACCTCGACGACACCTTCATAGATTTCGGGAACTTCCAGCTCAAACATGCGCTTGACCAGGCCGGGATGGGTACGGCTGATGGTCACGCGGGGACCGCGCTCGGTGGAGATGACATCCACCACATAGACCTGCACGACCTGGTTTTCGGTGAAGGTTTCACCGGGGACCTGCTCGTTGCGGGGCAGAACGGCGCTGCCGCCCTTGCCCAGGTCCACGACCACGTTGCCGCGCTCATGATCCACAGAAACGACGGTGGCGGCAATGATCTCATGGGCGCGGGACTGCATCTCGCTGCACTGCAGGCTGCGTTCGCCTTCGCGCAGGCCCTGACGGATCACATGCTTGGCGGTCTGGGCGGCAATGCGGCCGAATTCCTTGGTCTTCAGCTGGGTGACGAAGCGCTGGCCGATCTTGTAGGACTTGCGCACGCGCTGGGCGTCCTCCAGGCTGATCTGGGTGTGGGGGTTTTCCACCTCTTCCACGATGTCCCGCATCAGGCTGGCGCGGAAGGTGCCCAGGTCGGGGTCGATGTCCACGATGACGTTCTCGTCCTCGACCTCATAGTCCTTTTTGACCGCGATGACGATGGCGGCCTTGATCTTATCGATCAGATAATCGGCGGGCAGTCCGCGCTCCTTTTCCAGTGCGGCCAGGGCGTCAAAGAATTCGTTGTTGGATGCAGTAGCCATTTTTCCGGTTTCCTCCCAAAGTGATGTATGTGTCAGCCATTGTGGCGGTTCTCGGTATTGATCAGCCGAACAGGTTTTCGTCGTCGCACAGCTTGACAAAGCCGGCGCTCTTGAGGGGGAAGGTCACATCTCCCTGTTCGGTGTGCAGGGTCACGATGCCGTCTGCCAGGCCCACCAGGGTGCCTTCCAGCTCCCGGCGGCCTTCCTCATCGGGACGGATGAGGCGGGCGGCGCATTTCTGCCCCACCAGGGCCTCGTAATGCTCAGGGCGGGTCAGGCGGCGGCCCAGTCCGGGGCTGCCCACTTCCAGATAGTAGCTCTGGTCAATGGGGTCGGCCTGGTCCAGCAGCGGGTCAATGGCGCGGGACACGGCCTCGCAGGTATCGGTGTCCAGCGGTTCGTCCCGGTCGATGAGAACGCGCAGGAACCAGTCCGGGCCTTCCTTTTCGAACCGGACATCCCACAGACGCAGTCCCATTCCTTCCACCACAGGGCGGACGATGTTCTCCACCGCAGCGGCTGCGCCGCCGGGCTGCTGATTCTTGGCTTTTGCCATGGTAACCCCCTATCACAAAAAGAAAGCGGACCAAACGGCCCACTTTCAGTAAAAAATCATCATCGAACAGTAAGAATATACCACACCCGTGCGCAAAATGCAAGCCTTTTGCGCCTTTTGCCGCCAAATTGTTATCTTTTGCGGTGTCAAAACAGGCTCAGAACTGTGCCAGCAGGCCCAGAAGCTTGTCCAGATTGCGTTCGGTGACCGAAAAAATCAGGATGTCACACCCCGGGGCGGCGGCCAGATCAGGGGTCATGGTTTCGGGGGCCTGGTACCAGCACCCGGCAAACCGCTGTTCCAGATACTGCACATAGTAGCCGCTGAAGCTGTCCCCCACCACCCCTACGGTGCGGGGGTCGCCTTCGTACAATTCCATGTAGTTGGCGGCGGCCAGGTCGTGCTCTTCAGGCAGGACGGTGTACAGCGCCGCCACATTGGCCAGATCCCCGGTCTGGATGCCGTTGTCCTCCAGTTGATACCGGTCAAAGGATACCGCCTCCAGCCCGGCAGCGGACAGAGCCCCGTCCAGGCCAAACAGGGCCCCCGCGTGGTTCCAGTGGGTGTCGGTCTTGAAATAAAGGTTGCTCTCCCCCTCCTCCATCCGGCGCTGCACCTCGGCGCGCAATGCTTCGTACGGCCAGCTGACCGCCACAGACGTGTGGTCCGTCATGTAGGCGGCAAAACGGTCGGTACGGTTTTCCTCATTGACAACGGGATAGGCGTCGGGCATGAATTCCCGGTAGACCCGGTCCTTGGAGGGTGCCAGGTCCAGCACCAGGGTGCAGCCGTTTCCGGCCAGCGTGTCCGAAAGGCGCTGCAGAGAGGCCGCCGCGGCCGCCAGCGTTTCCTCGCTGTCGAAGGTTTCAGGCAATCCCTGATAGTTGGCCACCGGGTGGGCGGCGTCGGGGCCATCCTTATAAAAGAGCCAGCCCTCCTTGCCGGGCAGGACCTGGTCGGACTGACTGGAGCCGAACAGGGTGTAGTCGAGGGAGGCATCCAATGCCGTGAGCTGGTAGCGGAAAGGCGAATTGTCCGCGATGAACTGGTCCAGCCGTCCGGGCAGACCGGACAGCGAGCCCTGGAATACTTCGGGCAGCGTAGTCAGCAGACGGTTCTCGTGGTTATCCCCCGAAAGCTGCCGGCTGAAGATGTTGAACACCAGAAAGCTGCCGCCCAGAATCAGGCAGAACAGCCAGACGACGATTTTCTTTGTCATGGTCCTTCTCCCCCTTTCTCAGAACTGGGCGTAGATGAAAGCGGTGTAGTTGCCCGCCGTGGTACGCATGATGGAGAAGAACAGAAGCACCGCCACCAGCACCACATCCGCCGCACCGGGCTTTTGCTGTCCGCGCAGCCAGGATTTCAGTTTCGGGAAAGCCGCCTGCACCGGGCCGCAGAGCAGGATGCCCGCCGCCAGAAGCAGCAAAGTCTTGGGGTCGCCAAAGGCGGCGAAGGTCATGCCCGGGGCGCCCGCCTGCCAGGTAAGGATGCCCCCCAGTGCCGCCAGCGCCTGACCCAGGCTGGGTGCACCAAAGAAGGTGAAGCCCACGAACACCGCCAGCACCGTATACAGGTGGGACACCCAGACCGGGGCACGATCCAGAGCCTTGCGCAGGCCCAGACGCTCCAGGCAGCTCAAAACGCCGTGCCACAGCCCGAAGGCCAGATACTGCCAGGCCGCCCCATGCCAGAAGCCGGTGCAGGCAAAAACGATGAGCAGGTTCAGGCAGGTACGAGCGGTGCCCCGGCGGCTGCCGCCCAGGGGAATGTACAGGTAATCCCGGAACCAGGCGCCCAGTGTGATATGCCAGCGGCGCCAGAACTCCCCGATGGAGCGGGAGAGGTAGGGATAGTCGAAGTTTTCGGGCAGGGGCAGGCCGAACATCTCGCCCAGGCCGATGGCCATATCGCTGTACCCGGAAAAATCATAGTACAGCTGTACCGCGAATGCGGCATAGCCCAGCAGCAATACCGGGCCGGGCAGACGGGCGGCATCGGTGCCGCTGACCGCCGCGTACACCAGCTCCAGCTGGTCGGCAATCAGGGTCTTTTTGCCCAGGCCCAGCACAAAACGGCGGATTCCTTTGTACATCCGGTCCAGCGTCACCTGGCGCTCGGGCGCCAGAGGGTCCAACGCAACGGACTGGAAACCGTACCGCACAATGGGGCCGGAACTCACATGGGCAAAGCAGGCGAAGTAGAGATACAGCCGCAGGGGGTTGCGTTCGGGAGGAATCGTGCCCCGGAACACATCCACACAATAGCTGATTCCCTGAAAGGTATAAAAGCTGATGCCCAGCGGCAGCGCCAGGGCCAGCACCGGCAGGTGAATTCCCGGCAGCGCGTTGGCGGTTTCGGCAAAAAAGCCGGCATACTTGTAAAAACCCAACAGCAGCAGGTCTGCCGCCACCATGGCACCCAGAATTCCGCGGCGGGGACGGCGCTGCAGCAGCAGGCCAAAGCCCCAGTGTACCAGGGCGAAAACCGCCAGCAGCAGGCTGTACCGGATGCCCGCCCAGGTGCAGAACGCCAGGCTGAACACCCCCATGACCACGTTCCGCGTCCGGACCGGCAGCACAAAATACACTGCCAGCGCCAGAGGCAGAAACACAAACAAGAACTGAACCGAAGAGAAGCCCATCCGTACACCGCTTTCCGCTGATTTTATGGGAATTTGTGTTGATTATACCAGAAGTTTGACCCCCGGGCAAGGCAAAGGCGGGGCACGGCCCGATGCCGCGCCCCGCCGGGGTGCTTGCTTATAAAGGGGAGATCAGAACGCCCATTCGCCGTTTTCGAAGATGACGACTTCCTTGCCGTCCTTGCATACGCCGGTGATGCGGGTGTCGGGGGCGCCCACCATCACATCCTCATGGATGGCGGAGTCGTTCAGGCCCTTCTCCATGAGCTGGGCGCGGGTCAGCTTGGAACCGCCCTTGATGTTGGTGGGGTAGCCGGCGCCGAAAGCGATGTGGCAAGCTGCATTCTCATCAAACAGGGTGTTGTAGAACAGCACACCGCTCTGGTTGATGGGGCTGGACACCGGCACAAAAGCGATCTCACCGATGCGGTTGGCATTCTCGTCGGTGGTGAGCAGCTTGCCCAGCAGTTCGGCGTTCTTCTCGGCGCCATGCTCGATGACCTGGCCGTCCTTGAAGGTCACATGCCAGCCCACAATGAGCTGACCATTGTAGACGTAGGGCTTGGTGCCGTAGACGATACCGTTCACCCGGTCACGATGGGGTGCGCAGAAGACTTCCTCGGTGGGGATATTGGCGATGAACTCCACGCCGTTTTCGGCCATGCTGGAGGCGCCTTCCCAGGTGCAGTCATCGGCCAGGCCGATGGTCAGATCAGTGCCGTTGGAGCTCTGCAGACGCACATGGTCCAGGTTCCAGGCGTTGAGCTGGTCACGGTGGGCCTTGGTTTTGGCCACATGTTCCTTCCAGGCGGTGACGGGGTCACCGGTGGTGACACGGCAGACCTCAAAAATGACCTGCCACAGCTTCTCCATGGCTTCGTCCACCGGCATGTCGGGGAACACCTTTTCGGCCCAGGCGGGAGCGGGCACGGCCACCACGCACCACTGCACGCGGTCGTTCATGGTGTATTCCTGCCAGGACTTCATGAAGGTGCGGCGGGCCAGGTTGACTCGGTTCAGTTTGCCCGCGTCCAGGCCGGCAAAGGCTTCGGGGTCGGAGGCATGGATGGCCAGCAGGCAGCAGCCGTCCGGGTCCTCGGCGTAATCCAGGTAGCTGCGCAGCTCATAGGGCTTCACCTCGCACAGGTCGGCCTCGGCACCATACTCCATCTGGATGCGGGACAGGCGCTCATCCTCCCAGCGGACCACCACGTTCTTGGCGCCGGCCTCATAGCCGGCCTTGGCACAGGCATAAGCGAATTCCGGCATGGTGAGGGGGCAGCGGATGATGAAGTTCTGGCGCGGACGGACGTTCACGCCCACCTTGACGATGAAATCAGCGTACAGCTGCAGATATTTCTTGTCCATTTTCTGTATCTCCTTTTTTCTGCACCGCCGGGGCGGACACAGCGTATAGACTCACTGTCTTTTAGTATACACGATGCCCGGCAAAAAGAAAAGGTATCCGTGCCAAAACATGGTGCGTGCCCTGTTTGCCGGCATTTTGCGTATCTTTGCGGCGGCTGCTTGCCGCAGCACTTATACAATCAGGAATTATCTTCAGAATATATACAAAAAGGCTCCTACCTTGCGGCAGGAGCCCGATATTCGTATGGAGCGGCAGCTTCAGAATCAGAAGGCCACCTTGGCAGCGATGTAGTTCTTCAGCTCGCTGATGGGCATACGGACCTGCTCCATGGTATCGCGGTCACGCACGGTGACGCAGTTGTCAGCCTCGGTCTTGTCATCGCCCACGGTCTGGAAGTCCACGGTGATGCACAGCGGGGTGCCGATCTCGTCCTGACGGCGGTAGCGCTTGCCGATGGAACCGGCGTCGTCGAAGTCCACCATAAAGTCCTTGGCCAGCTCGTTGCGGATCTCCATGGCCTTGTCGGACAGCTTCTTGGACAGGGGCAGCACGGCGCACTTGAAGGGAGCCAGGAACGGATGCAGGTGCAGCACGGTGCGCACGTCCTCCTTGCCCTTGGAGTCGGTCAGGTGCTCCTCGTCGTAGGCCTCGCACAGGAAAGCCAGAGCCACACGGTCGCAGCCCAGAGAAGGCTCGATAACGTAGGGAATGTAATGCTCGTTGGTTTCGGAGTCGAAGTACTCCAGGCTCTTGCCGGAAGCTTCCTGATGACGGCGCAGGTCGTAATCGGTGCGGTCGGCAATGCCCCACAGTTCGCCCCAGTCGGTGAACGGGAAGGCGTATTCGATGTCGGTGGTGGCGCGGGAGTAGAAGGCCAGCTCGGCGGCTTCATGGTCGCGCAGGCGCAGGTTTTCGTCCTTGATGCCCAGGCTCAGCAGCCAGTCGTGGCAGAACTTCTTCCAGTAGGCGAACCATTCCAGGTCGGTGCCGGGCTTGCAGAAGAATTCGCATTCCATCTGCTCGAATTCGCGGGTACGGAAGGTGAAGTTGCCGGGGGTGATCTCGTTACGGAAAGCCTTGCCCACCTGGCAGACGCCGAAAGGCAGCTTGCGGCGGGTGGTGCGCTGGATGTTGGCAAAGTTGACAAAGATGCCCTGGGCGGTTTCGGGACGCAGGTAGCAGGTGCTGCTGGAGTCCTCGGTAACGCCGATGGCGGTCTTGAACATCAGGTTGAACTTGCGGATGGGGGTAAAGTCATGCTTGCCGCAGACCGGGCAGACCACCTCATCATGGGAGGCGATGAAAGCATCCATCTCGTCAAAGGTCATGGCATCCACGTCCACGCCCTTGCCCTGCTCGCAGTCGGCAATGAGCTTATCGGCGCGATGGCGGCTCTTGCAGGAACGGCAGTCCAGCAGCGGGTCGGAGAAGCTGGCCACATGGCCGGTGGTAACCCAGGTCTGGGGGTTCATCAGGATGGCGGCATCCAGACCCACGTTGTAGGGGCTTTCCTGCACGAACTTCTTCATCCATGCCTTCTTGACGTTGTTCTTGAACTCAACGCCCAGGGGACCGTAGTCCCAGCTGTTGGCCAGACCGCCGTAGATCTCGCTGCCCGGGTAGATGAAACCGCGGTTTTTGCAAAGGTTGACGATCATGTCCAGAGTCTTTTCACTGTTTTTCACTTTGTACTCTCCCTCCCGCATGGCTGGCTGCCACACAAGCGATGTATTCCCATGCCTTACGGCATAACAGGCTTTTATTATAGCACATTGCCTGCCCTTGGGCAATAATATAAAAGTGCACCGGCCTTACAGCAGCTGTGCCGCAATCTGGCGGGCCAGCCCCAGCAGGATTCCCGGTTCATCCAGGGTCGGGTCCGCCTGCACCAGGCGGGACAGTTCCTGCATCACCCGCTCCGCCTTGCGGGCGGGAATTCCGATGCGGCCCAGTTCCCGGGGGGTGATGCTCACCGGCACAAAGTCCTTTCCCGCACTGCACAATGCGTGGGGATTGAAGCCGTAAATCAGGCTGCTGCGTTTCATGGCGGGCTCCTCTTTCGGTATTTTGAGGGCCGTTTGGGGACGGCCGGGACAGTTTTTTCAGCCTTATTCGCCCTTTTTTCAAAAAAAGTGTTTATTTTACAGCCAAAAAATACTATAATCATTATATCATGCATAAAAGCAGAATCAACCTGTCCCCGCCGCGGGCGGGCAGGCATTTTTTTGAGGTGAGGACCGATGCCTTCTTTTTATAATACCTACGACCCCAAACTGCTGGACAACGTCAAACATGTCCACCTGATCGGATGCGGCGGATCGGGCATGTATCCCCTGATCCAGATCCTGCATACCCGCGGGCTGACTCTGTCCGGTTCGGACGTGGAAGAAACCAAGATCACCCAGTCCGAGCGTGCCATGGGCATGACCGTGACCCTGGGCCACAACGCCGCCAACATTGAAGGCGCCGATCTGGTCGTATACAGCGCTGCCATCCACGATGACAACCCCGAACTGGCAGCCGCCCGCGCCCATGGTATTCCGGCGGTGGAGCGCAGCGTCCTGCTGGGCTATGTGAGCCGTATGTATCCCCAGACGGTAGGTGTTTCCGGCACCCACGGCAAAACCACCACCACCGGTATGATCACCACCATGCTGGAACTGGCCGGGCGTGACCCTGCGGCGGTCATCGGCGGCAAGCTGCCCCTGATTGACGGGTACGGCAAGGCCGGCAGCGGCCAGACCGCCGTCATCGAGTCCTGCGAATACCACGAAACCTTCCTGCACCTGACTCCGTATATCGGCGTCATCCTGAACATCGACAACGACCACCTGGAATACTACCACACCATGGGCAAGCTGAAGCTGGCCTTCCAGAAATTTGCTCTGCTTTCCCGCACGGTGGTCTTCAACATGGATGATCACAACACCGTGGACGTGGTCAATTCCATCGACCGTCCGGTGCTTTCCTTCGGCATTGAGGAGGAGGCCCGCTTCCGCGCCGTGAACATACAGGAGTATCGCCCCGGCTTCTACGAATTTGATGTCAACGAGCTGGACGATCACTTTGCACACCTTCGTCTGGGCGTGCCGGGCTATCATAACATCTACAACGCCCTGGCCATGTGCTGCTGCGTGCGTCCGCTGGGGCTTTCCCCTGCCGACGCCGAGCGCGCCGCCGAAAATTTCAAGGGTACCGGCCGCCGCTTTGAGGTGAAGGGTGAAACACCTTCCGGTGCCGTGGTGGTGGATGATTACGCCCACCATCCCGCCGAGCTGGCCGCCACCATGGCCACCGCACACAAGATGGGTTATGACCGCATCATTGCGGTGCATCAGCCCTTCACTTACAGCCGTACCAAGGCCCTGATGGATGACTTTGCCAAAGTCCTGAAGACCGCCGACATCTGCGTGCTGCTGCCCATCATGGGCAGCCGTGAGGTGGATGACGGCAGCGTACACACCGAGGACCTGGCCGCCAAGATTCCCGGCAGCGTAGTGGTTGACGGGCTGGAAAGTGCCGCCAACTGGGTGCGCGAAAACGCCAAAAAGGGCGACCTGGTGGTCTGCATGAGCTGCGGTGACCTGTACAAGGCCGCCGACATGATGGTCCGTTGAGTTTTCCACCAACATTCTGTAAACAGTGAAAAATCCCCCGCACCGGCTGCATTTCCGGTACGGGGGATTTTTTTATTCCGTCATTCTTCCGCCTGGCTCAGCAGGACACGGTCATCAGACAGGGCGTGCCCGGCCTTTTTGGCAAACCGCTGGAGCAGGTCGTCCACGGTCAGACCGTCCCGTTCGGGGCCTGCAATATCCAGCACGATGCGGCCGCTGTCCATCATCAGGGTGCGGTTGCCCAGGGTCAGAGCATCATGCATGTTGTGGGTGATCATCAGGCAGGTGATGTGGTTTTCGGCCACGATGCGCTTGGTCAGGTCCAGCACCTTCTCCGCAGTGGCAGGGTCCAGAGCTGCGGTATGTTCATCCAGCAAAAGCAGTTTGGGGGTGACCAGAGTGGCCATAAGCAGGGTCAATGCCTGACGCTGTCCGCCCGAAAGCAGCCCCACCGGCTGCTTCATCCGGTTTTCCAGGCCCAGTCCCAGCTGAGCCAGCCGCCCCGCAAACTGTTCCCGGTCGGCACGGGTGATGCGGGAGAACGGCGAGGTCTTGCCCGACGCCCGCAGATAGGCCAGGGCCAGATTTTCCTCAATGGTCATGTTGGGCGCCGTGCCCCGCAGGGGGTCCTGGAACATGCGGCCGATGGTCTTGGACCGGCGATAATCCGGCAGGAAGGTAATGTCCTGTCCGTCCAGCACGATGCTGCCGGTGTCCGGAATGAAGGACCCGGCAATGGCGTTGAACAGGGTGGATTTGCCTGCGCCGTTGGAGCCCACGATGGTGGCGAAATCGCCGGGGTTCAGATGCAGGTTCACCCCGGTAAGGGCCACCTTTTCATTGACGGTGCCGGGGTTGAAGGTCTTGCCCACGTTTTTCAGTTCAAGCACGGCTGCCACCTCCCTGTTTGCCGGCTGCCCGGCGGCGCTGGGCAAAAGCCACATTCTTGCGGATGGTGGGGGCCGCAATGGCCAGGCCCACAATGACGGCGGAGAGCAGTTTCATGCACTCGGAAGGCACATTGATGCGCAGCGCCAGTGCAATGATAAAGCGGTAAATGACGCTGCCGCCGATGGCCGCCACCGCCTTGACCCACAGCCCGCCCCGGGCAAAGAGGGTTTCACCGATAATGAGGGAAGCCAGGCCGATGACCACCATACCGGTGCCCAGGTTGATATCGGCAGAGCGCTGGTACTGAGCCAGCACAGCGCCGGACAAAGCCGTCATGCAGTTGGCCACGCACAGCCCCACCGTGACGGTGAACGCCGTGTTGATGGAACTGGCCCGGACCATGTCGGGGTTATCGCCGGTAGCGCGGATGGAAAGGCCCAGCCGGGTCCCCAGGAAAAGGACCAGCAGCACACAGACCACCAGGGTGATGACCGCCGCCACAATGAGCTTGTAGGGGGCATTTTCCCCCATCAGGTCCTGGGCAATGGTAAAAATGGTGGTGGTTTTGAGCATGGGCACATTGGAAGAAAAGCCCATGATGGCCAGGTTCACGGTGTACAGGCCGGTGTTGGTGACGATGCCGGCCAGAATGGACGGCACCCCCAGGCGGGTCTGCAGAAATGCCGTGACGAACCCGGCACAGGCGCCGGCCAGAATGGCCAGGACCAACCCCAGGAAGGGATGGCCCGCCACAGCGGCGGTGGCGGAAACGGCACATCCCAGGGTGAACGCACCGTCGGTGGTCATATCTGCAATGTTGAGGACACGGAAGCTGAGGAACAGGGCCATGGCCACAAGAGAATAGATGCAGCCCAGTTCCAGCGCGCTTTGGATGATGGCGATGGAGAACATGGTCGGCAGGACCTTCCTTTCGGGAAAAGATTGGGTTTACAAAGGCAAAAGCAGCGCATCTGCAAGAGCGCTGCCTGCCATGACAATCCGGGGGTTATTCGGCTGCGGTAACAACTTCCTTCAGCGTACCGCCCAGGGAGGTATAAACGGAGGGGTCAATGCCCAGAGCTGCGGCGGTTTCGGTGTTGACGGTGATGATGCCGCCTTCCATCACATGGTATTCGGGCACGGTGCCGGTCTGCAGCACATCCAGGGCCATATCGGCGGTCTGGGTGCCCAGGTCGGTGTAGTTGACGCCGCAGGTGGCCAGCGCGCCGGCGGTGACAAAGCTGTCGGCGCCGGTGTAGTAAGGAACGCCAGCCTTGGTCAGGGTTTCACTGACCGCAGCCGCGGCTGCCATCACCACATTGTCGGTGGGGGTGAAGACGGCATCGGCCTTGTCAGCCAGGTTAGCCGCAGCGCTCAGGACTTCATCGTTGGTGTTGCCGGTGGCTTCCACATAAGCAATGCCCTTCTCGTCCAGGTAGGCCTTGGCATCCGCGATGGGCTTTTCGGAGTTGGGCTCGGAGTTGGAGTACAGCAGCCCCACCGTCTGGATGTCGGGATTGGCGGCAAACATCATATCCAGGATGAACTTGGTGTCCAGCGCATCGGAGGTTCCGGTGACATAATCGATATCGGTGAGCTGGGCGGTTTCAGGATCGGAAATAGCGGCGTAAATGACCGGGGTTTCGGTTTCGGCGGCAGCGGTGGTCATGCACTGGGCTGCCAGAGAGGCAATGGGAATGATGGCATCGTAACCGTCGGAAACCACCTGGGTGCCGATCTGGTTCAGGGTGGTGGCATCATTCTGGCCGTTGAAGTCCTTGTACTCAATGGTAATTCCCAGCTCGGCCGCCTTGGCGTCCAGTTCAGCCTCAATGGCGGTGCGGATCTCGTCCAGGCTGGCGTGGTCCATCTGCTGCACAATAGCGATGCGGTAGCCATCTGCAGAAGCATTGTCCGCCGTGGCGGCGGAAGTGGTGGAGGAGCCGGAAGAAGTCCCGGTTCCGCCGCAGGCGGCGAGGGACAGGGCGAGGGTGGCAGCGGTCAGCATAGCAATGGTCTTTTTCATGGTAAGCATCCTTTCTTCAAATGCAAATCAAGCGGTTGGACGGACTTAAAATGCGTAGCCCCGCCATCGCTCTGCCAAACGGATGTGTTTCATGGTATTTGGCCCCCTTGATGAATCCCGTGGGTTTTCGTCTGTTCCGGGGATAAAAAAACTGCCCTTGCACAGACGTATTGTCTGTGCAAGGGCAGGAACATTTTCCTGTGGTGCCACCTTGCTTGCCGTGTTTTGCACGGCCGCTCTGCGGAGAGCCAACACTCCCCTGCCCTGTAACGGGGGCTTCCGTCACTGGATACTCAGGCAAAGCCTTTTCCCCGTGCCCTCAGCGAACCATTTGTCTGCGCCGCTTTCCGCCCCGTTCCCAGCATCGGGGGCTCTCTGTGGGTGCGCCTGCAGTTTTACCTTCGCTTCATTAGTTTAGCTAATTAAAGCACAGTTCTCCGATTTTGTCAACACTTTCGGGAAAGATTTTGTTTCTTTTACCGTACGGCACTGTCCGCCGTTTCGGAATTTTCGTTCAGTGGCGTGCACCCGCCGGCCGAAGGCACCAGAAGAATCTTCTGGAAGTACTCGGCGGCAGGCAGAGAGGAAGCCTGGGCCGTATCGGACAGAATGCCGTTTATCTCGGTATAGGGGCTGTCTTTGCCATCCAGTGCCAGGAAATAGGCATTGCCGTCGTCCGCCTCCTCTTCCCCGTCATCGGTGGGTGCAGGGATGGCTACCAGGGAAGACGTTTCCTCGTCCTCCGGGACGGCGGTGGGCTCTGCCTCCATCTCCTCCGCCAGCGCATCGGCGTCGGACAGGGTATCATACAGGGTCTGGGCATCCACCGCCTGGGGCTGCGTACCCTGGCCGTCCACATCCAGGTATACGCCCAGAATGGAGCAGACCTTGCCGGCCGCCGGAGTAGACCCGGTATTGATGTCCATGGCCAGGTTGGTCTGGGTCATCTCCCCGTCGCCGTTCAGGTCGGCAGGCGCCAGCAGCACCTGTTCGGGGTCAAACATACCAAAGAAATTCTGGTCGCTGTACTGCTGCCATACCGTGGTGAAGTTTTCGGCCATAGAGGCATTCTGCCCGTTGCCAGACAGCACGCTGTTCAGGATGGACAGAACACGGTCGGCATTTTCCCCAAAGAGCAGTTTCAGGTCGCTCTGCTCCTCTGCGCTGCCCTGGGCCAGACGCTGCAGCTGGTACATCAGCCGGTAGGAAGAATGGGAGCGCACCGCGTTGCCCTGCTGGAGATTGAGCAGCAGATGGCGGGCATTGTTGCTGGAGAGCTGCTCCCCGGTAACTTCCGTGTCCAGAAGCGTACTCAGGCCGCTCAGGACCAAGTCGGGGTCGCTGTCGTTGCCAAGCCCCACCACGGTAAACTTGCCGCTGTCCAGCTGGCTTTCGTTGTAGGTATACAGCCAGGACCAGAAGTCGGCTTCCTCCTGGCTGGAGAAGGTACAGCCGGTGCCCGTATCGATATACTGCTGGTAGCTCAGTGCCTCGGCGGGGCCGCAGTCTTCCAGCAGCACATTCACGCCCTGGCTTTCATGCAGATACTGTACCAGAGCCTGCTTCATCTGCCAGGTCTGGGCGGTATCTTCCGGCGCACCGGCCAGGAACACCCGGTAGTTGCCGTTACCGAAATCTTCACTGCTGATTCCTTCTTCCAGGTCCACCGGGCTGCTGTTGGCCGTCAGGTAGCTCTGTTCAGGCGTCAGGTCCTGGGCGGCTGTGGTCTGCGCCGTTTCACCGGTGGCCGCCGGCTGCTCCACATGGGCGTCAATGGCCTCCTCGGCAGTCATATCGTTGTAAAAGAAATCTTGCAGGATGTCACTGTTGGTCTGCCAGTCGGGGTCGTACATAACACGGTCATCCATACCGGTACGCACGCCGTAGGTACCGTCTACCGGCAGGGACATCTGCTCGGTCTGCACGCCCAGGAAGCCCGGCAGCTGCACCAGCAGCGCCGCGATCTCGGATTTGGTGAAGTTGGTCTGCACCAGCGGCAGAACGGTATTAAGCAGATTGTCCAGCTCAGTCACGGACGCATGCTGGATCTGGTCCAGCACGGCCTGGATCACTGTGCGCTGACGCACGATGCGCTGCCAGTCGTTGTCAATGGCGCGCAGACGGGCATACTGCAGGGCGGTGTATCCGTCCATGTGGTTGAGTCCGGCATGGACCTTGCCCACGATCAGCATGGAGTTGGAAGGCACTTCCCAGTTCAGGGCAGCGGCTTCCATCTCGGTCAGCTCAATATCGACGCCGCCCACAGCGTCCACGATCTGCACAAAAGAGTTGAAGTTGAACCGCACATAATGGTCCAAGTCCAGATTCAGACACTCGGACACAGTGTCCATGGTCAGTTTGGCGCCGCCATACCGGAAGGTATGGGTGATCCAGTCATACTGGTCTTCGTACCCTTCCATCATGATGGGCACGCCGGTGGCGCGCTCGATGGACACCAGCTTGATGGTGTCCTCCTGAATATTCAGCGACGCCACAATCAGGCTGTCAGCCCGGGCGTCATCACTGAACTCGGTGGTATCGTCGGTGCCGTCCAGCTCATTCAGATGGGTGAAGGCATCGGCATCGTTGACGGCGTCGGTGCGTTCGTCGGTACTGATGAGCAGAATGTTCAGCACATTGTCATCCTCAAAAGGGCTGCCCTCCGGCATGACCATATCTCCGGTGTTGTGTTCCAGACCGGTACCATCCAGGTCCTGGTCCTCCCCGGCATCAATGGTGCCCATGCTGTCCACCGTACCGTCATCATAGCGGATCAGGTCCAGCTTACCGTTGACATACGCCACCGCCAGGCCTGCAAACACCACAACCACACACAGCACGCCCAGCAGGATGCGGGCCCATACCGGCAGGCGGCGTTTTTTCGGTGTGGCATCGGCTTTCTTTTTGTCGGCAGCTTCGCCCGGCGCAGGCGTTTCCGGCGGCGTTTCTTTGTCCGGTTTCTGTTCCGTGGAATCGGACGCCGGTGCAGTTTCCTTTTCCGCCGGCTTTGCTTCCGTCTTGTCTTCATCCTCCCCGTCCCGGGCGGCATCTGCAGCGGAGTCCGAGGTTTCCGGTTCCGCCTTCGGCTGTTCTTCCGCCGGTTCGGTAGCGGGTGTGTTTTCTTCAGGTTCAGCCTGCGGGGCGGGGGCTTCTTCCGTCTGCTCCGCAGCCTCTGCCGATGTATTTTTCCCGGTAATGGGTTCGGAAGAGGCATCCGGCTGCGGCTCGGCAGCGGCGGGTGCCTGTTTTTCCGGTTCTGCCGGTGTTTCTTCCGGCTCGGTGTTGACGGCCTTTTTTTCTTCTTCCTTCATATTACTTTCCTCATTGTTTGCGCCACAAACGGCGGAAGCCTGCTTTCAGGCTGCAAGAGTAGTACACGAACGCCAGCCCCGCAAACACCGTGGGAGCCAGTGCACGCCAGGTAAACCAGCCGTGCTGGATGGAATGCGCCCGCAGCGCTGCCAGCCAGACCGGCGCCATCAGGGTGGTAAGCCCCAACGGCAGCGCACGCAGCAGGG
This sequence comes from uncultured Faecalibacterium sp., assembly GCA_937907025.1. Lineage (GTDB taxonomy): Bacteria > Bacillota > Clostridia > Oscillospirales > Ruminococcaceae > Gemmiger. The sequence goes on from CALESJ010000006.1 coordinate 81,833, forward strand.
CGTCCCGGCTGCGCAGGCAGACCACAAACGCCACCACGCACAGCACCGCCAGAATCACCAGCGGCCAGAACAGTCCCCTGGACTGCAGCGCATCATACACAAAGGCAAGGATATTGCCCCAGGTCAGCTCAATGCCGTGCCAGGTATCGGCAGCGGTGCGTACCCCCATCTGGTGGATGGCGTCCGCAATGACGTTCTGCCCGGTAACAAGCCCGGCCAGCACCCATTTCAGGCCCCAGCATACGCCATACCCCACGCCCCAGCACAGGGCCCCGGAAATGACCGGGGCACACTGGCGGGGACCGGAACACAGGCGCTGCGGCACACATACCAGCCATACTGCCACCGGCAGTCCCAGCGTCAGGATGGGCGTGACCAGCAGGTCGCAGAACGCTGTGGCAGTGCCCAGCACCACCAGCCCCACCGCCATGTCCGATGCCGTGCGGGGACCGAAGCGTTTGTCCAGAACCCAGGCACAGCCCGCATAGGCCAGGAAAAAGGTGGTAAAGAACTGTACCTGCCGGGGCACGAAAAACACGCTGACTGCCAGCTGACTGACGACGAACCAGAGAGCCGGACGCCATCCGGCCTGTTTCCACAGGCGGGCCAGAACCAGAGCCAGCAGCACAAACAGCACAACGTACTGCACCAGCCGTACCTGCCCGTAAGTCAGGAATGCCAGCAGCGGCCGCAGCCAGATGAGATAGCCATGCCAGTACCGGGCATAGGAGAAGGCTTCCAGGTCCTGCGGCAGATCGGTTCCCGCTTCTCTGGCTTCCAGATACTCGGCCAGGTCGTCCTGCATGGATTCAAAGTTATCCACATTGTAAGTAGTGCTGCGCATCATGGCGGTCAGCGGGTCGGTTTCATCCGCAGCGGCCGCCTCGAACAGCATGATGGTGTCAGTATAATTATCCATCTGGAAGAGCTTGAACCCGAGATACTCGGGATACAGCCCTTCCTGCTGCAAAAGCGGAACAGACCGGGCAATGTTGCGCCGCACCGGGGTTCCGGGCACACAATATGCCGCAAACAGCAGCACGAACAGCAGCACAAAGGTGGCTGCGAAGGCCACCGCTGCCCGCCCTAAAAAGGCCGGGGCCGAAAGTGATTTTTGCCGCACGGGCAGGCTCTCCTTTCCTGTGGGCACACAAAGGTGCATTATGCATCAGTATACCACACACGCCCCCAGCAAACAAGTGAAAAGGATGTGTACAACACCCCGGATTCAACCGGCATCGGCCTGACGGGAAACGGAAAGAACGATTCCCATTTCCCCCAGCAGCATGAGCAGGCTTGTGCCGCCGGAGGAGAAAAAGGGCAGGCTGATACCGGTGTTGGGGATACTGTTGGTGACCACCGCGATATTGAGCACCGCCTGCAGAATAACCTGAGTGACGAATCCCACCACCAAAAGAGCCCCGAATTTATCCCGGGCGCGCACCGCGATGTGCATTCCCCGCAAAAACAGTGCCAGAAACAGCACCACCACCAGTGCCGCCCCCACAAAGCCCAGTTCCTCGCACAGAATGGAAAAGATAAAGTCGTTCTGAGGTTCAGGCACATACAGGTACTTCTGGCGGCTGTTGCCCAGACCAAGCCCCACGATGCCGCCCGACGCAATGGCATACAGGCTCTGGATGGTCTGATGGCCGGCTCCCAGCGGGTCCGCAAAAGGGTCCAGCCAGGAGGACAGACGGCTGGTGGCATACGGCACCAGATCCGGCAGCAGCACCACCGCCGCTGCAATCGCGCCAATCCCCAGTGCCCCGGCCATGCCGAACCACTGCAGACCGGTACCACCCACAAACATGAGCACTGCACCGATGCCCAGAATCAGCACCGTTCCGGACAGATGGGGTTCCAGCAGCATGAGCACCGCCACCACCCCAAGCACAAGAGCAAAAGGCAGCACCCCGGTGGAAAAGCGTTTCATTCTGTCATGGTTGAGGGAAATGATGTGGGAAAAAACCAGCACCACCGAAAATTTGGCGATCTCACTGGGCTGCAGGGTGCCCAGGCCCGGAATGACGATCCAGCGCTTGCAGCCGTTGTATTCGGGCATGAACAGCACGACCACCAGCAGAACCAGAGAGATTCCCAGCAGCCACCAGCACAGCTTGTGCCAGATGTGATAATCCACCAGCGAGGCCGCATACATGGCAAGGACTCCCAGCACCGCAAACAACAGCTGCGGGCGGATATAGGTATAGGCATCCCCGCGGCGGTAGAGCGCCACCGCATACCCGGCAGAAAACAGCATGAGCAGACCGTATGCCAGAAGCAGCAGCAGAATGGCCACAAACGGCAGATCAAATCCGGGCAGTGCAGCGGCCCGCCGGGTCAGTTTTTTGGCAACGGACATGGACATAAAAAAGCCCCCTTCCCCGCCTATTGTACGCGGAAAAGGGAGCTGTTAGTCAGGTATGCCGGATTTTTCGGCTCAACCGATGGTGGTCAGGGTGGTGCCGGGGTAGTAGTGCTGCAGAATCTGCTGGTAGTTCCAGCCGTTCTGGGCATAGCCGATGGCGCCCCACTGGCTCATACCGCAGCCATGGCCGTAGCCGTACACATCAAAGATGAAGCAGTCCAGCCCGGCATCGTATTTAACGGTGAAGCACTGGCTGCGCAGGCTGCGTCCATCGACACTGCAGCCGGCAGTGAGCACTTCCCGGAACCAGCGGCCGGAGCAGGTATCGTTGCCGCTGGCATTGGGACCAATCTGCATTTGGGAAACCCAGCCGTACTCGTTGGTGGACAGGATGATAAACCAGTTGTTGGGGTCCACACCGGACAGGTCCACGCCCATCTTTTCCTTGATGCGATCCTGCAGGGTCTGGCGGGAGAAGCGGGCGCAGCCGGTGTTATATCCGTTGGTGTTCCAGTTGGTAGCCACGCTCTGGTCGTAGGGGCTGTCCACCGCCACCAGCCAGGGACGGGCACTGCCCCATACATCTGCCGAGGAGGCCGTACCGGTGGAAGCCGAGGCAAAGTACGGTGTGAAGCAAACCTGCCCGTTGTAGGTCACCAGCACGTTGGCTACCTCCTGGGCGGCCGCCGTGGCAGCGCTGCCGGGCGTGGTGCCCGCCACCGAGGGATACCCGCTCTGGCCGAGAATCCAGCTGTGGGTAGCCACACACTGCGCCTTGTAGGCTTCCGCCGGGGCGTTGGGTCCCAGCTCGTTCTGAGCCACCATGGCCAGGCAGGTGACCAGATCCATCGTCTGGGCAGTTCCGTTCATGGTCACGTTAATGGTACCGGAAACGGTGGAACCGGAAGACCCGGAAGAATCGGAAGAACCCGAAGAGCTGGAAGAATCAGAGGACGAACCGGCATCCGACGATGCGGAGGAATCCCCGCCTTCGCTGCCTTCCGAGGAGGACGAGGAAGAGGAGGACGACCCCGACGTGATGCTGTCGATGGTAACGGTCTGTTCCGGCAGCGTGCCCTCGGCGCCCTGGTTGATGTCGGTTTCAGCAGCGCCGGACTGCCCGGCAATATCCGTCAGGCCCGCCAGCAGGTCATCTGCCGAAGCGATCAGATCCTGGGTCTGTTGGGTCAGGGACGCCAGAGAGGCGTCCATCTCGTTGCTGGCAGAGGAGGAGGCTGTACCGTTGTTCTGGTTTCCGCTCCCGCCAGTCCCGGCGCGCAGACCGGTCAGGGTGGTGTAACGGTCCATCTGGCTGCTCATCAGGGAAGCACGGTCAGGCGCGGATTTGCCTTCACTCTCATACTGCACACCCGTGAGCAGAGCATTTTCATTGGTGGAGATGGTGGCCGTCAGCGCCGGGTCCTCATCATCGCGGACCAGACGCCCGGTAACGCACAGGCGCACGCCTTCGGTACTGCTGTCCCCCACCAGGGTCAGGTAACTTTCTCCGTCGGCAGAGGCCGAAGTGCTGTTGTACAGGCTGCGGGTACCGATATTCAGCGAGAAGTCCAGATAATTATAATAGTTGGAGAGGTCGGTGTAGGCCGCCGGGTCAAAGCTGTTGGCCTCGTTGGGGTCCTGGTAATAGACCGCCACCACCTTGCAGCGGTAGGCCGTACCCGGCAGGTAAAGGGTGAAACCGCTGTTTTCCTGCACGGCATCGATGTTTTCCAGGTCAGCCAGACTGCCGCCCCAATCAATGACCGTATTGGACGGCGTTGTGCTGCCCAGCCAGTCCTCGGTTGCAAAGATGGACGCTGCATCCTCGGACTGGCTGAGGGCGTCCTGCCGGTCCTGCGCATAGACAAACTGGCCTTCCATGCCTGGCAGGGCCAGATATCCGGTCACGCCATCCAGGCGTTCCATGCCTTTGGCCAGATATTTTTCGGCGGTAGTGTCGAAAGTTGCGGTACCGTATCCCTTGGGAGCCGGGCGGATGCCCAGATCATTGCGGAAGAAGTACCACACACCGCCCGCAGCCAGCGTCAGGACCAGCACCACACAAAGGAAGGTCAGAATGGCCCCCCGGCGGCGACGGCGCTGGGTCTTTTCAATCATGGCCAGACTGCGGTTTTTGATGGCCGAAGCATCCGGTGTGCGGCGCTTGCCTGCACCGGAAGACGGAGCGGACGCCGGCACATCCACCTTATCGAACAGCATACTGGCTGCCTGCTGGAGGTCCTCGGTGGAATGGGGCGGTTCCTTCTCATCGGCCGCCATGGCTTCTGCGATGGCCTTGGGGTCCAGCCCGGCGGAAAAGTCCGGAATATCGTCATCCAGAAGGGACGGGGCCGGCTGACCGCGCTGGGCGGTATCCTCCGCAGGGGCAGCGGGCTGCAGCGGCGTATCAAAAGCGGCCGTTCCCTGCCCGCGTTGGCTGCGGGAAGCAGCTGCCGCCTGGGGACCTGCCGTGGTGAAATCCATCGGATCGGGTTCGGCAGGGGTATCAAAGCCCAACGCCTTGGTAACCGACTCCGGCACGGATGTATCCTGCGCAGCTGCGGCTTTCGGCGCGGCTGCGGCCTTCGGCGCAGCGGGAGCAGTATCCGGCGCTTCAAAGGTAATGGTTCCCGTGGGTGCAGTATCCACCGCGGCCGTCCGTGCCGCCGGACGGGACCGGCGGGGCGTAAACCGTCCGGTGATGGACGAAGCACGGGGCTGGCCTTCCTGGGACACGATCAGCAGCGGCCGCTCGTGCCCGGGGCGGAAGGTAATGGCCGACGGCAGCGGCTTGAGCCCCAGCGCCCGGCGGCGGACCATGTCCAGCAAGCTGTTGGCAATGGCGGCATCGCTGTGGTCCGGGCTGACAGCCGTGGCCACCGCCCCGCGCTTATCACACAGCAGGACAAAAGGCGCCTGCCCGACAGTGGCCGGCATGTACACCACGGCATAGTCGGCCCCGCCGTAAGCCAGGGCCAGCTGGGCGCGGCCTGCGGCGGCCTGCACCACATCACCGGGGAATTTTTCCAGCAGGGACGCCGGTGTGATCAGCTTGCGGGCAGTTTCCCGGTCAGCCCAGGTCTGGGTGCCGAAATCATAGGCTGCTTCGCTGTGTTCCAGCGGCTGCAGGCGCGCACCGATAAGACGGCCGGTGGTTTCATCGGCGGCCACCAGCAGACGGCGCTTTTTCAGCAGCACATCCAGCGTGGCCTGGGCCAGGCCGGTTTCACCGTCGGCATACACCGTATCACCAAGGCGGGCACGCAGTTTCTGGACCCACTTTTCGCAGTATTCGTCGGCCATGGCCTGCGTCGGCGCACTGACCTGCACGCAGACCGCGAACTCTCCGTCGCGCTCCAGCAGGCGCAGACCGGAGCAGCCTTCGGCCTGCACCGCACGCAGCGCGGCACGGACATCGGCCGCCGGCAGGCCGAACACCCGCAAAATGCGCATTTGGCTCGATAGCATAGGGAGTTCCTCCTGTTGTGAACTATGGTTGAATGGGATCAAAATCCCGGTCAGAATTCAGGGACGGGGGCACCGGGTTCCAGCGTCACGCCGGAATCCGAAGGCAGGCCCAGCGCCATACGGCGCAGCAGGTCCAGGGCATACAGGGCGGCGCGGGTGCGGATGATGGCCCGTTCCTGATACCCGCCCAGCTCCAGGCGCATGAGATAAGCACGCCCGCTGCGGGCGTCCGCACCGGCCAGATACACAGTGCCCACCGGTTTGCCGGGCAGTGCGCCGCCGGGGCCCGCCAATCCGGTAATACCGATAGCCAAATCAGCTCCGGAAGCCTTCAGCGCTCCCCGGGCCATGGCCACGGCCACCGGGCCGGAAACCACATTGCAGCGTTCGATCAGGGCCGGGTCTACCCCCAGCAGGCGGCTTTTGGCCTGCTCGGCATAGGTGACAAAGCCAAAGCCGAAGACCTCGCTGGCACCGGGGACATTGGTGATTTTTTCGGCCACCAGACCGCCGGTGCAGCTCTCGGCCGTGGCGGCGTGCAGACCGCGTTCCCGCAGAACGCGCACCACGGTGTATTCCAGGCCGGGCGCGTCGGTGTCATAGGCGTTATCACCCAGAACGGCGCGGAATTCCTCGATGCGGGCACGGCAGGCTTTTTCGGCCTCCGCGGCGGTGGCAGCCCGGGCGGTGACCCGGATCTCGCTCTCCCCTACCTTGCAGTAGATGGCAGCGGTGGGATTTTCGCTGTTGAACAGGGCTGCCGCCTTGGTGGCGATGCTGCTTTCGCCCCCCAGCACCCGCAGGGTCACCGAATGGATGGTGCAGTTCTGCCGGGCCTGCAGAGCCGGGCGGACCTGCTCAGTCCACATGGCCTTCATTTCCCGGGGGACGCCGGGCATAAGAACGGCGGCGTGGCCCTGCGCGTCCTCAAACCAGGCGCCGGGAGCGGTGCCGTGATCGTTGGGGATCTTGTGGCCGTTGGTGGGAACCATCGCCTGTTTGCGGTTGTTCTCACTGGGGGTGCGGTGGGTACGGCCGAAGAATTCCACGATCTTCTGCCATTCTTCCTCGTCAAAATGCAGGGTATCCCCGAAGGCTTCGGCCACGGTTTCCTTGGTCAGGTCGTCCGCCGTGGGCCCCAGCCCGCCGGAAAACACCAGCAGATCACTGCGCTGCCGTGCCTGGGTCGCCAGTTCCCGCAGACGGCCGGGGTTATCCCCGATCACATGCTGGTGCAGCACCGAGATGCCCAGTTCCGCCAGTTCCCGGCTCAAAAACTGGGCGTTGGTATTGACGATGTCGCCAAGAAGAAGTTCGGTTCCCACACAGATGATCTCTGCGGTCATAGTTGTTGCCTCCGTATACAAACGCGCTTAAAATTCGGGCTGGTCCCCGATGCGCACATAAATCTTTTCTACCGTGTCCGCTGCAACCTGTTCCAGCTCCGCCAGACCGGGCATTTCGGCTTCGGCGGCTTCGATCTCAGCCAGGGTGGGCTTGGTTTTGGGATGGGGCGGGGTGAAGATGGTGCAGCAGTCCTCATAGGGTTCGATGGACGTTTCAAAGGTGCCGATCTTGCGGGAAATAGCCACGATGTCGGTCTTGTCCATGCCGATGAGCGGGCGCAGCACCGGCAGGCTCTGGGCCGCATCAGTGCAGGCCAGGGCCGCCATGGTCTGGCTGGCCACCTGGGCCAGGCTCTCGCCGGTGATCAGGGCTTCCATTCCTGTCTTGGACGCCACCTTTTCTGCAATGCGCAGCATGCTGCGGCGCATGAGCACGGTGAACAGCGGGGCGGGTGCGTGGTCACGGATATATTCCTGGGGCTTGGTGTAAGGCACCACAAAGAGCACGCAGTCGCCGATATACTCAGACAGCTCGCAGGCCAGGGCCTGAACCTTCAACTTGGCGCGCAGGCTGGTGTACGGCGGGCTGGCAAAGTGGATGTGATGCAGGGCCAGACCGCGGCGGGCCATGCAGTAGGCGGCCACCGGGCTGTCGATGCCGCCGGACAGCAGGTTCAGTGCCCGGCCGCTGGTGCCCACCGGCAGGCCGCCGGCGGCTTCCACCTTGGGTCCGTGGATGTAGGCACCGTTATCCCGGATCTCCACCATGATTTCCAGCTGGGGGTTGTGTACATCCACCCGCAGGTAGTCGTGATGGGACAGGATATAGGCGCCCAGTTCCCGGCAGATTTCCGGGCTCTTCATAGGATATTTCTTGTCGGCACGCTTGGCTTCCACCTTGAAGGTGCGCAGGCCGCGCAACTGTTCGCCCAGATAGGCCTCGGTGGTGGCGCAGATGTCATCAAACTCCTTGCTGCAGCAGACAGCACGGCTGAGCTTGACAATACCGAACACCTTGGAGATACGGCGGAACGCCTCGTCCACGTCCAGCTCCTCTTCCATGGGCTCGATGAAGACGGTGCTCTGGGCCGAATGGACCTTGAAGGGGCCCAGATCTTCCAGGCGGTGGCGGATGCTTTTGGCAAGGCCGGCTTCGAACTTGCCGCGGTTCAGGCCTTTCAGGGTCATTTCGCCCTGGTAGGCAAGGATGATCTCTTTCATGCGATTCCTCTCATCGTTTTATCAGATATGCTGCAGTTCTTTCAGGCCGCTCTTCAGTCCTTCCAGCAGGGCGTCCACATCCTCAGGGGTGTTATCGGCACAGAAACTGACCCGCAGCGCGGTATCAATGGTGTTGTCGTCGCAGCCCATGGCGGTCAGGGTGTGGCTGGGCTCGCCTTTTTCGCAGGCGCTGCCGCTGGACACATACACATGGCGGTCGGACAGATAATTGAGCATGGTCTGGCTCTTGACGCAGTGCTGACTGAAGTTGAGGACTTCGGGCACCGCATCCTCCGGAGAGTTGATGGTCACCTCCGGGATTTCGGCCAGTCCGGCGCGCAGGCGCTGGTTCAGTGCCTTGATGGCGGCGGTGCGGGCGGCCATGGTGCGGGCCCCCTTTTCAGCGGCCAGACCCAGGCCTACGGCATAGGGCAGGTTTTCGGTGCCGGGGCGCACCCCGTTCTCCTGTCCGCCGCCCAGAATGGGAGCGGTCCAGTGGTAGCCGCTGCGCAGATACAGTGCACCAATGCCCTTGGGGGCATGCACTTTGTGCCCGGATACGGCCAGGCTGTCCACGTTTTTCAGCGGTACCCGAATCCGCAGCCAGGCCTGCACCGCATCCACATGGACGGCGCAGCGGGAGTTGCGTTCCTTGACGCCGGCGGCAAACCGGGCGATGTCCTGTCTTGCTCCGGTTTCGTTGTTGACCGCCATGCAGCAGGCCAGCACGGTGTTCTTGTCCACCGCATCCAGCATGGCGTCCATATCCAGGGTGCCGTCGGCACGGGGCATGACCTCCACCACCGTGAAGCCCTGGTCTTTCAGCGCCCGGATGGGCAGCTGAACGCTGGGATGTTCAAAACCGGAAACCACGATCTTGCTGCCCCAGGTACGGCGGGGCGCCACAGCCCCCAGGATGGCCAGGTTATTGCTTTCCGAACCGGTGGCCGTAAAGTACAGCTCCTTCGGCTGGCAGCCCAGTGTTTTGGCCACCTTGCCTCGCGCCGCAGAAAGTGCCCCGTGGGCCAGAATGGCCGGGTCGTACAGACTGGAAGGATTGGCCCAATGTTGCAGCATGGCCGTATGGATGGCATCGGCCACCTCCGGGTCCACCATGGTGGTGGCGGCATTATCAAGATAGTGCAGGTCAGCGTCAAAACGCATGGGTGTTCAGAACCTCTTTTCCAGGAATTGGAGTCTGCGCCGGCACCGCCGTGCCCAAAAATGCGCAAACCGATACAGAATAGATTATAGCATGGGCACCGCAGGAAACACAAGCGCGGGACCCAAAAAATCACAGTTTTGACGAAAAAACCGCCGGGAAAGGCAGAGTTCTGTCTTTCCCGGCGGAAGTGGGACCAAACTTTACAAAAAAGATTTACTCACCGAAATGCTCGGCCACCTTTTTGAGCATCTGGCGGATGGGCAGCTGGTAGGGGCAGCGGGTTTCGCAGGCGCCGCACTCGATGCAGGCACTGGCCTTTACCGGCAGGGTGGCGTACCGCTGGCGGGCCCAGTCTTCCAGGCCGTAGCGGGAGATATACCCGTCAAACAGGAAGGCGCTGGGAATCTGGATGCCCACGGTGCAGGGTGCACAGTAGTTGCACCGGCGGCAGAACTGGGTGCCCAGGGCATCCCGCACTTTCTGGCAGGCAGCCTGTTCCTCCTCGGTGAGGGGTTCGATGTTGGCAGCCCCCTCCACATTGGCGGCCAGTTCGGCAGGGTCGGCCATGCCCGGGATGGCCACGGTCACATTGGGGTTGGACAGCACATACCGCAGGGCCAGGCGGCCGTCCTCAATGGCACCGCCGGCCAGAGGTTTCATATCAATAAATCCTTTACCGGCCGCGGCGCACTTGGCAATCAGGTCAGCCCCCTGCTGTTCCACAATATTATAAGGGAACATGATGGTTTCGATCTCGTCCACTTCCAGGGCCCGCTCAAACACGGCGGCCAGATGGGCAGTCAGGCCGATATGGCCCACCTTGCCCTCCTTCTTGGCTTCCAGCAGCGCTTCCAGAGAGCCGCCGGGGGCCAGAATGGTTTCCAGATCCTTCATGCTGGGGTTGTGGAACTGGTACAGGTCGATGTGGTCGGTGCGCAGGTTCTTCAGGCTCACGGCCAGCTCGGCGCGCATGTCTTCGGCGGTGAGAGCCCGGCACTTGGTGGCCAGGACAAAGGAATCCCGCAGCCCCAGTTCTTCCAGCGACTGGCCGATCCAGCTCTCGCTGACAGTGTAGGCACGGGCGGTGTCGATAAAGTTGATGCCGGCTTCATGCGCCGCTTTGAGCATGGCGCGGGTGCCGGGCTGGTCGATGCGCTGGATGGGAATTCCGCCGAAACCCAGGCGGGAAATCTTCAGGCCGGTTTGGCCCAACGAAACATACTGCATAACTCACAGCCTCCGAATCATAAGGGAAAAATCGGGTATTTGCCTTGCTATTATACCAGTTTTGCCGACTGTTGTCAGCCTTTTTTGTTGACATCGGCTTTCCCGTGCGCTAGGATAGTGCAAAAGACTTTTGTGGCGAAACGCCAGGGGGGTATTTGGGATGACGTATGGATTTATCGGATGCGGCAACATGGGCGGCGCTGTGGCGCGGGCTGTATGCCGTGCCACCGACCCACAGAATGTGGTGCTGGCCAACCGCACACCTGCCAAGGCACAGGCCCTGGCGGAAGAGCTGGGCTGCCGCACGGCCGACAATGCCGGCGCTGCGGGCTGCGATTTCGTATTTCTGGCCGTCAAACCCCAGATGATGGCCGGCGTCCTGGCCGATCTGGTTCCAGTGTTCGATGAACGCCGCAAAGCTGGGGAAAAGTTCATTCTGGTGACCATGGCCGCCGGGCTGACCATGCAGCGCATTCTGGAAATGGCCGGCGGTCAGGGCCCCATCATCCGCATGATGCCCAACACACCGGTGGCTCTGGGCGCAGGCATGATCCAGTATTGCAGCGCCAACGTGGCGGAAGCGGACCTGGAAGCCTGGCTGCAGGTCATGGCTCCCGCCGGGCGGCTGGACGAGCTGCCCGAATTCCTGATCGACGCCGCCAGCTGTGTTTCGGGCTGCGGTCCCGCCTGGGCGTACCAGTTCATTGAGGCGCTGGCCGACGGTGGTGTGGCTGCCGGACTGCCCCGGGCCAAAGCGCAGGAATACGCCGCCCAGATGGTACTGGGCAGTGCCCGCATGGTACTGGAAACCGGCATGCATCCCGGCGCCCTGAAAGACGCCGTGTGCAGCCCGGGCGGTTCCACCATCCAGGGCGTACGCCTGCTGGAAGAACGGGCTTTCCGCGGTGCGGTGACCGATGCGGTGCTGGCCGCCTACGACAAGACCAAGGAGATGGGCAAAGGCTGAGCCTGCCCGCGGGAGTGTGTAAACATGCGTATTGTAATCAAGATCGGCACCAGCACCCTGGCTTATCCGGGCGGACGGCTGAACATCCGCCATACTGAGGAGCTGGTCAAGACCTTCAGCGACCTGAAAAACGCCGGACATGAGATCATTCTGGTGTCGTCGGGTGCCATCGGCATGGGTGCCGGCAAGCTGCAGATTGAGCGTCCTACCGATATGGCCACCAAACAGGCCGCGGCTTCGGTGGGCCAGTGCGAGCTGATGTACACCTACGACCGGCTTTTTGCCGACTACAACCACACGGTGGCCCAGATTCTGGTCACCCGGGAGGACTTCAACAATCCCACCCGGCTGATGAACCTGGAAAACACCATCTATCGCCTGCTGCAGCTGGGCGCCATTCCCATCATCAACGAGAACGACAGCGTGGCCACCGAGGAAATCGCCGTGGGTGACAACGACACCATGGGCGCCCTGGTCGCCAAGTACATGCAGGCCGATCTGCTGGTGCTGCTGAGTGACATCGACGGCCTGTACACCGCCGACCCGCACACCCATCCGGACGCCCGGCTGATCAGTACCGTATCCGAGATTACCCCCGAAGTGGAAGCCCTGGCCGGCGGCGCCGGCAGCAAGCTGGGCACCGGCGGTATGGCTACCAAGATCATGGCGGCCAAGCTGGCCACTTCTGCCGGCGTGGATATGGTGATTGCCAACGGCGCCAACGCTCTGGCTTTGTATGACATTGTAGCCGGACACCCGGTGGGCACCCGCTTTGCGGGGCACGCCCGCCGCTGATTTTCCGGCCCGTAAAGGAGGTAAGACCCATGACCACCCATGAAATTTTGCTCCACGCCCAGTCTGCCCGCCTGCCTTTGGCTCTGGCAAACAGTGACACCAAGGACGCGGCCCTGGAAGCCATGGCCGTGGCACTGGTGGCGGCACAGCAGAGCATTCTGGATGCCAACCGACAGGACCTGGACGCTGCCCGCGGCCGGGTCAGCGATGTGATGCTGGACCGCCTGGCTCTGACCCCGACCCGCCTGGCCGACATGGCCAAGGGCATGCGGGAAGTGGCTGCCCTGCCCGACCCGGTGGGTGCGGTCCTGCGCAAGATCGTGCGTCCCAACGGCATCCTGATTGAAAAGACCGCCGTGCCCATGGGCGTCATCGCCATCATCTACGAAAGCCGCCCCAACGTCACCTCCGACGCGGCCGCTCTGGCCATCAAGGCGGGCAGCGCCTGCGTGCTGCGCTGCGGCCGGGATGCCTGGTCCACCTGCCACGCCATTGTGGAAGCCCTGCGCCAGGGGCTGGTGAAGGTGGGCCTGCCAGAAACCGCCGTCAGCCTGATTGAGGACACCACCCACGCTTCGGCCAACGAACTGATGACCGCCGATGGACTGGTGGACCTGCTGATTCCCCGGGGCGGCGCCGGGCTCATCCGCGCCTGTGTGGAGAATGCCACCGTTCCCTGCATCCAGACCGGCACCGGTATCTGCCACATCTATGTGGACAAGGCTGCCGACCAGGAAATGGCCCTGAATATTGTGGAAAACGCCAAGACCAGCCGTCCCAGCGTATGCAATGCGGCGGAAGTCTGCCTGGTACACCAGGATATTGCCGCCGAATTCCTGCCCAAGCTGAAACAGCGGCTGTGCACCGCCCGGGCCGAAGCCGGTCTGACACCGGTAGAGCTGCGGCTGGACCCCCGCGCAGCTGCCATCATTGACGGCACGCCTGCCGGGCCGAAAGACTTTGACACCGAATATCTGGATTATATCATGGCTGTGGGTGTGGTGGATGACCTGCAGACGGCCATTGACCACATTGCCGCCCATTCCACCCACCACAGTGATGCCATCGTCACTGCCGACGAGGAAGCTGCCGCCCGCTTTACCACCTGCGTGGACAGCGCTGCGGTGTATGTGAATGCTTCCACCCGCTTTACCGACGGCGGCGAGTTCGGCCTGGGCTGTGAGATGGGCATTTCCACCCAGAAGCTCCATGCCCGCGGCCCCATGGGGCTGGCAGAGCTGTGCACCTACAAATACATCGTGCACGGCAGCGGTCAGGTCCGCGGCGGCGCCAGCGCCAAACTGGTGCAGGGGTGCTGAAACAAAGTTTTCCCTTGTGAACGTAAATAAACGGGCATCCGGTTTTCTGCCGGTTGCCCGTTTTTTCTTTGGACGCGGCCCGCATGCCCCAAAATATGCTATACTTTTTTCAATCTCTGTAACCGATTCGTTCCGAACAGCGCTTATATAAGTGAAAGTCCCTGAATCACCGAAAAGCCGAAAAGAAAGGAGAGGTTCTCCTTGGATGACACCGTCATTGTAGACCTGTACCTGGCCCGGGACGAAACCGCCATCCGCCAGACCAGCAACAAATTCGGTCCGCGCCTGCGCGCCCTGGCCTACGACATCGTGCAAGATTGCCAGACCGCCGAGGAATGTGAGAACGACACCTACTGGGAAGCCTGGAAAGCCATCCCGCCCCATGAGCCCCGAACCTATCTGTACCAATTTCTGGCCCGCATCACGCGGCATCTCTCCCTGGATTTCTGTCGACGACGGGACCGGCTCAAGCGCAAAGCCTACCTCTGCGAACTCAGCGCCGAGCTGGAGCAGTGCATCTCCGCCCCCGATGATGTGGAATGCCGTCTGGACGACATCGCCCTTGGCCGCATCATCAATGATTTTCTGGCCGGTCTTCCCCCGGAAAGGCGGAACATCTTTGTGCGCCGGTACTGGTACCTGGACCCGGTAGCAGACATTGCCCGGCGGTATTCCCTGTCCCAGAGCAAGGTCAAAACAACCTTGTTCCGGTGCCGCAAACAACTGCGGGAGCGACTGGAAACGGAGGGATTTGAGCTATGAGAGGGTTTGATCTGCTGGACAAGATGGGGCTGATTGCCCCCGCTTATGTAGAAGCGGCGGAAGCACAGCCCAGGCGGCGGTCCCCTGTCTGGCTGAAATGGGGCATCGCAGCGGCCTGCCTGGCCTTGCTGGGCATTCTGGGCGCCGGGCTTTTGTCCCAAAATGCCCCGGAAACTGCCCCAGCCACCACCGCCGCCCCCACCCGGGACCCCGACCTGCCTCTGCTGACCCTGCCGGACGCCCTGAGCGGCGGTATGGGCTTTGAGGGCCTGATGGCCTACGACATCTCGGAACTGGTAAACAACAATCCCTGGACCGAAGAGATGAACCTGACCACCCTGCCCGTGTACCGCAACCCCATCACCTACGAAACCCCGTTCCACATGCCCGTCGGCACCGACCCGGACGCCATGCGTGCTTTGCTGCTGGATGTTGCCGGACGGTTCGGACTGAAAGAAGCCGATTTGACCATCACCGACAACGCCTACGACGAACAGCACAAAGCCGCCATTCTGGAACAGATGGAACAGGCAGGGATTACCGACGTACCGGAGGACTACTTTGCCCCCACCCGGCTCATGGCCGAGGGGGACGAAGCATCCATTGACGTGGACCTGAATATGGTTGCCGCCATCTGGTTCGAACCGGCGTTGCCCCTGCCGGAGGGATATTCTCTCTCCTTGCGGGCTTCCAGTGAGGAACTGGCCCACACCGCCGAATACCTGTCGACCGCCTACGCGGACGTACTGGGCATGGAACAGCCGATGGTGAACATTGACGGAGGCAGTTACACCTTTTCCGGGGAGCTGAGTGGATATGTCCTCTCCTTCTATGAGGGCTCCGGCAGCGACACCGACCGGATTTTGGCCTACAATTTCCGGCAGGTGAGTTTCTATGGAAATGATGAGGACGAACTGGACCTGGTGCGATTCCGGAATCCCGATCTGAGCCAAAAGCTGGGGGATTATCCCGTCATCACCGCTGCCCAAGCCCGGCAACTGCTGACCGAAGGGCACTACCTGACCACCGTCCCCTGTGAAATGCCGGGCGAGGACTATATCCGCAAGGTAGAGCTCATCTATCGCACCGGCACCGAAGATGAATGCTGGATGCCATACTACCGTTTCTGGGTGGAGGTGGACGACGTCCCGGAAGCATCGGACCAGGACCCCGACCTGAAAACCTACGGTGCCTACTATGTGCCCGCTGTGACGGAGGAATACCTCACGGACTTGCCCCTTTGGGACGGAAGTTTCAACTGAACAGGCTGATTTTGTGGAAAGCAAAACCACCCGGACCAACTGGTCTGGGTGGTTTTTATGGTTTATGGGAACCTTGCAGGCATCAGCCCAGGTTCATATCCACGTTGGCATTGATGCCCTTGACCTTGCCGGTGCTGGTGTACTGCCAGATGTTGTAGCTGTACGCAAAGTCCAGCGTATCGCGGTACTGGGCGATCCAGATGCGGTACTTGCTGATGTTGGCAAAGTTCAGGGAGTTGTAGAACCAGCTGGCGTAGGAGTAAACACCGGCGCTGTAACCGGCGTTGCGGATGGTTTCGCAGAAAGCCACAGCACAGGCGGTGCGCTGCGCGGCACTGATGCTGTCGGCACGGCCGGTATCGCCAGCCACCTTCTCGGTGTCATAGTAAACGCCACAGGGCAGGCCGTAGCCCTGGACCAGGCTCAGAACCATGCTGGCTTCTTCCACCGCTTCGGCCTCGTTCACAGCCTGGCTGTAGAAGTAAACGCCAACCTTGATACCGGCTGCTGTCGCGCCCTGGATGTTGCGGCGGAAGGTGGAGTCTTCCACCAGTGCGCCGCTGCCGTAGCCACGGTAACCGCAGCGGATGATGGCAAAGGTAATGCCGTCAGCCTTGACAGCGTTCCAGTCGATAGTGCCCTGGAACTTGGAAACGTCGATGCCGCGTTCCTTCTGGCCCAGAACACCGGAGGCGCTGAAGGTGTACACATTGCCGTTGATGACCTGCGTACCGGTAACCGGCTGATGGGTTGCAGGATCGTAATAGTACTCCTTGCCGTCAATGTTCTGCCAGCCAGTGTACTCATAGATGGTTTCGGTCTTCACATCCACCGCAAAGCCGTAGTCCTTCAGCTTGCTGGCTTCAATCTGGTCGGGCCAGCTGGCATCCACCGGAGCCTTGGAAGGCGTGGGTGTGGGTGTGGCAGTGGGGGTCGGAGTAGGCGTAGCCGTCGGGGTGGGGGTCGGCGTAGCGGTCGGAGTAGGCGTCGGAGTGAGGGTCGGGGTAGCCGTCGGCGTCGGGGTGGGCGTTGCCGTCGGCGTCGGAGTCGGCGTCGTATCCGGGGAGGTGGTCACATCCGGATTTTCGGTGGGTGTGGTGCTGGTCGTGGGATCAGGCGTGGTGGTTTCTTCATCCAGCAGGACGGGAACATTTTCCTCTCCTTCGGCCAGAGGTACGATATTGGCTGCACCGGACAGGCCCAGCGGCAGAATGGACACGCTGCCCGGAACCACAGAGGCAGTACGGGCGCCGCTGTCACGGATGGCACCGGTCAGTTCCTGGGTGCCGTCCTTATACACAGGCTTGTAGCGGCTGACGGAACCGTCGGTCAGCATCAGGTAACCATCGCTGCTCAGGGTTGCCGTGTAGGTGGTCTTGGTGCCCACTTCCTTGGCCGAGCTCTCGGCATAGGTGACCGTATCGGTGATCTCTTCCGCAATGGGGGCACCGCCGCCTTCACCGTAAGCGGAGTCTTCCTGGCTTTCCACGACCTCGCTGGCCTGCACGATCTTATCCTTGACTGCCGCAATATCCGCCTTGTAGACGACCTTCTCGTTGACGGTCACGGTCTGGGCTTCGGGCAGGACATAGCCCTCCGTTTCGGACACGGACACCGTGTAGTCACCGGGTTCCACATCTTCCGCCAGGGCTGTTCCGGTGGCGGTGTCCAGTTCGTATGTAGTTTCGTTGCCGTCCTTATCGGTGACCAGAACGTTCAGCGGAACGCCGGTCAGCGGCACACGGTCAGTTTCTTCGTTTTCTTCCCCGGAGGTTTCCCCCTCGGTCTTCTCGGGGGCGGTTTCCTCGGTGCCGGGCGCCGTCAGAGCGTAGAGCTGCACGCCGATATCCTGCTGCACCACCGTGACTTCCATCTCGATCTGAGTCTGGGGTGTCGGCGTCGGTGTCGGTGTGGATTCCGGCGTGGCCATGGGGGTCACCACCGGCGTGGGGGTGGGTTGTGCGGAGTCAGCCGGTGCTACGCCGCTCAGCCCAGCCGCCATGGCACCGATGCCCAGGCTGGCACACAGCAGGACCGCCGTACCGCCGGCGATCAGCTTGTACAGGGGCAGGCGCGCCACCGCGCTGCCGGAAAAGTACTTCATAGGGTTCTTTTTTGCCATTTCGATTCCTCTTCGTTTTCGATATACTCATGCAGATGCCTGCACTTTATCAAGATACAGTTTTAATAATACACGAATTGGGCGCACAATTTCAAGTCCAATCCCGCAGAAAGATGTAAAAATTTCGGCGTAATTGCGTCACTATTTTCGCAATTTGTTCCACATTTTGGGGATTTTCATCGTTCGTGCGGGCATTTTGACCTATCTGTGGTATCCGTCAGGATTGCCTTTGTGCGGGCAGGCGTGCTACAATAAATCCGGCTCCACTGCGGGCAGACTGTACAGGAAAGGACGGGACCCTTCATGCGGCCGGATGTGGCGGATTTTTACAGCGGCATCAGTTTTGACGCCTATCGCCTGCTGGGCGCACAGCCGGCCGGGCATGGCTGGCGTTTTACCGTCTGGGCCCCTCACGCCCGCCGGGTACAGGTAGTGGGCGATTGGAACCAATGGAATCTGTGGAGCGCGGTCGAGCTGGCCGCCTGCGAGGACGGACTCTGGCGCGGTATTGTCCCCGCTGCGCAAGAAGGCCAGCTATACAAATACAACATTTTGGGACCGGACGGCAGCTGGCAGCTGAAGCCGGACCCCTTCGCCTTTGGGTACGAAGCCTTGCCCGGAACCGCCGGGCGGCTGCTGCGGCCTGTTTACGGCTTCACTGATGCAGAATGGCTGACCCAGCGTTGCTGGCTGCCGGATGTTCCTCTTAATATATATGAATTGCACGCTTCCAGCTGGCGGCGCCACTGGGACGGGCGGTATTATTCCGGTACAGAGTTGGCCGATGCGCTGATTCCCTATCTGCAGGCCCACAATTTCACCTGTGTGGAACTGATGCCCCTGGCTGAGTATCCTTTTGACGGCAGTTGGGGGTACCAGGGATGCGGGTACTTCGCCCCCACTGCCCGTCTGGGTGGTTTTTCCGGAGTTGCAGCCCTCATAGACCGCCTGCACCAGGCAGGCATCGCCGTGCTGGCCGATTTTGTGCCGGTGCATTTTGCGCCTGACCCGGACCGCATGGCCCAATGGGACGGCGCTCCACTTTTTGAAGCCGGTCCCAGCGACTGGGGCAGCCTGCGTTTTGACCTGACCAGCGGACCGGTGCGCAGCTTTCTGCTGAGTGCGGCCGCCTTCTGGGTATATGTTCTGCACTGCGACGGTCTGCGGGTGGATGCGGTGGGCCACGCACTCTACCGCCCCCAGGAGGCCGGCGAGGCTCTGGCCGCTGCCGAATTTTTCAAAACGCTGACCGGCGGACTGCATGCCCGGTTCGGGCCGGTGTTTCTGGCTGCCGAGGATACCGCCGGGGCATTGAATGCCGCTGTCCCCACCGACCGCGGCGGCCTGGGATTTGACGCGGTGTGGGACAGCGCCTGGGCCCAGGACGTGCGGACCTTCTTTTCCGACCCGGCCGGCCGCAGGCATCATTTTGCCGCTCTGCTGCGGGACCCCGGCCCCGGCACTGCCGTCACCGCCTTGAGCCATGACGATAACACCTGGGACAGCGGGTCCGTCTGGTGGCAGATGCCCGGCAGCGGCGAGGAAAAATTCCGGCAGATGCAGCTGCTGTATCTGATGCAGTTCACCCGCCCCGGCCGTCCCCTGACATTTATGGGCGGCGAATTCGGCCAGCCTTTGGCCTTTGACCCTTATAAAGAAATGGACTGGGCCTGCCTGGGGCACCCCCTCCATTCTTCTATGGACAGTTACACCGCTTCCCTGGGTGGGCTGTTCACCACGCACCCGGCCCTGCATCGTGGCTATTTTGCCTGGGTTCTGCGGGATTCCGAACGGCTGGGCATGGCTTATCTGCGGGAATGTGACAGCGAACGGCTGCTGTGTGTGTTCAACCTGGGTTCCTGCCCGCTGGAAACCGCTCCGGACAGCTGCGGTGCCCGGAAGGCTGAACCGTTGTTTGCTGCCGGACCGGCAGACAGCCAAACGATGTGGGCGCAAAACGGACGTTTTCCCCTCTGCCTGCCGCCCATGAGCGGGGTTGTATACGCTCTGACTTGACTTTCTTACCAAATTGTGTATACTGTTTTTGGACATAAAAACAGGGGCGCCGAAAGGCTGAGATCCGCAAGGAGTACCCTTTAACCTGATCCGGGTAATGCCGGCGTAGGGAGTTGACGGGAATCAATCCCATCATACGGAAACTCGCGCGCCCGCATGCAGGTTCTGCCTGCCGGGCGCGCTTCTTGTTTTTATGGACTATTGATCGTTTGAGGAGTGTTCCCCATGTCCAAAACCACATCCAAGACCCGTATTCTGGTCGAGTGTGCCCTGATGATCGCGCTCGGCACAGTGCTGGCCAACATCAAAATCTTTGAGTTGGCCAACGGCGGCTCCATCACCTTGTTCAGCATGGTGCCCTTTATCCTGGTATCCTTCCGGCACGGCGCCAAGTGGGGGCTGTTCACCGGCTTCGTCAACAGCCTGCTGCAGATGCTGCTGGGCTTCTACGCGCCGCCGGCTCCCGGTCTGCTGCCCCTGTTCGGTATGATCATGCTGGACTATGTGCTGGCTTTCACCCTGCTGGGTCTGGCCTGCGTGTTCGCCAAACCGTTCCACAACCGTCTGGTTGGCGTGGCTGTGGGTACGGCCATTGTCTGCGTTATCCGGTTCCTGTGCAGCTTCTTCTCCGGCGTGCTGATCTGGGGCAACCTGTCCGACGGCCTGCCCGCCTGGACGTACAGCCTGGGCTATAACGCCAGCTACATGCTGCCCGAAACCATCCTGACCGTGGTGGCTGTGATCCTGCTGTACAAAGCTGCCCCCAAACTGTTTGCGGCTGAGTAATTTCCTTTATTATAATAGAACGTTTATCCTCCGTTTGGCCGGTGCGCTCCGTGTGCACCGGCTTTTTTCATGCCAGGCCGGACTTGCGGCATCGGTTTGCAGATGGTACCATAATACCAACAGGAAAGGAGCTTCCGCCATGCCGTACCCCCAAAAAGAAATTCTGGCCCGTCTGCAGGACATGGCCGAGCCGGAATACGCCCGGTTTTCCGCTTCTCTCATCCCGGACCCGCCGCCGATTCTGGGGGTGCGCCTGCCCAAGTTGCGGGCACTGGCCAAAGAGCTGGCCAAGGCCCTGCCACGGGAACCCGCTCTTTGGCAGGCACTGGAAGGGCCGTACCTGGAACAGGCCCTGCTCCACGGTATGCTGTTGGGTGCCGCCAGGCTGCCTGACGAGGAACGCATGGAACAGCTGGAACGCTTTTTGCCCCGGGTAACGAACTGGAGCATCTGCGATTCCACCGCGGTTTCCTGCAAATGGATGGCCAAAACACCGGATGTCTGGCTGCCCTGGCTCACCGCCCTGGCCCGCCGCAACGAAGAATTTCCCGCCAGGTTTGGTATCGTCTGCCTGCTGGACCACTTCACCTCCACACCGGAAGGACGCCGCACCACCCTGGACGCCTGTACCGCTGCCCGCTGTCCGGCTCTGTATACCCGGCTGGGCATCGCCTGGGCGGTGAGCATCGCTGCGGTGAAGGAACCCGAATTGGGAATTGCCTACCTGCAAAAGGATACGTTGGATGACTTCACCCACAACAAGGCCATCCGCAAAATCTGTGAAAGCCTGCGCAGCACACCGGCCTATCGTACCCGTGTGCGGGCGCTGCTGCGACCGACGGAAAAAGGCCGAAACGGTCGTTAAACTTCTGACATATCAAAACCCCCGGTTTGGCAAAATAACCAAATCGGGGATTTTTTTGTTAAAAACTGCCCGGTCTGCGCAGGAACATAAAACTGAAAAAAGTTGATTTTCTTATGAAAAAGGTTGAAAAAAAGTTTCAGCTTTTCCATTTTCCGGGATTTCATCCCATTTATACGGAAATTTTATTCCGACGGAAAATCATTTTTTCGTCATTCCGCCAATTTCGAGGTAAACATCTTTCATTTTTGTGACAAATATGTTAATATACATTTAACAAGCTGTTCAGTGGTCAGGAACCAGTGTCCAGTGAACAGGATTGGAACGCTTCCATATTTTAGGAGGAATGCTTTTATGATGAAATTCTTGCAGAAGCTCGGCAAGGCGCTTATGCTGCCCGTTGCCGCGCTGCCCGTCTGCGGCATCCTGATGGGCCTGGGCTATGCACTGGCTCCGGCTGCCATGGGTGCTGAAGGCGCCACTACCGGCCTGGCTTACACGGTCGGTTTCATTCTGATCAAGGCCGGCGGCGCCCTGATCGACAACATGGCCTGGCTGTTCGCCGTTGGCGCTGCTGTTGGCCTGTCCGATGACCATGACGGTACGGCTGCTCTGGCCGGTCTGGTCAGCTACCTGATGATGACCCAGCTGCTGAGCGTGGGCGTCGTCAGCGCTCTGCCTTTCATGAACCTGGTGGAAGACACCTCCACCTACATTGCTTTCCAGAAGACCGCCGGCAACGCCTTCATCGGTATTCTGGCTGCCATCATCGGTGCTACCTGCTACAACAAGTTCAAGCGCACCCAGCTGCCTGACTGGCTGGCCTTCTTCAGCGGCAAACGCTGCGTGGCCATCGTCACCGGCCTGGTTTCCATCGTTGTTTCCGTCATCCTGCTGTTCCTGTGGCCTCTGATCTTCAACGCTCTGGTCTGGGTCGGCGACGCCATCGTCGGCATGGGCGGCATCGGTGCTGGTCTGTACGCTTTCTTCAACCGTCTGCTGATCCCCACCGGCCTGCATCACGCTCTGAACAACGTGTTCTGGTTCGATACCATCGGCCTGGGCGACCTGACCCATTACTGGGCCGGTGAAACTTCCGCCGACGTGGGCTGGAGCCTCGGCATGTACATGTCCGGCTTCTTCCCCTGCATGATGTTCGGTATCCCCGGCGCTGCTCTGGCTATGGTCCACACCGCCAAGAACAAGAAGGCTGCTATCGGCCTGGTTGCTTCCGCCGCTATCTGCGCTTTCGTCTGCGGCGTTACCGAGCCCTTCGAATTCGGCTTCATGTTCCTGTGCTTCCCCCTGTACGTTGTGTACGCTCTGCTGTACGGCATCTTCGCCGTCATCACCTACTACGTTGGTTTCCGTGCCGGCTTCATGTTCTCTGCCGGTGCCACTGACCTGGTCTTCTCCGCTTCTCTGCCGGCTGCTGCCAACACCTGGATGATCATTCCTCTGGGCATCGCCGCTTTCATCGTCTTCTATGTTGTGTTCCGTTTCGCCATCACCAAGTTCAACCTGGTCACCCCGGGCCGTGAAGATGAGGATGCCGAAGCTGCCGAATCCAACATCCAGCTGGCGAACAATGACTTCACCGCTATCGCTTCCGGCGTTCTGGCCGCTGTTGGCGGCAAGGGCAACGTGGCCAATGTTGACTATTGCGCCACCCGCCTGCGCTTCGAAGTGAAGGACAGCACCGCTGTCGATGAAAAGGCCGTCAAGGCTGCCGGCGCCGCCGGTGTCATCCGTCCCAGCAAGACTGCCTGCCAGGTCGTTATCGGCCCGAAGGTGCAGTTCGTTTACGATGAGCTGAAGAAGATGCTGTAATCTTCCCACACAGCCGTTTCGGGGCGGAGCCGCTGGTTCTCTCCGCTGTATCTTCCGCCACGGGCGGGCGCTTGCCCGCCCGTGGCATTTTTTGTGTGCAGCCCATCCCCTCCCCTGCCGGATTTTCGAGGTTTTGTATCCGTTTTATTCATGTATATCGCACAAAAACTCCGTTTCCTGCATTGCCTTTTTTGTCCCGGATTGCTATACTAAAAATAGCGATATTTTTCTTCCTGATTTTGATTTTCCGGAGGTTTATGACTATGAAGATCATTCGTGCAAAAGACTACAAAGACATGTCCCGCAAGGCCGCCAACATCATTTCCGCCCAGGTCATCATGAAGCCCAACTGCGTGCTGGGCTTGGCTACCGGCGGCACGCCTGTCGGCACCTACAAGCAGCTGATCGACTGGTACAACAAGGGCGACCTGGACTTTTCCGAAGTGACCACCGTCAACCTGGACGAATACCGCGGCCTGCCCCGTGAAAATCCCCAGAGCTACTGGTACTTCATGCATGACAACCTGTTCAACCATGTGAACATCGATCCCAGCCGCATCAACCTGCCCGACGGCACCAACATGGATGCCGCTGCCGAGTGCGCCCGCTATGACGAAGTCATCCGCACCGTGGGCGGCATCGACCTGCAGCTGCTGGGCATCGGCCACGACGGCCACATCGGCTTCAACGAGCCGGGTTCCGCCTTTGAGCTGGGCACCCACTGCGTGGACCTGACCCAGGATACCATCGAAGCCAACAAGCGCTTCTTTGAGAGCATCGATGACGTGCCCCGTCAGGCTTACACCATGGGCATCAAGACCATCATGCAGGCCCGCAAGGTCCTGCTGGTTGCCAGCGGCAAGGATAAGGCTGCCATCGTGAAGAAGGCTTTCTTCGGTCCGGTCACCCCCGAAGTGCCCGCTTCCATCCTGCAGATGCATCCCGACTTCATCCTGGTGGGTGATGAGGAAGCTCTGAGCGAAATCTAAACCATCCAACCATTCTCCCCTGCCCCGCCGGGGCGGGGGTTTTTAGCAGACAAGCGAGGAACAAACTATGATTATTCGCAATGCCAAGGTTTACACCCCGCAGCACACCTTTGCTGTGCAGGACCTGGTCATCCGTAATGGCCGCATTGTCCCCCACGCCAAGGCAGAGCCCGGCGAGCAGGTTATCGACGCCGACGGGCTGTATGCGCTGCCCGGTCTGGTAGACATTCATTTCCACGGCGCTGTCGGCCATGATTTTTGTGATGCCGACCCCGAAGGCCTGCAGGCCATCGCCGACTTTGAGGCCAGCAAGGGCGTGCTGGCCATCTGCCCCGCCACCATGACCTTCAGTGAGGAAATCCTGAACGGCATCATGGACGTGGCCGCCGCCCACAAGAACGAGCGCGGCGCCGACCTGGTGGGCATCAACATGGAAGGCCCCTACATCAGCCCCAAGAAGGTGGGCGCCCAGAATCCCAAGTATGTCATGGGTGCCGATGCAGGCATGTTCCACCGCCTGAATGAGCGCTCCGGCGGTCTGATCAAGCTGGTGGATGTGGCCCCCGAAGAACCCGGCAACCTGGATTTCATCAAGGAATGCAGCAAGGAAGTGAGCATCTCCATCGCCCACACCTGCACTGATTACGACACCGCCAAGGCTGCTTTTGCCGCCGGTGCCAACCATATGACTCATCTGTACAACGCCATGCCCGGCATCAATCATCGTGAACCCGGCCCCATCATTGCAGCCCTGGAAGAAGGCGCCATGGTGGAACTGATCACCGACGGCGTCCACATTCACCCTGCGGTGGTGCGCTTCACCTTCAACACCTTCGGTGATGACCATGTGGTGCTGATTGCCGACAGCATGATGGCCTGCGGCCTGCCGGACGGCGCTTACAGCCTGGGCGGCCAGGCCGTGACGGTTCGCGGTCCCCGTGCCACCCTGACCGAGCATCCCGATACCATCGCCGGCAGCGCCACCTGCCTGTACGACTGCATGCGCCATGCGGTGCGGGAGATGGGCGTGCCTCTGGAGAGTGCCGTGCGTGCAGCTTCCGAGAACCCGGCCCGCTGCATCGGCATCGAAGCCGACTACGGCAGCCTGGCAGAGGGCCGCATCGGCAACGTCATTCTGGCCGATGCCGACCTGAATATCAAGACGGTCATCCGTCACGGCGAAGTTCTGGAAGGTTGATTATCCGGACTTTGGCAAATTTTCCCGACCGAAATGCGTGTTTTTTGTTGGTTTCGCCGTCTTTTCCCCTTGCGAAACCGGAAGAAATCGTATATAATGGGAAACAGAAATTCCAAAAACCAAGTTGATAAAGGGGGTTGTTGCCATGGCGATTTCGGAACCGACTGCTGTCTTTTCGATCCACGACGATAAAGACCAGGAGATCAAACAGGTCATGATGCTGGTATACAGCGCGCTGGAGGAAAAGGGCTATAACCCCGTCAACCAGCTTGTGGGGTACATTCTTTCGGAAGATCCCACTTATATCACCACCTACAAGAATGCCCGCGCTCTGATCCGCCGCATTGACCGCGACGATCTGCTGCAGGCTCTGGTGCGTGACTACGTCAAGCGTGGCTGAGTCCGTTCTATCCGCAACAAACAAAAACCGGACCGGGAAGTTTCCCGGTCCGGTTTTTGTTTGGTTTATTTTCAGCGGGGACGCCGCTTGCCCATCTTTTTACCTTCTTCATTAAGAGCCATCAGCATGGCCACCACCCATACAAAGGCGTAGACCGCCACCGTGATCATGGTGATGATGACCACCACCTTGAAGTAGGTGGAACTGAAGAACTCACCCACGCGGGACATGGTGTACAGGACCTGATTGCGGGAAACATTGCTGCCCGCGATCAGGTCCACCGTACCCACTTCTTCCCCCTGGATGGAAACGGTCACGGTGCCTACCACATCCCCCTGGGTGATGGGGGCCGCCAGACTGTCCGGCAGGTGGAAGGTCTGCTGGGTCAGAGAGGCACCGCCGTCGGTGGGCAGCAGGGTCAACATATCATCCACCGGGTACAGCATAACGGTGTCCGCCTCGATGGCGTACCGCACCGGCAGCTCCGAGATAGGCTGGGTGGTATCCAGAGCCGCCGTCACCGTGAAGGTATCAAAGGCCCAGTCCATCAGCTTGGCGGTTTCATACAGGGCTGGCTTATTGTCTATGGAAAGGGGACTGTGCAGCACCACACAAATGTAGCTGATGCCGTCCTTGGTGTGCCAGCTGGCAAAATTCTGCCAGTCGGACAGACTGCCGGTCTTGCCGCCCTGGGTATAATCCCGGTAATAATCACTGCCGGAAACCAGCATCTTGTCGGTCGTCAGGATGTTGTAAGGCGCATCATGGGCGGTGGACGCCGGCATCTGGTAGGTGGTAGCCCCCGCCACCTCCACGAAGGCATCATAACTCATGGCTGCCCGCAGCAGCAGATACGCGTCCCGGGCGGTGACCACATTGCCGGTGTCCAGGCCACAGGGGTCGGTGAAGGTGGTCCCGGTACAGCCGATTGCCTTGGCCTCATCGTTCATCATGGCCACAAAGTTATCGATGCTGCCGCCGCCCATATAGTCGGCCACCATATAGGCCGCCTCGTTGGCGCTGGGCAGCAGCATGGCATACAGCAAGCTGCGCAGGGTATGGGTTTCGCCGCGCCGGATATCGGCGGTGGAGGCGTCTTTGCCGTACAGGATATCATAGATATAGCTTGGAGCGGTCACCGTGACCGTGTCCAGCTGATCCTGATAGGTTTTGAGCATCAGGATAATGGTCATCAGCTTGGTCAGGCTGGCGGCCTCCATGGAGGCTTCGCTGTTCTTTTCATAGACCACCAGGTTGGTGTCCAGGTTGACCACATAGGCCGCTTCAGCGGAGATCTCAAAGTCCGGGTCATAGCCCGACATAGCCGAAGCCGGCGCCGCCAGCAGGCAGGCCAGAATCAGCACCGTCAGGCCCACGGCCAGACATTTTTTCAGGCGATGTAAATCCATATGACGTTCCTTGGTTCACAGGTCATGCGGGCTGCGCACCCGCGAATACAGATATAGTATACCAAAAAGTTGGGCCGGGCACAAATATCCTGCATCAATTCATGGCACCTGCCGTGGCAAACAGCCGTTCCACCTCGTCCGAAAGCTCCCGGTGTTCCGGCAAAGCCAGGTTCGGGTCTTTGGTCAGCAGGTCTTTGGCCTCCTGCTGGGCCACTTTCAGAGTACGGGTATCCTGGACCAGATCCGCCACCCGCAGGGTCGGCAGACCGTGCTGGGCCTCCCCGAAGAAATCGCCGGGTCCGCGATGTTCCAGGTCGTACCGGGCCACCGCAAAGCCGTCAGAGGTGTGGCAAAGGAAGTGCAGGCGCTCTTTCACCGACTCGTTCTCGTTGTCTGAAATGAGGATGCAGCAGGAATCTGCCGCGCCCCGCCCTACGCGTCCGCGCAGCTGGTGCAGCGCGGACAAGCCGAACCGCTCGGCGTTCTCGATGACCATGACGGTGGCGTTGGGCACGTCCACGCCCACCTCAATGACAGTGGTGCTCACCAGCACATCCAGTTTGCCATCCTTGAACTGCTGCATGATTTCATCTTTTTCCTTGGGCTTGAGTTTCCCGTGCAGCAGGCCGATGCGCCGATGGGGCAGCAGAGCGCAGGCGGTGTCCTCGTAGTACTTTTTGACTGCCTTCATGCCCGCGTCCAGCTCGTTTTCCTCAATGGCCGGGCAGACGATGTACACCTGGTGACCAGCTTCGATCTGCTGGTCCAGGTAACCGTACATATCCCGCCGCTTTCGCCCGGTGATGAACCAGGTCTTGATGGGTTTGCGGCCGGGCGGCAGCTCGTCCAGCACCGAAATATCCAGGTCCCCATACAGCAGCAGGCCCAATGTCCGGGGAATAGGTGTGGCGCTCATAACCAGCAGATGGGGGCTGCGGGCTTTGCCCACCAGCACACCGCGCTGGCGCACGCCGAAACGATGCTGTTCGTCCACAATGGCCAGGCCCAGGTTCTTGAACACCACCTTATCGGTGAGCACCGCGTGGGTGCCCACCACCAGACCGGCCCTTCCGTCCTCAATGGCGGCCAGGGCAATCCGGCGCTCAGCGGCTTTCATACCGCCCACCAGCAGGGTCACATTCACCCCAAAAGGCTCCAGGCGGTCTGCCAGTGTGGCAGCGTGCTGCCGGGCCAGGATCTCGGTGGGAGCCAGCAATGCGCTCTGCCAACCGTTCTGGGCCGCATACCAGATGGCTGCAGCCGCCACCAGGGTTTTGCCGCTGCCCACGTCGCCCTGCAGCAGACGGTTCATGGGCGTGTTGCGGCAGAGGTCGGCGGTGATTTCCTGGGTAGCCCGGCGCTGGGCCCCGGTGGGCTCATAGGGCAGGCTGCGCCAGAAGGGTTCCATATCCAACGGCCGCATGGGCGCGCCCGCCGCACAGCGGCCATGGCTGCGCAGCAGGAAGATGCCCAGCTGCAGGATGTACAATTCCTCAAAAATCAGGCGCCGACGGGCCGCAGCGGCTTCCTCGGTGCTGTGCGGCGCGTGGATGGCCCGCACAGACTCCGCCTTGGACGGCATGCGGTAGCGGGTCAGCAGCTCCGGCGGCAGCGGGTCCGGCAGGTCGGCGGCAGCGGGCAATGCAGCCTCCACGCACCGGGCAATGCGGCCGGAAGGCAGCCCCTCGGTGGCGCCGTACACCGGCAGCAGCGGCGATGTGGACACCTGGGCCTCGGTGCGCACCAGCGGATGCAGGATCTCCCGCCGGGTCATGGTGCCGCCCACCCGGCCTTCAAAGTAATAGCTCTCCCCTATTTCCAGGTTCTGGGCCGCATAGGACGCATTGAACCAGGAAAGGTTCAGCGTACCGCTGTCATCGGCGGCCAATACTCGGGTCAGCACTCGGCCGCCCCGGATGCGACGGTCCGGCTCCCTCTGCAATACGGTAGCCCGCACACAGCAGTCCACATCGTAGGGCGCAGACGCCACGGTATACGGCTGGGAATAGTCGATATACCGGCGCGGATAATGCAGCAGCAGGTCCCGCACGGTAGAAATGCCCAGTTTTTCAAATTTTTTGGCAAAGCTGGGCCCGACACCCTTGAGATATTGGATGGAACCGTCCAGCGGCAGCATATGCGGGACCTCCTTTCTTACAGAATGGGAAAATTTTACCCGATGTTAAAAAAGGACGAACCTGGCTTTTGGCACAAATTCGTCCTTTTTTGTGTTTATAAACCGTGTTATTCGACCGAGATCATGTAGTAGTACACCGGCTGGCCGCCATGGATATGGCTGACCTCGATGTTGCCGCCGCACTTGGACTGCACCAGTTCGGTGGTGCGCTCGGCGTCGGCGTCATCCACGTCGCAGCCGGAAATGACGGTGATGAACTGGGTGTCCTTCTTGCGCATGGAGCGGGCCAGGCGGTAGGTCATCTTGGTGATGTCGGAACCGGTAGCCACGATCTTGCCGTTCTCCAGAGCCATGATCTCGCCCTTCTTGATGGGCTTGCCGTCGAACTCGCTGTCGCGGGCGGCGTAGGTGATCAGGCCGGTGGCCACCTTATCGGCAGCGGCCATCATGTTGACGGCGTTCTCGTCCGGCGTGGCATCCGGGTCAAAGTTCAGCATGGCGGTCATGCCCTGGGGCACCGTGCGAGTGGGCAGGACCAGCACCTTGCGGTCGGCCAGCTTCTGGGCCTGTTCCGCCGCCATGATAATGTTCTTGTTATTGGGCAGAACCAGCACCGTCTGGGCCGGCACGCTCTGAATAGCAGCCAGGATGTTCTCAGTGGCCGGGTTCATGGTCTGACCGCCGGACACGACGGCATCCACGCCCAGGTCGCTGAAGACGGCACGCAGGCCCTCACCGGCAGCCACAGCCACAAAGCCGTAGGTGCGTTCCGGGTCAACGGCGGCGTACACGAACTCTTCCCCGGCGGCCTTGCCTTCGGCTTCCGCCTGCTTTTCCAGGCCCTTGCCCTGCTTCTGGCGGGCCAGGAACTGCTCGTGCATGTTCTCGATCTTGAAGTTGGTCAGGTAGCCGTACTTGATGGCCTCGCTGAGCATCATGCCGGGATCGGCGGTGTGCACATGGCAGTTGGCCACGTCGTCATCCTCAATGACCACCACGGAATCACCGTTGGATTCCAGGAAAGCACGCAGCTTGGCCACACTGGCGTTCTCGTTCTTGTGCAGCAGGAACTGGGTGCAGTAGCCGTTCTTGATGTCCTCGACCTTCATCAGGTCATCGGCAAAAACGCCCTTGCCGGCGGATTCGCTGTTCAGCTTCGGCTTCGGGGCCACTTCCTCGCCGGTGACCATGCCGCGGCCTTCAAAGACCTGCTGCATGCCTTCAAACACCAGCATAATACCCTGACCGCCGGCATCCACGACGCCGGCCTTCTTCAGCACAGGCAGCTGGTTGGGGGTGTCTTCCAGGGCGGCCTGACCGGCAGCCATGACCTCGGCCCACAGAGCGGGCACTTCGGTGGCGGTGGAAGCGGCAGCGGCCTCGGCGGCCAGGCGGGTGACGGTGAGGATGGTACCTTCGGTGGGCTTCATGACGGCCTTGTACGCAGCCTCCACGCCCATCTGCAGCGCGTTGGCCAGGTCAGAGGCCTCGGCGTTGGTCTTGCCCTGCAGCGCCTTGGAGAAGCCGCGGAACAGCAAGCTGGTGATCACGCCGGAGTTGCCGCGGGCGCCGCGCAGCATGGCAGAAGCGGCAGCCTTGCTGGCTTCGGCCACGGTGCAGGTATCGGGCATGGCCTGCAGTTCCTGGGTGGCAGCCCCGATGGTCATGCTCATATTGGTACCGGTATCGCCGTCTGGCACGGGGAAGACGTTCAGCTCGTCCACCCGGACGCGCTGGTTGGCGATGTTGTTGGCGCCGGAAAGAATGGCGTCGCGCAGTGTTTTACCGTTGATCATGTATTCTTACACCTCATTGTCTTACACTCTGTTCTGTTGGGCGGGGGTTCAGTCCGAGATAATGTCATCCACAAACACGTCGATGCGGGCCACTTTCAGCCCGGTAGCGCGCTCTACCTCGTCCTGTACGCGGTGGGTGATGCTCTGGGTGATGGATGCGATATTCAGACCGTACCCCACCTTAATATGCAGCGCAATGACAAGCTTGCCGTCCTTTTCGGACACGCTGACGCCTTTTTCCGGCAGACTGCCGTTGCGCAGGGTCTGGCGCACGGTATTGGCAACCGGATTCTGGCCCATGGCGGCGATGCCGTAGCAATGACGGGCCGCCTGGGCCACCAGGCCGGAGAAGTATTCGTTGGTAAGCGAAATATGCCCATAGGGATTGACTTTTGTAATCACAAGCCGAACCTCCTTTATTTACGAGATCAGCGGCAAAGCGCCCTGCGGGAACGCCGCCGGTGATTTGCGCCGTATAATTATAGTTTATTATACACTATTTGGCGCCATTTGAACAGGGGCATTTTTGTCAAACGAGGAAGAAATCCCATGAAAAGATGCCCAAAAACATCCTGTATTTTTGTCAGGCGGATTTTACATTCCATTCACAAAATTTCCATTCTGTCCGCGTATACTGGATTTAAGGGAAGCGGCGGCTTCCCTTCCCTACCGTCAATGACCCTATTCTTTCCCCATAAGGAGACCCCGTTATGAACCTGCTGTTTTTCCTCACGCCCAAGCAGGATGTCCTGTTCGTGTACGAGGATTTCACCCTGCGCCAGACCCTTGAAAAGTGGACCAACCAGCGTTTTGCCACCATCCCGGTACTGCGCCGCAACGGCGAGTATGTGGGCACCATCACCGAAGGTGACATTCTGTGGGGCATCAAAAACCTGCACGGGCTGGACCTGGACGCCAGCGAGGATGTGCCGATTTCCAGTTTTCCCCGCCGACGTGATTACAAGGCCGTGCCTGTCACCACCGATATGCGTGCACTGCTGCACGCCGCCATCGACCAGAACTTTGTTCCGGTGGTGGATGACCGTAACGTCTTTATCGGCATGGTACGCCGTACCGTGATCCTGCGTCATTTCACCGAGCAATACGAGCTTTCCGCAGAGAACGGCGGCAAATTGCCCCCACCCAAAACGCGCCGCGCTGCCACGCAGCGTGCCTGACATCTGCCCAAAATGCGGGGCGTGCCCTTTCCGGCACGCCCTTTTTTGCGGAGTATATCTGACCAACGGAGGATTACCATGGAAAATCAACACGCATCTCTTTTCGGCACCAAAAAACTTGGGTTCGGCATGATGCGCCTGCCCATGTGCAAACAGGCCGACGGCACCGAACTGGTAGACACCGAGCAGGTCTGCCGGATGGTGGACGAGTTCCTGGACCGCGGATTCTGCTATTTTGACACCGCCCACGGGTATCTGGACGGCAAGAGTGAGTTGGCGGTGCGGGACTGTCTGACCAGCCGCTATCCCCGGGAGCGCTATCTGCTGACGGACAAGCTGACCTCCTCTTTCTTCAAGACGGAGGCCAACATCCGCCCGCTGTTTGAAAGCCAGCTCAAAGCCTGCGGCGTGGAGTATTTTGACTTCTACCTGCTCCATTCCGTCACAGCCGACAACTATGACCATTACCGCAGCTGCCATGCCTTTGAGGCGGTACAGCAGCTGAAAGCCGAAGGTCTGGTCCGGCATGTGGGATTTTCCTTCCATGACAAGCCGGCGCTGCTGCGGCAGATCCTGACCGAGCACCCGGAAATTGAGGTGGTTCAGCTCCAGTTCAACTATGCCGACTACGAGGACCCCGGTGTACAGAGCCGGGCCAACTATGAGGTCTGCCAGGAATTCGGCAAACCGGTCATCGTGATGGAGCCGGTGAAGGGCGGACGTCTGGCCGACCTGATTCCGGAAGCTGCCGCAGTTCTGGAGCAACTGCACGGCGGCAGCGCTGCCAGTTATGCGGTGCGGTTTGCGGCCTCCTACGAGGGCATCGGCATGGTTCTCAGCGGTATGAGCACCCTGGACCAGATGCGGGACAACCTGAGTTACATGCAGGCTTTTACCCCGCTGTCCGGCGCCGAGCGGGCGGCCATCTCCCAGGTGTGTACCCTGCTGCACCGGCAGGACACCATCGCCTGCACCAACTGTCGGTACTGCGTGGCAGGCTGCCCCAAACAGATTCTGATTCCCGACCTGTTTGCCTGCCTGAACGCCAAAAAGCAATACAAGGACTGGAACAGTGATTTCTATTACGAAGTCAACACCAATGACCACGGCAAGGCGTCCGACTGCATAAAGTGCGGGCAGTGCGAGCATGTATGCCCGCAGCACCTGCCTATCCGAAAGCTGCTGGAACAGGCTGCCGCTATTTTTGAAAAAGCGGAAAACTGACTGTGAATCGAACTTCTGCGGAACGTTCTCCTCTTCCTCCATTTTTGGCAAAACACAAAAATCAAAGGCCGCTGCCCTTTGCGGGGCAGCGGCCTTCTTAACTGTATGAGGGAAAAAACTTACTTCAGTTCGACCTTAGCGCCGACTTCTTCCAGCTTCTTCTGCATCTCTTCGGCCTCAGCCTTCGGAGCCTGCTCCTTCAGCTTGGCGTCAGCGGTTTCAACCAGCTTCTTGGCTTCCATCAGGGAAGCGCCGGTCAGTTCCTTGACGGCCTTGATGACCTGCATCTTGTTGGCGCCGACGTCCTTCAGGATGACGTCGAATTCGGTCTTCTCTTCCTCAGCGGGAGCAGCAGCAGCGCCGGCAGCGGGAGCAGCGGCAGCGGCAACGGCGGAAACGCCGAACTCTTCGCAGATGGTGTCAACGAGCTCTTTCAGCTCCAGAACAGTCATAGTCTTGACAGACTCGACAATGGCAGTGATCTTTTCAGAAGCCATGGTAGGATACCTCCATTAAATTTTAAATAATCAGGTGCGGCAGGCTTGTTTTACGAGGGGCCCGTTTATGCCGCGGCCCTCATGCAGCCCGAAAAATCAGGCAGCAGGGGTTTCTTCCTGCTTGTCGACGATTCCCTGAATGGCAACAGCCAGACCACCGATGATGGAGTTGAGGGAGCCGGCAACCATGGAGAGCAGACCCTCGCGGTTGGGCATGGTGGACAGACCCTTGACGCCGGCTGCATCCAGCAGCTGACCATCGCAGAAGCCACCCTTGACGGTGAACCGCTTGGACTTGTCGTTGTCAGCGAACTTGCACAGGATACGAGCAGCAGCGGCCGGGTCCTCAGCAGACAGCGCGATAGCGGTGTCGCCCTTGAAGTACTCGGTCAGGCCTTCGTAAGCGGTGCCGGCGACAGCGCGACGCAGCATGGTGTTCTTCACGACCATGTATTCAACGCCGGCCTCACGCAGTTCCTTACGCAGCTTAGTGTCATCTTCAACGCTGATGCCGTTGTAAGCCACCACAACGCCGGCCAGAGAACCGGTGATCTTGGTGTTCAGTTCGGCAACAAACGCCTTCTTGGATTCCAGAATCTTTGCACTGGGCATTTCTTTTTCACCTCGTTCCGCTTGCAGATTTCAGTTGAACAGGCAAGCGGCTTTTTAGGGGAAAATTCCCACGAAAAAAGCCCCTTTCCCGTTGCCGGGAAAAGGGGCTTGAAAAAGCATAACATTCAAGCGCACGTTTCTCGGCAGGCGGGCTTGCGCCCGTTAGGCTGATACTGTGTATCAGCACCTGCTGTCTTAAAAACAGCGTAGCTAGTATAGCACGGAAACGTGCGTTTGTCAATACTTTTTATACGGACAATCAGACGCCGTACTTGTTGGTGGCAACGCGGACGCCAGGACCCATGGTGGTGGCGATGGTTGCGCTCTTGAAGTACTGGCCCTTGGCGGCAGCCGGCTTAGCCTTGGCGATGGCCTCCAGGACGGTGTCCAGGTTGGTCAACAGCTTTTCGGCGCCGAAAGAAGCCTTGCCCACGGGAACATGGATGATGTTCTGCTTGTCCAGACGATACTCGATCTTACCGGCCTTGGCTTCGGTAACAGCGCGGCCCACGTCGGGGGTCACGGTGCCGGCCTTCGGGTTCGGCATCAGGCCACGGGGGCCCAGAACTTTACCCAGACGGCCAACGCGGCCCATCATATCCGGGGTGGTGACCAGAACGTCGAAGTCCAGGTAACCGCCCTGGATCTTGGCGATCAGATCATCACCACCGACTTCCTGAGCGCCGGCAGCCTCGGCAGCCTTGGCAGCTTCGCCCTTGCAGATGGCGATGACGCGGACGTTCTTGCCGGTGCCGTTGGGCAGCACGACGGCGCCACGGACCTGCTGGTCGGCGTGACGGCTGTCAACGCCCAGACGGACATGCAGCTCGACGGTTTCGTCGAACTTGGCGCGAGCGGTCTTGCAGCACAGCTCCAGGGCTTCCTGCGGATCGTATACTTTGGTACGGTCGATGAGCTTGGAGCTCTCGACGTAATGCTTACCGTGTTTCATTACTCATTCCTCCATAATGTGGTGTATCGGAATCTTCCTCCCACGTTTGCGGCGGCCTCAGCCCTCGACGGTGACGCCCATGCTGCGGCAGGTGCCCTTGATCATGCTGACAGCAGCTTCCAGAGAAGCGGCATTCAGGTCAGGCATCTTGGTCTTGGCAATTTCCTCGGCCTGAGCCAGGGTGATGGAGCCGACCTTGTTCTTGTTGGGCACGCCGGAGGCGGTGTCGATGCCGGCGGCCTTCTTGATCAGGACCGGAGCCGGCGGGGTCTTGGTGATGAAGCTGAAGGAACGGTCAGCGTACACAGTGATGACGACGGGGATGATCATGCCCATCTGGTTCTTGGTACGCTCGTTGAATTCCTTAGTGAAGGACATGATGTTGACGCCCTTCTGGCCCAGAGCGGGGCCGACGGGCGGTGCCGGAGTCGCTTTGCCGGCGGGAATTTGCAGCTTGATATAGCCAGTGATCTTCTGTGCCATGATATTTGCACCTCCAAAATTTGTGGTGAGTTGCGGCCCCTGCGGGGCCTCCCACGGGCGCGGGAATGCGCCCTATAAAAACCGACCTGCGGTTTTTACCGAAAATTGCGGGTTGCGGCACTGTGCCGCTCTGCCTTACAGCAGCTTGACCTGATACAGTTCCAGTTCGGCAGGAATTTCGCGCCCGAACATGGTGATCTTGACCTTGACCTTGCGCGCGGACTTGTCGATCTCTTCGACGGTGGCGACAGAGCCTTCCATCGGACCGGACGTGATCTCCACCGTATCGCCCACCGCATAATCGATGGACGGCTCGGCAACCATATCCACACCCAGCTTGGCCACTTCTTCTTCGGACAGGGGTTCCGGCTTGGAAGCCGGGCCCACGAAGCCGGTGCAGCCGCGGGTGTTGCGCACAATGTACCAGGTGTTGTCGGTCATGACCATTTTGACGAACACATAACCGGGGTAGACCTTATGCTGGACTTCCTTTTCCCCGATCTTGTTGCCCTGCTTGTCGAACACATCCTCGACGGCGGTCTCGGTAGGGACCTTCACGTCGCAGATCATGTCCTGCAGACGGCGGTTTTCCACCATCGTCATCAGGTCCTGCGCGACCTTGTTTTCATAGCCGGAATAGGTATGCACCACATACCAATACGCTTGTTCAGCCATGGGTTCGCCTCCGCTTTATGCGCCAATGAGCAGGTGAATCAAACCGCCAAACGCCATATCCAACAGGATCAGCACCACAGCCGCGATGAGCACGGCCACGATGACGGTGATGGTATTGGTCTTGACATCTTTACGGCTGGGCCATACGACCTTTTTCAGTTCGCTCTTGGTGTCCTTGAAGAACTTGGCGATGCCTGCGAAGAAGCCCTTGACCTTGTCCATGAAAGAGGACTTTTTCTTGCCGGAAGCGGCTTTCTTGTCCTTCTTCTGTTCCGAAGCCTTGGCAGCGGTTTCGTTGACCGCGTTCTTGTCAGCCATTGTTCAGAGCTCCTTCACTTACTTGGTTTCGCGATGGACCGTGTGCTTTTTGCAGAAGCGGCAATACTTCTTCATTTCCAGACGATCAGGATTGTTCTTCTTGTTCTTCTGCTTGTTGTAGTTGCGCTGCTTGCATTCAGTGCAGGCGAGGGTGATTTTGACAGTCATTGTTCGGCACCTCCATTATAACGGTTTGTAGCGGACCGCGCGGTCAAATTCGGCGGTCCAAGCCTCCCTCGGCTTGCGGGATGCACCCGAAAATGGGCACAAAAAATAAAACCCGCAAAAGAGGTGTTATCATAATAGCATAAGACCCCGGCATAAGTCAAGGGGAACAGGCAAATAAAATTACACTCTGCCGTCCAACCCGGGCATTTTTCTCCTCATTGCAGGGGCACATCGATCTCCTGCTGCAGCGAGAAGGCATAAATGGTCAGCCGGTTCACCGGAACACCCAGCCGCAGTGCAAAGGCACGGCGATACAGACGCAGCTGCCCGGCGTATTCCTTAATATAGTAGTCGGCATCCCGGGAGCGGTCGGTCTTATAGTCCACGATCTCGGCGTGGTCCTCAAAGACCAGCACCAGGTCGGCAATGCCCTGTACCAGCACAGAAGCGGTATCCGGCGCACCGGGCACAACCTCCGAGGCAGGCAGAGAGGTAATGAAAGGTTCTTCCCGCAGGATACGTCTGGCCTGCCGGATGCGCCGCCACAGTGCCCCCTGCAGGAACGGCCGCACCGCTTCCAGGTCCAGCACCCTGGCCAGTTCCGGGTCCAGCAGGTTCAGGTCCAGCTGGCGCTGCACCTCGGCATCCAGGTCGGGTTCACCTTCCTCAAAGGGCATACTCTGCAAAAAGGCATGGATGGCAGTGCCGCGCTCGGCGCCGGTCAGACCGGTCTTCTGCATGAAAGCCGGACGTTCCAGGGCCACATCCCGGGCGGCATGGGTCACCGCCGAAACACTGACCTTGGCGGGAATATCATGAAGCAAAGCCGCCGGGTCCTGCCAGGCGAAGTTGTGCAGCAAAGTCTGCTCCAGCGCCTTGTCCGGTTCGGCGTCCGGCTGCGGTGCGGCTGTGTCGGCCGGGGGCGGCGGAGTTTCCACCCGCAGCTGCAAGGGTGCCTGCGTGTCCGCATAGGTGGGCAGGAAGCCGGTGTACTTCCACAGCGGTTCCCCCGCCGGGTGGCGCAAAGCCGCTGTGAGCAGCCAGCCGCCCCAGTGCTGGAACCCCTGCAGGGTTTCGGCTCCGGTGGCGCCGGCGGCAGCGCACAGAGCCGGCACCGACAGTTCCCGTTCCAGGTTCTTGCAGGGCACCGTGATGATCAAAGCGTCCTGAGCCCGGGTCAGGGCCACATACAGAATCCGCATCTCCTCGCTGAGGGTTTCGGCACGGATGCTCTGGGCCAGGGCCGCATAAGGCAGGGTCTTGTACCGGCTGGCCTTGGTGCCATCCCGCAGGGTCAGGCCCACACCCAGGCTGCGGTGGCACAGCACCGGCCGGATGACATCGCTCTGGTTGAACTTGTGGGTGGTGCCCGCCACAAAGACCACCGGAAATTCCAGGCCCTTGGAGCGGTGCACCGTCATGATGGAAACGCAGCCGGGGCGACTTTGTCCCCCGCCGCCGGGGGTGACGCCGCCGTTCTGCTGGGCGGCATTCATGGCCCGGATAAGGGCGGGCAGCCCCCGGGCACCGGCGCCGGAAGCCCAGGCCGCAAAGGCCAGCAGATCTTCCCGGCAGCGAGCTCCGTCCGGCATGGCCCCCGCCGCGGCCAGGTATCCGGTGCGGGCAAACAATTCTTCGATGAGGGCCGGCACCGGCATGGTGCGGGCCAGGCGGCGGAAGGTCTGCAAATCCTCCAGGAAAGCTCCGAACCGTTCTTTGGGCCCTTGGCGCACAGCGGCGTACAGGCTGCCCCCCGGCATCCGGGACCGCAGGCGGACCAGGTCATCAGGACGGCAGTCATACAACGGACTGAGTAGTACCGCCGACAGCTCCACATCCTGGGCCGGGTTATCAATGATGCGCAGCAACGCCGCAAAAGGCCGCACATGGGGCGTATCCAGCAGGTCGGCAGCGGCATCCGCAAAGACGGGAATACCCACTGCCCGCAGGGCCGCCTCATACACCGGGAAATCTCCACGGCTGCGCAGCAGAATACAGAAATCCTCATCCCGGCAGGGGCGGGTGCCCTCCCCGCCGCGCACAAGGAAGCCTTCTTCCTTCATGCGGGTGATACGGGCAGCGATGGCACGGGCATCATTGGCCGCAGGGTCGGTACAGCCGTCCAGCACCAGCATTTCACACAAGCCCGCGTACTCGCCGGGTTTGCCCACCACCAGCCGCTGGCCGGGGCCGTACTCGATACCGCCCAAGTCAGCGGAAAAGACCTGCTCAAAGAGGAAGTTGACTCCCTCAATGACCGCCGGAGCGCTGCGGAAGTTGGCGTCCAGCGCGATGGTGGCCGGGCGGGTCATAAGGCCGTCTTCCTCCTCCGCGTAGGGGGCCCAGGCAGTCTGCTTTTCGGTAAAGACGGTGGGGTCTGCCTGGCGGAAGCGGTAGATGCTCTGCTTGATGTCCCCCACAAAGAAGAGGTTGTCCCCTTCCGGTGATGCCAGCGAGAAGTAGATGGCATCCTGTAGGGCGTTGGTGTCCTGGTATTCATCCACCAGCACCGCCGAGTACCGGGCGCTGACCGTGCGGCACAAGGGGGTGCGCTCCCCTTCCGGGGTCTGGAGCAGGTCCAGGGTCAGGTGTTCGTAGTCGGCATAGTCCAGGACCTTTTCTTCCAGCTTGGCCTCAAAGTACGCCTGGGAGAACTGCCGCACCACCCGCACCAGCGCCGCCACCAGCGGGGCAGCACGGCGGCGGTCGGCGGAAAATTCCTCGGCAGTACACAGCAGGAAATCGGTTTTGAGCTTTTCCACCTGCTTTTTGGCCCGGTCCCGCAGCTCGCTGGCCGCCCGGGCGGCGGGGTTCTGGTCCTTGCCGCCCTTGATGCGCCCCGGGCGCTGCCACTGGCTGAACTGGTCCAGTGCCTGCACAGCCTTGTCCCAGTCCCCCCGCTGCAGGCGTTCCCCCAACAGCTGGAGCTTGCTCTGGTCATCCAGCAGCACCGCCGTATAGGCACGGTCGGCGTCTTCGTTCCGGGTGGCGGATACAATGGCGGCGTCGATCAGGCGCAGGGCGCCCGCCGTCCGTGCGGCAGCGGAGGAAAGCAGGGCTTTGCCCCAGGCGGTGTTCTGGGGCAGGTCATCCCCGGCCCACATGGCCGCAAAGCTGTCCAGAACGCGGTCGGGGTGCGGCAGGGTACGGGTGAAATCGTACAGTTCCAGCACCACGGTGCCGGCGGTGTCGTCGGTGCGGCCCCTGTCATACAGGTCCGCAAAAGCACAGAAATCCGGGTCGGTGTAGGCGGTTTCCAGCACAGCGGCCAGGGTATCCTGGCGCAGTCGGCCCAGCGTGGCATCGTCGGCGGTTTCAAAGTCCGGCGGGATGTCCAGGGCAGCAAAATGCTGCTGTACAAAATGCAGGCAGAAAGCATCCACTGTGCCGATGGAAGCCCGCTGCAGACGCAGCTGCTGGCGGCGCAGGCGGGCGTCTTCCGGATGGCGGCGCACTTCGGCCAGCAGGCGGGCGGTGATGTCGGCCCGCAGTTTGGCCGCTGCCGCGTTGGTGAAGGTCATAATCAGGAGGCTGTCGGCTTCCACGGGATGGACCGGGTCGGTGATGAGCCCCACAGCCCGCTCTACCAGAACGCGGGTCTTGCCGGAGCCGGCGGCGGCGCTGACCAGCAGACTGCCGCCCCGGGCCCGGATAGCCGCAGCCTGGGCAGGGGTGAATTGGATGGTCGGATTGGGCATGGCAAACACCTGCAAATCAAATCAGTAAATCACGGTTCAAAGGGGTCGTCCTTCGTTTCGGGCAGACGTTCGTTCTCGCCGTCGGCGTGGCGGCAGACCGAACGGTAATCGCAGTACAGACAGGGGCTTTTTCCCCCGGGCACAAAAGGCTCTGCGGCAATGCGACCGCCGTACAGGTCATCGGCCATGCGGGTGAGCAGCTCGTCCAGATGGTCCCGGATACGGGCCAGCTTTTCGGGGGAGGCCAGATGCTTGCGGGACGCCGCACTGACCTGCCCGCTCTTGGCGTTAAAGGTCAGGGGCACGAACTCTCCGGTGCCACGGGTATCCATGGCACGGCAGATGCTCTCGTCATCCACCAGCAGGCCGTCCAACGGATAGGCAGGCGGCGCCGGAGGCTCCCCTGTTCCGCTTTCGGGGCGGGCACCGGTGGTGGGGGACGGGTCTGCCAGAAGATATTCGACCCCGGCCGCCGTAGCGCCCGGGAAAAGGTTCCCGCCGTTGCGTTCCAGGGTGAACAGATACAGGAGCATCTGGCAGTCCAGCCCGTAGTACACTTCTTTCAGGTCGAATTTTTTGCTGCCGGTCTTGTAGTCCACCACCCGCAGCCAGGTTTTGCCGTTCAGGGGCATGGCGTCCACCCGGTCGATGGTGCCCACCACCCGCACCGTGTGCCCGGCACCATCGGTGAGTTCCACCGGCTCCACCCGGGGTGCATCGGGATTGTCTGGGTCGGGGCGGTCGTCAATGCGCAGCTCAAAGGCCACCGGCTTGAAGCCGGACTGATTCATATCCCGCTGGATAAAGCCCAGCAGGCCCACTAGATTGCGGGCAATGCGGGCCAGCAGATACTGCATCCGCACCCCCGCACCGGGCAGGTTGGCGTCGGCGTATTCCTTGACTAGGTCGTTGACCAGCGTTTCGATTTCTTCCGCCGTCATGGTGCGGAAGGCATCTCCCTGCCGGCGCAGGGCCTGTTCCAGGACCCAGTGGGTCAGGGTGCCGCTGATATTGGGCGCCAGTTCGGCTTTCTGCCGGGGTCTGGCCCGCAGCACATACTGCATGAAGTAGCCAAATGGGCAAAGCGCATACTTTTCAAACCGGGTGGGACTGATGTGCAGGCGATTGCCCAGCAGTTTTTCCAGCGATACGATGTCGGTGACCATCGCGGGTTCCCGGTGGGCCGCCCGCTGTACCGCGGCAAATCCGGGTGCAGCGGCAGGGGTGTTTTCCACCGCCCGCAGCGCTTCCAGCACCGCCTCCCGCTCGGGCGTGTTCTGCTGCCAGACGCTGCCCAGCAGGTCCAGGGCCGCCGCCGGGGTCGCCCCCAGATCGGCGGGTGCCGGTTCTGTATAAGGCACTTCCAGCAGTTCCAGAGCCGGGGCCAGGGCCGCCGTGACCGGCAGTCCTGCCGCACCACCGGGCCAGGAGAGCCACAGCCAGCGGGCCGGGGCGGTCAACGCCTTATAAAAGCAGACCTGTTCCCGGATAACACGGTTTTCAAAGCAGTCGGGCAGGTCGGCGCCCTGGGCGATCATGGTATCCCGGTCGGCGTGGGTCAGCAGGCCCTGGTCGCCGGGGGTCTGGGGGAACTCCCCTTCTGCCAGGCCCAGCACAAAGCAGGCATCGGTTTCCGGCAGGCGCATACGGCCCGCCGTGGTAAAGATCACGCTGTCAAGGCTCTGGGGGATATGGCCCATATCGGTGGTGCGCAGCAACAGGGTGAACAGGTCGGCGTACTCCGCAGGAGTCAGCGTCTGGTCCTCACCCAGCAGGCGGACCAGGTCGTTGAGCAGTCCGGTGACCACATTCCACTCCCGCAGGGCTTCATCCGCCGCCGGCAGCATGCCCTTGGCACGCAGTTCCTCCGCCAGCTGCTGCAGAGATTGCTC
The DNA here is from genome assembly GCA_937907025.1 of uncultured Faecalibacterium sp. Lineage (GTDB taxonomy): Bacteria > Bacillota > Clostridia > Oscillospirales > Ruminococcaceae > Gemmiger. The sequence goes on from CALESJ010000006.1 coordinate 124,978, forward strand.
GGCCCCCAGTGCCTGCAAAAACAGGTAAAGCTGCCGGGTCATTTCCCCCACGGCCGCGCCCCGGGCCTTATCCAGGAAGGTTTGGGCCCGGTCTGCCAGGAACTTGCGGGCAGCTTCGGCATCGGCCAGGTCGGTGTGGTCCTGTTCCGACCAGGTATCCACATACCCGGAAGGATTGCGGGTGAAAGGCGCGCGCCAGTCTTCGGCGCGTAGAGGCCAGGTGTAGGCATAGTTTTCCAGCGCACAGGCCTGTTCTTCCTCCAGATGCACCAAGCCTGTTTTGAGCAGACGCAGCAGCGCCGTGCCGCCGATGCCGCCGCGCAGCAGTTCCAGCGCGGCCAGCACCGCCCAGGCCGGCGCGGTATTTTCGGGGGTAGTGGCTTCATCGCAGAAAAGTGGGATGTTCTGCAGGCGGAATTCATACCGCACTGCCGGCAGGTAGGTCCCGGAATCCCGGCAGATGACCGCCATCCGGCCATACGGCACCCCCTTACGGGCCAGCGCCTTGATGGCGGCGGCCGCAGCCTTGGCCTCGGCCTGGCGGCTGTCGGCCTTGCAGCAGCAGATGGGCGGCTGCTCTCCCGACTGGGACTGTACCGTGACTTCGGGGGTATAGCCGGGGTCAGCCAGCAACAGGGACAGATCGGCCAGAGCCGGAGTCCAGCTGTGGCGGTAATCTTCGGTCAGGGTTTCGGTATGTACCGGCACCCCTGCCTGCCCCGCCATACGGCGCAGGGTTGCTGCCACCTGACGGGCGCCGCTGAACAACCCCACTCCGCCGTCCGTTTCCTGCAGGTGGTCGCAGCACAGACTGACGGTCAGGTCCGCCGCAGACAGCACCGCTGCCAGCAAGGCCCGCTTGGGCGCGTTGAAGGTATCAAACTCATCAATGTACACGGCCCGGCCGGCGAAGAACTCCCGGCCGCCGTCGGCCTCCTGCAGACGGCGGGCCGCCTGTTCCTGCCGGTCGCCGGGGTCCATGGCGGTACCGGCCAGCAGACTTTCGTATGTTCCGTAAATCAGGGCCAGTTCTGCCAGCTTGTCCGTATCGGCGCCGGGAGCACGGGCGTATTCGGCCAGCCGGGTGGGGCTGACACCGGCACTTTTCAGCTCGTCGATGGTCTGGGCGGCCTTTTCGCAGAAAGCCGCACTGCGCCGCTGGCGGCTGTAATACACCACCTTGTCCAGCAGGGAATCCAGCGCCCGGCGCACCAGCACCGCCCGGCCAGCTTCGGTCAGGGTGGGCACCGCCGCCCCGCCATACCGGCGCAGCAGCGCTTCAGCCAGGGAGGTAAAGGAGTAGCTTTCCACATAGCCGGACAGGGTATCCCCCAGCGTGCGGTACAGTGCCCCTTCGGTGGAGGAGGTGAACTGTTCCGGCACGATGAGGATGCTGCGCTGTCCCGCCTCGGCGCGGGCTTTGAGTTCAGCCCGCAGGCGGGTGGATTTACCGCTGCCCGAAGGGCCTAAAAGTAAGGTAAGCATGATAATCCGCCTTTCAGACAGGGGGAATTTTTCACGATTCGGAAGAGAGATTGTCGGTCAGTGCGCGGGCCGCATCCAGAAGAGCGAACCGCACCTCGTATTGCCCGAACACCAGAGCGTTTTCCTCGGCTTTGGCATACCGCGCTTCGCTGCTGCCCACACACAGAGCCGGATACAGCACGCAGAACCAGTTGTGTCCTTCGGCACTACCCAGCTCGATGCGCAGGGCCGTGTACTCTCCGGCAGGCAGATGAAACTTGCCGTAGTCCTTGGCCTCGAACTCTCTCTGTTCCAGCCGTACCGCTACCGTCTGCCGTCCCTGCACCGTCTGCTCGGCAATGGCTTTCAGCCGGGGCAGAGCAGCCTGTACCGCCGCCACCGCCTGCGCCTTGGTCTGGGCATGGGCGGTTAAATCGGCCACGGTGTCCAGTACCGCGTCCCGGACCTGCAGTTTGAGCAGCTGGTCTTCCAGGGTATCGCTGTTGGCCAGAATATGCAGGCGCAAGGTATCGCCGCAGATTTCCCGACAGACAGCCTGGTACCGGGCCGCGGCCGCGGTGAAAGCAACCGTCAGCAAAAACGCCAGGGCAAAACCGATTTCCAGAACCCGACGCATCGGTACGCGGCAGGAAATGCAGGCAAAATGTTTCATGAACAGAACACCCCTTTCGCCGTCAGTATGGGCGAAAGGGGCGTTTTGGATGCAGCCCCGTACGGGGTTTCACACAATTCACACGTTGGCAGGTTTGCCGGGACGGCGGCGGGGTTCCGGCCGCACATAAGCACCACTGCGGGTGGGCCGGGCCACATAGACCTGGCTGTACTGCCAGTGCAGGGCATCGGCGGCGGCACGGGCCTGTTCTTCCTGTTCAAACACGCCGAAAACCGCCGCCCCCGAACCGGTCATCAGGCTGGTCAGGGCGCCGTTTTCGTTGAGAAGGGAGCAGATAGCCGGCGTTTCGGTAGCACCGGAGCAATGTTCCAGAGCATTGCCCGCCGCGGCGCAGACGCCTTGCAGGTCATTGGCCCGCACGGCCGCTTCCTGTTTTTCGCAATCCGGATGGACCGGGCTGCCCATCTGGTCATACCGCTGGAAGGCTTCCGGTGTGGAGATGCCCACGCTGGGCATAACCACCACGAACCAGCAATCCGGGCAGGGCGGCAGGGGTTTGAGCAGGTCGCCCACCCCCCGCACCCGGCAGGTACCGCCCATAAGGGCAAAGGGCACATCCGCCCCGATACCGGCACCGATGGCACACAGTTCACTCATGGAAAGGCGGGCACCGTACAGTTCATTCAGGCCCACCAGCACACCGGCGGCATCGGCGCTGCCGCCCGCCATACCGGCGCGCACCGGCACCTGCTTGTGGATGGTGATATCCACCCCGGCCAGCAGACCGGTATATTCAAAGAAAGCCAATGCGGCCTTTACAGCCGTGTTCTTGTTATTCACCGGCACGAAACTGCCCGGCATGCGCAGATTGAGGTACGGGCTGCGGCGCAGTTCCAGCCGCTCGTACAGATCAATGGTCTGCATGACCATGTCCAGGTCATGGTAGCCATTGGGCAAGGTGCCGACGACATCCAGGGACAGGTTCAGTTTGGCGGGGGCCAGCACGGTGACAGAGTGATGTTTCATGGTTTTTCCTCCGAGAATTCGTTTTCCGTCCATGTTTTTCCGCTGTTTGCCAGCGAGGTGGCAGAAACAAGCGCTGCAACCAACAGGCCCGCGCCGCCCACCAGGCCGATCAGGTCCGGTCCCACAAAAGGGTTGGACGGACCGGACATAAAGAGGTCAGAAGGTGCACAGAGGTCCAGTGCGTTGAGCGCCGCATGCAGCAGCGCCGCTGGCCAGATCGATCTCACCCGGAAAAAGATCAGTCCCTGGATGCACCCCACCGCCATGCAAAAAACGATCATGGCCAACATCCCGGCCAGCGGGTGCCCCGGGCCGTAGTTGTATCCCATAACAATGAACGGGGCGTGCCATATGCCCCAGAGCGCCCCCGGTCAGCAGAACAGCCCCCAGCGGCGAAAGCCATCTGCTGAGTTTGGGCAGCAAATACCCGCGCCAGGCGAACTCTTCCCCCAGACAAGGCAGCAGCCCGAACCAAGGGTTCACAAGCACAGCCAGAGGCAGCATGACCGCCAGCTGCGCGGCATATTGCGGCAAGGTCTGCACGCCCAGCTGCACCGCATACGCCGCTTCCAGCGGGTCAAACTGCGCCGGAAACAAGACAAAGAACAGCACCGCTCCTGCGTAAGCAAGCAGCGGCGTAGCAAACCACGCAAAGACATACCAACGCAAATGGCCCCGCAGGCGCGGAGCAAGGAACATATTCTTCCAGCCTTCACCGGTAATCAGACGGGTCAGCAGAACGCTGACTGACGGAGTAAACATGCACAGGACCAAGATCATGTTGTCCCGATTTCGCGCATACCAGACCGCACACAGAGCCACAAACGCTGCGGCAAAGAAGCCAAAGATCAGCAGTCGGCAGAGGTCCGGAGCGAGCCGCACCTTTTTCCCTTCCATTCAGCATCCTTCTTCCCATGCCGTCAAGCATTCAGCCAGCCGTGTTCTTCCAGGAAACGGCGGATGCGGCGCATGGCAGTTTCCAGATGGTCCACACTGTACGCATAGCTGATACGGGCAAATCCTTCACCTGAAGCGCCGAAGGCATCGCCGGGCACAATAGCCACCTGCTGTTCCCGCAGCAGGCGTTCACAGAACTCCTCGCTGGTCAGCCCGCTGACACGGATGCAGGGAAAGACATAGAAGGCACCGCGGGGTTCAAAGCAGGTCAGGCCCATATCATTGAGAGCCTTGACCACATACCGGCGGCGGCGGTTGTACTCGTCCCGCATGATCTCGATTTCATCGTCGCAGGAGCGCAGCGCCGTGATGGCCGCATACTGGCTGGTGGTAGGGGCCGACATGATGCAGCTCTGGTGGATCTTGGTCATCACCGCAATGACAGGCTGCGGGCCCACGGCATACCCCAGGCGCCAGCCGGTCATGGCGTAGGCCTTGCTGAAGCCGTTGACCACGATGGTGCGTTCCTTCATGCCCGGCAGGCTGGCAATGCTCACATGGCGGTCCAGGCCGTAGGTCAGTTCGGCGTAAATTTCATCCGAAAGGACCATGATGTCGGTGCCGCGCAGCACTTCGGCAATGCCTTCCAGCGTTTCCCGGTCCATAACAGCGCCGGTGGGGTTGTTGGGGAAAGGCAGGATCAGCAGCTTGGTCCGGGGGGTGATGGCCGCACGCAGCGCCTCAGGGGTCAGGCGGAATTCGTCCTCCGCCTTGGTGGCAATATGCACCGGCACGCCGCCGGTGAGCTGGGTGATGGGCTCATAGCAGACAAAGCAGGGTTCGGGAATGATGACCTCATCCCCGGGAGCCACCAGAGCCCGGATGGTCATATCGATGGCTTCGCTGCCGCCTACCGTGACCAGCACTTCTTCGGGCTTGTATTCCAGATCCATGCGGCGGTCCAGATAGCGGCAAATCTCCGCACGCAGCTCTTTCAGGCCGGCGTTGGCGGTGTATTTGGTCTTGCCCTGTTCCAGGCTGCGGATACCCGCATCCCGGATGCTCCAGGGCGTTTTAAAGTCGGGTTCACCCACGCCCAGAGAGATGCAATGCGGCATATCCGCCGCCAGGTCGAAAAATTTGCGGATGCCGGACGGCCGCATCTCCTTGGCAGCCGGCGCAAGCAATTGGTCATAATTCATCACAGCACCGTACACTCCCTGTCGTCAGCTTCTTCGTTCTGGTACAGCCGTCCGCCGCGCTTATAGGTGCGCAGCACAAAGCTGGTCGCCGTGGACAGCACATCGTCCAGCGGAGAAAGACGCTTGGCGACAAAGAGAGCAATTTCCTGGAAGCTGCGGCCCTTGACTGTGACCTGCAGATCGTAGCCGCCGCTCATCAGCAGCACGCTGTCCACTTCATCAAAGCTGGCAATGACCGAAGCGATCTCATCAAAGCCGCGGCTCTTGCGCGGAGAAACATGCAGCTCGATGGAGGCTTCCACCAGGTTCACCCCGGCACGCTCCCAGTCGATCAGTGCCTCATATCCGCGGATGTAGCCCTTTTCGGCCGCCTCATCCATCATGGCACCGATCTCCACCGGGGTCTTATCCAGCATGGCGGCGATGTCTTCCACCGACATGCGGGCGTTCTTTTCCAGAATATGCAGCAATTCTTCCATAGTGCAGCTCCCCTTTTGCAAGAATCTTATGCGGCCATCTTTGGGCGGATACCATCCGCCCGCGGCCTTAAGATGTTTGCTGCCCGTCCCGTTGCACCGGGCACGGCAGCCTTTTCCGATTATTATACCATATTCTCACAAAAGGCGGAAGACCCTTTCAGGGCGGGGGCGCTATGCGTCGGGCAGCGGATCGGGCTGCATTTCGCACATATCCTGCCAGTACCGCTTGGGGGCATGGGTGCGCTGACAGGTGGGATTACGCCGTTCCTCAATGGTCAAGGCGTGGAAAAACCGTTTCCACAATGTCTGCCAGTCCTCCTCGGACTGGTCGGGGGCCGGGGTGTACCGCTTCATCTGCATATAGCACACCCTGCCGCTCCGGCGCAGCAGAGCCATCCCGTGGGTGGCGTCAAAAATCAGGAAGTTTTCATCCGGCAGGCGGCTGCAGAAATGCCCCCGCAGCAGCGGCAGAATGTTGTGGCGCGGATGAATGATGGCACCCAACATATCCTCCCGCTGCTCAAAGCGAAGGAACTCGATATACTTGCAGCTTTCGTTATTGACGGCCCGCTCCAGCTCAAAAGCCGCAGACACATCGGCATCCCCCAGCATCTGCACTGCGGAAGGTCCCCGCTCAAAACACAGCCGCACGAACCGCAGCAGGGTCAGTTCCTTGCCCGGTTCATCCGCCAGGAAGCCGGTGGTCACCCGTTCCCGCACTGCCGTTCCCAGGCGGTTCAGTCCCGCTGCCACCCGGCGTGCCAGGTCGGGGCGGGTTTCAATCTCCCGCTGAAAAAACAGGGAGGTTTGTCCTTCCTCCGGCGGCAGAATGGCGGAGGGAATTTCCTTTTTGGAAAAACTCTCGAACACACAGCACAGAAACCCCTGGAAACTGCCGTCGTAGCAGTAGGACACATCACTCACAACCGCCTGGTAAGACATGTCAGTGCCTCCTGTCTGGCAAGTTGAGCCGCCTCACGGGCATCCATACCCGCATCGGCCAGCTGATGTACCACCGGGGCCGCCCCAGGCAAGGCCGTGGGCAGGAAATCATCCAGCGAAAGTTGCCGCATTCCCACACCAAAGGCATTGGGATCCAGCAGGGCGGCAGCGATTTCGGCCCGGGTCCCCCGCACCGGCGCCCGGCCGTTGCAGGTGATGAAATACCGGGCCCGCTTGAGGACCACCCCGATGCGCTTGAGCTCCTCCATGCCCAGGTGCTGCTGGCGCCGGGCAGACAGGATGCGTTGTACGCTCTTGGGGCCGATGCCGGGCACACGCAGCAGCTGGGCCTTGGTGGCAGTGTTCACCTCCACCGGGAAAAACTCCGGATGCCGCAGCGCCCAGTTGCATTTGGGGTCCAGATAGGGATCAAAGTTCGGTTCATCCTCGTTGAGGATCTCATCTGCCGAAAACTGGTAGTACCGCAGCAACCAGTCCGCCTGGTACAGCCGGTGTTCCCGCAGCAGGGGCGGTTTCGTGGTGGTGGCGGGCAGGCGCGGGTCGGGTACCACCGGCAGATAGGCCGAGAAAAACACCCGCTTCAGCGCATATTTTTTGTAAAGACCTTCGGTCAGATGCAGGATATGCAGGTCACTTTCCGGGGTGGCACCAATGATCATCTGGGTGCTCTGCCCGGCCGGGGCAAAGGCCGGCGCATGGCGGTATACCGCCAGTTCTCTGCGGCTCTGGGCCGTGCGCTGGGCAATCTGGCCCATGGGACGCAGGATGCCGGCCCGGTGTTTATCCGGCGCCAGGCGGTCCAGGCTGGCCTCGCTGGGCAGTTCGATATTCACCGAAAGGCGGTCAGCCAGCAGCCCCAGCTGCTCGATCAGGAGCGGGTCGGCACCGGGGATGGCCTTGGCATGGATGTAGCCGTTGAAATGATATTCCTTGCGCAGGATGCGCAGGGCCTTGATCATCTTTTCCATGGTGGTGTCGGGGCTGCCCAGCACCGCACTGGAAAGAAACAGGCCTTCAATGTAGTTGCGGCGGTAAAAGCCGATGGTCAGCTCGGCCAGTTCCCGCGGGGTGAAGGTAGCCCGGGGGATATCGTTGGTACGGCGGTTGACGCAGTAGCTGCAGTCATAGCTGCAGGCATTGGAATACAGCACCTTCAGCAGAGAAACGCACCGCCCGTCCGGCGTGAAGGCATGGCAGATACCCGCCGCCCGGCAGCTGCCCAGAGAACCGTGCTTTCCGGCCCGGTCTACCCCGCTGGAGGTACAGGCCACATCATACTTGGCACTGTCGGCCAGAATTTCCAGCTTTTGCGCAAGATCCACAAGTAAGGCCCTCCCGACCCTGAAAAAAGGTATAAAAAAGAAAGCCCGTCGTCCTGCCGCTTTCGGCGTTCCGGCGGGCTACCGGATTCCTGTTGTGTAAATCCCGGTTAAGGGACTCTGTCAGCAGCACCCCCGCGGGGAAGTCTGGATTAAAGGACCATTCCGCTGCTATACTGACTCTTGTAAGAACAAATCACCACTTGGCTTTGGTTTCCACCACTTTGCCGGCAATGTACAGATGGTCCAGGTCTTCCCCTTTGATGACCAACTCGTCGTACGCCGGATTGAACGGATGCAGCACCACCGAGTTGCCGCGCTGAATGTACTTTTTCAGGGTGCCTTCCCCATCGGTACCAAAGACAATGACCCCCAGGTCCCCGTTATCCAGGGTGGACTGGCGGCGCACCAGAGCCAGATCCCCGTCGGAAATGCGCGGCTCCATGCTGTCGCCCTTGACCACCAGATAAAAATAGTTCTGCGGGTCCTTGACACTGGCATATTCTTTGCCATAGTCCTCCTCAAAGGCCAGGGCGCCGTATCCGGCACGCACCGTGCCCACCACCGGGACCAGGCACTGCTCGTAGCGGGCCACTGCCTCCTGGCTGAGGGTGGCAGCCGCGTTGTGCAGCCCCAGAAGCGCATCGGCCGTGGTATCGAGAATTTCAGCCAGACGGGCAACGGTCTGGGGGTCCGGGGTGGACCGCCCCGTTTCCCACTTTCCCACTGCCTGCTGGGTCACGCCCAGCAGACGGGAAACTTCCGCCTGGCTGTACTTCTTGGCCTTGCGGGCCATTTTCAAGCGTTCTGCAAACATTTGCATGCTCCTTTCCCGACGGGGGGACGCCGGGGATTCTTTGATGGATTCATTATACAACCTTTGGTAGTTTCTGTAAAGAGAAAAACTTGGAAATTTTTCCCTCAAAAGTTGTTTTTTTAGTTGACAACAACCGATAGTTGTATTATTATGAAGTCATAAAACAACAGTAGGTTGTGAGTGAATCGTTTTGCGGAGGTATGGATCATGAACTTTCAGACCATCAAACAGCAGGTATGTCGCTTTCTGATGTCGGTGATGGGCTTTCTGCTGTTGCCCATCGCAAACGGTGTGGCGGAAGGTTCCCTGTTTCTGCCGCTGGCCATTCTGCTGGTCCTGGCCGACCTGCTGGCCATGAACCTGCTGTGCGGTCTGGCACAGCCCAAACCCGCCCATCGTCCCCGTGTCCAGGTGCGCCGGGTGCGGCATAAGGCTGCTCGTCAACCGGTCCCCCTGCGCGTAGTGCGCGATGGCCGGGCAGCCTGAATTTGTGTATCCCTTTTCATATAACTGCATGCTGCCCCCGCCGGAACTTCTGTGCGGGGGCACTGTGCTTTTTGCGCTTTGCGTGGTATACTAGGGCCAGAGAATGGTACCGACACCACAGTCGGAGGAAGGGAAAGCAACTATGAAACCGATATTGGAAGTGTGTGTGGACAGTCTGGCTTCCGCCCGGGCGGCTGTGGCGGGCGGCGCGGACCGTCTGGAACTTTGCAGTGCCCTGAGTGTGGGCGGCCTGACCCCTTATGCAGCTCTGCTGGAACAGATCCGGGCAGAGAGCCGCATTCCGGTGCGCTGCCTGATGCGGCCGCGGCCAGGCGACTTTCTCTATTCGCCGGAGGAAATCGATCTGATGTGCGCCCAGATTCCGGTACTGCGCCAGGCTGGTGCCGACGGGTTTGTGGTCGGCGTGCTGACCGCCGATGGCGCCCTGGATAACAATGCCACCCACCGCCTGATCGAGGCTGCCGGTCCCGGGGCGGGCCTGACCCTGCACCGGGCCATTGATGTATCCCGTGACCCGCTGGAAACCTACCGGGCCGCCGCAGCCCTGGGCATTGACACCGTACTCACCAGCGGGGCGGCGGCTTCCTGCCGGGACGGCCGCCCGGTCCTCGCTTCCCTGCTGGCTGAGCGTGACCGAACGGACGGGCCCGAAGTGCTCATCGGTGCCGGGGTGAATGCGGAAGTCATCCGGGAACTGTGCCATGTGCTGCCCCGGGTCCGGGCTTTCCACATGAGCGGCAAAGCCGAGCGGGAAAGCGGGATGCAGTTCCGCCGGGAGGGTGTTCCCATGGGGTTGCCCGGTCTGGATGAGTGGCATATCCAGCAGACCAGCGCTTCGGCGGTGCGGGCTGCCCGCCAGGCACTGGACGAATCGGTCTGATTTTCAACAAAGAAGGCTCCTGCCGTGGAATTCCGGCAGGAGCCTTTTGCTGTTTACAAATCTTTTTGGAGAATGTGCCGCCGCTTGCCGCCATAGCACAGCACATCGGCGGCCGCAATGCGGTATCCCCGATGCAGGAAGCTGTACAGGCTGGCGGCGTTGTCCGGATGGACGGTGCCCAGACAATAGATGTACGGTTTGCCGGGCCAGGCAAGCAGACGCTGCTCGGCCAGTTCCAGCAGACGGCCTTCCAGGCTGTGGCCGCGGTAAGGCGGTGCCACACAACAGCTGTCCATCTGGGCACAGCCACGCAATGCCGTTTCCGTCATACCCAGTCGCCGCCCCAGGGCATCCTCCGCCGTTCCCGCCAGCTTGACGGTGAAGTAGGCAGCCAGCTGTCCGTCCGGGGCTTCGGCCACATGGCAGAAGCCTTCCGGGCCATCGATATGGGCGGCAAAATAGGCTTCCCCATCCGGCACAAACCAGTCCTGACAGACCAGCGCCTGCTGCGCTGCGCGCATCACAGACAGGATTCCCGGCAGGTCGGACGGCACCGCCGCGCGAAGCTGAAATTCCACGTCCTTCTCCTTTCAGCCCTGGGCTGCTGCTTCTTTGGCGTCCCGGACCGCAACACAGCGCTGCATCCAGCCGCCCCGCAGATAATAGACAGCAAACAAAATGCTGGCCAGAGCCCAGGTGATGGGGTAGCTGGCTTCCACCATCAGGATGGTGTGGAAGTGCGGCACCACCAGCAGCAGCCAGGCCACACGCAGGCCGCACACACCGAAAACGGTGATGATGGTGGGGACCCGCACATCCCCGCAGCCGCGCAAGGCACCGGAGAAAATCTCGATGCAGACATAGGTGATGTAGGTAGGCACCAGGAAGTGCATCATCTGGATGCCCTGCTCTATAACTGCCTGGTCCTGGCTGAACATGCGGAACGCCAGGCCGGCCAGCGGATACAGCGCCAGACTGATGGCCACGGTGGTGGCTGCCGCCATGCCCAGGCAGACCCGGGTGCCGCGGTGAACACGGTCGTACAGCTGGGCGCCGAAGTTCTGCCCCGCAAAGGTGGTGATGGCAATGCCGTAAGAGCTGACGGTCATCCAGAACAAGAAGTCGATCTTGCCGTAGACGCTCCAGGCTGCCACCGCGGTGGTGCCGAACCCATTCACCGCCGCCTGAATGACGATATTGCTGATGCTGTACAGCGCCGACTGGGCCGCGCTGGGCAGACCGATGCGGCAGATATCGGACAGGACCGCCGGGTCAGGGCGCATGCGGGATACTTCCAGATGCCAGGGCATGCCGTTGGAACCAGCCAGGCAGCGCATGGTCAGCACCGCACTGGCCACCTGGCTGATGATGGTGGCCAGCGCCGCACCGGCCACGCCCCAGCTGAAACCGGCCACAAAAACGATGTCCAGCACAATGTTGACCAGGGACGCAATGATCAGAAAGTACAGCGGCCGCTTGCTGTCGCCCACAGCACGCAGGATATTGGTGCCCATATTGTAGATGATCTGGGGAATCATGCCCAGGAAGTAGATCTGCAGGTACAGGGTGGCATCGTCGATGATGTCGGCGGGCGTCTGCATGAGGATCAGCACCCCGCGGCTGGTCACCAGGCCCAGCACCGTCAGCACCGCACCGCCCAGGATGGCCATGGACAGCGCTGTGTGGACCTGACGGTCCACCTCCTCCACATTGCCGGCACCGTAGCTTTGGGCAATGACCACACCGGCACCGCTGCAAAGGCCGACGAACACGCCCACCAGCAGCTGCACGAAAGCACCGGTGGCGCCCACCGCAGCCAGGGCCTGGGTACCCACAAAATTACCGACGATCAGGGTATCGGCGGTATTGTACAACTGCTGGAACAGCGTACCGAACCAGATGGGCAGAAAGAACAAAATCAGCTGCCGCGGAATCGAACCCGTCAGGATCGCATTCTGATCGTGAGACGTGCGCATAAAACCTTGTATCCTCCCCTACTTCTCTCCTGAATTTCAAACACACGCGGGTATTTTTTGTTTCCCGTCCCAACATTTTATGCTATAATAGCCCTGTTGTAAAGACCCGTACCCAAAACAGAGAAGAGGTGGCAGCATGCAGCGTTCCATAAGCATTCTTTGGCAGCCCTGCACGGGCGGCGCGCGGGTGCTGCGCCTGTTCGGGGAATCGCCCTGTTCCGTCGTGCCGGATACGGTGGGCGGCCTGCCGGTGACTGAAATCGGTCCGTACTGCTTTTCCGCCCGGCGTGACCCCGAGGGCGGGCAGATGGAAACACCGGAAGGTGCTGTTTCTTCCGACCATCCTGTCTGCGGTGAATTTGTGCAGGAGGTAGTCCTGCCGGACAGCGTACAGGCCATCCACAACGGTGCGTTCTATAATTGCCGGGCCCTGCGCCGTCTGACCGCAGGGCCCGGAATCGAAAGCCTGGGCAGCGACCTGTTCACCAACTGCCGTTCCCTGCGCACCTTTGCCCTGCGTGCTGCCCCTGACCAGGCCACCGGCCTGAAAAAGATGCTGGCCGCCGTGGCCGCCGGCATCGGGGTGGAATTTCTGGGCGGCGCAACGCCGGCCCGGCTGTATTACCCGGAATTTTCCGAGTATCTGCACGAGAACACCCCCGCTCACATCTTCAACCACAGCATTGAGGGTGTGGGATACCGGTACCGCCAGTGTTTTGACCAGGGGGTTCTGGCTTTCAAAGAATACGATGCCGCGTTCGCCATGGCTGACGCGGACGAATCCCCCGAAGGGCTCTGCCGCGTATCTCTGGACCGGCTTTGCTGTCCCATAGAACTGAGTGACGAGGCCCGTGCCCAATATGGGGCCTATCTGCGCAGTCATGCCGCCGATGCCGTGGCCGTGGTTCTGGCAGACCGGGACGCAGCAGCCCTGCAGGCACTGGCCACCGTGCTGGATGCAGACGCCCGCCGGGAGGCCGCTCTGGCCTGCGGGCAGGCCCAGTGGAGTGAAGGGGCCGCCCTGCTGCTGGCAGGCACCGCCCGGGCTGAACACAAACGCAAAAAGACCTATGATTTCGATGATTTGTAATCGTCCCGCAAGGGGAAATCCATAAAAAGGAGGGCAGGACCATGGCACAGCATGTACAGACACAGGCCGAGTGGGAATCCACCATGGCACGCCGCGCCATGGAACTGACCCGCAGCGAGCTGTATCTCCAGCTCCGTTATCTGAACGCCGCCCTGGGGGCCCTGACCCTGACCCCCGACCCGGACTCCGAGCGCGGTCCCGCCACCAACGGTGCGGCCCTGTGTTACGGGTCGTCGTGGGTGCTGCGCATCTACCGCAAAAACCGGAAATACCTGGCCCGGGCGTATCTGCACAGTGTACTGCACTGTATCTTCCGCCATCCCTGGCTGCGGGAAGGCCGGGACCCGGCCCTGTGGGGGCTGGCCTGCGATATTGCGGTGGAACACACTCTGGATACCCTGGGGGTGGAAGCCCTGACCCGCCCGGTGAGCTGGCTGCGGCAGAAAACCTACGCCGAACTCAAGGAAAAAGCCCGTTTCCTGGCCGCAGGGCCTATCTACCGGGCACTCGCCCAGCGCAGCGCCGGGGAACTGGACACCCTGCAGCAGGAATTTTACTGCGACAGCCACCGCCTGTGGCCCACCGACCCGGACTCCCCTGCCGCCCAGATGCTGGGCCGCCAGTGGGAACAGCTGGGCCGCGAAACCCAGCTGAGCATGCAGCAGGCCGGACGCCAGGATGGCGAAGCCGCCGGTGCCGAAAGCATGGCTGCCCAGGTGGAAGCCGGGCGCAGCCGCCGGCTGTACAAGGATTTTCTGCGCCGGTTCGCCGTACTGCGGGAAGAACCCAGGCTGGACCCGGACGAGTTTGATCTGGGATACTACACCTACGGCCTGAACACCTACGGCAACATGCCGCTGATCGAACCACTGGAAACCCAGGAGAGCAAAAAGATCCGGGATCTGGTCATTGTCATTGACACCAGCGAATCCACGGCCGGCGAGCTGGTCAAGTCATTTTTGCGGGAAACGTTCGGCCTGCTGAAAACCTCCGGCAGCTTTTTCAGCCGCTGCAACATCGTGGTGATGCAGTGCGACGATGCCGTGCGGGATATCACCTTTTTAAAGGACACCGAAACCCTGGAACGGTACGCGGCTTCCCTGACCCTGAACGGAGGCGGCGGAACGGATTTCCGCCCCGCCTTTGCCCGCATTGACGAGCTGCAGAAAGAAGGCCGGCTGCGGGATTTGCAGGGTGTGCTGTATTTCACCGACGGCAAGGGTACATTCCCGGCCCGTCCGCCCGCTTATCAGACCGCTTTTCTCTTCCTGGAGGACGGAACCCCGCCTCCGGAAGTGCCACCCTGGGCCATCCGGCTGATTCTGGCCCCGGAAGAATTTATGCCCCGACAAAAGACGGAGAAACCCGCCCTGGACTGGCAGGAATGGGACCCCGACGAACTGCCCCAGCTGTAATTCGGGAAGGAGTACGCAAGCATGGACATCAAACGCGCCAAACAGGAAATTGAAAATGCCGTCCGGGCTTATCTGGCCACCAACGATACCGGAACGCCGCTGATTCCGCCGGTTCGCCAGCGCCCCATTCTGCTCATGGGCCCTCCGGGTATCGGCAAGACCCAGATCATGGAGCAGATCGCCCAGGAATGCGGCATCGCCCTGGTGGCTTACACCATCACCCACCACACCCGTCAGAGCGCCGTGGGTCTGCCGTTCATCCGGCACCGCCACTATGACGGTGTGGACCGCAGCGTGACCGAGTACACCATGAGCGAGATCATCGCCAGCTGTTACGAAAAGATGGAGCAGACCGGACTGCACAACGGCATCCTCTTCATTGACGAGATCAACTGTGTGTCCGAAACGCTGGCCCCCACCATGCTGCAGTTTTTGCAGGGCAAGACTTTCGGCAACCAGCCGGTACCCGCCGGATGGGTCATTGTGGCCGCCGGCAACCCGCCGGAATACAACAAGAGCGTGCGGGATTTCGACCTGGTCACCCTGGACCGCGTGCGCCGCATCGACATCGAACCGGAGCTCTCGGTCTGGCAGGAATACGCCCGGGCCCATCGTCTGCACCCGGCCGTGATCGCCTATCTGGAACTGCGTCCCCAGCATTTCTACAAAATCGAAAATGACGTGGACGGCCCCAAGTTTGTCACCGCCCGCGGCTGGGAGGACCTGTCCGCCTATCTGCAGGCGGCCGGTGCTCTGAACCTGCCCGCCGACGAGGAGGTCATCGGGCAGTATCTGCGCCATCCTGACGTAGCCCGGGACTTTGCCGCCTACTGGGCACTGTACCAGAAATACAAGGCAGATTACGGTGTGGAGGACATCCTGCAGGGCAAGCCTTTTGATGCCGTGCTGGACCGCGCCCTGAACGCCGCCTTTGACGAACGGATGAGCCTGGTCAGCCTGCTGCTGGCCGGTCTGAACACCCGCTTTGCCACTGCCCGCCAGACCGACGAAGCCACCGACGCCTGCTACCAGCAGCTGCGCACCTTCAAACGTGCCCTGACCGATGATGTCACCGACCCGGCTGCCGTGTTTGCGGACCAGTGCAATGACTACGAATCCCAGCTGGAGGCCGGAAAGGCCTCCGGCCGTCTGACGGCAGCCCAGATTGCCGCTCACAGCCGTGCGGCGGCGCTGCTGCGGGGCTGGAGCAAGAAGCTGGAGCCCCGCATGGACAACGACGAAGCCTTCGACACCGTACGCGCCGGGTTCAACGCCCAGGTACGCCGCCGGGAACAGGCCGTGGCCACCGCAGGGGATGCCCTGGAGGCAGCTTTCGATTTTATGGAGCGCGCCTTCCCCGACACCCAGGAAATGGTGGTCTTTGTGAACGAGCTGGCCCTGGGGCCGGACTCCGCCGCGTTCCTGGCCGAGAACGAGTGCGAACGCTTTACCAAGTACAGCCAGAGTCTGCTGCTGAACCAGAAGCAGGACGCCCTGCTGGCCGAGCTGGAGCGGGATGACCTGCGCCGCAGCGAAGGCAGCCTGGCATTCTGAGCTGCCGGATTTTCCACAAAACAAAACGCATCCGTGGAGAACTTCTCCCCACGGATGCGTTTTTGTTTACAGTTCTGGGGCGACCAGCCGCGCTTTCCTCTCCCCCTGCCGTTACCCGCAAGGGCACGTCGCTGCGGATACACCGCCAGCTGCCCAGCGGGATGGTCCGGGTGTTGCAGGCGGCGGAAAAGAACAGGCTCATTCCCGTTTGGGATCGCGGCCCATGAGAGAGGCCACGGCATTGCGGGCTTCCAGGTCGCCGGACAGGATATTGGCCACCACTTCCACGATGGGCATTTCCACCTTGTACTTTTTGGCCAGCTTGCGGGCGGCGGGCAGGGCATTGATGCCTTCCACCACCTGGCCCACTTCCTTCTTGGCCGTTTCGGCGTCCATTCCACGGCCCATGAGCATGCCGGCGTGCAGGTTGCGGCTGTGCATGCTGGTGCAGGTCACAATCAGGTCACCCATACCGGAAAGCCCTGCAAAAGTGGTGGCCTCGCAACCCATGGCCACGCCCAGGCGGGCCATTTCGGCATTGCCGCGGGTGATCAGGGCCGCCTTGGCGTTATCCCCGTATCCCAGGCCCAGCGCCACACCCACAGCCAGAGCGATGACATTCTTGATGGCGCCGCCCAGCTCCACGCCGCGGCGGTCATGGTTGGTATATACGCGGAAATTCGGGTTGGTGAAAATCTTCTGTACCTGCTTGGCAGCGGCCTCGTCCGCACTGGCTGCCACGATCAGGGTGGGCAGGTCCCGGGCCACTTCCTCGGCATGGGTGGGGCCGGACAATGCCACGACCTTGCAGTTTTCATGGCCGGGAACCTTGGACAGCTCATCCTCAATAAGTTCGGACATGGTCATCAGGGTCTTTTCCTCAATACCTTTGGCCACATCCACAATGACCTGGCCGTCCGGGATATACTTGGCGGCCTTTTTTGCGGTAGAACGCACAAAGACAGAAGGGACCGCGAACACCAGCAGATCGCGGCCGGTGCAGATTTCGGAAATATCAGCGGTATAGTGCATGGTGGAAGGCAGTTCCATACCGGGCAGGTTCGGATGATGGTGGGTGGTGGCCATGTTCTTCAGTTCTTCGGGCAGGGCGCTCCACATGGTCACGTCGTGGCCGTTCACGGCCAGCAGACGTGCCAGTGCCGTACCCCAGGTGCCGGCCCCCAAAACGCCAATCTTCTGTTTCATAGTATTGCCTCTTTCCGGCCGGGAACTCCCCCGCCTGTTTGTCATTATCGATTCATGCCGCGCCAGCGGGCCAGCAGCCCCTGGTGTGCCGGACGTTCCGGCTTGTCCGGCAGCTCGATGGTAAAGCGTTCATACGCGTTGATGATGCGCGTCTGGCCGTATTGATGTTCCCGCTCCACATTGGCTCCATAGGTCAGATGTACATGCCCATGGAGCATGATGTCGGGCTTGTAGGTATCCAAAACTTCCCGAAAGACCGTAAAGCCGCGGTGGGCCAGGTCGTTCAGATCTCCGTACCCATGCAGCGGCGCATGGGTCACCAGCACATCCACCCCACCGGCACGGGAGATTTTCCCACGGACGCGGCGAATGCGGCGGCGCATTTCTGCCTCGGTAAACTGCCAGGCACCGCTGCGGTAGCGGCAGCTGCCGCCCAACCCCAGGAAACGGTATTCCTTGTAGCAGAACACGTCATCGTCGATGCACAGGGCCCCTGTGGGCGGGCGTTCGTCATAGCTTTCGTCATGATTGCCATGCACATACACCACCGGCACCGGCGCAACGGTTGCCAGAAAGCTCAGATAATGGAAACTCAGATCACCGCAGCCGATGATCAGGTCATAGCCCCGCAGTTTTTCCGGCTCATAATAATCCCAGAGATATTTGGAGTCCTCATCTGCAACGGCCAGAAGCCTCATAGTTCAGCCTCCTTCTCCACCGGCAATCGGTCACGGTGGATGCCCTGCATACGGTACATCGGCTTGGATTCCTCAGTCAGGGCGTCATATTCGGGAATCTGCCCGTCAACGGCATCACACAGCCAGTCCATATGCAGAATCTGTTCGGGCGCAAACCCGGAATGTCCTTCGTTCATCAGGGTCCCGTCCTGAGCCACAATATGGCAGGCAAAGGGGTCGATGCCGCCTGCAATGATGCCCTGGCGCAGGATACCGGCCAGATGGCGCACATCATGAGGCAGTTCCCGGCTGAACAGCACATCCATCACACCGCTGTTCATGCCCCACCAGTAGTTGACTGCCCGGGGTGCTCCGCTGTCGGAGTCATCCTTGGCCCATGCACCGTTCAGCACGCTGCGGATGACGTTTTCGTAGAACTGACCCCAATGCCAGAACGGCGAGGCCAGATCTTCCAGACGCCCGCCGGGACGGATCATAAAGATGCCGAATTCCCGCTGGGGGCGGCCCGGAGCCGGGGTATCACGGCCCGAGATAATGGTGATTCCTTTGGAGGTGAATTCCTGCATGGGTTCGCCAGGCAGGCAGGTCCACTGCAGGTCGATACGCACCTTGGGGTTGACCATGCGGGCGCCCAGCGCAAAGGCGTTGATGTTGGCCGGTGTGCCGAAGCTGGGATAATCCGCCACATAGCCGATGCGGTCGCTGCGGCTCATGGCACCGGCGATGGCACCGCTGATGAACTTGGCCTCATATACGCGGGTGTAGTAGGTGCGAATGCTGGTGTACGGCATATCCACCGAACAGTTCAGGATGCGCACATCCGGGTGTTTGATGGCCGCACGCAGAGAAGCCCCCACCAGTTTGGGGCTGGTGGTAAACACAATATCAGCCCCTTCGGCAATGGCCTGTTCCACCAGCGCGTCGGCGTTTTCCCCTGCTACGGCGCCGTGGTAGGCCACCGTTTCCACCTGTCCCTGGAACACCTGGTCCAGCTGGCAGCGGCCGAATTCATGCTGGCTGGTCCAGGTACTGGTTTCGGGGGTGCGCTCGTTCACGAACGCCACTTTCAGGTGTGTGGGAGTAGCGTTGGTGCGGATCACCGGCAGAATCCGGTCCAGCAGCTTGGGCTGGGCCGGGCCCGGTTCGGCGGGTTGGGTGCTCAGTTTGACGGGCTGGGGATTCTGGATGGCCAGCACGTCCGGCCATACGGCTTCAATGGCTTTTGCCAGTTCCGACGGGGTACGCTTTTTCAGGTCATCCACCTTATACAGGCGAATCAGAAGCAGCAGGACATCGCCTACCGTGGGGCGCATGGATTCGCCGCCCTTGGCGTAGTAGGCCTTTTTGGTCCAGTTATACAGGGAAAGAATGTCGGCGCGTTCCTCATCCGTCCACTTTTCCCCGGGGGCCTTGCCCATGGCTTTCTGCAGGCGGGCATAGCTGCCTTCCTGGGTAAAGGTCAGATTGTACATGCCGCAGATGGGATAGAATTCCACGAATTCATAGTACTGCCGGATCTGGGGGTTATCGCTGTATTGCGGCATGATGCGGGTCACGCTGGCCGAAACGGAATCGGCCCCGAAATATTTCAGGACACTGACGCGCTTGTTGCCTTCCTGCACATAAAACCGGCCCAGATATTCAAAGCAGCGGATGGGATCACGGATTCCTTCCTCCACATGGGCCATGCACAGCGAAACCCACTTGGTGGCAAATTCGGTTTTGGGGCTGAGCAGCGGCAGGAAATTGGAGGCAAAGGCTGCCGTACGGCCTGCCGTTTTGGTCCCGACCACCAGTTCCAGCGGAATTTCCACCGTACCGATGGGCAGCTGATTTTCAATGTTGGCATTCTGCAGGATATCGTCCAGCACCGGCAGATACGGATACTGGCCCGCCGCCATCTTTTCACGGTAATCGCGCTGCGCACGCTTCAACGCATGTTGGTATTCTTCCAGCGCTTCCACTCGGTTCATAGGTCTGCCCCCTGTTCTTTCCCGTTTTTCCCTGTTTTCTTTCCCATCAAAGGCCGGGCTTTCCGGCCGTATATATAGGTATTATAGCATATTCCCCCATTGCCGAAAAGGGATTGCGTTGCCTTTTTCCCGAAAATATGGTATTGTTATTTCATTAGCGAATTTACGGGAAAAGGGGCTGGAACTATGGGCTTGTGGGCAGACGCCAAAAATATTCGGGACAAAGACCCGGCAGCACGCAATGTACTGGAGGTCATCCTGCTGTATCCGGGATTTCATGTACTGGTCACCCACCGCATTGCCCATTGGCTGTACCGGCACAAGATGCTGTTTCTGGCACGGCTGATCAGTCAGCTGTCCCGCCATTTTACCGGCATCGAAATTCACCCCGGGGCAAAAATCGGCCAGCGGCTGTTCATCGACCACGGCATGGGCATCGTCTTTGGTGAAACCACCGAGATCGGCGACAACTGCACCATCTACCACGGCGTGACCCTGGGCGGCACCGGCAAGGACACCGGCAAGCGCCACCCCACCGTGGGCAACAACGTGCTCATCGGTGCCGGTGCCAAGGTGCTGGGTCCTGTATTTATCGGGGACAATGTCCGCGTGGGCGCCGGCAGCGTAGTGCTGCACAATCTGCCCGCCAACGCCACCGCCGTGGGTATTCCCGCCGAGGTGGTCCGGGTCAACAATATCCGCTGCTGCCCCGCCGACGACCTGGACCAGCAGGACCTGCCCGATATGCAGCTTCAGCGCATTCAGCAATTGGAAGCCCGGCTCAGCCGCATCGAGGCCAAACTGCAGGGCGAATATCCGCCCGACCGTCCCGCCGGGACCTGAAAAAAGAATACAGCAAAACGCCCGCGGCGTTCTTCCTTTCAGGAAGGGCCGCGGGCGTTTTTTATGTTGGTTAGCCGAACGTTTCGTCGCTGTCGTGGTGGTTGCTGTCCACCAGATCCGGTGCGGTGTGGCCATCCGGCATGGTGGAACCGAAGCTGGGCACAAACACAAATTTGCGGATCAGGAAAATCAGGCCGATGGACGCCACACTGATGAGGTTCTCCACAGCAGAACCATGGCCCAAGATCATCTGGCGGGCAATGGCATACAACAGCACTTCCAGCGCGCTGCCGGGGCTGTGCTTGGCCAGCATCTTGATGAACTCGATGCCGATGACCAGGTTGAAGGCGTGCCCCAGAAAGGTCTGGAAGGCATCGGTGTTATCAGAGAACCAGAGAGAAAACATCTCCTGGACGATGGGCACAGTGCTGACCAGCAGGCCGATCAGGACCATGACCGAGAGAAGCATTTCCAGCAGGCTGGCGGCTGCCGCCACCTGATCACGCATGATCTGGGTAAGGCGGCGCTCCTTATTACGAAGATGCAGGCGCCGATAAAGCGGCTGACGGGGCATGTCGGGTTTCATCGGTGGGAACATCCTTTCCTGCGCCGGTGTACGGCGCGCAATATACTTGATTCCCGCTTATTATAGCAGAAAATCCGCCCTGCTGAAAGATGCCGGGAAAAATTCCTGCTGCTTTTTTTCAGGAAAGTGTTGACAGCTGTGTATATGCCGTATATACTGTGCATATAGGATATGAACAGTTCATTTTCCTGCCCGAAGGAGGGACTCCATGGAGCTTTACATCTCCAACGCCGGAGGCGAGCCGATCTACGCGCAGATCACGCGGCAGATCAAGGATAAAATCCTGTCCGGCGAACTGAAAGAAGGCGACGCGCTGCCCAGTATCCGTCTGCTGGCCAAGGAGCTGCGCATCAGCGTCATTACAACCAAGCGTGCTTACGAGGACCTGGAAACCGAAGGATTTATCCGCACCATGCCGGGGCGCGGCAGCTTTGTGGCGCCGCAGAACCCCGAGCTGCACCGGGAGGAAAGTCTGAAACAGGTGGAAGGGCACTTGCAGAACGCCATCGAGGCCGCCCGCCGGGGTGGGATATCCCTGGCGGAGGTCACCGAAACATTACAGCTTTTGTGGGAGGGCTGAAGTATGCCTGAAAACGCAGCCGAACTGCACAGTGTGCGGAAAGTATACAAAGATTTTCAGCTGGGGCCGCTGGACCTGGCGGTTCCTGCCGGGACCATCGTGGGTCTGGTGGGCGAAAACGGGGCCGGCAAAACCACAACCCTGAAAATCCTGACCGGTGTCAATCCGCCGGACAGCGGCCGTGCCGAACTTTTGGGCGGCAGCCCCCGGGATACTGCCATCCGCGCCCGGGTAGGGGTGGTGTTTGAGGATGCCTATTTTTATGAGGGCATGAATGCGGCCCACATCGGCCGCAGCATGGCAGGCATCTTCGGCAGCCGCTGGAACCAGGACGCCTTTGACGGATATTTAAAGCGCTTTGGCCTGGATGCGGGCAAGCGGGTCAAGGAATACAGCCGCGGCATGCGGATGAAACTGAGCCTGGCCACCGCCCTGGCCCATGAGCCGGACCTGCTGGTGCTGGATGAACCCACCGCCGGGCTGGACCCGGTGGTGCGCGGGGAGATTCTGGACCTGTTTTTGGAGTTTATCCAGGACGAGCGCCATTCCATCCTGATGAGCAGCCATATCACCAGTGACCTGGAACAGATTGCCGACTCCATCGCCTATCTGCATCATGGAAAGCTGCTGTTCCACGAGGACAAGGACGCTCTGATGCAGGAGTACGGCCTGCTGCGCTGCAGCGAAGCCGATTTGCAGCACCTGCCGGATGGTATGGCCGTGTTTACCCGGCGGAGTGCCTTCGGGTGCGAAACCCTGGTCAAAGGCCGGGAGGAAGCACACAGCCTGCTGCCGGGTGCGGTATGCGACCCCGCCGGTATTGATGACATCATGCGTTTTTACAGCGGGAGGGACGCTCAATGAAAGGCCTGCTGTACAAGGACTGGAGCATTCTCATCAGCCAGTACAGGAAAAATATCCTGCTGATTCTGATCCTGTACCTGGGCATGGCGTATCTGTTCGACACACCATTCATGCTGTATGCCCTGGTATTCATGTTCGGTATCTACACGCAGAGCGCTGTCAGCTTCGACGAAAAAAGTCACTGGGATATATACGCCCACACCTTGCCGGTGAGTCCGGCAGCCATCATCGGCAGCAAGTACCTGCTGGGCCTGATTGCCATTTTCGGCGGGTTCGTGCTGGGTATGGCGGCATTTCTGTTCTTTCCCAGCATCGCCCACGGAACCATGGGCATGGAGGAAGCGCTGGTGGGCATGCTGGCAGCCTCCGCTTTGTCCCTGCTGTATTTTTCCCTGAGCCTGCCCCTTTCCTACCGGTTCGGCAGTGAGCGGGCCCGTTCGGTCGTGATGGTGGCGATTCTGCTGCTGGTGGTGATCGTCATGGCCGCCATGATGCTGGTTTCTTCGGAGCAGATGCAGGCTGTTCAGCGGTTCTTCGGCTTCCGGGGCCCTGCCGAGATCTGGGACGCCTCCCAGGGGCAGTACATCGTGATGGATGTGGAGTACGGCTCCCTGACCCAATGGGTCCGGAATCTCCATTTCTGGTGGCTGGTCGGAGGCTGTGTTGTTTTCAGTGTGCTGCTGTATGCAGCCAGCTGGGCAGCCAGCAATATCGTATACAAGCGCAGACAGTTTTGATTGGACAAAAGCCGGATTATTTTCCGGCCACGCTGTTTTCCGGGAGGAATACACCATGTTGGGTTTATTATACAAGGACCAGATGACCATTTGGTCCAGCTACCGAAAGAATTTTCTTCTGGTCATCGTTCTGTACACGGCGATGGCTTATACCCTGGATATGGCTTTCATGCTGTTTGCCCTGATTTTTATGGGCGGCATGTACATTGCCTCCACCCTTTCCTTTGACGAGATGAGCCGCTGGGACGCCTACGCCCACACGCTGCCTGTTTCCGCCGGACAACTGGTGGGTGCCAAGTATCTGCTGGCAATGGGTTGGATGGGCGGCAGCTTTGTGCTGGCAGAACTTCTGCTCACGGCCTGTGACCTGATCAAGGGCCGGCTGCAGGAAAATCTGATGTACAATCTGGCCGGCTGCCTGGTTGCTCTGGGCATCGTGCTGATCTACTACGCGCTGGTCCTTCCCCTTTCCTACAAGTTGGGCGCGGCACGGGCACGATCCGGGGTGGTCGTGGCCATCGGCATCAGTGTAGGCCTGGTGGCTTTTTCTTCCTACGCCACCAAAAACAGCTCCCCTCTCAGTTCCCTGACGGTTTCAGGAATGGATGAAATCACCCTGCTGTTCCTGATCAGCGGCGGTGTAATTGCGTCCGGACTGGTGCTGTTCGTCATCAGCTGGATGATCAGCACCGCTATTTATACAAAAAAGGAATTCTGATATTGCCTTTTTCGACTTGACAAACCGGCACCTGTACGGGTATAATAACAAATACCGTGCAGGTGTCGTACAACGGCTAGTACATCAGCCTTCCAAGCTGAGGACGAGGGTTCGACTCCCTTCACCTGCTCCACGTCGGAATGGACTACACTCCATTCAAAAAGCCCGGGTATAAACCCGGGCTTTTCTCATACCGTTTCGTCATTCCTCCTTTTTCCCCATAAAACTTTGCCTTGCAAAGTTTTCCGGGGGCCCCGCAATACATCTTGCCCCATGGCGTGTCCCGTCATGGGATTTTTTGTTTTGGCTTTGCCCTGCAAGCCAAAAAACTCCCCGCAGCCGTTTTTGCCGCGGGGAGTTTTGCTTGTTTTTCAGTGACCGTTTTCCACCTGGCTGGTTCCCTGTTCCATCAGGTAAGTAGCAATCAGGTCAGCGGTGTGGAGCTTGACCGCCAGCGGATACCGGTTGTAAGCGTCGCTGATGGCGTAGCTGCCGCCGCGCACCGCATCGTCAAAGCCGCCCATATGCCAGCGGATGGCAATGGCTTCATCCGTCTTCAGGCGCATGAAATGCTCGATCAGATACACGCTCTTTTCGCCGTGGCCATACGGCAGCTGGTCCGCCACCTGGTAAAAGGGAACTTTCTCCCACTGTCCGGTGGCATCGTTCTTCACATTGCGGCTTCCCACCTTGTAAAAGTTGGCCTTGCACACATCGTGCAGCAAGGCACAGACCGCAAAGGTTTCGGGGTTGTCGCCTTCCGTGAAAAAGTGCTGCATCATGGCATTATAGACATTGATGCTGTGCATCACCAGGCCATGCTCACAGGCGCCATGGAATTTGGTGGACGCAGGCGCACGGAAAAAGTCGGTGCCGTCCAGCCATTTCAGCAGGCGGTCGGCGCCGGGGCGGGTGATATGCTGATTATACAGGTCGATAAACTGCTGGCGATAGTCTTCCATCACAGATCCATTTCTTCCAGAATACCCTTGAGGGTGACCAGTTCTTCCCGGGTCATGCTGATGCCCTTGCCCATCTTGCTGCCGTCCGGCGACCAATCGCGCAGGTCGTACTTGGGCTCCTTGCCGTTCCAGCTGACCATGTTCAGCTGACGTTCCCAGCCGCTGGCGTTGGTGGAAAGCACCGCAATGCGCTCGGTAATCTCATACTTGAATTCTGCCATTGTAAGTTGGCTCCTTTTTGCGTTGTATTTTTAACGTTATCATCATAGCGGATTCACGCCCAAAAAGCAAGAGGTCTTATTCTACCCGCATTGCCAGCACCGCAAAACGTTCATTGGTATAAAAGCTGGACGTACCGCAGGTGGAAAGCGTCAGCAGCTGGTCCCCGTATTCCGGCGTAACGCCTGTGTCATACAGCGCCAGCTCCAGAATGGCATCCACCCGACGCTGCCATTCAGCCCGGCTGCGTGCATCAAAGAAGGTATAATACGGCCATTCATCCTGTCCCAGTTTGGTGCGGATCACCGCCACCACCTGCCAGGTGCCCGGTGTGGTCAGCGTATCAAAGGTAAAGGTAGGATGCTCGGCATAAAAATCCGGGTCCGCGTAGCGGTCCAGTTCCCCCAGCATCGTACCGTCGCTCATGTTGTGGCCATAAATCAGCCAATTGGCGGTAGGGTCCGGCCCCAGGCTGCAGCGTTCATCCAAGAACAGCGTGCCGGATGTGGCATACAGCTTATCAAACCCGCGGCGCAAGTAATATTCATTGTCGCCGGGGGTCTGCATGACCGGATAATCAATATCGGTCCCTTCTATGCGCAGCCATCCCACCATATCTCCGTTCTGCTCATACAGGTCCCGGTACTGAGGCAGGATCTGTGTTTCCGGCAGCGGCGTGGGCGTAGGCTGGGCCGGGGCAGAGTCCGCCGTTTCCGCAGTGCCCTGCCCTGCCAGTGCATCCACCGTGGCCGGGCGCACCGTCACCGTGGGGCGCGGCGCTGTTTCTGCCGTAGCGGCTTTGGCCGTGGCCACAACAGGCGGCGGGGTCGGCTGTCCGCCGCGAAAGACAGTCTGGCGGACAAGCAAAGCCGCCGCCGCGCACAAGACCAAAATACCGGTCCAGCGCAGCAGCCAGGCGTGGCGGCGCTGCTTCTGGCGCAAGACTTTACGGGCACCGAAGGGATAATAGGCACTGTCGCCCTGCAGGCGGCGGTAACGTTGTTTGCGGGGCATGGGCAGAAAGCCTCCTTACGGCAAAGTGCGAAAACGAAACAGGGCGCCCACCGCGTGCCTGCCGCCCGGTTGCAAAGAACCGGCCCGGCAAACGCGCCGTGCGCGCCCCTGACGTTCCAGGTTGATGTTCAGATACGCCGCAGCATCAGCAATCCGGCAGAACAAATCAGAATCAATCCCAGCACCCCGGCAAAATAAACCACCGGGAAATCGCCCGTTTCGGGCGTATCCACTGTCTGGGATGCGGTGTTCGATTCGGTTGCCGCAGACTGAGAATCCTCCGTCTGCTGAGAATTGTCGGTAACATGATCCGCATTCGCGTAAGTTTCGGTCACCTTGACCGGTTCACTGCGGACATTGCGGGACGAAGACGCCGTAGGGGCAGCCGTTGCCTCGGGTTCGGCCGAAAGCAAATCACTGCCGCAGGCGGCACAAAATACCATAAGCGCGGCAATCAGAACCACGCAAAGAAAACGCTTCAATGGGAAGCTGACCTCCTTTTTATAACGCAGGCGCAGCAAAGCCAGGCAGCCCGCAGAATGAGCAGGCTGCTGCGTTCAGAGCGATCAGGCGTAACAGACGCCAAAACAAGTGGGAAAACCCAATCAGCCAAAAATATTCTGACTATAAATATACCATGCAGGGGTGTTTTCGTCAAGGGAATGGCAAAAATAAGTTACGATTTTATGTCAATCCGGAACGCCTTATTCTCCCAATTCGGCCATATAGGCATCAATGCGCTGGCTGAACAGTTCCGGCCAGCGGGCATCATATTCGGCAAACACCTGCTTGTAATAATCGGCCTCGGCCGCATCGGGCGGCGTTGTGCGCTCGTAGCAATACAGCACGATCCCGTTCTGCAGGCTAAACTCGGTCACATAGCTGTAATGGCTGCTGCTGGGCGTCTGGGTACGCAGGGCCACATTCACGGCACCTACCAGACCGCCCTCGTCCAGCTTGTCGGTGACCATCACATATTTCGAAGACCAGATGCCCGTGGGGAATCCGTGGGTGGAAGGCACGCTGTTCTCCCACAGGATCATGCTTTGCAGCTGCGGATGTGCGGGGTCACTGTACGCAAAGGTAGAGCCGCTGTACCCATCGGTGTCCATATTGATATAAACCGTTTCGTCCTCACCGCAGTTTTCCAGCACAAAGTCGGTGACGGCTTTCATGGCGTCCAGGTCGGTGCGCCGGGTCAAATCCAGGCTTTCTCCGCTGAGCAGCAGCGTGGATACATTGGCGCCCGGCAGACGCAGCGTATTCCAGGCGTTGACCACAAAGAACAACGCCAGCACCGCCGTGCCGCCACGCACCGCCCAGGCACGCTTGCGGGCGCAGACAAATGCAGCCGCACCGAACAGCCCCAACAGATACAGAGGCGCCAGAATCAGGCTCTGGTGGTCCCCCAGGGACTGAGTACGGGTAAACAGTACCATGGCCAGCACAGAGGTCAGCGCCGCGACAAGCACCGGGCCGCGGGCAGTTTTATACCGCAGCAGGGCCACAATTCCCGCCAGGCAGACCAGCAGCCAGAGGATTCCCTGGGTCTTCAGCTGTGCCAGGCAGTTTGCCGCAAAACCGCCGCCGTAATACGCGCCGTAGATGTCGGCGTAATCGGTGGAGAGAATGGTGCGGAAGGTAGGCAGCAATACCACCACGATCACAATCACCGAAGGAATGCCGAAGCGCAGCAGATTTCCCAGCACCCGCTTGAACGCACCGCGCCGGGCAGCCCCGCACAGTGCCGCCACGGCATAGCACAGGTAAAAGGCCACAATCCAGAACATGTACCAGCGGCGGGTCAGGATCAAGGCAAAAGTGGCCGCGAACAAAGCCAGCAGCCTGGGCCATTCCAGGGTGTCGAACCGGTAATCCGCACACAGAAGCAGAATGATGGCCGCGAAGCTCAGACCGAACGCGTCCGGCATCCCGTGGGTCGCAGGCCACAGAAACATGGGCCACAGGACCATTGTCCCCATGCACAGCAGATAAAAAGCGCTGCGGCGGGCAGCGGACAGAGTGGGGGCTACCGTCTTCATCACCCGCCTGGCCAGCATGAGAAGAGCCGTCCACATGGGGACAAAGCAGGTCAGCGCATAGCTGAGCATGAACATGTTGATAGTCCGCGGCAGAAGAAGATACGGCAGACTGATGAACAGGTTCATGAACATCTTATAGTCGGCGGTCAGCAGGTTTTCAGCCAGGTTGCTGACGCCGTAGAACCCACTGGTGCCGAAACTGTTGAACAGCAGATTCTGTTTGGCGTAGTAGTTGATGGCATCTTCCCCATAGACGGTACGCCGATAGAACACCAGCGCAGCAATCACCAGGATTCCCACAACCGCCCCGGCCACTAGACAGCGGCGGAATATGGTATCCTGTTTCCAGTCCTCCCCGGGGAATGCGGCTTTCCAGGCTGTCCCCAGCAAAAGCCAGAGTGCCCCCATGCACAGAGCCCAGAGCAGCAACACCAGAAACAGGCCGCCGTACGCCGTGACAGCCCCGCCGGCCAGGATAACGACCAGCAGAAGCACCCCATATACGAGCCAGCGGGCCGGAGCCTGCAGGGATGCCAGTGCACCGCTGAAGCGATGTTTTGCGCGGGTGACGGATTGCAGAATATGTGTCAGGGGCATGGTGTTTTTCTCCCATAAAGAAAGGCCGCGGCCGTCAAGAGGCGGCCACGGCCTGTTGCATGTATTGTTTTATTTGGAGCGTTTGTCCAAGCGCTCAATGGCATCGCCCAGTTCTTCCGATACAGGACGCGGCGGCGCAGAAGTGCGGCGCAGGCGCTTGACGGGTTCCGGTTCCGGCTGAGAACGGACCGGCCGCACACGGCGGGGGGAAACCTTGGCGCGGGCAGGTTGTACCGGCTGCACCGGCTGGGCAGGGGTCTGTGCCTGGGGTTCGGCAGAAGGCTGTGCAGGACGCAACTTGCCGAAAGAGCGCATATCGGCTCCCAGACTTTCCAGGTCGCTGCTGGTATCATCCAGAGCCTGATAAATGGCACCGGTGGCGTTTTCCAGGTCCATGGAAGCAGACGCCAGCTTTTCATCCACACGGGTCAGACGGTCCCGCAGCAGCTGTACACCGGCAGCCAGCGCACGGGCGTTATCCGCCATGCGGGCTTTCTGGTCGTCCTCCTGCTGGCGCAGGCGGCGTTCGGCGCTCTCGGCATTCAGGCGGGCATCCGCCAGAATCTTTTTGGCTTCAATGCGGGCCTGCTCGGTCACGTTGACCGGGGCCGGGGCGGGAGCCGGTTCCTCCTGTTTGGCAGGTTTGACCGGTTCCGGCGCAGGGGCCACAGGTGCCGGGGCGGGAGCCGGGGCAGGCATTCCCCCTTTGGGAATCATGGCCTCCATCTCTTCCACCTGCTTTTCCAGGTCACGCTTCTGGAACTGCAGTTCCAGGATGGACTGCTGGCATTCCTTATACTTGCCCTGGTATGCGCTGGCACGCTCTTCGGCATCCCGAAGTTTGGTCACAGCATCGCTGCCGGCCTTTTCCGCCGTTTCCGCACGCTGGGTGGCCTGGTTCAGTTCTGCCTGCAGCTTTTCCACGCAGCGGCGCGCATTTGCCTGGTCCTTTTTCAGTTTATCAAGCTGGGCATTCAGCTCGTCAATGGTCTGCTGGTATTCCAGTTCCCGCTGCTGGGTTTCGTTGGCCAGCGCGTTCATGTATGCCAGCACGTCATTCTTATCAAAGCCCAGCATGCTCGTGCGGAACCCCTTCTCCTGATTCGACGGGTCCTTGGACGGCATGGCGTTCCTCCTCATGTATTACAGGCAGATGTCCGCCGCGAAACAGCGGCGGACAAGCCCGGCATTTCAACATCCGCAAGACCGGGCATCAACACGGCCTTTTTCTCAGGAACGCTTGTTCAGGATGCTGAGCAGATCATTGAAGTAATCGCCGTCATCCTCTTCCTCCGGTTCGGCGGCCTTGGGGCTGCTGGACGGAGCGACCTCGGTGTTGAAGATCACCGGGCTGGGGATGACCGGATCAACGGTCGGCGGCGGGGTGGGCGCGGCCGGCTGCTGCACAGCGGGTTCGGGCTGCACATCGGCAGCAGTATTCTTGGCGGCCATCTGGGCGTGCATAGCAGCCTGGATGGGTTCGTCAACACCCGGCGTGTTCTCAAAGCCGGTGGCAACGACGGTGATGTTCATCTCGTCGGCCAGACGTTCATCGAACGCAGTACCCCAAATGATGTTGGCATCGGGGTGAGCGGACTGGGTAATCATGGAAGCAGCGGTTTCCACATCGTCCAGGCCGATATCCGGGCTGGAGGTGATGTTGATGATGACACCGCGAGCGCCGGCGATGCTGGTTTCCAGCAGCGGGCTGGAGATGGCAGCCTTGGCGGCGTTTTCGGCCTTGCCGGCACCCTTGGCGACACCGACGCCCATGTGGGCGAAGCCGGCGTCCTTCATGATGGAGCGCACGTCGGCGAAGTCCAGGTTGATGAAAGCCGGAATGTTGATCAGGCTGGAGATACTCTCAACGCCCTGACGCAGCACGTTGTCTGCCGCCTCAAAGGCGTTCATCAGGGTGATCTTCTCCTGGCTGATGAGCTTCAGACGCTCGTTCGGGATCACGATCAGGCTGTCCACATGCATCATCAGGTTGGCAATGCCCTGCTCGGCCAGGCTCATCTTGCGCTTGCCTTCAAAGCTGAAGGGCTTGGTGACGATGCCGACGGTCAGGATGCCCAGGTCATGGGCAGTTTCAGCCACCACGGGAGCTGCACCGGTGCCGGTGCCGCCGCCCATACCGGCGGTGATAAAGACCATCTGGGCGCCTTTCAGGGCGTTGGTGATCTCGTCCTTGCTTTCCTCGGCGGCACGCTGGCCCACTTCAGGGTCGGCGCCGGCGCCGCGGCCCTTGGTCAGCTTTGCACCGAGCTGGACCTTCTGGGTCGCCTTGGAATTGATCAGGGCCTGCTGGTCGGTGTTCATCGCAACGAATTCCACGCCGCCAAGGCCCGCATCGACCATGCGGTTGACGGCGTTGCCGCCGCCGCCACCGACGCCGATCACCTTGATGTTAGTTACATTCTGCATCTCTTCATCGAGAACGAACGCCATGAGTGTATCCCCCTAAACAGTTGTAAGTTTGACGGGCCCGACAACCCGGGCCGCCGCACAGCGGTTGTGACCCAGAGGCACACTGGCCCTGTATTTTTTACATATAACTGATTATTAGAATACCAAATCTACAACACAATTTCAATAGCTGCGGCGCAAAAAAACAAAATTTGCGCCGCAGCCCGTAGAAATATCCAAAAGAGTTCACATGGCAACGCGGATTTTATCGTATTTGCATAGCAGAGGCAGTTTTTATCGTGGCATCGCTCAATGTTTTGCTGTATGCGCAGTGTGCGCCCAGAGTCGCCAGTTCCGCCGGCAGGTCCTGATACCCCCTGCGGATGTGACCGGAATCCATAATCGACGTCGTTCCTTCGGCCGCCAGCCCTGCCAGCACCAGCGCCGCCCCGCCGCGCAGGTCCGGGGCGGTCACGCAGGCAGCGTGCAGCTCTTGCGCTCCCTGTATCCACAGGTCCCGGCCATCCGCACGCACCACGGCCCCCATGGCGGCAAAGCCTTCGGCACAGGCAAAACGGTTCTGGAATAAAGCGTCGTGAATATGACTGTTTCCCCGTGCAGTCAGCAGGACCGCCGCTGCCAGCGGGGCCGTATCGGTGGCAAACCCCGGCCATGCACCGGTACACAGCTCCGCCCCGCCCCAAAGCGGTGCATCCGGGTCCCGCGCAGCCACAAAACCGTCCGGTGCCGCGGTGATTTCACACCCGGCTGTGCGCAGGAACCGCAAAAACGGCGCCAGGTGTCCCGGTCGGCAGCAATCCACCGCGATGCGTCCGCCCGCCACCGCCACAGCAGCCGCATAGGTAGCGGCCGCAATGCGGTCGGGCAGCGGCAGATGCACCCCGCCGCCCGGCAGAGGGCCATCCACGCCCCGCACCGTGATCACCGGGGTCCCGGCCCCCTGAATATCCGCCCCCGCCATGCGCAGGAAAGATGCCGTATCGGCAATTTCCGGCTCACAGGCGGCCCCGCGCAGCACGGTGGTTCCCCGGGCGCAGGCCGCCGCCATAAGCAGGGTCAAAGTGGCTCCCACGCTGGGCAGGCGCAGGGTGAAATCCGTACCACGCAGCGGTCCGCTGCGCCGCAGGGTAACCGCCGTGTCGCTTTCGGTGATCTCGGCCCCCATGGCACCCAGCCCCGCCAGATGGATGTCAATAGGCCGCGGTCCCAGGCGACAGCCGCCCGGCAGCGGCATTTCCACCCTTCCCGCCCGCACCAGCAGCGGCGCCAGGTAGAACACCGACCCCCGCATCGCCCCCGCCAGTTCCGGCGGCACATGGCCGCTGACCGAGGCTGGCGGCAGCAGAATATCCGGACCACGCCGCACCGGATTTGCCCCCACCGCCCGCAGCAGTGCCAGGCTGGCATCCACATCCGACAGCCGCGGCACGCCCCGCAGCACACAGGGTCTGGCACACAGCAGGCTGGCCGCCAGCAGCGGCAGCACGCTGTTCTTGGCCGCCGCGGGACGAATCCTGCCCGACAGCACCCGCCCGCCCGTAATTTTGATCCGTTCCATCGCCGCACCGCCTTTCGAAATATCCGTCACACCATACCAATATATGCGTCATTCCGCTGAAAGTTACAAAAGCAGCGGCTGAAGCTGCACACCGCGCAGCGCGCTTTCCAGGGTATCCGGCAACAGGGTGAAATCGCTTTTCAGGCTGTGGGGTTTCTTGAAGCTGTCATCCTGACCGAACGGCACAAAATAGATGTTTTTGCGCTGCAGCAATGCGGCCAGGCTCCCGGCGCTGCCCGAAAGCCCATCATTGGTGGATGGCGCCAGAATCAGGGGACGCCCCCCCCGCAGCATGCTTTTGGCCGCCAGCGTGACCGCCGTGCTGCTGAGGCCGTTGGCCAGCAGGCCCATGGTGGTACCAGTGCAGGGGGCAATGATCATCGCCCGGGCCCGTTTCTGCGGGCCCAGGGGTTCCGCCTGCTGCAGTGTCGTCATGGGCGAATGCCCGGTCATCTCCTCCAGCGTCCGGCACAGGGACGCCGCTGTACCGAAGCGAGTGTCCTGGGTAGCGGCACTGGCGCTGAGCAAGGGCAGCACGTCCCAGCCATCCCGGCAAAGGTGCTGGATCTGGGGCAGCACCGCTCCAAAACTGCAAAAACTGCCGCACAGGGCAAACACCACTGCGCGGGGGGTACCCTGCCAAGTCTGCGTCATACCGTCGCCCTCCCCTGTTCATTCAAAATATTCAAAATCGTCTGGGCGATGAGCTCGCCCGCCGTATCCGGTGCACAGCGCCCCGGCAGCCCGGAGGCCAGCCGCGCCTGCAATCCCATGGCCTGGGCGGCATCAAAATCCACACCGCCGGGGGCACTGGCCAGGTCGATGACAACGGCCCCCCGGGGAAGCCGCCCCAGCAGTTCTGCGGGCAGGACCATGGCAGGAATGGTATTAACCACCGCGTCAAAATCCGGCAGAAGCCGTTCCAGCGCCGTGAGCGGGGCCGCATGACAGCCGCAGCACCGGGCCCCGGCCCGCTGTTCGGCATTGCGGGCCGCCACCGTGACCCGGGCTCCCAGCGCCGCCAGCCGACGGGCCACCGCCTGCCCCACCCGGCCGAATCCCAGCACCAGGACAGGGCTTTCCCACAGTGTGCGGGTGCGCATCTGCATAAGCAGGCACAGGCAGCCTTCGGCCGTGGGCACTGCGTTCAGGCTGGCCAGCTCGCTGCGGGTGTAGTAATCCACCGGGACCCGCCCGGCGCGCTGAATAACGCTGCGCGCCTGCGGTGTGATGAGTCCCGCAAAGACCGGCGTATCGGGCCGCGCCCGGTGCAGCAGGTCCAGCTGCCCCGGCGTGACAGTGCGCAGCGGCATGGGCAGAAGAAGAAAATCGGCATGTTCAGGCGCACCGCGGATACATCCGGCTTCCCGCAAGGCCCGGCCGGCAGCCTGTTGGCGGGCGTCGCCGTCCGCCATACAAAATGTAAAGGACATATTCCCACCCCCGTGTTCTGAGCCATCTTATGCCCAAAAGGTATGCGGGGTGACGAAAACAGAAAAAAGCCCCTGCCGAAGCAGAGGCTTTTTTACAGTATGGATATCAATAATGGTTGAGTGCGTCACACTCACCGCGCCAGATGGACAGCGGCTCCACCGGAACGGTACCCACGCGGACTTCCGCGATGGTGGTGCTGTCGGTGGTGGCAATGGCCTGGCCTTTCTTGACCGTGGTGCCCACCTTGACCGAAATGCTGCGCAGGCAGTAGAAGATGCTCTTGACACCGGCGCCGTGGTCGATGACCACCGTGTAACCGGCGGTACCGCCCAGGTCCTCGGCCAGAACGATCTTACCGGCCGCCGGGGCCAGCAGATTGCTGCCGCGGGAGCTGGAAACGACCACATTGTTGCAGATGCGCCCGGTGCCGGTTCCGGCCACACGCTCGGAGCGGGTACGGCCCACATACTCAGTGGTGCCGTAAGCCAGGGCCACTTCGGCCTTGTCCGTAAAGGGCAGGTTGAAACCGTCCGCCGTCCAGGCAGGCGCTTCGTCCCCGGTATTGAGGACCGCCGTCACCTTGGCGGGCGTGTCGCTTTCGCCGATATACGGGCTGGTCAGTTTGCTCTTGGTGGTGTAGTCCTTATACACGTTGGCCCGCGCTTTGACGGTCAGGGACAGTTCCTGTTCATAGCCCGCATAGCTGACGGTGATGGTGTAGGAACCGGGCTCCTGATCCACCGGGATGGCCAGATAACTGACCCAGTCGTTTTCACCCTGATGGAAGGCGGTGGAGGCCAGCTGGCTGCTGACCGTGGGGGCCACCTGATCGGACACGCCGCCGCTGACCCGCACGGCCACCACACCGCCCTGGGTGGCGGACACAGTGTTGAGGCGGATGGACGGACGCAGGCTGACCGTAAAGCTGAACAGATAGGTCTGCTTGCCGGACACTTCCGCCGTATGGCTGATCTTCTTCTCATTGCGGAAGATGACCAGCTCCGCGGTGTAGGTGTCATTCTTGGTAAAGGTATAATTGCCGAATTCTTCGGCCGTGCCGTCAAAAACGGTTTCCCCGCTGCTGTCCTGGATGGTCAGGCTGGTATCGCAATCGGGATGGTGGACATCCAGTTCCACCTGGGCGGTCTGGATGGTGTCGGTAAGCTCCACCGGGTCCTTTAAGAAGGTTTCGGCATAAGTGCGCTTGAACATGTTGGCCACTACCGGCACATGCCAGCTGTACGAAGTGGTCTGCAGCGTTTCGCCGTTGAATTCGGCCGATACCTTGGGGATGGAATCCGGGGTAGCGCCCTTGTACAGCCATGCGATGCCGAAACCAGCCACCACCGCCACAAAAGCGATGACAAAGATGACCCATTTCAGCAGGCTCCACATGCTGTCGCCCACCTGCTGGTGCAACTGCTGCAAACGGCTGAGCGGGACCTTATCAGCAGGGTCTTCGGCCTCCTCGTCCGGTTCTTCCGCCGGTTCTGGTTCCGATTCCTCCGCCTCGATGGTTTCCACGATTTTCTCAATGGAAAGCTGCACCGTGCGGGTCATTTCAGCGGCCCGGTTTTCTCCTTCCGGCTGGTCTGTATCTTCTTCCGAAGCGGTTTCCCCGGTGGAATCCGAGTTTTCCTCTTTTCCGGACTTTCCGGTATTTTCTGCCTTTTCAGCTTTCTCTGCCTTTTCACCGGTTGTTTCCGGTTCTTCGGCAGATTCTGCCGGTTCTGCAGCTTCCGGGGGTTCCGGATTCTGCGGCGGTTCCGGTTTTTCCGGTGCCTGCGGTTCGGCAGGGGTCGGCTTTTCCGGTTCAGCGGATGGTTCTTCCGCCTTGACCGGAGCTTCCGGATTCACAGCCGTTTCGGCCGGTTCAGCCGTTTGTTCCGGGGTCTGTACCGGTTGCGCCACAGTTTCCGGTTTTTCCGCAGCCTCCGGCCGGGCCGAAGTTTCGGCAGGGCTGCCTGCAGCAGACTTTTCCTCCGGCACCGGCTGGGCCAAAGGCTTCGCTTTCGGCTGCGTGGCAGTGGTCTGCTTCTGCGCCTGTTGGGGCTGCGAAGCTTTCTGCCCACCGTTCTTCTTGCGGCGACGGCGGCGCCTGTTATGCCCGGCTGACGAGCTTTTCTGCCCGGCAGCCGGCGCCTTTTCCTTGTCGAAAGTTTTTTCCTCCATATCTAACCCGTCCCATATCTATACGCAACAAATGCTATACAAGTAACGGCCGCGCAAAAGACGCATCACTTGTTTTCCTGATATTGCAATCCACTGGAGCCTTTGATGGCGGCAGCGGGGTCCACCGATTTATTGCCGATGCGCAATTCATAAATCAAGTCATGCACATCGGTGGTGGTGCCCACGGTATCCCCGCGGGACACCGTCTGGCCTGTCTGCACGCTGACGGTACCCAGGCCGAACAGATAACTTTTCACCCCGCAGCCGTGGTCAATGACCACCGTACCGCCGGTGAGCGCCAGCTCGCCCGCATAGGCAACGGTGCCGTTCTGGGGGGCGCTGACATCGCTGCCGGGTTCGGCCGCGGCATAGGTCAGGCCGGTGGAACGGCCGGTCACAGCGCCGTCGGTCATCAGGCGGTCGCCATAGGCAGCGGTGGGCAGGCTGGTGCACGGAGCAGCAAAGGCCCCCTGCCACAGTTTGTCGCTGCTGCCTACGGTGTACAGCGGCCAGATGGCGTTCTTGTATTGTTCGGATGCACCGGGGTCCGTGACCTCTTCCTCCGCTTCCACCTGCACGGTGGAAACTTTGTTTTCGGTGACCGAAAGGACCAGCTGCTGCACCAGTTCCCCGCAGGTCAGGGTCAGCTGGTGGTCGCCGCCGGACGTATTATAGGTAACCGGAATGTACCCCATGAAACCGTCGGCCGTCTTGCGGAACCAGACGGTGCCCAGGTCACTTTCCAGGGTGGGGGTAC
This sequence comes from uncultured Faecalibacterium sp., assembly GCA_937907025.1. Taxonomy (GTDB): domain Bacteria; phylum Bacillota; class Clostridia; order Oscillospirales; family Ruminococcaceae; genus Gemmiger. The sequence continues at coordinate 162,591 of CALESJ010000006.1, forward strand.
TGCCATCCAGAATGCCGGTGACGGCCACTGCCACCACTGTGCCCTGAGGCGCACTGGCAGTGCTGAGGGTCGCCTTGGGCTGGATATTCACCGTGTAGCTGACACGGTACGCATACCATCCGGTAGAAACGCCGTGCACATCCGGCGCAGGATCACGGTACAGCGTCAGGTCCAGCTGATACTGTCCGTTTTGTACATAAACGTAGCTGTTGTACGCAGAGGCATCGCCCTGCACAGCCACAGAGCCGTCCGGTCCGGTCAGGGTCAGTTCCGAACGGTTGACCCAGTCCGGCAGGGTCAGTGCAGGAGTGGTATCCCCCATATCGCCCAGTTTCTGGACCGTCAGGTTGGTCAGGCTGGAAAAATTGCGTTCGACCACATCCCCCAGCACCGGCACCGTCCACGCATACCCGTTGGGTTCCAGGGCGGCTTCACCGAGGGTCGGATGTGTCTGCGGCAGTTTGTTTTCGCCGGTGATGGCGTACAGCGCCGCGGCCGCACCGCCCAGCAGCAATGCGACCATCAGCACGACCATCAGCAGCCAAAGCAGCAGTTTTTTCATACTGGCTCCTTCCTGTTGCGGCCGGGTGCCGAAAGCAAAAGCCGGGTACGATCCGGGGTGCCCGCAGGCACACACCGGCCGCACCTGGCCGTTTTTGCACAGGTCTTATGCGGCGAATGAATCAGACGGAAGCCGTGTCATCGCCGGCGGTTTCCTCTGCGGGCTTGGCCGGTTCGGTGTCGATGGGCTCGTAGATGGTGTCATCGTCCTCGTCATCATCGTACTCATTGTCGCTGTACAGCAGACGTTCGTACTCGTCCAGTTCCTTTTCGCGGCGGCGCAGATACAGCGCAACAGCGGTCAGAACACCGGCTGCAGCGGCAATGAAAGCCAGAGCAACACCAAACGTGGATTTCTTCATCATAATACATTCCTCCGAACCGACAGCCTGCCGGGGCAGACTGCGTTGTGTGGGCATGCCCGGCTGATTATGCGGGCATACCGGGGTCAGCTGCTTTTATTATAACCGACACCGGGTTAGAATACAACAATACAAACGTAAAATTTTGTCAGGCAGAGCTGCGAAATTCCTGTGTAATTTTATTGATTTCCGGCGCCCGGCACATAGGCTGCAAAAGCGCTGGGCACGGTGAAATTTCCCGCTGCATCGTCCGCCCGGCCCCAGGCATAGCCTTCGGGCAAAGGTACAGCCGCAGAGGTGCCCCGCCAGCCGGACAGTTCCCAGATGCGATGGGTGAACACATGGCGGGCCGGGGGCAGGGATTCTTTCCAGGTCACCGCGATGCCCAGGGCTTCCAGCTCCTTCGTCAGCGCCTCCTGCGTCAGGCTTTTGCCCTCAAAACACAGGGGCTGCCACAGGTTGGCCAGCAGCCCGCGGGCCGGACGGCGCTGCAACAGGAAGCCTTTTTCACTTTCCACCAGCGCCACCGTCACCGGGACCTTTTTCTTTTCCTTTTTCGGGGGCTTGACCGGCAGCGAAGCCGCACGGCCCGAAGCATACCCGCTGCAAATCTCTTTCAGCGGGCAAGCTTCGCACTGAGGGGTGCCCGGCACGCAGACCAGGGCCCCCAGTTCCATCAATGCTTCATTGTAAGGACCCGGGGTGGCTTTGGGCATTTCTTCCATGACCCGCTGGGTAAACAGCTGTTTGGTGGCGGGACGGGTGATGTCGGCGTCATCATCAAACAGCCGGGCGTACACCCGCAGCACGTTGCCGTCCACTGCCGGGGCAGGAATGCCGAAGGCAATACTGGCAATGGCGCCGGCGGTGTAATCCCCGATGCCGGGCAATGCCCGCAGGGCCTCCCAGTCGGCGGGCAGTTTCCCGCCGTACAGGTTGCACACCTGCTGAGCGGCTTTCTGCATGTTGGCGGCACGGCTGTAATACCCCAGCCCCTGCCACAGCTTGCGCAGGCGGTCGGGCGGGCAGGCAGCCAGGTCCGCAGGGGTGGGCAGCTCGGCTACAAAGCGCTCATAATAGGGCAATGCAGCGGCCACCCGGGTCTGTTGCAGCATGATCTCGCTGACCCAGATATGGTAAGCCGAAGGCTCCTGCCGGAACGGCAGAAGCCTTCGATTCTGTTCAAACCAGGGCAGCAGTTTGGCGGCGACGCCCCGCATCAGAAACCACCGCAGGTGCGGGGGAACGGGATGACGTCACGGATGTTGGGGATGCCGGTGACGTACATGAGCAGGCGCTCGAAGCCCAGACCGTAACCCGCATGCTTGACGCTGCCGAAACGGCGCAGGTCCAGGTACCAGTCGTAATCTTCCTGCTTCAGGCCCAGTTCCTGCATGCGCTGGGTCAGCACATCCAGGCGTTCTTCACGCTGGGAACCGCCAATGAGTTCGCCGATGCCCGGCACCAGCATATCCGCGGCGGCCACGGTCTTGCCGTCGTCGTTCATGCGCATATAGAAGGCTTTGATCTCTTTGGGATAATCGGTGACGAAGACCGGCTTCTTGAACACCTGTTCGGTGAGGTACCGCTCGTGCTCGGTCTGCAGGTCCATGCCCCAGTACACCTTATACTGGAAGTTGGCGTCGTTCTTCTTCAGCAGTTCGATGGCGTCAGTGTAGCTGACGCGGGCGAAATCGCTGTTGGCCACCAGCTGCAGGCGCTCCAGCAGGCCCTTGTCAAAGAACTGGTTGAAGAAAGCCAGCTCATCGGCGCAGTGGTCCAGCAGATAGCGGATGACATACTTGGTCATGGCTTCGGCGGTGTTCATATAGGTATCCAGATCAGCGAAGGCCATTTCCGGCTCGATCATCCAGAACTCGGCAGCATGGCGGGTGTCGTAGCTCTTCTCAGCACGGAAGGTGGGGCCGAAGGTGTAGACCTTGCCCAGCGCCATGGCCAGAGCCTCGGCTTCCAGCTGACCGGAAACGGTCAGGTTTACCGGGCACTTGAAGAAGTCCTGGCTGAAATCCACCTTGCCTGCCTCGTCATGGGGCACATCGCACAGGTTCATGGTGGTGACCTGGAACATCTCGCCGGCACCTTCACAGTCGGAGCTGGTGAAGATGGGGGTGTTCACATAGGTGAAGCCGTTCTCGTTGAAGAAGCGGTGCAGCGCATAGGCCGCCTGGCCGCGCAGGCGGAAAGCCGCCAGGAAGGTGTTGGTACGCGGGCGCAGATGGGTCATGGTACGCAGGTACTCGGTGCTCATCTTCTTTTTCTGCAGCGGGTACTCGGGGCCGCAGGTACCCAGCACTTCGATCTCATCGGCGTTGATCTCAAAGGGCTGGCGGGCGCCGGGGGTCAGCACCAGACGGCCGGTGACCGCAAAGCTGGTGTACAGGCCGCTCTTGGCAACCTGAGCATAATTTTCCAGGCGGGCCGCTTCGAACACGATCTGCACGGGCTTGAAGCAGCTGCCGTCGGTCAGCGAGATGAAGCCGATATTCTTGGAGTCGCGCACCGTTTTGGCCCAGCCGCAGACGGTCACGACCGTGCCGTCGGCGGGGGTATCGGTGTAAAGCTTGGACAACTCGATGCGGTTTTTCAGGTATTCCATGGGGTTCCCCTCTCCTCATAAACAATATAGATATGGGTATTATAGCGCATCGAGGCAGGAATGTACAGCCCAAAATTCTCAGGATTCGCCCCGGAACAGCGCCACCAGCGCCCGGGCCGCATACTCCCCTGCCCGCACAGCCTCGGCCAGGGTGTTGGCGTGGCCGCCGATCTCTATAAGCAGACTGCCGGTGGTCACATCCTGGTTATAGAACCGGTAGCCGCACAGCACTGGCCGGGTCAGGCCCGGGTACAGGGATTCCATCTCGGTTTCCCAGGCGGCGGCAAATTTCAGGTTCTGCTGCCAGTTGGGCAGGTTGACGGTGCTGCCGTTGTCACACCCGGCAATGATCATGACCTGGGCGGTGTCCTGCCCGTCGATCTGGCACAGCGGCTTGACCCGCACCCCATCGGAGGTTTCGATGGCGTCCCGGTGCACATCCAGAATCACCTTGATGCTGGGGTATTGCTCCAGCCAGGCCCGGGCGGTCTGGGCACTGCGGGCATAGCTTTCGGTGTAGCTGGGAGAATCGTGGAGGGTGGTATCATGCACGGTGCAGATGCCCGCCTCGTTCAGGATCTCGGTCATGCGGTCCCCCACCGCGCACATGTTCTGGGCCGTATCCGTGGTGCGGGCGGAAAAGTCCGGGTCATAGACCAGGTCATCCCAGGGCTGGTAGGTTTCGGTGGCGTGGGTGTGCAGAATCAGGACCTGGGGTTCCTCACTGTCCACCTCCACCGCAAAGGGCAGGTTTCCCTGCGCCGCCTCGGCCAGTTCGGCGTCGGTATGCTGGGTGGAGTTCTTGATGCTGCCCGCCGCCAGCTGTACATAGCCGGTTCCGCTGCCCTGGGGGTAAAACTGGGCGCGGATGGTCCCGGCATCGGTCAGATCCGGCGGAGCGGTGACAGACGGTTCTGCCGTGGATGCGGGTACCGGGGACGTTTGGGCTTGCGGTGAGGGTTCCGCCGCCGGTGTCGCTGTCGGGGCAGGGGCCGGCTGCGTTTCTTCGGGTGCCTGCGTTGCCGTCGGCACCGCCATAGCACGAGCCGTATCAGCTGCGGCGGCCAGCTCCGCCTGCCAGGCGCTGAGCGCCGCGGCAGGTGCTACCGTCAGAGCAGCGGCCCGCCACCCCCAGTCGCCGGGAGGCATCCGCCCCACAGCCAGGACACAGCCCAGCCCCAGAGTGGCCGTCATCATCCCGGCTCCCAGACGCAGCATCACACGGCGCAGATTCCACATGACGGTCCCTCCTCTCCCTGAATCTGAGTATATGCAGCCGGGGTGCCGGATTTGCCTCCGGCTGCGGAAATGCCCCGCCAAACGCCGAAAAGCGCAAAAACCACGCCAAAAAATTTCAAAAAAGGTCTTGCAACATGTCCAAAAATATGCTAGTATAATTTGTACTGTTATGGGTCAACCAAGGAGGTGGAACGAATGCCTAACATTAAATCCCAGAAGGACCGCGTGGTGCAGGCCAAGAAAGAGGCTATGCACAACAAGGCCATCAAGACCAGCCTGAAAACAGTGATCAAGAAGGCAGACGCTGCCATCGACAGCAATGCTGCTGACAAGGACGCCGTCATCCGTGCGGCCGTTGCCGCCATTGACTCCGCGAAGAGCAAGGGTGTCATCCATAAGAACACTGCTTCCCGCAAGGTCAGCCGCATGGCCAAGCGCAACAACAAGGTCAACGCTGCGCAGTAAATTCCAGCAAGAACAATTCCCGCCTCAGGGTTTCGGCCCCGGGGCGGGAATTTTCGTTTTCTATGGTTTTTCAGCTCTGGTCCCGGCTGCGGCCCGCCAGCGCTGCCAGCAGGGCAAACACCAGGCTGGCCGTCACACCGCCGGACGCTGCGCACAGCCCGCCGGTAAAAGCACCGGGTAAACCGGTTTCATCCACGGCCCGGCAGACGCCCTGGGCCAGCAGATGCCCGAACCCCAGCAGGGGTACGCTGGCCCCCGCCCCGGCCAGGTCGGCCAAAGGCTGGTACAGGCCCGCCGCGCTGAGCACCACACCGGCCACCACATACCCGGTCAGGATGCGGGCCGGGCTCAATGCGGTGTAGTCCAGCAGCAGCTGGCCCACCACGCAGATGGCCCCGCCAATGACAAACGCCCACAGATAGCTCATGCTTTTTCCTCCTTGACCGGCGCCCCCAGTTCCACCGCATGGGCAATGCCGGGAATACTCTCCCCCTGCAGGAAGGTGGTCTGGCTCATGAGGGCCCCGGTGGACAGGAACAATACCCGCTTCCACTCTCCCCGCTGCAGCCGGGGCAATACCAGGGCACACAGCACCGCAGCGCTGCATCCCGGTCCGCTGCCGCCTGCCTGCACATTCTGGCGGGCGGTATCATACAGCAGGCAGCCGCAGTCCAGGTGGTTGGACAGGTCGTACCCTTCCCGGGCCATCTGGGTGCGCAGCAGTTCGCTGCCCACCTCCCCCAGGTCCCCCGTGAGGACCGCGTCAAAATCCTGCGGGGCGGCACCGAAGGCCCGGAAATAGGCCAGTAGCGTGGAGGCCGCTGCCGGCATCATGGCCGCTCCCATATTGTTGATGTCGTGCACCCCGTAATCCTGCACCCGGCCGAAGGTAGCCGACAACACCGGGATGCCTGCCGCCCCCGCCGGGCGCAGCAGGCAGGCCCCGGCAGCGGTGGCGGTCCATTGGGCGGTGGGGGTACGCTTGCCGCCGTAAACCAGCGGTGTGCGGAACTCCCGTTCGGCAGCGCAGAAGTGGCTGCTGGTCATAACCAGGGTGCGCTCACTGTACCCGGCCCCCGCAAAGGCAGCGCCCAGGCAGAGGGATTCCGCCATGGTGCTGCAAGCCCCGTACAGCCCGGCAAAAGGCACCCCCAGGGAACGCATGGCATAATTGCTGGCGGTGCACTGAGCCTGCAGGTCCCCGGCAAAGGCCAGGGTGACCTCCCGGGCAGAGATGCCCGCCTTGCGCAGGCAGATTCTGGCAGATTTGGTCTGGAGCAGGCTTTCGGCGCTCTCCCAGCCGGAGCAGCCTTCCGTTCCGAAGGCAGTATCCTCCGCCAGCTGGTCAAACCCGGAGGCCAGGGGGCCCTCTCCCTCCTTTTTTCCGCCCACAGCGGCCCAGGCCGCAATGACCGGCGGATGGGCAAAAACAATGGTATCCCCGCGTCGAACGGACATTTTCCTCACCCTCCTTTGCTCATGGCCCAGTAAATGATGCCCCAGGCCCAGCTGGCCAGGGTGCCGTACGCCAGAACCGGCCCGGCGATGCCGAAGATGTGGGCACCGATGCCGGTGACCCAGCCTTCGGTCTTGAACTCGATGGCCGGGCTGACCACCGAGTTGGCAAAGCCGGTGATGGGCACCAGGGTACCCGCCCCCGCACGGGTGGCCAGCTTCTGGTACCAGCCGAAGAGGGTGGCCACTGCCGAGGCAAAAATCAGGGTGATGCTGGTCAGGGTGCCGGCCATTTCGGCATCGTACCAGGTGAGGTAGGTCTGGCGCAGGAGCTCGCCCCCCAGGCAGATGCCCCCGCCCACAAAGAAAGCCCACAGGCAATCCTTGCCGACCGGGGAATGGGGCGAGGCGCGCCGGACCATTTGATCGTAGCGTTGCGGGTCCAGTTTCACGGGAACACTTCCTTTATATAAATAGGTGGATGTTCCCAGTATTCCCTCAGCCGCCGTAAAATATTACATTGCCCCGGTAGTAGGGGTCCGGCACCGTCAGCCGGTAGATGCGGCGCAGGTCGGCGCTTACTGCCGCTTCGGATACCGTATCCCGGCAGGGCAGCGCAAGTACCAGATACCGCACACCGAACAGCCGGCTTTCGATGGCAGTGGCCCGGGCCCCGGCCCGCAGATAGAACCCGATGCGCCGCCGGGCCGCTGCCGGGTCGGGAGCTTCGGCAGGATGTTCGCATTCGATGATCAGCCCATCCAGCCGCCTGGCATAGTGCTCCGCCAGAGCCGAGAGAGCCGCCGTACCGGTTCCCTGCCCCCGCAGTTCCGGCAGAACGGCGAAGTAATCCAGCAGAGCGCAGCGGCAGCCGGGCATTACCGTCTGGAAGGCATAGGCCGCCATGGCACCGGTGGTTTCATGCACCAGGGTCAGCGGTTCGTACCAGCCTTTTTCCATCAGCCGCTTCATATCCTGGTAGGGTTTGAGCTCCGAAGGCGGGAAATCCGCGGTCATCCGGCGGTCATATACTTCTTTTGTCTGTGCCGCGTCCAGCGGCAAAAGCCTCAGGTTCATACAAAGCGCCCCTTTCCAAGCCGCGCGGGATGCGGTATAATACAACTATCTTGCAGCAGGAGGATTCCGAATTATGGAGTGGACCGATATTACCATCACCGTACCCCAGAAGTACGCCGACACCGCCGAAGCTATTGCCACCATGGTGGCCAACGGTGGCATTTATATCGAGGATTACAGCGACCTGGAACAGCAGGCATGGGAAATAGCCCATGTGGACCTGATTGAGCAGGACCTGCTGGATCAGCCCCGGGACATCGTGAAGGTACACATGTACCTGGCCCCGGACGAAAACCTGGCCGAAGTTCTGCCCCTGTTCCGGGAGCGGCTGGATGCTTCCGGCATCGAGTACACGCTGTCCACCACCGGTGTGGAGCAGGAAGACTGGCAGAACGCCTGGAAAAAGTACTACCATGCCATGGACATCGGCAAGCGTCTGGCCATTGTGCCCGGCTGGGAGGAATACCAGACCGACCGCACCGTCATCACCATGGACCCGGGCATGGCTTTCGGCACCGGCACCCACGAAACCACGTCCCTGTGCCTGGAAGTGCTGGACGAACGGGTCAAGAGCGGCGAACGGATGTTGGATATCGGCACCGGTTCGGGCATTCTGGCCATTGCAGCCCTGAAGCTGGGCGCCGCCGAGGCTGAGGGCGTGGACATCGACCCCATGTGCGTGCGCACCGCCGGGGAAAACGCCCAGCGCAACGGCGTACAGGACCGGTTCAAGGTGCTGGTGGGCGACCTTTCGGACAAGGCCAGCGGTGTGTACAACATCATCACCGCCAACATCGTGGCTTCGGCTATCCTGTCCCTGGCCCCCCATGTGCCCGCCCTGATGGCGGACGGTGCGGTGTTCATTGCCTCCGGCATTATCGACACCCGCAAGGACGAAGTGCTGGAAGGTCTGCGCGCCGCCGGTCTGGACCCCTTTGAGGTCCACGAAAAACGCGGCTGGGTCTGCATCGTCTGCCGCAAGGAGGGCTAAGCCATGCCCCACCGCTATTTTACCCGGGAGGTAGCCGACGGACACGCCGTCCTGCAGGGTACCGACGCCCACCATCTGGTGCATGTGATGCGGGCGGGCATCGGGGACGAGGTGGTCCTGTGCGGGCCGGACGCCCTGGAGTACACCGGCCGCATCGAGAGCATCGACGGGGACCGGGTGACCTTTACGGTGAGTGAAGGGTATCCCAGCACCGCCGAACCCAAGGCCCAGGTGACCCTGTATGCTGCCTATCCCAAGCAGGGCAAACTGGAGGAAGTCATCCGCCACGGTGTGGAGCTGGGCGTGCGGCAGGTGGTTCCCTTCTTCAGCCGGTACTGTGTGGCCACCCCCAAAAAGGAGGAGGCCAAAAACGAGCGGTACAACCGCATTGCCGCCGAAGCCGCCAAGCAGTGCGGGCGGGGGCTGGTGCCGGATGTGCGCATGCCTCTGCCGGATTTTGCCGCCGTGTGTGCTGAGTTCGGGCAGTATGACCTGGTGCTCTTTTTCTATGAGGGCGGCGGGCGTTCTCTGCGGCAGATTCTGGCCGACGCTCCCGACGCCGTGCGCATTGCCCTGGTCACCGGCAGCGAGGGCGGTTTTGCCCCCGAAGAAGCGGAACGGGCTGCGGCTTCGGGCGCAGTGACCGTAGGTTTGGGGCCCCGCATCCTGCGGTGCGAAACAGCCCCACTGGCAGCGCTGGCTGCCGTAATGACCCTGACCGGGGACCTGGAATAAACCAAAGAGAAAAATGCGGGGGATGCCGGATGGCATCCCCCGTTTTGCATGCCTCCGGACCAGTATATGCGGCACCGGAAGCAGATTATCAACTTTTGGTCAGGCTTCCTGTCCGCGCTGCCCGGACAGGTCCAGTTTCAGCAGGCTGGCCTTGAGTTCGGTCAGGCAGGCGTTCTCCACGCAGAAACTGCGGGCTCCCAGGTACATATACCCGGGCATGGCATCCAGCTGGTTCAGCGGAATACCGCACAGGGTCACGTCGGTATTCCGGGCAGCCGCCGCATCCAGCACATCCTGCACCAGCCGTTTGACCACCGGCGTGTCGGTCTTGCGCCGTTCTTCCCGCTCGTTCTGGGGCTGCACATAGATGAAATTGGCCAGGTCGTCCAGGTCTATGTACAGGAACCGGGCTCCATGGTCCACAATTTCGGCGGCCTCCAGGGCGGAAGCCGGAACTTCGATCATACAGCCCACCGGCAGGTCCTCGTCAAAAGGAATCCCCTCCCGGCGCAATTCCCGCTTGCATTCCTCAAAGTTGTGCAGGCAGGCATCCCAGCCCTGTACGCCGCAGATCATGGGGACCACGGCCCGCAGCACACCGGACCCGCCGGCCCGCAGCAGGGCGCGCATCTGGGTCTTGTACAGGGAATCCCGGTCCGCCAGGGTCTGCACCGTCTGCACCCAAGGGGCACCGTCATCGGCACCGGGGTCATACAGGCGCACCACCACCGGCCAGCCTTCGGCGCTTTCCAGCAGCTTGCGGTATTCCGCCACCTGGCGTTCCTCATCGTAGTTGTTCAGAATCATGGATTCGGTGCGCACCAGACCAATGCCGCCGTTGGCCCCATTGTCCAGCGCGGCCCGAATTTCGCTGGGCTCGCTGGAGTTGGCCGACCCCAGAATCACGAAAGCTGTACCGTCCCGGGTACGGTTTGGCTTGTTTACCAGCGGGTCCGGACGCTGACGGCGGCGTTCCAGCCGCTCCATCCGTCGCCGTGCCGCCTCGCTCTGTTCCGGCGTGGGGTCCACAATCAGGCTTCCGCGCTCGGCGTCCAACACCACTGTATGGCCTTCAGCACTTTTGGACACGCCCTCCCCCAACTGGCACAGGGCCGGAATTCCCATACCGCGGGCCATGATGGCCGCATGGCTGGTCACGCTGTCCCGCTCGGAGATGAGCCCCAGAATCATGCTGCGGTCCAGCGAAAACAGGTCGCTGGGATAAAACAGGTCCGCGGCCAGGATGCTGGGCTGGTCCAGCTGCAGGGGGCGCCGGGAACGGCCATCCAGAATATCCACTACCCGGCGGCAGGCGTCACAGACGTCCACGCTGCGTTCTTTGATATAGTCATCATCAATATTGCTGATGCGGCCGGCAAAAATTTTTTCGGCACGCTCCACGGCAGCGGCACTGCCTGCCCCCGCGGCGATGTAATCCCCGATCTCGTTGGTGAAGGATTCATCCTCCAGCAATGCCATCTGGAACAAAAGGATGTCCGCATCCTTGGGGTCCTGGGCCCGCTTGCGCAGCATGGTCAGTTCATCTTTGGCCAGCACAATGGCGGCATCATACAAAGCCCGCTCCTGATAGGGGTCGCTGACGATACGGTGCAGCCCGATCAGGCCGCGATCAATCCGTACCACAGGGCCAACAGTCAGCCCGCCGGATGCGGTGGTTCCTGTAAAAGTACGCACAGGCTGCACTCTCCTTTCTTGTATACGGCGGCAAAACAGTCCCGCCGGACCGGATGTCCCGAAATCAGAAGAAATGCATCTCCTGCAATGTGTGGGACACCAAAGCCGTGATGAAATCTTCCGGCGCCGTAGCAGCCATGGCGGCTTCGCCGATGTGATTGCCTTCTTCCCGCCCCAGCAAAATACGGAAACGATCGGCAGGGTCACGGTCAAAGCTGCCAAGGAAGGTCAGCGCCAACAGACGCGGGGTGTACGGTTCTTCCGGCGGCACATTCATCTTCTCGGCCGCCAGTTCCAGCGGTGCCGAAGCCCCCCGGGTGGGTGCCAGCAGGTTCTGGGAGAACGGCGCCGGGTACCCTTTGCGCTGCCGGGCCTTGTTTTCCACCAGGGCCAGCGTCGGTGCCCGGGAGATGGCCGCTGCCAGCTGCTGCTGGTAGGCTACGGCAAATTTGGCCAGAAAACCGTCCGGGTCGGGCAGAAGGGCGTAGGCGGTCCCCCCTACCCTGCCGAAGACCCGCAGCGTATCCAGATACCCAATGGCGATATTGCGCGCCGCACGGGCACCGTCAAAATCAAAGGTCGGGCCCAGGTCCCAGTGGCTGCGGATGACCCGGGTGGGCAGACCGGTACGGTTGGGCTTATTGTAACCCACGCCTTCGATATCCACCGCCACCAGCTCGGTGGCGCCCATTCCGGCGGCCAGGTCCAGGGGCATATTGTCCCGCCAGCCGCCGTCGATGTATTTCACGCCGTCAATGGTGCGGGGACGCAGCGCCGGAAAGCAGGCACTGGACGCCATCATGTACTCTTTCAGGCGGCCGTAAGGAATCTGTTCCAAAGGCAGCTGCCGGCTTTTCAGGGTGTTCATTTCGGTCATAACCAGACCGTACCGCACCTTGGAAGCCCGGATGGCGTCCTCATCCAGATATTTATCGATCACATCGCCCAGCGGTTCCAGATCCAGCCCGCCGCTGCGCACCGTATCCAGCAGAAAGTTCTGCAGTTCTTCCGGCGATTTGCCCGCGGGCATTTCCAGCACACCGTGAATGTCCAGGCTTTTCCACAGTTCTTCCGCTTCATTGACCTTATCCAGCACAAACAGTGCCGCATTCAGGCACCCCACGCTGGTACCGGTGATGATGTCGGGCTGCCAGCCCACTTCACGCAGCGCGCGGTATGCACCCACCTGGTAGCTGCCTTTGGCGCCGCCGCCGGCCAGGACCAGTCCCTTGCAGGTTGTGCCCATCTTCATCCCCTCCATATCTGCGGCAAAACCGCCAACAGCAAAAAAGATTCCTGAATTTTGTTTGATTGGTATACATTATAACACGTCTGTGTCAAAAATACTATCGGTTTTCGCCGCAATTTACCGGAATTTAACCACCTCTTGCTTTTGTCCGGCTCCCCTTGCATCCATGCCTGCAAACGTATACAATAGGAACCAGAAACACCAGTACAAACGGGGAGGATACCTATGAACAGCAAACCGATTCTGGCCGTGATGGCGGCCGGTATGGGCAGCCGGTACGGCGGCCTGAAGCAGATCGACCCGGTGGGCCCCAGCGGCGAGGCCATCCTGGATTACAGCCTGTATGATGCCCGCCGTGCCGGATTTGAAACGGTGGTCTTTATTATCAAACCGGAAATTGACGAAGCCTTCCGCGCCAGCGTGGGAGCCCGGGCCGAAAAGGCCGGCTTTGAGGTCCGCTACGCCTACCAGACACTGGACAAACTGCCCGATGGATTTTCCGTACCGGAAGGCCGGGTCAAACCGTGGGGCACCGCCCACGCCATTCTGTCGGCGGCGGATGTCATCGACGCCCCCTTTGCGGTCATCAATGCCGATGACTATTATGGTCCCCAGGGGTTCCGCCTGATTTATGACCATCTGGCCAAGGCCGAAGCCAAGTCCGGCACCCCTGCGCCCTGGGCTATGGTGGGCTTTCTGTTGGGCAACACGGTCAGCACCAACGGGTCGGTTTCCCGCGGGGTCTGCACCCTGGATGAGAACAGCCGTCTGGTCAGCGTGACCGAGCGCACCCGCATCGAAACCTATGACGGCGGCATCCATTATACCGAGGACGACGGCGCCACCTGGACCGATCTGCCTGCCGATGCGGTGGTGTCCATGAATCTGTGGGGCTTCACCCCGGATTTTCTGGACCGCGCCCGGGAAGGGTTTGCCTCTTTCCTGGAAGCCAGTCTGCCGGTCAACCCGCTAAAGTGTGAGTATTATCTGCCCAGCGTGGTAACGGCAGCCCTGGAGCATGGCACGGCCCAGGTCACCGTACTGACCAGTTCCGACCGCTGGCACGGCGTCACCTACCGGGAAGACAAGCCCGAGCTGGTGGAAGCCCTGCACCGGATGAGTGAGGAAGGCCTGTACCCGAAAGACCATCTGTTCTGATTGCTGTACCAAACAAAAAGCACCGCCCCGGCACGGAAACCTCCGTACCGGGGCGGTGTTATTCATTTACAGCGCAGGTGAAGAAACTCAGTGCACTTCGTGTTCCGGAACCGGCGCGTCCACCGAAGTGGGCTTGCCTTCGACCCAGTGAATGGCCTTCTTCGGGCACTTGGTCACGCAGATGCCGCAGCCGTTGCACTTGGTGTAATCGATAACGGCCACATTGTTCTTGAGGAAAATCGCCTGCTGCGGGCAGTTCTTGACGCACAGACCGCAGGCAATGCAGCCCACCTTGCAGGTCTTGTTGACAATGGCGCCGCGCTCGGTGTTGGAGCATTCCACCACCGGCTGAGGCGCGATGGGCTTCATATCGATGACATGGCGCGGGCAGACGTTCATGCAGGCAGAGCAGCCGGTGCACTTGGTACGGTCGACCACAGCCACGCCATTGACCACATGGATGGCATCAAACATGCAGGCACGGGTGCAGTCACCCAGGCCCAGGCAGCCAAAAGCGCAGGCGCTGGGGCCGCCGGCCACAGAGGCCGCCGCGGCGCAGGTCTGGATGCCCTGGTAGTTGAACCGCTTGCCGCAGTTTTCGCCGCCGTTGCACAGGACCACTGCCTTCAGGCTGGGACGGTCACTGGTTTCGCTGCCCATGATGGTGTTGATGGCATCGGCAGTCTTGTCACCGCCGGGTGCGCATTTATAGGTGGGCGCACCGTCCTCCACAATGGCTTTGGCGTAGTCGGCACAGCCGGCATAGCCGCAGCCGCCGCAGTTGGCGCCTGCCAGGCAGGCAGTCACTTCCGCAATACGCGGGTCTTCGTACACAGCCATGAACTTGGAAGCCAGCACCAGCACGATACTGCCAACCAGGCCCAGCACCGCCAGGACGGCGACCGCAAGAATGATCGGATTCATACTTAGTCCCCCTCCTTCTGTTACAGCAGTGCGTTGACGATGTTTTCAACCAGGCCGCCGAAGCCCATGAAACTCATCGAGGTGATGGCCGCCGACACCAGGGTGATGGGCAGGCCCTTGAAGCTTTCCGGCGGGTTGGCGGATTCCACACGCTGACGCACGCCGCAGAACAGCAGCATGGCAACCAGGAAGCCCACGCCGGCGCCGGCAGCGCAGATCAGCGCCTCGGCGTATGCAATGCCGAAGCCCTGTTCGGCAACCACTTCGGAGTAGTCCTGCACGGCCAGGATGGTGACACCCAGCACGCAGCAGTTGGTGGTGATCAGGGGCAGATACACGCCCAGGGCGGTGTACAGCGCGGGAACGTACTTCTTCAGGATGATCTCGATGAGCTGAACCAGCACAGCGATGACCAGGATGAAGACAACGGTCTGCATGTAGCCCAGGTCATAGGCATCCAGCAGGAAGATCTGCAGCGGGAAGGTAACGGCCGTGGCAATGACCATGACAAAGATAACCGCCAGGCCCATACCGGTGGAAGAATCCACCTTTTTGGAAACGCCCAGGAACGGGCAGATGCCCAGGAACTGGACCAGAACGTAGTTATTGACCAGGATCAGGTTGAAGAAGATGGTCACAAACACTGCGAGGTTATTCATGCCTGGTCACCTCCCTCAGTTTTTGCGGCGTCGATCTCATCCAGCATGACTTCGCCGCAGGTCTTGCGCTCGATGGGATGGTTGGTCTTCTTTTCGATGAAGATGCACAGAGCCATCAGGCAGCCAAAGACGAAGAAGCCGCCGGGAGCCTGGTTCATGATGCCCATGCGGTCCACGCTCTCGGGGATGATGGTGATGCCCATCCAGGAGCCGTTGCCGAGGATCTCACGGATGGAGGACATCAGCAGCATGGTGATGATGTAGCCGAAGCCCATGCCCACACCGTCAACGGCGGATTCCACCACGGTGTGCTTGCAGGCGAACATCTCGGCACGGCCGAGGATGATGCAGTTGACCACGATCAGGGCCAGGAACACGCCCAGGCTGTTGTACAGGTCCTGTGCGTAGGCTTCCAGCACCATCTGCACGATGGTAACGAAGGTTGCGATGATGACGATGTAGCAGGGCAGATGAACCTTATCGGGGATTGCCTTGCGCAGCGCCGAGATTACGATGTTGGAGCAGACCAGAACGAAGGTCATGGACAGGCCCATGCCCAACGCGCCGGAAACAGTGGTGGTGACGGCCAGTGCCGAGCAGCAGCCCAGCACCAGACGCAGAACCGGGTTTTCACGGATGATACCGGCGGTGAAGATCTTCCACAGGCTTTGTTTTTCGCTCATGGTCAGGCCACCCCCTTGATTTCATTGTTGTAGCAGTCGATGGCGCTGTTGTAGGCCGAAATGACTGCGTTGGAGGAAATGGTTGCGCCCGCGATGGTATCCACCGGGTTGCCGGCAGACACATGCTCGGAAGCATCCCAGCCCAGGAAACCGGACCAGAAGCTCTCGTTCTGGGTCTTGGAACCGATGCCGGTGGTCTGGGTGGAGGCGTCGACGCTGGTGGCCAGGATCTTGCCGGAAGCGTCGAAGGAAACGTACACAACAACTTCATTGCCGCTGTAACCGGCAGCGGAAGCCTTGATGGCTACCAGGCCGTCGGTCGTGGTCACGGCGCCCTGCACACCGGAGGTCTGCAGGTTTTCCACGGTGGTCAGGGCCGAAGGATCGGTCACGCCGGGCAGAACGCTCATGAACGCTGCCTGGGTGGCGGCCTCCTCGTTGGCCTTGATAATGGGTTTGGTCACATCATTGAGCGCCGCCAGAGCCGCGCTGCACACCACGCAGATCACCACCAGAATGATGACCGGGTAGATCATCGTTTTGAAGGCGGAGGGCTGCTTCGCATTATTCTCAGCCATCAGGCGTTGCCCCCTTCCTTGGCCGCAGCTTTGGCGGCCTTTTTCTGCTTTTTGGGTTTCTTGTAGCCCAGCGGAATCTGATGGCTCCAGGCGTTGAACCAAGGCACCAGCAGGTTGCCCAGCAGGATGGCGAAGCTCATGCCTTCGTTCATGCTGCCGAAGTAGCGGATGGCAAAGGTCACCAGGCCGATGAAGATACCGTAGATCAGCTTGCCCTTGGTCGTGAAGGGGCTGGTGACGTAGTCGGTAGCCATGAACACAGCACCGAACAGCAGACCGCCGGCCATGATCTCGGCCACTGCGGCATGCAGGCTGCCGGTGGCGATCCAGGACAGCACAAACACGGTGCCCACGATGCTGCCGGGGATGGCAAAACCGATGGTGCCGGTGGCCAGCAGGTAAACCAGACCCAGCAGGATGGCCAGGATGCAGGTTTCACCCATCATACCGCCGTGCAGGCCCAGGAACAGGTCCATCAGGCTGACGGTGGTCTTGTCCACGCTGTCAGCCAGCGGGGTAGCGGTAGCCAGGGCATCCACCGCCATGTCGGGATAGACATAGGCGGTCATGCGGGCGGTGAAGCTCAGGAACAGCACGATACGGCCGACCAGAGCCGGGTTGGCAAAGTTGAAGCCGATGCCGCCGAACAGCTGCTTGACCACGACGATGGCGACAAACGCACCCACGACGCAGATCCACAGGGGCAGGCCCACCGGGAAGTTCAGTGCCAGGATCACACCGGTGACGCAGGCGGAAAGGTCGCCCACCGGGTTGGGTTTCTTCATGATCAGGCAGTACAGATATTCAAATGCCACGCAAGCCAGCGTGGTGACGGCCACGGTGAGCAGAGCTTCGTAGCCGAAGATCAGAGCCGATGCGACGATGCAGGGCACCAGGGCCTTGAGGACGTTGCCCATCAGGCTCCGGGTGGTAGAATCGTCCCGGATATGGGGCGAGGCAGTTACGAGCAAAACCTGGTCCATCGTTACTTACCTCCCTTGCGCATTTCGTTGAGATACCAAGCCTTGGCCTGGGTCACGGCCTGAGAAACAGGGCGCTTGGCCGGGCACACATAGGTGCAGCTGCCGCAGGCCACGCACAGGTCCACGCACAGGCTCTTGAGGGCAGCGGTATCTTTCTTGTTGTGATTTTCCACGATGACCACCGGTTCCAGACCCATGGGGCAGGCGCTGATGCACCGGCCGCAGCGGATGCAGGGCTGGGCAGCGGGCAGAACGGCTGCCTTGCGGCTGAACAGCAGCAGGCCGTTGTTCTGCTTGAGCACCGGGTAGTCCGCGCTGGGCGAAGCGCCGCCCATCATGGGGCCGCCGAAAATGATCTTGCCCAGTTCCACATCGGGCTTGATGCCGCCGCAGGCTTCGATGACGTCCCGGTACAGGGTGCCGATGGGGACTTCAATGTTCTGGGGCTTGGCAATGGCATCGCCATCCACGGTGACACGCTTGCTGACCAGAGGAATACCGGTCTTGAGGTACTTGCCCAGAGTGGACACGGAGGTCACGTTCATGACGATACAGCCGCAGTCAGCGGGCAGGCCCGCCTTGCCGGCATCGTTGAGCTGGGGCACTTCGCGGCCGGTGCAGGTTTCCACCAGGGTCTTTTCAGCGCCCTGCGGGTAGCGCATGGGCAGCGGCTTGACCGAAACACCCTTCATGTCGCGGGTCAGCGAGCACATCAGGTCAATGCAGGCCGGCTTGTTGCGCTCGATGCCGATGATGCAGTTCGGGATCTCGCAGTACTTCATGACAGCCTGGATGCCGGACAGGATGGTATCGCTGCATTCCAGCATTTCCCGGGCGTCGGTGGTCAGGTACGGTTCGCACTCGGCCGCATTGATCAGCAGGGTGTCCACCTTGGCCATGAGCTTGACATGCGTCGGGAAGCCGGCGCCGCCGACACCCACCAGACCGCAGGCCTTGATGGCTTCCAGCAGGGAGTCCTTATCGGTGACCGTGGGCGGTACGCAGGCCGGGTCAACGGTCTGGTTGCCGTCGCACTGGATGGCCACCGCCTGGCACACCGGGCCGTTGACCATGCGCATGGGCGCCACGTCAACCACCGTGCCCGACACGCTGGAGTGGATATTGGCACTGACAAAACCGCCGGCTTTGCCGATCAGGGTGCCAACAAACACCTGATCGCCTTTTTTGACGACGGGTTCCGCCGGAGCGCCGATGTGCATCGACATGGGAATCACGACATTTTTCGGCACCGGCATACGCACGGTGGGCATATCGGCCGTGGATTTCTCATGCGGAACACGGGCGCCCTTGGCGGAGCGCTTCAGGATTTTCAACATGGATCCTGTTCCCCCATTCCTTTGTTTCTCTTTTCGGCAGCCTTTTACCACCAAAAAGACAAAATTATACATGATTTATTTTAGTCCGCTTACCAGGACAAGTCAAGGCCGCTCAGGTGGTCAGATTTTACACAATGTCCATAGTTTGGAAACATTTTTCCGCGGCGGAAAGCCCTGGTTTCATGGTTTCACATTGCCTTTTGCCGGCGGGTGTGGTATACTGTACGCAAGCATTTTATGATACTGTGCACCCCGGGCTGTGGGATGGAGGTATGCCATATGAAAACTTTTCTTAAAATTATTGCTGCGCTGGCTGTGGCTGCCGGTATTCTGGCCCTGGCCGCCGCTTTTCTGAGCAAGAGCAAGCCGGAACCTGCCGAGTATATCACCCTGTACGGCGGACCGGATGAATCCGACGAATAACTCTTTGCCGGACTTTTGCCGCCCCGCATTTGGGCAATATATGCAAGAATTCTGCTGCAAGAAACGCAATAATGCGCGCCCCGCAGGCTGTTACAGCCAGGCGGGGCGCGCTTTTTCTTATGGTGTTTCAGACAGGGTCATTCCAGCCGCAGCAGCACCGCCGAAAACGGCGCCAGCGTACCGTTCAGCTTGCTGTTGTGAACGGTGCAGGGCGAAGCATCGGGCGGGGTCATACCGCCGTAGGGCTGCCAATCGCTGTACAGCAGGGTCTGCATGCCGGCAGCGGTCACCGGCACCGCAAAGTTCTGTGCTTTGTCACTGAAGTTAAAGGCCGCCGCCACCCGGCGCTGTCCGGACCGGCGCTCGAACACATACACGCACTGACTTTCCAGGTGACAGTCCAGCCACTGGAACCCGTCGGTGGTTTCGTCCTCCTCCCACAAAGCCGGTTCCTCCAGATACAGCCGGTTGAGGGCCTGGATGTAATGATAGAACCCGTCGTGGTTGGGGTAGCGGCGCAGGCACCAGTCCTGCTCCCGGGCCGGGTCCCATTCCCGCAGCTGACCGATCTCGCTGCCCATAAAATTCAGCTTCTTGCCGGGATGGGTCATCATATACAGGTACAGTGCCCGCCCCTGGGGGAACTTGCCCTCGTAATCGCCGTTCATCTTCTGCAGAATGGTGGCTTTGCCGTGGACCACCTCATCGTGAGAGAAGGGCAGCAGATACCGTTCCTTATAATAATACATCATGGAGAAGGTCAGCTTGTGGTAGTTGTCCGGGCGGTAGGCCGGGTCGGTCTGCAGGAAGGACAGAGTATCGTGCATCCAGCCCAGGTCCCACTTGTAATCGAACCCCAGTCCCCCCTGCTCGGCCGGGCGGGTGACGCCTTCATAGCTGGTGGAATCTTCCGCTGCCAGGATGCAGCCCGGATGGCGCTGCTTCAGGCCCCGGTTCATGGTGCGCAGGAATTCCACGCCGTTGCCGTTGACGCCACGGCGTTCATCTCCCTGCCAGTAGATAATGCGGCTGATAGCATCGTACCGCAGACCGTCAAAGTGGAATTTCTCCAGCCAGTAATGCCCGGCCGACTGCAAAAAGCTGCGCACCTCGCCCCGGGAGTGCATGAAGTTGCAGCTGCCCCACTCACTGACGCCCACATCATTGTGCGGGTACTCATACAATGCAGTACCGTCATACTTGGCCAGGCCGTACGCATCCAGAGCAAAGTGGGCGGGCACAAAATCCATGATGACCCCGATGCCCCGGCGGTGGAGCGTATCCACCAGCGCCATGAGCTGGGCCGCGGTGCCGTACCGGCTGGTGGGGGCAAAGAAGCCGGTAATCTGGTAGCCCCAGCTTTCGTCACAGGGGTGTTCCGCCAAAGGCAGGAACTCCACATAGTTATAGCCGCTCTCACACAGATAATCGGCCAGAGGCTCGGCCAATTCATCGTAGGTATACACGCCGCCGTCCGTTTTGCGCCGCCAGGAGCCCATGTGCATCTCGTAGATATTCAGCGGTCCGCGGCGCCGGTCGCTGCGGGTGCGCATCCACCGGGCATCCCCGAAGGTGTATTCGCTCAGGTCCCGGACCACCGACCGGTGGTCCGGGCGCAGTTCCATCCCGAATCCGTAGGGGTCGCAGTGGTCGGTAAAGCCGCCGTCCCGGGTATGGATGCGGTATTCGTAGGGTGTGCCGGGGCCTGCCTCGGGCACGGTCAGCTCATAGAAATTGCCGTCCCCGATTTTGTGCATGGGAAGGGGCTGCCCGTTCAGCAGCAGGTCAATGGCCACCGCCCCCGGTGCAAAGGTGCGGAACACCGTGCCTCCTGTTCCGGGATGAGCCCCCAGGAATTCGTAGGCGTCGAACATCTGCCCTGTATAGAAACCGTAAAAGTCCATGGTATTGCCTCCGTTTTATTTGACTGCCGTCCAGTAATTTACTATAATCAATATAGCAGACCTGACAGGGCAGGACCATCCGCGGTTTTGCCAAAAGGTACAATACTGGACGCTTTTGAAAAATTGACAAGCGAGGCAATCCATGGACCTGAGAGAAAAAAAGACCCGGCAGAGCATCCGCAATGCTTTTTTGCAGCTGCGCGCCCACAAACCGTTGGAGCGCATCACCGTGAAGGAACTGGCCGAGCTGGCCCAGATCAGCAAAGCCACCTTTTACTTGCACTACCACGACATTTACGATTTATCCGAACAGATGCAGAACGAGGTCATCCGCATAATGCTGGACAGTCTGGAACAGCCGGACAGTTTCCTCACTGACCGCAAACGGTTTACCCGGGAGCTGTTCGCTTCCTTCATCGCCCACGAAAATCTGACCAACATCCTGTTTTCCGGCAGTCAGGCGGCGGTGCTGCCCATCCGCATCGAGCGGGGCATCAAGGAACACATCTTTTCCATGATGCCCGAAACCCGCAGCGATGCCCGCTTCAATATTCTGCTGACCTACCAGGTACAGGGGGCGTATTACGCCTACACCGAAAACCAGCAGAAGTTCGGGGCCGAGCAGGTCCTGGCCGCGCTGGATGAAGTCACCGACCGCATCACCGCCAAACCGGGCAGCTGAACGCAGCAAAAAACGCCGGACCCTGTAAATAGGGTCCGGCATTTTTGATTGCAGTTCAGATTCCGGCATGCACGCGGCGGGTACCGGGCAGCAGATGGGCCTTTTCCAGCGCAGGGCGCAGGGCCAGATACAGCACCACGGCACAGACGGTGGACAGCAGCGAGTTGACCAGGGTGACACCGCTGGCAACCTTGGTCATGGTGGCGGCCAGTTCCACTTCCTGCCCGAAGATATACCGGTTACGGAAGTAACCGATGAACGGGTCGGTGAAGACGTTGACCAGCAGGCCGCTGAAGGCACTGCCGGTGACCATGGACAGGTATTTCAGGTCCGGGCCTTTCTTGCGGGCAGGGTGACGGTCGGCCAGATGGAACAGCCGCTGGCTGGTGACACCGCAGACCAGGCCGATGATGAACTTGAGCAGGAAGGTGGTGACCGCATACCCGGGGTCACCGGCCACCACATCGGCCAGGGACAGCCCGATGGCACCGGCCAGGCCGCCGGAAACCCCGTCCAGCAGCATGGCGGTCAGGGCCGTGAAGGTGTTGCCCAGATGGAAGGACGAACCCGTACCCAGAATGTTGGGAATCCGGAAAAACTCATAGGCCACAAAGCTCAGGGCGGCCATCACACCGATAATGGCGATTTTCTGCACCGTAAAGCGGGTGCGGGACAAAGCCGCGAATACCAAGGTCAGAACGACCACACAAAAGAACAAAAGCCAGATCATAGCAGGCTGCATACAAAACGCTCCCCTCATGGCCGGCAGCGGCGCGGCGCCCTGCGTCTGCCGGCGGTGATGTCCCCCCGGCTTGACATTTCTGTGTGCCCGGGGTATGCTCTCATTATAGCCGTTTCTGGCCTTGTGTGAATATCCAGTATTTGAATTTTTCATGGGGCCAGTTTACCAAAACATTTCGCAGGAGGCTCCATATGATCACCCTGTCACCCCAAAGCAGCACCCCTATGTATGAGCAGTTGTATGCCCAGCTGGCCGCCGAGATCCGCAGCGGTACCCGGGCCCCGGGCAGTCCCCTGCCCGGCCGCCGCACCATGGCCAATCAGCTGGGGGTGAGCGTAAACACAGTGGATGCCGCCTACCAGATGCTGGCCGCTGAAGGGTTGGCGGAATCCAGGCCCCGCAGCGGGTTTTATGTGCAGGACACCGGCGGTATGCTCTGCCCGGCACCGGCGGCACCCGACCCTCAGCCGCCCGCGCCTGCGTCCCCCACTGTGAAAGACCCCAAGCCCCGGTATGACCTTTCCACCGGCAGCATTGACACCGCACTGTTTCCTGCCCGCAGCTGGGGGCGCATCCAGAAAGAGCTGCTGTACCAGTCCCCCGAACTGCTGCAGCGTGGTCCCATGCAGGGGGATGAAGACCTGCGGGCTGAGATTGCCCGGTATCTGGCCGCCTACCGTGGGGTGGTATGTACCCCCGACCAGATCGTGGTGGGGGCAGGTATTGAGTATCTTCTGGGGTGTGTGGCTCACCTGTTTGCCGGTTCGGTGGGCGCTGTGGAAAATCCGGGTTACTCCCGCTCCCGCACCGTGCTGGAAAACAACGGCATTCCCTGCCGGTTGGTGGACATCGACAACCACGGTCTGCCCACTGAGGGGCTGGAAGCCTGCGGGGCCAATCTGTGCTATGTGACCCCCAGCCACCATTTTCCCACCGGGGTGACCATGCCGGCCTGGCGCCGGGCGCAGCTGCTTTCCTGGGCCGCAGCCAGACCGGGGCGGTACATTCTGGAGGACGATTACGACTCGGAATTCCGGTTCAGCACCCGGCCTTTGCCCAGCCTGCAGGGCATGGCGGGCGCCGACGGGCCGGTGGTGTATCTGACCACCTTCTCCAAGAGTCTGGCTCCCGGCATCCGCATTGCCTGTATGGTGCTGCCGCCCCATCTGCTGGCCCGGTACCGCCGGGATTTTGCGGTGTACACCAACACGGTGAGCCGGTTTGAACAGCAGACACTGTGCCGGTTCATGGCGCAGGGGCATTTTACCCGGCATATTGCCCGCATGCGCCTGGCCTACAAGCGGCGGATGGAAACCTTTGCCGCCGCCCTGCGCGCCGAGCTGGGGCCGGACCTGGTACTGGGCGGCACCCATTCCGGTCTGCATTTTCTGCTGACCCTGCCGGGTGCCGGAGGTGAACAGGCCATGGTGGCAGCTGCCCGAGCCGAGGGCGTCCAGCTGCGTGGGCTGAGCGAATACTATATGGCGCGGCCCGAAACCTGCCGCCCCGACACGGTGGTGGCCGGGTACTCCGGTCTGTGCAGCGAGGATATTCCCGCCGTGGCGGCCGCTTTGGGCCGCGCCTGGAACCGTGGGGATCATTCCACCGCCGTGCCGCCTTCCAGCAAAAACTGAATGGTTTCCCGGTCATCGGCCGTAAGCCGCCAGCCGCCTGCCGCTTTCTGCAGTTCCAGCGACTGATAATCCACATGATAGCCGGAGGCACCCGCCAGCCAGGTCAGGGTTTCTTCCAGTTCGTACAGGTCCTGGGCCTTCAGGTCGGTGAGGGTCCGGCTGCCGGCTTCCCGGGCACCTTCGGCCAGATTGGCCAGATTATCCGGGTATTGCCGGAAAAAGGCCGCCCACAAAGCCCCCTGGCTGCGGGACAGGGCGGTGGGCGTCTGCCCGGACAAGGCCGTCGCCCGGGTCAGAAAGTCCGCCGCCTGCCCGGCTGTAAGTTCCACCACCGATTCCGCTTCGCAGCCCAGTTCGGCCCTCTCCTCGGTGGTGAACACCGCCGCCGTATCAAACCTTACCGGGTCTTCCAGTCCCCAGATGGCAGAAAACGTATCGGCTGTGGCGGCCAGATAGGCATCCGGGGCAATGCCCAAGGTCTGCCCCAGCAGTTCCGACACCCGGGCCGGACCGGCGGAGAGATAGCACTCGGCCAGGGTGGTGGTGCCGGCGGGAGCCTTCAGGATCAGTTCCCCCGGCAGGGCACAGAACAGCGCAGCCTGTTCCGGACCATCCAGGCGCAGCAGCAGAAACGCCGGCTTGTCGGCCTGCACGGCCAGCAGCAGGCGATGGGTCTGCCGGGCCCCCGCCGGTTCGGCCAGCTGGGATTGTTCGGCGGCCGCCTGTTGAAGCAATTGCTGCTCGGTGCGCTGGGAGGCAAAAAAGACCACCGTTCCCATCATGGGAATGACCAGAAGTAAGGTCAAGACCAGGCTCTGGAAAAAAAGTCCGCGGCGTTTATGCATAAAGGACACCTCTTTGCTGCAAAATGTAGTCATAGCTTGGGCAAACAAGCCCGGCCTTATGCACAAAGGAGGCAAACGTTTATGTATCATGCACCTTACGGCCCCCGCGGCGCCGAAAGCGAACAGGATGATTTCTGGACCGACATCATGGAAGGCGGCGATATGCTGCCCGGCATGATGCCCTCCGAACCGAATGCGATGAAGAAGGAATCTTCGGCCCGGAACCGGACCGAGGACACCGAAGACACCGGAACCACCGAGAACCGGGAATGGTTCGAGATGTCTGACCAGGACGACGAACAGCCGGAAGACAACGACTTCTGAATTTTCCGCAGACAAAAAACGGCGGAGCGCCTTTCGCGGGCACTCCGCCGTTTTTGTTTGTTGTCACATCAGGGGGCTGAACATACGCAGCAGGCAGTCCACGCCGCGCACCGCCACAGACCGTACCTTGTACTGGTCGGTGACCTCCCGGCTCTGGGCGTACAGGTCCACAAAGTCCTTCTGCACATCCTTCACCGCCTCACAGCCCGAGAACCAGCAGGCATTCTCAAAATGCAGGTAGAGGCTGCGGTAATCCAGATTGATGGTACCCACCACCGCGGCCTTGTCATCGGCCACTGCCTGTTTGGCATGGATAAAGCCGGGGGTATACTCAAAAATGCGCACCCCGTGGGCCGCCAGACGGGCGTAATGGCTGCGGGTGACCCGGTACACCATCTTTTTATCGGGAATGCCCGGGGTTACAATGCGCACATCCACCCCGCGGCGGGCCGCCAGAGTCAATGCCCGCTGCATCTCATCACTGATGATGAGGTACGGGGTGGTCAGCCACACATACTGGTCGGCGTGGGTGATCAGGTTGATGTACACGTTCTCCCCCACGGGCTCTTCATCCAGCGGGTTATCGGCATAGGGCACCACCACGGCGTCGGAACGGCAGATGGTCTGTACCGGCGGCAGGAACGGCGCCGGGTCGATGGGTTCTTTCTGGGTAGCGCCCCACATCTGCAGGAAAATCAGGGTCAGGCCCCGGACAGCATCCCCTTCCAGACGCAGGCCGGTATCCTTCCAGGTCCCATAGGGATGGGTCAGATTGAAGTATTCATCCGCCAGGTTGTACCCGCCGGTGAAACCGATTTTACCGTCCACCACCGTGATCTTGCGGTGGTCGCGGTTGTTCATGATGATGTTCATGGCCGGGACCAGCGGGTTGAAGACCCGGCACTGAATCCCATGGGCACGCAGGCGCTGGGCAAAGGGCGGACTGATAAAACCCATGCTGCCCACATCATCGTAGAACACCCGCACATCCACCCCGGCAGCGGCCCGCTCCACCAGAATATCTTCCAGGCTGTGCCAGGCAGTGGAATCCTCAATGGCGTGGTATTCCATAAAAATGAAATGCTGTGCACTGCGCAGGGCTTCCTGCTGGGCTTCCAGCGCCTCGTTGGTATCGCCGTAGAAGCGCACTTCCGTGTTGTGGTAGACAGGATACCCGGCGGTGTTCTGCAGGTACTTTACCTGCCCGGCCAGGTCAGGCGCGGCCGCCTGCAAAGTATCTGTGACTGGCCGTCCCGATTCCACTTCCAGCTGCCGGGCCGGGTCCAGAGCCCGGTCAGCCCCTCGCAACCGGTGGCGCAGCGGCCACACGGCCACCGACTGGCCGAACAGCAGGTACAGGCAGGTACCCAGAACCGGGAACAGCAGGATCAGAATGATCCAGCTCAGGCGGAACGCCGAGTTCATGTTGCGGCCGTACACGGTAAAAACAACCAGCAGAGCCAGCAAACTGGATGCCAGCTGAATAACGGCATAATACCGGGTCAGATACAGGGCAAAGCCCAGAATCCACCCCACCTGCAGCAGAACGGACAGGGCCACAAAGGCTGCCCGGCCAATGCTGTTGGGAATCTGCTGACGCTTTTCTTCGGTCTGCATGGTAACACATCCTTTCGGTCCGCAGAGCGGGCTCCTGCTGCCATTGTAGCCCAAAAGCATAGCTTTGTAAATGGCGTATCCAGGTCCTTTTGCGGCCAATAAAAAAGCCCCCGGGAACGGGGGCATCAGATTCAGGATTCGGCCCGGCGGTACAGCAAAAAACGGAAACCGATCTCGGTTGTCAGTTCGGTACAAGCCGCCAGACGAGCGGCGCCCTCGGTGGGCGTGTTGTAGTAGTAGGGTGTCATGGTGAAGAGTGCCTGGGCCATGGCATTGTCCAGGGTGATGGTATCGGTGACGACGCGCTCCCCTGCCGGGACAAAGCCGGGATACTCGGTGCGGATATCGGGATTTTCGTAAGGCTTCTCGTACAGGACTTCCTTGAGTCCGAACAGATGCCGCGGGGTAGGCACCGCGTAGATCAGCAATCCGCCGGGGCGCAGCATGCGGGAAAATTCCGCCGCCGCAAAGGGGGAAAAAACGTTGAGCAGGATGTCCGCCCAGCCATCCCCCACCGGGGCACAAAAGCTGCCCCCCACCGCAAAGGCCGCCTGGGGCACCAGTTTGGCCGCCAGACGCACCGCCGGTTTGGACAGGTCGAACCCGATGAGCTGGGCTTCCTGTCCGGCGGCCGTGAGCATATCCAGCACCGTACGGTCGTAGCTGCCTTCTCCGCAGCCCGCATCCACGATATGGGGGGCCTGATGGCCGGCCTGCACGCACAGCTCCCCCAGTGCACGGCGGAACGGGTCGTAGGCGCCGCTCTGCAAAAAGGCGCGGCGGGCCGCCACCATGGCTTTCCCGTCGCCGGGGTCGGCGGCGTGGCGCTTCTGGATGGGCAGCAGGTTCACATACCCTTCCTTGGCAATGTCATAACTGTGGTTTTTGGCACAGCGCAGCGTTTTGCCCCACAAGCCCAAGGCACCGCCACACACCGGACAACGCAGCCCGGATGCCTGTGCGGCGTTCATTCGGCATCGGCCGGGGTTTCGGGTTCAGGGTCGCCCTCCACCGGCACGGTCACACCGCCGTGGGCGGCAATGTACTCTTCAAAATTGGCAAACTTCTGTTTGGGCGGGCGGCGGGTGATCAGCAGCAGGCCCACATCCTCAGGTTGGGATTCATGCCGGGCACGGGAAGCGCTGGCCCGGCGGCCGGGCTGGGATTCCGCCTGGCGTGCGGGGCGCGGTTCCTGGGAGCGGCGCTGATTTTTGGGCTGGGCGGCCGGCTGCTGGGCCTGACGGCGGCTGCCATTGTTCTGGTTGCTGCCCTGGCCGTTATTCTGGGGATTGCGGCCCTTGCGGGGCTGCCCGTTTTTCTCGGCAGACGGTGCGTTTTTGGCGGCTGGCTGGGCATTTTTGCCCTGCTGCGGCTGCTGCGCCGTCTTGGCCGCGGCCTGCCCCTGCTGAGAACCGCCGCCCTGTCCGCCGCGGGAACGGCGGCGACGGCGGCGGTGCTGTTCCTGCTCGCCGGAGGCTTTCTCCTTATTCTGATTCTGCTGGGGTTGGGCGGGTTTCGTGTTCGGCATTCGTATTCCTCTTCTTCCTACGGTACGGTGTCAGAAGTCGGGCGCCCCTTATACCAGGGCTCGGCATTCGTTGTAATAGCGTTTTTCCTCGGCATGGCCCATGCTGAAGGTCTTGCGCGGCAATACGCCGCCCAGTACCACGCCGCGGAACAGGTCTGCCTTTTCAAAGGGAGGCAGCAGAATGGCGGCGGCATTCTCCCCCGCCAGGCTGCAGGCCGCCACCTGGCCGTGGATATAATCCACGCGGCAGGATGGATGGTCGGTGCACAGATCGGTGAGGAAAGCCTCCACCGTGCCCACCGCCAAAGGCTGGGGCGCATCGTTGAGGGTATATCTCCGGGCCATGGACGGTCCAAAGATGGTAAAGGTCTGCACCGGCATCCGGGTTTCCGCCTTGTGCTGCTCATTCCAGGCATCAAAGGCCCGGCACAGTTCCTGCACATTCATGCCGAAAACCACCCGGTGGATGGGTTCGATCTCAATGGCCGGGGAATGGACATTGCACACTTCGGCCAGGCAGTACCGGGCCGGATGTGTGGCTTGCTCTTCCGGTGTAAGGGTTGCTTTCAGTTCTTCCCAGTACGCCTTGGCCGTGGCCAGAGAGTGGTTGCCATCCCCCACAGCCAGCACCATGGGCGGCTGCCCGGCCGCAGCGGGCCAGCGGGCGGCGAAGGCATCGGCATCGCCCAGGGCTTCCAGGGCCTTGTTGATCTGACCGATCAGCGCCGGATCTTCCACAGCCCAGCCGGTCAGATGACCGCCGCCCAGCATCAGGTCCCCGTCATACAGGCAGGGCAGTTCGGCTTTACGGCGGCCGATGGGTTCGATGAGGGTGCAGTTTTCGTCATCGGCCAGCATCATCACATGGGGTGTTTCCAGCTCGGCGCCCCGGCGAATGGCCAGGCGCGGCGGAATGCGTTCCACCACCGTGTTCTCACTGGGGCGAATATCGGTTTTGGCGCCGGGCTCATAGCTGTACGCTTCCAGGTCCACCATGCCCACCAGTCCCTGGCGGATACTGCCATCCAGCTGGGTACGCTCCACATACACATAGCCGTGGACCGTGCGGGTCAGCACATGGCGCCGGTATTCGGCCATAGCCGCACGAATCTGCTTGAGCCGCTCCCCTTCCTCGGGTGTGCCCAGGTAGGCTTCGGGCAGAACGATATGCAGGGTACTGGGTTTACCGGCGGCACACTGCTCCGCACGCTGCCAGTAGTCAGGCTGGGAAGTAAACTGGTCAACCGCAATGCAGGCCCACGGGTCCAGCGGGACCGATGCATCGGGCAACAGAATATCCGCCGGCAGGAAACAGTTGGACATTGGTATCAACTCCGATCAAAAGTAGGTTGATAAGATCAGCGGGCCACGCCGTGCCCGACCAATCCGTAAATGGCCAAAGACAGGATGCCGATGTAGATCAGGTAGCTGGGCAGGCCGCGGAAGATTGCGGGCACGTCCTTACTGCCCAGGCGGCGACGGCCCTCGTCCGCAACGAGCACCGCGAACAGGTATCCCAATCCGCTGCCAAATCCGAAAGCGGTGCACTGCAGCAGGTCATAGTTCTGGTTGGCACACAGCAGCAGCGTGCCCAGCACACTGCAGGTGCAGGTGGCCAGGGGCAGCTGTTCCCGGCAGGCAGTACGGTGCGCGGCAGGCAGAATGCCCAGCAACACCCACACCACCGCCATGGCAATCACGGCACAGGTCAGGTACAGGATGGGCCGCAGAGAGGCAATGGGCAGCCAGTCCGGCAGGTACAGGTGCAGCACCGGCGACACATAGGTCATGCAGGCCCAGCCCAGCGGTGCGCTGAACAGCTGTACCAGAATGACCGGCGTGCAGTACTGCCATGTGTGCACATCGGGGTCGCCCACCAGTTTGATCAGACGGGACACACCCATAGCGCGGGAGAACACAACGTTTTCAGCAAAAACGGCCAGAATGGCGTAGGAGATGAACTGCGCCACGCCCTGGAGAACCGTGAGTTCAGTGCTTACGGTCAACATACAGGTGACGCACCTCCTCCTGTTTATAATGCACATAGGCACCGCCGATGGCTGTCCAGCCGGCGGCCAGCAGGCCCAGCAGCAGGAATCCGCCGGCCGGCTGTGCTGCCAGAGGCAGCAGCCCCACCGACAGCAGCGTCTTGCCGAACACCGAGCCATAGGCCAGCAGTTCGCGCAGAGCGCCCACCAGCAGAATGGCCACGCACAGGCCGATGGTATTGTTGATGCCCTTGCGGAAAGCCTCGCCGATGGTTTCCAGTTCGGTGGCCTCCATACGTTTGACAATGACAGGCTCCACCACCATCATGGGCAGATAGATTCCCATAATGGAAAGGTCGGTGCCGAAGATATAGTACATAATGATGTACACCGGGATATACATGATTGCCGCAGAGTACGCATACACCACCGGGCGGAAACGGTTGCCGGTCAGATGGCAGATGGCCACAGCTAGCACGCGGGTGGTGGTGAGCAGCAGAATGGACAGCACGCACAGCATCAAGGCACGGTCCCCGTCGCTGGCCATGGCCACGATGGGCGCCAGGCCCAGGCCACGGACCATCACCGGGTTATTCAGCCACAGATGATCATCATGGATGTTCTGGGCCAGTTCGGCTTCCGCTTCGGCCCGGGTCTTGCGGGCGGGACGGCTTGGTTTGGGCGCCGCATGCGGAATTTCCGCTTCTGCCGTCTGGGTCTTGGCCGCCTGTTCGGCAG
This sequence comes from uncultured Faecalibacterium sp., assembly GCA_937907025.1. Lineage (GTDB taxonomy): Bacteria > Bacillota > Clostridia > Oscillospirales > Ruminococcaceae > Gemmiger. The sequence continues at coordinate 193,784 of CALESJ010000006.1, forward strand.
CAGCCGCAGCCGCTTCCTGTTCTACCTGCTGGGCCGTTTTGCCTTCGGCAGCGGCGCGGCGGGCACGTTCCAGCACCTCGGGAGAGAGCTGGGGAATAATAACAGTCTGGGAATGTTCCGGCTGATTTTTCTTGCGCGCAGGGCGCCCCGCCGGCTTAGAGGATTTCCGGGTTTGCTCGTTTTGCAAGCCGTTTCACCTCCTTCTTCATGAACTTCATGCGCTCGGCACGGCGGGAAACACGGTCCAGCCATTCGGGCACAGCACCGACGATCAGCAGTGCAAAGCAAACGCCGGTTTCATAGACGGTATTGTAACGGAAGACCGTGGTGGCCACACCCAGAAGCAGGCCGTAAATCAGCCGGCTGGTAAAGCGGTTGGGCTGGGTGACCGGTTCGCAGATCAGGAACACACCGCCGAAAGCCATACCACCGGTGAGCAGGATATACTTTTCCAGATAAACGCGCTGACGGATGAACTCCCAAGGGAAGCTGAACGCCGGCAGGTCGTTCAGATTGGGCAACAGCCAGGGCACCGCCACGCAGACGATGAGATACGGAATCAGGGTAGACAGCTGCAGGTGTCCCCGGCAAAGCAGGAACAGCCCGCAGGCCACAATGACCAGAAATGCACCGGTCCCCAGCGGGCCGCTGACGTTACCGGTGAGCAGATTCATGGTGGTGGCCGAAGGCAGACCGCCGCTGGACAGAGTGGTGTTCATGCCGGCGGCCAGAGCATCGGAGGTATTTCCCCACAAGGGCAGCACGGTGCCCGGGGTGGGGTAGCGGGTCATCTGGTCGGGCCAGGAAAGCGCCGCCACCGCCACACCCACCGCTGCCGGATGGAAGGGATAGTGGCCTTCACCGCCGAAGGTTTCCTTGATCAGCACGGCCACAATGACCGCAGCAACGACCATGAAGTAGGACACCGACGCCGGCATCATGAGTACGATCAGCGCAGCGAAGCATTCGCTGGAAGGTTCATGCGGCCGGTAGCCCGCACCATGCAGCGGGGTGACCAGGCAATCGCAGACATACGCGGTGAACAGACCCACCAGCATGAGCAAAATCGGCCGCGGTCCGTAGAAAAACCAGGCCATGGCCATGAGCGGGACACAGCACCACAGTACGTCTGCATAATAATCATAGTTGGCGCTTCGCTCGATCTTGTTACGGTTTGGCATAAGCTCTCCTTTGGTGCCCGCCGTGCGGGCGGCGGTTGCTTACAGGGCGTGGATGCCCGCCACCATGGCGGACATATCGGGTGCTTTATACAGAGCGCTGCCCACGACCAGTACATCGGCACCGGCCTGGGTGCACAGGGGTGCGGTCTGGGTGTTGACGCCGCCGTCCACCTGCAGCATGACCGAAAGGCCGCGGCGTTCCAGTTCGGCGCGCACGGCAGCCAGGCGTTCAGGGGTCTGGGGCAGGAAGGCCTGTCCGCCGAAGCCGGGTTCCACGCTCATGATCAGCACCAGATCCACCTCATCCAGGTAGGGGAACAATTCTTCCACCGGCGTGCCGGGGCGGATGCTCAGGCCGGTCTTGCAGCCCAGTTCCCGGATGGCATGCAGCACGGCGCGGGGGTCTTTGCACACGCCCTCAGCTTCCAGGTGAACGGTGATCAGGTCGGCACCGGCCGCCGCAAAATCCTTGGCGTAAAAAGCCGGATCCTCAATCATCAGGTGCACGTCATAAAAAGCATCGGGCAAGGCGTTGTGCAGGCTCTTGAGAACCGGTGCCCCGTAGCTGATGTTAGGCACAAAATGCCCGTCCATCACGTCGATGTGCAGCATATCCGCACCTGCATCCAGGGCGGCACGGCTCTGTGCAGCCAGGTTGGCCAGGTCGGCCGACAGGACCGACACACTCAGTTTTGTTTGCATAGTCAAAAATCCTTTTCCCTTTATACTCTTTCCCGCGCAGGCCTCCCTGCGCATACTCATACATGTTTTATTGTACCGTAACACAGCACAAAAATCAAATACTTATCGCTATGCTCTGTTTGGAAAATCAGGCGGCAGCCCCATGTTGACGGGGCTGCCGCCTGATTTGTGAAAATTTCTGGAATTGATTACTTACCGTACTGGTTGATCTTGTCCAGCTGAACATGGACGCAGTCCAGCGCACTTTCAATGACCTTATCCATATCGTAGTAGCGGTACTCGCCCAGACGGCCGCCGAACACCACATGGGGTTCGGCATCGGCCATGGCCTTGTACCGGTCATACAGTGCGTTGTTCTGCTCATCGTTGACCGGATAATACGGCTCGTCGCCGGGTTTCCATTCGGCGGAATACTCCCGGCTGATGACCGTCTTGGTGCCGGGTTCGGTGGAACCGAACTCGAAGTGTTTGTGTTCGATGATGCGGGTGTACGGGGTTTCGGCGTCGGTATAGTTGATGACCGCGTTGCCCTGATAGTTGGGGCAGTTGAGGACTTCGGTTTCAAAGCGGACACTGCGGTACTGCAAAGCGCCCAGCGCATAATCAAAATAAGCATCAATGGGGCCGGTGTAGATCACGCGGCCGGCCAGGGCGTCCAGCTCGGCCTTGTCCTTCAGGTAGTTGACGCCCAGGCGGACTTCAATGCCGTGCAGCATCTTTTCCACCATGGCAGTGTAGCCACCGTTGGGAATGCCCTGATACAGGGCATTGAAATAGTTGTTGTCGAAGGTCAAGCGCACCGGCAGGCGCTTGATGATGAAGGCGGGCAGCTGGTCGCAGGGACGGCCCCACTGCTTTTCGGTGTAGCCCTTGATGAGCTTTTCATAGATGTCGGTGCCCACCAGGTTGATGGCCTGCTCTTCCAGGTTTTTGGGTTCGGCGGTGAAATGGGCAGCCCGCTGCTCGGCAATTTTGGCGGCAGCCTCGGCCGGCGTGACCACACCCCACATCTTGTTGAAGGTGTTCATATTGAAGGGCATGTTGTACAGCTCACCCTTGTAGTTGGCCACCGGAGAGTTGGTGTACCGGTTGAACACCGCAAAGTTGTTCACATAATCCCACACCTTCTTGTTGTTGGTGTGGAAAATATGGGCGCCGTATTTGTGGACGTTGATGCCCTCGATGTTTTCGGTGTAAATGTTGCCGGCAATGTGGTCGCGCTTATCGATCACCAGGCAAGTGCGGCCGGCCTTGGTAGCCTCATGGGCAAATACTGCACCGAACAGACCGGCGCCGACGATCAGATAATCATATTGTTTGGACATTTATAGTACCTCCTTCTGATTGGAACTGTCCCGTGCGGCGGCTTCACGCTTCCAGCGCTCGGCCTGCTGCAGCTTGAACTCAAAATCACGGGCATCCTGCGCCAGCAGACTGGACAGGATCACACCCGAAATGAACAACAAAAGTGCCGCGACCATCCCGCAGGTGCAGACGATGAGGGTCGGGAACCGGGGCACCAGACCGGTGCGCAGATATTCCGTCACCACCGGCACCATAAATCCGGCACTGATCAGTGCCAGCAGCACCGCCAGCACCGTAAAGAAGGCGAACGGCCGATAATTCTTGTACAAGCGGGCAATGGTTCGCAGTACCTTGGCACCGTCGCTGTAAGTATTCAGTTTGGAAACGCTCCCCTGGGGGCGGTCCCGGTACTCAATAACCACATTTTCGATCTGCATCCGGCGCTCCACCGCGTGGATGGACATTTCGGTTTCGATCTCAAACCCGCGGGACAGAACCGGATACGTCTTGACGAACTGGAAGCTGAAAGCCCGGTAGCCGGTCATGATATCCTGAATCTGGCTGCCAAACAGGCGGTTGATGGAAAACCGCACCAGACTGTTGCCAAAATTGTGGAAGGGACGCTTGTTCTCGGTAAAATAGGTGCTGGACAGACGGTCCCCCACCACCATATCGGCGCCCCGCTCCAGCACGGGGCGCACCATATCGGGGGCTGCATCTGCCGGATAGGTATCATCGCCGTCTACCAGCAGATAGCATTCGGCGTCAATTTCCCGGAACATCCGGCGCAGCACGTTGCCTTTGCCCTGCTGGTATTCGTGGCGTACCACGGCACCGGCCGCAGCCGCCAGCTCAGCGGTGCGGTCTGTGGAATTGTTGTCATATACATAGATCGTGGCCTGGGGCAGTACGGCACGGTAGTCGGCCACCACCTTGGCAACGGTCTTTTCCTCATTGTAACAGGGGATCAGCACTGCGATTTTGTCCATACCCGTTTTTCCTCCCCTTTACTGCGCGGCAAAACGGCGGATCTCATCCAGCCAGAATGCCGCCGTGACCGGCCAGCTGTACTTTTGCAGGATCTTCTGCGGCGGTTCCACCGGCCGGGACATCAGTTCGTCCAGGTCCACGTCATAGTCATACGGGTCAAAATAGCGCACTGTATTCCCGTACAGTTCCGGCAGGCAGGAGGCATTGGACACCGCCACCTGTGCCCCCAGGCTGAGGGCCTCCAGCGGCGGAATGCCGAAACCTTCAAACACTGCCGGATGCAGGAACGCCCGGCAATGCTGCATTAGAGCCTTGTTTTCCCCGTCCGAAACATAGCCGGGATAATGCAGATTACCGGCGCTGACCGCATTTTCATCATCCCCGAACGCTGCCAGGTCCTTGCCGCCGGCCACCACGAAGGTTTTATCCGGGTTGCGGGCTGCCACTTCCCGGATCCACTTGTAATTTTTGTGTCCGGCCAGGCTACCCAGGGCATAGAAATACTCGCCCTTGCGCACGCCGGGCAGCTTATCAAACACCGATTCGTCCGGTTCCACCGGCTGCAGATGTTCCCAGCCGTTGTAGGTCAGGCCGATGCGGGCGGTGGGAATATGCAGCGTTTTGGCAATAAGCTGACGCTGGTTGTCGCTGACCGTATACACCCGCTGGGCAAAAGCCCGGATGCTCAGGCAATGCACCCAGAACTTGAAGCGGAAAAAGGCCCGGTCGGTGTTCATAACCAACGGGCGGATGTCGTGCAGAACCACGGCGCTGGGGCGGCCCATCAGCATATCACTGGCCAGTCCCAGATAAAAAGCATCGTGTTTGCGCACATAATGCGGCAGCACAAACAGGTTGTAGCTGTATTTTACCGCCTTGAGAGGCACGATCTGAATATTTTTCAGCGGCGGCAGATGCAGGGGGCGGCCGTCATCCCGGTAGCACAGCCGCACATCCAGTCCCGTCCCGGTGAGAAGTTCATCCAAGCGGGTCACGACCTCATAAACATAGCGCGGAATGCCCGTGATAGGGTCACACAGCACCGTGCCGTTGATCACGATGGGTCTCAAATTGTTTCCTCCTTCGGCAGATGGGCACAGTCGTGCAGTTCACGGCGCCAATCCGCAACACGGCGCTCGCAGTATTCGCGCAGCTGTGTTTCGAAGCGTTCTTCGCTGAAACGCAGGCTGTGGGCGCGAATTTCTTCCTTACTGCAGGCCACTCCTTCGGCTTCGAATTTTTCGATGCAGTCGGCCAGGCTGTCCACCGTCTGGGCATGGAACAGCAGACCAGTACGGCCGTCTTCCACCGTTTCACAGGCACCGCCGCGGCCGTAGGCCAGCACCGGGGTACCGGCGCTCTGGGCCTCCACCGGGGTGATGCCGAAATCTTCCTCACCGGGGAACAGGAACGCCTTGGCCCGCAGATAATAGCTGCGGACCTCCTCATCCGAAAGGCCGCCCCCCTTGAATTCCACCGTGGGGCCGGCCATGGCCTTCAGGCGGGATTCCTCATCGCCGGTACCAATGACCACCAGCCGCCGCCCCAGTTTGGTGCAGGCCGCCACGGCCAGGTCCATGCGCTTGTACCAGGTAAAGCGTCCCACCACCAGGTAGAAGTCCTCTTTTTCCACAAAGGGACTCTGGTTGATGTGGACACAGGGATAGATCACGTCGCTGTCGCGGCGGTAATACTTTTTGATGCGCTGGGCAATGTAGCAGGAATTGGCGATAAAATAATCCACCCGGTCGGCGGCGCACTTGTCCCACTGGCGCAGCTTGTGCATCTGGCTGGGCATCACAGCCCGCACCAGCGGGTTGGCATTGTCCCGATAGGTATAGTAGAAGTCCCACACATACCGGATGGGCGTATGGCAATAGCAAATATGCACCGCGTCCGGGCGGGTGATGACGCCCTTGCTGCAGGACGAGGAGGAGGACAGCACCAGATCGTATTCCGAAAGGTCCAAAGCCTCAAAGGCGCCAGGCATCAGCGGCAGAAACTTTTTGTACAGCTTTGTGGCAAAAGGAATCTTCTGCACCCAGGTAGTACGGATGTCATAGTTCCGGAACCAGGAAGGCATCTTCTTTTTGTCGTACACAAGGGTATAGATGGGGGCGTCGGGGAACACATGGTGCATGCAGTCCACCACGCGGTCGGCGCCCGCATACGACACCAGCCAGTCGTGCACAATGGCGACCTTGAGCTTGTTGTTTTGCATTAGCTGCCTCCTTATGGGGTTTGACGAACCGGGCAGTTCAGACGAGTTTTTCGTCATTGATCATCTTGCCGCCGAATGCGGTGCGGAAAATGATCTTGATATCCAGCGCCAGGGTCCAGTTTTCGATATACCAGATATCGTACCGGATGCGCTCGGCAATGTCGGTATCTCCGCGCAGGCCGTTGACCTGGGCCCAGCCGGTCACACCGGGGCGCACCTGCTGGCGGACCAGGTAGCGGGGAATTTCCTCCTTGAAGTGCTCCACATGGAAGGGCACTTCCGGCCGGGGGCCTACCAGGCTCATATCCCCTTTCAGCACATTGAAGAACTGGGGCAGCTCATCCAGACTGAACTTGCGGATAAAGCTGCCGAACCGTGTCTTGCGCGGGTCGGAGTTGGTGCTCCATCCGGTCTTTTCATCCGTGTTCACACGCATGGACCGGAACTTGTACATCATGAATTCTTTCTTGTTCAGACCCACCCGCTTCTGGCAGAAGATGACGGGGCCGGGGCTGGACAGTTTGACGCCGATGGCCACTGCCAGCATGACGGGGCTGGTCAGAATAATCAGGACCAGACTGCCCACCACGTCAAACAGCCGTTTGGCAAAGGCGTTCAGGATGTTGTCGAAGGGGGTCTGGCGCACGTTGATCAGCTTGCAGCTGCCCAGCACGTCGATGGTGGGCCGGGCGGGCAGATAATCATTGTAAAAAGGCAGCATGGTGATGCGCAGCCCCTGTTTGTCACAGGCGGCCAGCGCATGAGGGATCATCTGCATTTCCTCCGCGTCCAGCGCAATGACCACTTCCTCAATGCCCGGATCGCTGAGCACCTCATCCAGCTTGGCATACGGGCCTTTGTAGTCCGCTTTCAGGGCCGGGTTAGGCGTATCGGACAGATAGCCGTCCACACAGTAACCATAATAGGGATTCTGCTCCAGAGAGAGCAGATACTGCGCGGCCGCCTTGCCGCCGCCCACCAGCAGAATGTGGTGGAAGTCCAGTCCGTGGCGATGGCGCCAGCGGTCATAGTAGCGGCGGACCAGGCGCTTGATGATCAGGAAGCCGGTACCGAACACATAGAACAGAATAACGACCAGACGGGAGAAGTTGACCACCCGGAACTGGTACAAAAGGGCTTCAAACCCCAGAATACAGACTGCGTTGACCAGAAGGATCAGCCGGCAGCGGCGCCAGAAGCCCCGCAGGCGGGAAGCATCATACAACCCGCACAGCCAGAACACCGCCACGGCCACCACCGCGTACACGGCGCCGGCGAAAACCGTTTCCTGGGCGATGTCCAGGGCAGGTCCGGCACCGCCGGGCTGGAAAAAGCGAAGATAATTGAACCGAAGATGATTGGCAAGAAGGTACGCCACGAACAGAAGCACCGCATCCAGCAGGCTGCTGACCCAGGCACGGATGCGTTTGTTCTTTTCAAGCATACTTGCCGGCTCCTTTCATGGTAAATTCAACGATGGGCAATAAATGCCATTTATATAGAATAGCATACTCCCGCCCAGGTTGCAAGGCAGCGGCCTGCTGACCGGAATATACGGTCATTCAAAGAAATATTCCCAATCAAAATAGGTAGCTTCCACCACGGCACTGTTCACCGTGACATGGGCCGCATTCTGCGGCAGCGCTTCCAGGGTGATGACCCCTACTCCGTCGGAGATAGTCACCGGCACATTGTAGACGCTGCGGTCGGTGGGCAGGAAGAAGTTGCCCTGGTCCGGGTCCCGGTCCGCCGCCGTACACAGCTCGTTTTCGGTAACGGCGGTATAGAACAGGAAGCTGTGCAGACCACCCCGCAGGGCATATCCGCTGTCCACACCGAAGGTATAGTCCAGCGCCACATCCGCCACACCGCAGAAGGTGGGGTCTTCTGCCGTGACGGTGATGGTCACGGTCTTTCCGTCCTGGGCCACATCCACCGCGCAGGGCTGGGCCAGGTCGTTGCAGACCCCCGTCTTTTCCCAAAACAGGTGCATGCCGCCGCTGTTGTAGGTATTGGCCACCGGATTCCACCAGCGGTACAGTTCCCGGTAGAACCACCAGTTGGCGTTGCGACTCCAGCGTTCGGACAGGGCCACCTTGGCGCTGGGCGTGACCACCCGGTCAAACGTACCGGTCTGGAAGGTCGTCAGATAGGCCAGGCGCTGCCGGTCCCCCATGGCGTGGATGATGTAATCCACGCCGGTGGGCTGCAGCTGGCCGGTCATGGCTTCCAGCGCGCTGGAATAGGTGCCGAAGAGGGTCTTGCCCTCATTCATGGCCTTTTCGGTGGCCAGCTTGTCCGCCTGGTCCCCGAACCATCCGCCCAGTTCGGGCACATAGGTCAGGTCCCCATGTCCACCCAGGCGGCTCTGCACCTGGGCGTTCATACCCACAGCCAGCACCGCACAGGCGAACACAGCACAGACGACGCCTCCAGCTCGGGTCAGGGCCCGGACAGGTTTCCAGGACCCGGCCGGCAGGCGCACCGCCGCCCAGAACAAGGCTCGCAGCACAAACAGCGGCAGCAAAACCGCCAGCAGCGCCTGCGCACCGCCGGTGGGGCCGCCCTCCCGGAAGCCAGACAGGATGCAGTACAGAATATTCCACAAAGGCATGCCCAGGCACAGAGCAAACCCGGCCGCCGCCAGCACGGCCGAACGGGCGCTGCGGCAGCGGAAGATGCCCACCGCAAACAGCACGGCCAGAATCAGGCAGACTGCGCCGGCTTTCTGCGGAATGTAGTCGGTCAGGTAGCACAGCTTGCCATCCGCGGAGGTGCCGTAGTACCACCCCTGAAAGGAGCTGACGCCCCGGGTCTGCTGCAGCCAGGCAATGGGGTGTCCCCAGCTGATGAGCAGCACCGACACACCAAGCCCCACACAGCTGATGAGAATGTACTGCCCTACCCGGGCCAGGACCTTTTTCCAGGCGGCCCCGTACTGCCGCAGCAGGAACAGACCGTACCCCAGGGCCACGGAAATATACATGGCAGCGCCCATATCATTGCTCCAGGGCACCAGGAAACCGGCCACCGCCGGCACGAGCACCCAAGGGGCGACGGCCCTGCCCCGCCGGGAGATGCGGTCCCGGTGTGACCAGAGCTGCAACCCCAGCAGAATCACCAGAATGGTGAGCGTCAGGGCGGCGCCGCGCATCATGCGGGCGCTATTGCCGTTGCGGGCTGCGTATTCGATGAGCGGGCGCAGCTGTGCCTGAAACGGGACAGGCACAGCGTGGGCTACCAGCAGGAAGTAGGCACTCAGTGCCGGGCAAGCAAACAGAGCCCGCCGCCCCCGGCCCAACACCACCAGGCTGGCGGCCAGAATCAGCAGCTCAAAGTAGAACCAGGTGCAGAAGTTGGTGGCAAACACACTACGGCCGAAGCTGTTGCCCAGAATCAGCAGCAGGCTGCCCACACTGTATAGTTCCCCAGCTCCCAGATACACCGCAAAATCCTTGTAGGGGGCCTGTCCGGCCAACAGGTGCCGCACCGGGTTGTAGTTCTGGAAATCACCGTTCATGATCTCATAGCTGGCGTCAAAGTTGGCATCCAGGCCATGGATCGCCGCCAGCCCTGCCAGAACCACCACGACCAGTACCCAGGGAAGGACGCGTTTCAGGGTTTGTTTCAAGATTCAGGCTCTCCCTTCCCGCTTCAGCGGTAGATCGTTTGCAGGGTATCCAGGGTCTTGCGCATCTCGGCGCGCACTTCGGCCGGGGTCAGGATCTCCACACCGGTGCCGAACCCGGCCACCCAACCGAAGAACTGCGGGCTGATCTGCACATCCACCGTGATGGTGAAATGTTCGCCGCCCGCACAGGGCACCAGGGTGGGACCGGTGCCGAACCGGTCAATCATGGCCCCGGCGAACCGATTTTCGCACCGCAGGGTCACCTTTTTCAGCGGGCCATTGAACATGCCGAACATCTGCTGGGTGTAGGCGTTCACATCAAAGGCCGCATATTCATCGGCGCCTTCCCGGGGAACATCGGGCAAAGGTTCCACCTTCTGCATCTTGTCCACCCGATAGTGGCGCAGATGACCTTCGGTATAGGCGATGAGATAATAATTACCGTTTTCCCACACCAGCGCCCAGGGGCTGACCCGGTACAGCTGCCCGTTATGACGGGGCGTCATCTGCTTTTGCAGATTCCAGTCGCAGTATTTGAACTGCACCTGCACCCCGGTGGTGATGGCCGTGTGCAAAGCATCCACGCTGTACAGGATCTTTTCGTCCTGGCTCTTCACCCTGCCGGAAACCAGCACCGCGCGGTCCAGTTCCGCCTGGCGGTAACGGGAGGTAAAGCGGCCCAGCTTTTCAATCAGAGTACGGCTCTTGCGGGCCGTGATGAACTTGCTGGCATACACAGCGTCCACCAGCAGCTTGAGTTCGGCAAACTCAAAGGGGGTATCGGTCATGTAATACCCGCCGCCGCGGCCACGCTGCTGTACGATCTCAAATGGAGCGCCGGGGATGGCGTTGATGGTCTGGATGTCGTCATACACGCTCTTGCGCTCGGCATCCACACCGCGCTCCCGCAGCAGTTCCACCAGGTGCGGTACACTCAAGGGGTGCTGTTCATCGGTTTCCCGGGAGAGAATCTCCAGCAGGGTCAACAGTTTCAGTTTTTGTCCTTCTTTGCGGGGCATAGCGGTTTCCTCCTCGCGTTATTTCTTATCGAAGGCTTCCCGGCGTTGGGTGGAAAGGCGGAACATCTCTTCCAGCCCTTCCCTGTCCCCGGCTGCCAGACGGTCACGCAGCCGTTCCAGCGCCGCCGAGAACATATCAATCTCGCCGATCAGGTTATCCTTGTTCCACAAAAACAGTTCTGCCCACATCTTGTCGTTGATGCGTGCAATCCGCGTCAGGTCCCGGAACGAGTCGCCGGTGTAGCAGGCCAGTTCGGTATTGTCGGACGCACACATCAGGCAGACAGCAATGGCATGGCACAGCTGGCTCACATAGCCGATCATGCGGTCATGTTCGGCGGGGGTCAGGGTGGTGATGCGGGCAAAGCCCAGCACCCTGGCCAGCCCGGTACACCATGCGATGGCTTCGGGGGTATTTTTATCGGTGGGGGTGATGATGAAGTTGGCGGGGGCAAAATCCACCTCGGCACTGTGGGTGATGCCGCTGGTTTCCCGCCCGGCCATAGGATGGCTGGCGATGAACTCCACCCCTTCGGGCATCATGGCCTGCACCGGGCCCACCACGCCGCGCTTGACGCCGGACACATCGGTGACCAGGGTGCCGGGGCGCAGCAGATGACCGTATTCCCGCACCCAGTCCAGGAATGCGGTGGGATACAGGCCGAAAATGACCCGGTCCGCTCCGGTGACCAGCGCTTCAAAATCGTGGTCCGCGCCGGCGCAGATATATTCCTTTTCCAGGGCCCAGGCCACAGCGGCAGGGTCCTTATCGATGCCGGTGACCCGGTATCCCTTGCCCGAGAGCACCTGGGCGTACTTGCCGCCCAACAATCCCAGGCCAACGATGAGATAGGTATGACTGTGATCCATGGAGGATTCTCACTCACTTTCCACAAGGTCAATTCTGGCGCCCAGAGAGCGCATAACCTCAAAGAAATCCGGCCAGCTCTTGCGCACGGCCTCGGCACCGTGAATGGTGGCCGGAACGCCGGCCGCCAGGGCCGCCACTGTCAATGCCATGACGATACGGTGGTCGTTGTGGCCCAGCAGGGGCTTTTCGGGGGCATGCAGCACCCCGCCCAGCACGTTGACAGTGTCCCCGATGGCCTGCACCCGGCCACCCATCTTGGCCAGTTCCTGCTGCATGGAGGCGATCCGGTCGGATTCCTTGATGCGCAGGCGCCCGGCGTTGCGGATGGTGGTGGTGCCGTTGCAGAAGCTGCCCATGGCAATGAGCACCGGGCCCAGGTCCGGGCAGTCGGCCAGGTCGATGTCCCCGCCCTTGAGCAGGCTGCGGGAGAACCGCAGCCCCGCGGCGGTGTTGGCATACTTGCCGCCGAACCGCTTGAGGATATCCAGAACGACCCGGTCCCCCTGACGGCTGACAGTGTCCAGGCCGGTCACCGTGATGCCGCCCATGAGCACCCCCAGCACCGCCAGAAAAGCGGCCTGGCTGTAATCCCCTTCCACCCGCATATCGCAGGGCAGATACCGCTGGGGCGCGGCGATGCGGTAGATGACGCCGCCGTTTTTCCGGGCGCGCTGGGTCACCTTGACGCCGAACCGCTGCAAAGAAGCGATGGTCAGGTCCACATAGCTGCGGCTCTCAAAGGGAGGCAGCACATCAATGGTGGTTTCGGATTCCAGCAGCGGCGCCGCGAACAGCAGTCCGCTGATGAACTGGCTGGACACATCCCCGGGCAGGGTCAGTCCGCCGGGGCGCAGCCGTCCGAAGACGGTGATGCCCTCGGAATCCTGCTCAAACCGCAGTCCCTGCCGGTTGAACAGCATGCGGTACACTTCCTGGGGACGGTCCATCAGCCGCCCGGCCCCGGTAAAGCGGATTTTCTGGGCGGTGAGGCTGAACAGCGGGATCAGAAAGCGCAGGGTGCTGCCGCTTTCGTTGCAGAAAACGGGCCGGGTGACGGTGGGAAAACCGTCCGAGCCGATGCCCTTAATGACGACAGCGTGCTCCTCCTGCTCTACGCGGGCGCCCAGCTGGCACACCGCGCCCAGGGTGGCACGGATATCGTCCGAATATTCAATGTTGTCAATGCGGCTGGTACCGCCGGCCAGCGCCGCGCACAGAACAGCCCGGTGTGCCGCACTTTTGCTGGGCGGCACGTTGGCCGTACCGGAAAGACGGCTGGCATGCAGGATTGCGTCCAAACTGACACCACCTTTTGTGTAAAAAATAAGGATTTACATATCACGCCCGATGGCAGCGGCCACCTTGCGGCACTTGGCCACAGTATCGGCAAATTTGTCCGGTTTCAGGCACTGGGCGCCATCGCTCCAGGCGCACTGCGGGTTGTCGTGCACTTCGATCTCCAGGCCGTCGGCGCCTGCTGCCACAGCTGCCAGGGCCATGCTCTCCACATACTTGTAGTCGCCGGTGGCGTGGCTGGGGTCCACGATGATGGGCAGGTGGGTCTTTTCCTTGATGACCGGCACGGCAGACAGGTCCAGAGTGTTGCGGGTGTACTTTTCAAAGGAGCGGATACCGCGCTCGCAGAGGATGACCTTCTCGTTGCCGCCGGCCATGATGTACTCGGCGGACATGATCCATTCCTCGATGGTGTTGGCAAAGCCGCGCTTGAGCAGGATGGGCTTGGTCATCTTGCCCACTGCCTTGAGCAGCTGGAAGTTCTGCATATTGCGGGCACCGATCTGCACGATGTCCACATATTCCTCGAACTCGTCGATGTGGGTTTCGTCCATCAGTTCGCTGACGATGGGCAGGCCGGTGGCTTCCCGGGCCTTGACCATGTCCAGAATGCCCTCGGTGCCCAGGCCCTGGAAGGAGTACGGGCTGGTGCGGGGCTTGTAGGCACCGCCGCGCAGGAAGTTGGCACCGCCCTCCTTGACCAGCTTGGCCATCTTCAGGATATGGTCCTCCCCTTCCACGCTGCAGGGACCGGCCATGACCACCACGGGGGACTTGCCGCCGATCTTGATGCCGTTCACATCAATGACGGTATCCTCGGGGTGGAACAGGCGGTTGGCCCGCTTGTAGGGGGCGGACACACGGGTGACGTTTTCCACCCAGGGGTTGGCCAGAACGTCCTTTTCGGCGATCTTGGTGGTATCGCCCACCAGGCCGAAGACGTTGTAATCGGTACCGCGGATCATGGTAACCGAAAGGCCCTGCTTTTCGAAGCTGTCTACGATGCGGTCCAGTTCAACCTGGGGCGTGCCTTTTTTGGTAGAAATAATCATGGTTCTTTTCCCTCTCTCTATGTTGTTGGTGTTGCGATGACACGATGTCAGTGAAGATAATCGAAGGTCTTTTCAAAAGCGGCGCGGGCGGCGTTCACCGCGTTATGCAGGGTGGAGGTGTTGTCCACCACCGCATCGGCAGCCCTCCGGTAGGCGGGTTCGCGCTCAGCTTCCATTTTACGCAGGGCATCCCGGCCGGTGGACAGGGGGCGCCCCACCGTGGCCAGAAACTCCACCGGGCGCCGCACCCACAGCACCGGCCCGTTCTGCCGCAACAGACGGGTGTTGCCGGGGGTCTTGACCACGCCGCCGCCGCAGGCAATGACCTGCCCGCCGCGCTTGGCCACCTCGGCCAGGGCATCGGCTTCATACCGGCGGAAGGCCGCTTCCCCTTCCCGGGCAAAGATGTCCGGAATGGGCATGCCGGCGTGCTGCTCGATCCATTCGTCCAGATCGACGTAGGTCTTGTTCAGCACTTTGGCCAGACCCTCACCCACGGTGCCCTTGCCGCAGCCGGGCATACCGATGAGGGACACATTGCTCAGGTCCCGTTTCAGGTCCCGGCTGGTGGTACGGATGAAGGCATCCTTATCCATGGTGGTACCGGTGAACAGCTCGGAGGCGTAGGCGGCCTGGGCCACCAGCATCTCAAATCCGCAGTAGGCGGGAATGCCCCGTTCTTCGGCCCGCAGCAGCAGTTCAGTGCGGAAGGGGTTGTATACCACATCCAGCACCGCCTTCAGGTTGGGCAGAGCGCTGATGTCCAGCAGGCATTCCCCCACATTGGGGAACATGCCCGCCGGGCTGGTGTTGACGATGATCTCGGCATCCTTGCACTGAGATGCCTGATCATAGGTCAGCGTTCCTTCCCCGCCCCGGCGGCTGACCGGCAGCACTGCCTTGGCGCCGGCGTCCTTGCAGACGGCACTGACGGTGGCACAGGTACCGCCGGTGCCCAGCACCAGCACGGTGCGCCCCGCAAAGTCGATGCCGTGGCGGCGGGCCAGCCAGGCAAAGCCCGCGTAATCGGTGTTGTAGCCGTACAGACGGCCGTCCCGGTTGACCACGGTGTTCACCGCGCCGATGGCCTTGGCCGCCGGGTCGATGACATCGCAGTATTCCATGACCAGCTTCTTGTACGGGATGGTCACATTGATGGCCTTGAAAGCCCGGGCCTGCAGAAAAGCGCGAGCATCGGCCTCGGTGGGCAGGGCGCGCAGCTCATAGGCATAACCGCCCGCCTTCTGGTGGATCTGCCGGGAATAGCTGTGTCCCAGCTTGGAACCGATCAATCCGTATTCCATGCACAAATTCTCCCCTTTCCCTTCCGTTGGTTTTTATACATCAGGCAGGCCGTGCTTCTGCGCCAGCGTGCCGTAACGGATACTGAGAAGATCCAGGATGCCGAAGGCGGTCAGACTGTTCTGCACCACCGCGGCCCGGGGCACGATGCAGGGATCGTGCCGGCCTTTGATCTGGATTTCGGCGTCCTGTCTGGCGGGATAATCCACCGTGTCCTGAGGACGGTAGATGCTGGGGGTCGGTTTGACCACCGTGCGCAGCACAATGGGCATGCCGTTGGTGATGCCCCCGTTGATGCCGCCGTTGCGGTTGGTGGCGGTCCTGATCTGCCCATCCCGCATACGGAAGGCATCGTTGGCTTCGCTGCCCCGCATCTCTGCGAACTTGAAGCCGGCGCCGAACTCAATGCCCTTGACGGCGGGCACCGCGAACAGCAGATGGGCCAGGGTGCTCTCCACACTGTCGAACCAGGGTTCCCCTATCCCGGCGGGGATGCCGGTAACCACCGTTTCCAGAATGCCGCCCACGCTGTCCCCCTCGGCCCCGGCGGCGCGGATGGCCGCCTGCATGGGGGCTTCTTTATCAGGGTCCAGCAGAGCGAAATGTCCCGGTTCAGGTTCGGGCATGAACAGCCCGGCAGCGCTGGACAGGGGGGCATCCTGCACGCCCGCACAGGCGGCGATATGGGTGTAGACCCGGATGCCCAGGTTTTGCAGCGTCTGCTCACAGATGGCCCCCGCCGCCACAGCCGCGGCGGTGATGCGACCGGAGAAGTGTCCGCCGCCGCGGGCGTCCTGGTAGCCTTCATACTTGGCGAAAGCGGTGTAATCCGCGTGGCCCGGGCGCAGCAGAGCGGCCGTTTTGGCGTAGTCACCGCTGCGGGTGTTGGTGTTGCGCACCATCAGGGTCAGGGCGGTACCGGTGGTGTGGCCGTCCAGCACGCCGGAAAGGAACTCCACCTCGTCCGGCTCGGTGCGGGCGGTGGAAAGCCCGTCCCCCCGGGCACGGCGGCGGTCCATGCGGATGTTGATGAAGTCGGTATCCACCGGCAGGCCGGCGGCCAGACCGTCCAGCACGGCACCGATGGCCGGGCCGTGGCTTTCGCCGAAGATGGTCAGGGAAACCGCACTGCCAAAGGTATTTTTCATTGGTGGTCGGCCCCCTTATTCCTCTTCCAGGCCCAGCAGTTCGGGCAGCTGGCTCATGGGCAGTTTATCCGCCCGCCAGCAGCCCAGCCCCGGTACCCGGATGACGGTGATGCTGTCGCCGCCGCTCTTTTTGTCGTGGCGCATATACTCCAGCACCTTGTGCTTGTCCACGCCGGTGCGCACCGGCAGGCCCAGCTTGCGCAGCACCGCCCGGGTGCGCTTCTGCAGGGAGCGGTCCTCGATCATGGGCAGCATGCCCAGGGCCACGCATTCGCCGTGGTACAGCCCGTTGGTGCGGCGGCCGCGTACCCCCTTGACGGCTTCGATGCCGTGGCCGATGGTGTGGCCGAAGTTCAGTGCCTTGCGGGCACCGGATTCCCGCTCGTCCTGCTCCACGACCTTTTTCTTGACCAGCAGACTGCGGTAGATGATGGTTTCGATGTCCTTGTCCACGTCCCCGTTCTCAAACAGTTCAAAGAGTTCCGGGTCGGCGATCAGGCCCGCCTTGACTGCCTCGGCCAGGCCGTTGATGTACTGGCGGCGAGGCAGGGTGGCCAGAGTATCGGGGTCCACCAGCACCACCTTGGGCTGCCAGAAAGCACCCACGATATTTTTGGCGCTGCCCAGGTCGATGGCAGTCTTGCCGCCGATGGAGGAATCGATCTGGGCCAGGGTGGTGGTGGGGCAGTTGACGAAATCAATGCCGCGCATATAGCTGGCGGCGCAGAACCCGCCCAGGTCCCCCACCACGCCGCCGCCCACGGCCACCAGCAGATCGTGGCGGTCCATGTCGAATTCCAGCATGGCGTTGAGCACCTGTCCGTAGACCTTCAGGCACTTGCTGCCCTCCCCCTGGGGGATGGTGTACACGGTGCCGTTGGCGCACTGTTCCAGCACGTTCTGCGCATACTGGGCCGGCACACCGGAATCGGTGAGGATAAAGACCCGGCGATGGGTCAGGTCGGCAAACTGATGGAGGTTGGAAAGGCAGCCGCGCTTGAGGATGATGTCATAGCTGCGGGTGCCGAGATTCATCGTCAATTTCATAAAGGGACCCCTCCTGTTATGGTAGATTGTGCCGGATCACTGTGCTTCATCGGCCGGGCCGGTGGCAAATACCCCCAGCACCCGTACGGTACGACAGGCTTTTTCCAGCGCCTGCACCAGTGCACCGCAGGTTTCGGGGGCGGCGGTGTCGGGGCAGACCAGCTGTACATAGAAATAATATTCAAACGAAACATGGGGCAGTGGACGGCTCTTGATGTTTTCCATATTGAAGCCCTGCTCCCCGATGAGGCGGATCACATCCGCCAGTTTGCCGGGCTTATGGTCCACCGTGAACAGCAGCGCCATGCGGCGGCCGGGCGCCGGCGGCACCGGTGCGGCGGCATCGGTACGGGTGATGACGATGAACCGGGTGGTGTTGTCCCCGTCCTCGTTGACGCCCTCCGCCAGGATCTGCAGGCCGTACAGTTCTGCTGTCTGGGCCGATGCAATGGCTGCCAGGGTCTTGTCCCCGGTTTCAGCCACATAGCGGGCGGCTTCGGCGGTGTTGCCCCACACCCGGGTGGCCAGACCGTGGCTCTTGATGTACACGCTGCTCTGGGCCAGGGCCTGCTGGTGGCTGATCACGGTATGAATGTCCGAAAGCTGTGCCCCGGGCAGAGCCAGCAGGTCCTGCCGGATGGGCAGGTCACACATGCGGGCGATGGTCAGTTCCGGGTGGGCGTACAGCAGGTCCAGCACGGTGGACACATCCCCGGCGTTGGAATTTTCAAAGGGCAGCACCCCAAAGCAGGCATCCCCTGCCGATACAGCGTCGAAAACTTCGGCCCAGGTATCAAAGGCTCTGGCCTTGGCAAAGGGAAACAGCCGGGTCAGGGCAATATGGCTCCAGGCTCCCTGCACGCCCTGGTAAGCGGCCACATCCCGCCCCAGCAGCTTGCGCTGGTAGGACCGGGACACGGCCATCATCCCCTGCAGGACCTGCCGGTAATACGGGCGCAGTTCCTCGTTGTGCAGTCGTGCGGTGTTTTTGGCCAGGACCACATCCTCCCGCGCAGCGTCGAACACCGGTTTGCCGGTGGCTGCCTTGTACTGCGCCACCTGGCCCACGGCTTCCATCCGCCGCTCAAACAGTTCGGCCATCTGTGCGTCGATCTCGTCGATAACGCTTCGTGCCTGCTGCAGCTGATCCATTCTGATTCTCCCTGCCCTTCCAGATACATCTATGGGTATACAGCTTCACTATACCATAAATCGGTCTGTATCACAAGTAAAAACCGTGAAAAATGTCGCAAGAATTTTGATTGTTTATACATTCCGAACATCTTTTTTTCAACATACGGAATGTACATTTTTCAGGGCTGTCTTTTCCACAAAAAAGGGCGGCAGCCGGAACCCGGCGGCCGCCCTCTTTGGCGTTTTCTATTTTTTCTGTTCGGTTCCGCCTTCTTTGGCACGTCGCACCAGGTCCTCAAAGGTAGGTGTCGCCGTGTAAAAGCGCCGGTACGGATTGTCCGGCAGCGGCGGCGTGTAGGATGTTGCTTTCTTTTCCGGTTCTGCGGGCGGCTTTTTGAGGCCGCGGCAGGGGCGCCAGCGCATCAGTTCTGCCCCGCGGTGGACACGGCACCTTCGGTAAGGGTCTTCCACAGCACGTCGTCCGCCGCATAGGCTTCCGCTGCCTTATCGGTCCAGGTTCCGCGGCAGCCCACATACAGCTTGCTCAGCACGTCCTGATTGTTGCCGGTGGAATCATCCATCAGGGTATATCCGGTGTATGTACCCAGGTCCAGGCCAGAAAGTACCGGGCAGTCGGTCCAGCGGTAGACCATATTCTGCCAGTCGGAAGCGGGTTCCTGTGCATCCGGCACCGTGCCGTCCAGATACCGCAAAGCACCGGTGGTGGCCTGGAAGCTTTCCGGGTCCTCCATCAGGAAGATGTAGCTGCCGTCGGTGCCGGAGATATCCGCACTCAGCCGGGTCATCACCGCCATACGCACATAGGCGTCGGTGCTGTCCTGCTCAGCCAAGGCTGCACTGTCGGCGGCGGCTTCGGCGTCGGAAGCGGCGGGATCGGCTGCCTCTTCAGACGCCGCGGTTTCCCCGGTGGCAGCCTCCGTTGCCAGGTTAATGGCATACTGGTTGAGCTGCACCAGCACCTGGCCATCCCCGTTGCGGTCGTCGCAGAAGGTTTCCAGCGCAGCGGTCAGGGCATCGGCGGTATCCACAGGCAGTTCCTGTTCTCCCACATAGGCGACCTGGTAATCGGGTTTTGCCCGGAAGAACGTATCCTTGACAATAGCTCCCAGAATTCCCAGCACAACAATGACCACCACCACCTGCCATTTGTGGTAGTGCCACCAGTTGCCGGCCTTTTCAGTCTTTGTATAAGTGCGTTCGGGTTCGGTGTTTTCGTAGGTTTCCTGGCTGTCTTTTGTGACCCAAGCCATGGGCGGGTTCCCCTTTCCTAAAAGCTGTAATGTATTGATTGTAGCACAAAACCGTGTGCAATTTGTAAAAATATTTTGACCATTTTCGGCCCGCGCCTTGCACGCACCGACAAAAAAGGGTATCATGAAAATGTATTATTATATCCATAGATGGAGGATATACCATGACTGATAACGAAAATGTACCGCAGACCGCCGCCGTTCCCGACGAAAACACAGCCGGGAACGGCACGCCCCGCAAGGTGGGCGTGGCCCGCTTCTTTGAGCTGATGGGGCGCGACCTGTGGCCGTTCTATAAGGCCAGCATCCTGTGCTGCCTGGGCTTTGTTCCGGCTTACCTGGCCGTATTTTTCGGCATCTTTGCCGGTGCCGTGTGGATCAGCGTGGTCGGCGGCGCTGTGGGCGGTCTGATTGCCGCGCCGTTTCTGTGCGGCATGTTTGATACCGTGCTGCGCGCACTGCGGGACGAACCCGGCTACTGGTGGCACACCTACCGCAATGCCTGGAAGCAGAACTGGCGGGAAGCCCTGGCGCCGGGCGCTCTGGCCGGTGCATTGCTGGGACTCTGGAGCTGGGTGCTGACCGCCCTGCCTGACATGAACGATGTTCCCACCTCGGTGTGGGTGTGCATGGTCATCGGCGGCGCCGTTCTGGTGGGCTTTTTCACCTATGTGTTTGCCCAGCTGGTCCTGGTCAGCCTGCCCGGAGGCAAACTGTACAGCAACAGCGCCCGCTTTTTCCTGGGATTTTTCCCCCGGACGCTGGCCGCCACCCTGGTACAGTGTGTGTACTGGGTCCTGGTGTTGCTGTACATGCCTTATACCATCCCGGTGCTGCTGGTGACCGGTTTCTGGCTGCCGGCGACCATCGCGCTGCAGATTCTGTACCCGGCCCTGGACCGCGTTTTTGCCCTGGAAAAGACCATCGGTGAACGGCGGGACGCGGAATTGCAGGAGATCATGGCACAGCGGGATTCTCAGGACGAAACGTAAGGCGGTGAGTCTTTGATGGATAGCAAAAATACCTTCTTATTGCAGGACACTGAAATGTTCATGCGCGGGGAGCTGGACAACGTGACCGTTTCCGGCGGGCGCATCATGCTGGACATCGTGCAGGGCGGCCATGTGCCCTACGGCTGTTATACCAGCCCGGCCATCACCCTGCCTGCCTTTGACGCCGTGCGGGTGAGCTGGAACGCCGGCACCCCGCCGGACACCGCCGTGGAGGCCCAGGCCCGGGTCCTGGTGGACGGCAACTGGACGGCTTGGTCCAGTTTCGGCCGCTGGAGCCCGTATCTGGACCGGGAAGGCGCCCGCCCCGCCACCCGCGGGCCGCTGGTGCTCTCCTCCGACCATCTGAACCTGGATTCCAAGATGGGCATGCAGGTCCAGCTGCGGATTTATCTGTACACCAAGGACGAAAAAAAGACCCCCACCGTCAGCCTGCTGGGGGTGAGCGTACGGGCAGTGGACGTGATTCCTTCCGGCGGACGCCCGGTCAATGCCAAGCTGAATCTGATGCCGTACACCGTGGCCCCTCGCTGCCCGGCCTTGCGCGACGTGATGGACCTGGCCATCTGTCTGACCAGCCTGACCAATCGCTGGGGCGCCGATATTCTGCCGGAAGAATTTGCCCTGGCCATGCGGGATTTCCAGCCCGGCCAGGACCAGCGCAACCTGAGCTTTGCGGCGGCCGCTGCGGGCTGCTGGGGTTTTCCTGCCTGGGCCTGCTGGGCTGATCTGGCCCTGCTGCGTGCCGAAGTCCGGGCCGGGTACGGCGTCATTGTGGCGCTGAACCGCCGGGCTGTGGAGGTGGATGCGGGTATGCCGCCGGTGCGGTACGCGGCGCTGCGCGGGTTCACCAATATGGACGGGACCCCGCGGGTCCTGCTTATCGACCCGTGGGCCGGCATGAGCAATTTCGACGCCGAAACCCAGATGCCGCTGGATGAATTTCTGGTGGCCTGGAACAATCTGGCTTTGTGCATGCGGCAGCGGCAGAAAGAACTGCCGGAAGGCCGCCCCGAGCGCTCCTCCGTATGGCTGCGTCACGACAAGGACAGCCCGGAAGGATTGTACCAGATGTATCTGGGTGGAACGCCTCATCCCCTGCCCGATGATTTCTGCGGGGATGTTCCCGCTCCGGCCGCTGCCACACCCCCGGAAGAATCCAAAACGGGCACATCCGCCGCGGCCGAACCGACGTCCGACGCCCGGCCCGCTGCACCGGATGACGCCCCCGCCCGTCCCGTCGCCGGCGGTGTGCTGGCCTGGTCCATTCCGGACGAGCGTCCCCACGCCACTACGGCGCATCGGACCCTGCATTTTACCCATCCGGTCAACGGCGGCATCTACCTGGGCACCCGCACCGCGCCCGATGAACCGCCCACAAAATATACCGTATATGCCATCGACACCGCCGGGCGCATGCTGGTGGGCGATGTGATGGTCTGAATCACAAAAAAGCAGGCGGAGCGTTCAGCGTTCGCTCCGCCTGAGAAGAAGGAGAAAAACAGAGCGTCCTGTTTGCACAATCCCGCCTGGCAAAACCCACCCCTCTGAGTTCCACGGGACCCGGGGCGCTCTGGTTTTCCTCTTATTCCGTTGATATTGAAAAAAGCAAAGGCACTTTGGGCCATAGCTCAAAGCGCCTTTGCTTTTCTTTTTGTATTATACAGCATCCATCCCTGCCGCGCAAGAGGCACTGTGTACAACATCTTTGTACACAAAGGCCCTCCCATCAGGCGGTTTGCTCAAGCTGGGCCAGCTGATAGTCGGCTTCCGCCTGATTTTGGGCGGTTGCCTCGGTCATGGTCTGGGTATAGGTTTCGGCGTCCTTGTCCCAACTTTCAAATCCAGGCTGACCGCGATGGTCCTCCAGGGCATAGGTTCCGGTCAGGTACTGCCCCAAAACGTCGGTCAGTTTCCGGGCGCCCAGCACATTCAGGTGGGAACCGCCGTCCGGGGTGTCGGTATGCCAGTCAATGCCGGGGTTCAGGTCGGCCATGTTGTAATCCAGATAGGTCAGACCGTACTCGTCGGCAAAATCCTGGATGCCGTTGTGCCGGGCCAGATTCCAGCTGGAGGAGGCCGGCACCGTGATGAGCAGCAGTTCGCTGTCGTGCTCTTCGCACAGAGCCACAATGCGCTTCATGTACAGCCGTACCAGGAACGGGATCGGCTCCCGGGAACCGTCGTCATACATGTAATCCCCGCGCATGCTGGCCCCCACCGTGGTAATGGGCGTAAATCCTTTATTGGTGTCCCGCCAGCTGTAATCGTGTTCCTCAAACAGGTTATCCGGGGTCAGGTCCTTCCAGTTATCATGGAAGCGCACCAACGGGATGAGCTCATCGGTAATGTCCCCGATGGCGGCCTGAAGCTCTGTTTCATTGCCCATGCGGCTGTACACCACATCGGTACACAACACCACCACTTTGGGGGACTGTTCCTCATAAATGGAACGGAGCCGATAATAAATATTGTACACAGACAGCCAGCCGGAGGCATAAGTATACCCGGTCACACCGCTGTCGCAGTACCACTGCATGGGGGAAATGCCCTGGGCAGCGTTGGAATCCCCCATGACCAGCACATCAATGGTATCGAAATCTTCGCCCAGGATGCCGCCCGCCGTGTAGCCGGACAGATAGCGGTTGGAGTGGGGCATCAGGTAATGCCCCGCCAGAAACACCGCCATGGCCAGCACCAGCAGAAAAGCGGCCACATGGAGAATGTGTTTGATGCAGGATCTCATAATACTCCCTTAGAATTGCGCGTAAATAAAGGCGGCGGGGTCATAGTGATCGCCGTAGGCGCCAAAGATCATCACGGACAGCACCGCGCCGATATACACGCCCCAGCGCAGCGCCAGCGGCCGGACCGCCAGTTCGGCGCGCAGCTGATGGCCGCGGTGATGCAGCCAGTCCACCGCAAACAGCACCACGGCGCCGATGGCCAGCACCGCCATATCCCGGGCGTCCAGCTTGATGAGCAGGGAGCCCTGATACGGCACGAAAAGCGAACGGAGCATAGCCAGAGCTGCCCACACACCGTTGGAGCGGAAGAGCAGCATACCGAAGTTGACCAGCACAAAGGTACGCAGCACCTGCCACAGCCGGTACGGCCGGGTCTTGCGCCAGGCGGGCAGGTTGGGCATCAGGTGCAAAAGGGCCGGTTCCACCAGCTCCCCCAGCCACTGCAGGGCAAAGTAATAAAGTCCGTACAGCAGATACAGCCACCCGGCCCCGTGCCACAGACCGATCAGGGCCCAGGTAATGCCCAGGCCCGCCCACACCGGCCACTGACGGGCCGCAGCGGGGCTGACCTTCTCCCGGCAGAAGCGGGCAAATTTCTGCATGGGTTTGCTGAGAATGAGGGGCTGGAACACATATTCCCGCAGCCAGGCCCCCAGCGTGATATGCCAGCGACGCCAGAATTCGCCCACGCTGGCCGAGAAGAACGGCTGGCGGAAGTTTTCTGCCGGGTGGATGCCGAACAGCTCCGCCGAACCGCAGACAATATCCATGCAGCCGGAAAATTCGGCGTACAGCTGCAAAGTATACAGAAGCACCCCCAGCGCCGTGGCAGCCCCGCTGTACTTGGTCCAGTCATCGAACACGGCCTTCACATACATGTTGGCGCGGTCGGCGATGACCATTTTTTTGAACAGGCCCCAGACAATACGCTGGATGCCGAACGTCAGGTTCCGATAAGAGGGCGGCGGAGGGTCCAGCAGCGAAGGCGACAGCGCACCGTAGCGGTCGAAAGGCCCCTCCACCACATGGGGCCAGAAGCTCAGGAACAGCAGCACCTGCCAATACCGGCCGGCCGCCTTGCAACTGCCCCGGTACACATCCACCATATAGCTGATGGCCATGAGGGTGAAGAAGCTCAGGCCCATGGGCTGCACCAGGGAAGGCACGGTCAGCACCGGGGACCCGGGCAGGGATTCCATGAGCTGGGACAGCACCCGGGCACCGAACGGCAGGTATTTTACAAAGAGAAGAATCCCCGCCATGGCCACCACACCGCCGGTGACCGTCATCTTTTTGAGGGCTGCCACCTGCTTTTTGAACGGCTTGCGCCGGTCTGGCGGCAAGGCCGGGCGGGTTTCGGTCTGCAAATCATCCAGGCGCCCCAGCAAGAGCCCGACGCCCCAGGCAATGGCCGACGCCAGCAGAATATACACGATGTATCGTTTAGTGCTGGCGAAATAGAACACCAGACTGGCCCCCAGCAGCACGCCGGGGCGCCATTTTTGAGGAGCCAGCGCCCACAACAGCCAGGCTGCCCCCAGAAACACAAACAGATAGATAAAAGAATTGTAAGACATACACCTGCCCCTTACTCTTCTTCCAGCCGCTGCACCAGGGCCAGAATGGCCTGCGGTGTGCGGAAGTTTTCCTCCTTGAGGTCCAGCGGGGTGATCTCGATGTCGAATTCACCGGTCAGCGCCATAACCAGGGACATAATGTCCACCGAATCCAGTTTGCCGCTCTTGACCAGTTCCTCCTCCGGCGCGGGATGCAGGCCGGGTTTGACCTCCTCGATCAGTGCAATGATTTCTTCAATGGTATGCATAGGTATTCTCCTTTTGTTTCAAAGCATGGCGGCCAGGGCCTTGCGGTCCACCTTGCCGTTGGCATTGTGGGGCATCTGGCGCAGACGCCGGTATTCGGCAGGCTGCATGTAAGCGGGCAGCCGTCCGGCCAGCCGGGCGCGGAGTTCTTCGCTCACATTCTTTTTCCCCTGGAAAAACAGCACCAGGCGGTCCCGGGCGGCATCGTACAGGCAGGCGCATTCGTCCAGCTTCTCCTGTCCGAACGCCGCTGTTTCGATCTCGCCGGGTTCGATGCGGTACCCCATATGTTTGATCTGGTTGTCCAGCCGCCCGCAGTAGACCAGCTCTCCCCTTTCGTTATACCGCACCAGGTCCCCGGTGCGGTAGATGCGTTCGGGATAAGCGGTCTGCGTGGGATTGCGCACAAAGCGCTCGGCGGTCTTTTCCGGCTGACGGTAGTACCCCGCCGCCACAAAGCTGCCGCGCACGCACAGTTCTCCGGCCTCATCCGGGGCGGCAGGGCGGTCGCCGCACAGGACCAGCAGTCCGCAGTTGGAGCAGGCATGACCGATAGGCAGGCTTTCGTCGTCCCGGAATTCCCGGTCCAGCTCATAATACGCGCAGATGTCGGTGGTTTCGGTGGGGCCGTACAGATTGGCAAACCGGGCATTGGGGTAATGGGTCCGCCAGTAATTCAGCTTGGCCGTGGGCATGACCTCCCCCGCAAAAAGGATGGTATGCAACGGCGGCGCGGCGGTATAGTCCAGCGCTTTCCAGTTGGCCACAATGCCCAGGGCCGAGGGCACCCAG
Organism: uncultured Faecalibacterium sp.; assembly: GCA_937907025.1. Lineage (GTDB taxonomy): Bacteria > Bacillota > Clostridia > Oscillospirales > Ruminococcaceae > Gemmiger. Next base: position 220,326 of record CALESJ010000006.1, read on the forward strand.
TACAGGGTATTGACCTTGCGGGCACACAGGTATTCCAGCAGCTGCACCGGAAAGCTGAACAGCCGCCGGGGCAGTACCTGCACGCAGGCCCCGCCGCGCAGTGCCCCATACAGATCGGTCACCGACATGGAAAAGTAGAAAGGCGTCTGGTTACCCAGCACGGTTTCCGGCGAGAAGCCAAACGTGGAAACCACCCATTCGCTGTATGCCAGCACATTCCGATGGGTAATGGCCACGCCCTTGGGCAAGCCGGTGGAGCCGGAGGTAAACAGCACATAGGCAAGGTCTGTATCCACCACTGCCTGCCGCAAAGCGGTCAGGCGGGCCGTGTCGGGCTTGGTGGATGCCGCGGATTCGTATTCCAGTACGGGAGCCGGCCCGGCCAGCTCTCGGGCAGCGTCCGCGTGGGCGGCATCGGTGAGGATCGCGGCTGGTTCCAGCTGGGTCAGAATGGCCCGGACCCGCTCCGGCGGCTGGGCGGTATCCAGTACGGTATAAAAACCACCGGCAGCCAGTACCCCCAGCATGGCGTGAACGGCAGCGGCACCCCGTTCCATATACACCGCTACCGGACGATGCAATACGCCCCCGGGCAGCTTGTCCAGCGCCGTGCCCACAGCGTTCACCGCGCAGCGGGTCCCGCTCCAGGTAAAGGCCGCAGTTTCATCGCAGTAGCTGGACGACTTTGGCCACAAGGTGGCCGTGCGGTCCAGCAGTTCCAGAATATGATGCACAGGCACACACTCCTTTCCTTGCCCGGTTTTGGATATGGCTCCTATTATAGCACGCCGGTTCATGCGAAACCGGCAAAGAAATGGCAAAGGCCGGTCCCTGCGTCGACGCAGAAAAGCGCGCAGCCGTGTTTTTACTCACAGCTGCGCGCTTTTTTCAAGTTGTTTTCAAATGTAAAAGTTTTGCGAAAGCCGCCTGATGATCAGTACTTGGGCTCCACTTTCACGGTCCAGCCCTTGGTATCGGGCAGCTTGCCCCACTGGATGCCGGTGAGGGTATCGTACAGTTTCTGGGTCAGGGGGCCGATCTTGCCGCCGCCGATCATGGCAGCCTTGCCTTCCCAATCCAGTTCCTTGACGGGGCTGACGACAGCGGCGGTACCGGTGCCGAAGACTTCTTCCAGCTTGCCTTCATCGGCGGTCTTCATGACATCGGCGATGGCCAGTTTGCCTTCAACGACCTCATAGCCCCAATCCTTCAGCAGTTCGATGATGGAACGGCGGGTAACGCCGGGCAGGACGGTGCCGGTGCAGGCGGCGGTGTAGATCTTGCCGTCGATCTTGAACATGATGTTCATGGAACCGACTTCCTCGACGTACTTCTTTTCCACACCGTCCAGCCACAGAACCTGGCTGAAGCCCTTTTCCTCGGCCAGTTCGCCGGCCTTGATGGATGCCGCGTAGTTGCCGCCGCACTTGGTGAAGCCGGTCAGGCCCGGGGCCGCACGGATGTATTCATCTTCCACATAGATGCGGACCGGATCCAGGCCCTCGGCGTAGTAGGCACCGGAAGGCGAGCAGATGATGACGAAGAGATAATGACGGGATGCATGCACGCCCAGGCCCACATCGGTGGCAAAGGCGAAAGGACGGATATACAGCGAAGCGCCGTCGGCATGGGGGACCCAATCGCGGTCAATGTCCACGAGGGCTTCCACAGCCTGGATGAAGTCCTCCACCGGAATCGGCGGCATGCACAGACGGTCGGCCGAATCCTGGAAGCGCTTGGCGTTGCAATCGGGACGGAACAGCTGGATGGTGTTATCCGCAGTGCGGTAGGCCTTCATGCCTTCAAAAATTTCCTGTGCATAATGGAAAACCGTGGTGGCGGGGTCCATGGGCAGGCTCCCGTAGGGCACAATACGGGGGTCATGCCAGCCTTCGCCGGCGGTGTAGTCCATCAGGAACATATGGTCGGTAAAAATCTTGCCGAACCCGAGCTTGCTCTCGTCCTGAGGTTTTTGTTTGGGTGTCTGGGTGCGAGTGACCTTGATGTCCAACATTTTCCTTCTCTCCTTACTATCGCACAAAATATTCGCACAAACAGCATATGCGGTCGTCCCGCGCCACACCGCGATGGGCAGTCCGTATAGCTATGCCCCTTATTATAGCGCTGTAAAGTGGTGAATACAAGCCCCAAAACAGAACTTTTGTTGCAAGGTATCGGTTTTTGCGGTACAATAAGGGCGCGATTACCGGTATATGAGAAGGAGAAAGATATAAATGGTCAAGGGCGTTATATTTGACATGGACGGCCTGATGTTCGACACCGAACGTCTGTGGGATACTTTCTGGGAGCCCTGCTGCAAGCGGCTGGGGCTGCCCATGCCCACGCCGGAATTCATGGCCAGCGGCCGTGGTCTGGCCGGGGAGAACCTGCGGCGGCATCTGGCGGAGTATTACCCGCAGATTGAACCCGAAGTGATGCTGAAAGAGGTGTACGAACTGGCCGAGGAACGGTTCCGCCATCCGGTCCCCTGCAAGCCGGGGCTTCGGGAACTGCTGGACTGGCTGAAAGAGCACCATATCCCCTGCATCGTGGCCAGCTCCAGCCCCCGCAGCATGATTGAAAACAATCTGAAGAACACCGGTGTGGACGGGTATTTTCAGGGTGTTGTGTGCGGTGCAGACGTGGAACATTCCAAACCGGCCCCGGATATTTTCCTGAAAGCCGCTGCCCAGCTGGGTCTGCCCGCCACCGACTGCCTGGTGCTGGAGGACAGCTTCAACGGTGTGCGCGCCGGCCATGCGGCGGGCGCTGTGACCGTGATGGTGCCTGATCTGGCCCAGCCGGATGAGGAAATCAAACAGCTTTACACCTACTGCTGCCACGACCTGCTGGAAGTGCGGCAGATGCTGGAAGACGGCAAGCTGTAAAGTACCTGCCCTTATTCTGCCGGAAACCGGCAGAATTTTTTTGCAAACTTTTTTGCAGACAAAAACCGCCCCCGTGCCAGGCACGGGGGCGGTCCTTATTTGCTGTTCAAGCCGATGCGAGAATCAGATCAGGCAGCGGTCTTGGTGGCATGATGGAAGTACTTGTAGCCGAAGGAGTTGGTGTAAACACCCTCAACATTGGACTTCTGCATATAGGGGTCGTTGTAGTAATACAGAGGCACGACAGCCCAGGTTTCCATGAGCATGTCTTCAGCCTGGTGCATCAGAGCAACACGCTTGGTCAGATCGGTTTCAGACTTGATGCTGGCGATCAGGCTGTTGTACTCATCCCAGTTCTGCGGAGCATAGGAAGGAATGACGCCGGAAGCATCGGTACGGCCAAACTGAGCGTCGTTGTTGCCGGATTCGGTGGTCCACATCTCGAGCATGTTGATGGGGTCATCGAAGTCGGCCAGCCAGCCCTGACGGCAGACGTCGTAGTTGCCGGCCTTACGTTCGTTCAGGAAGACGTTCCAGGACTGAGTTTCGATGTCAACGGTGATGCCGATGGCAGCCATATCCTGCTGGATAGCAGCGCCGATGTCTTCGTTGCCGGCGCCTTCGTTGACCAGGTAGGTGAAGGACAGCGGGGTTTCAGCGCTCAGCATGCCGTTGTCGTCGAACTGATAGCCGGCGCTCTCCAGCAGGGAGATGGCCTTTTCGACGTTGGAGTCGTAAGCTTCTTCAGAGGGATCGAAGTAACCGACGGCAGCTTCATCCGGGTAGGTGTAGCTGTCGGTGTTCTGACGGAACTCACCGCCGTTGGAGTCGCTCATGCCAGTGGGGATGAAGGTGTTGGCCACTTCCTGACCGGTCTGGGCGATGGTGTCGACGATGTACTGGCGGTCGATCAGCAGGGTGATGGCTTCACGCATAGCGTTGGCCTGCTCCGGGGTCTTGCCCTCGAACAGGGTGGAGTTCACGTTGAAACCAACGTAGTAGGTGCCGATGTTATCAGCAACATGGAACTCGGGGTCAACATTGATGTGGTTGGGAACTTCCTCGGTAGGAATGGTATCGCTGAAGTCCAGGTTGCCGGCCATGTAAGCGTTGTAGATAGCGGTATCGTCAGCGCTCAGCATGAACTGCAGGGTTTCGATGGAAACGCTGTCAGCATCGTAGTAGTTGGGGTTCTTGGTGTAGGTCATGCTCTCGTCATGGTTCCAAGCGGTGCAGGTGTAGGGACCATTGGAAACGAAGCCGACTTCCAGAGCCCAGGCGCCGGGGTTGGTGCCGTCGGTGTTAGCAGCTTCAACAGAAGCCTGCGGAACCGGGAAGAAGGTCGGGAAAGCGCACAGGCTCAGGAAGTACGGGCAGGGGCTGACCAGGGTGACGGTCAGGGTGTAGTCATCGGTAGCCTCAACACCCACCAGGATGTCGTTGGCTTCCTGCAGGGCCAGAGCAGCATCGCTGTAAACTTCTTCCGGAGTGGAGTAGTCGGTGCCGGCAGCAGCAGCGGCCTCAGCGGCAGCAGCGTCATACTCGGGGTTGGCAACCATTTCCTCAGCAGCCTCGTTCTTGGCGATCAGGCCGTCGAACAGGTAGCTGTAGTCGGAAGCGGTCATCGGGTTGGCAGCACGGTTCCAGCTGTAGACAAAGTCCTTAGCGGTCAGGTCGGTGCCGTCGCTCCACTTGCTCTGACGCAGGTGGAAGGTGTAGGTCATGCCGTCCTCGGAAACATCGTAGCTTTCCGCCACGCCCGGGGCCAGCTGGCCGTTTTCGTCGTAGGTCATCAGACCGACGAAGCTGTTGACAGCCAGAACGGCGCCGTCAACGGTGGAGTTCAGAGCCGGGTCCAGACGGTCGGGCTCAGACGCCAGGTTGATGTACAGCGTGCTGGTGTCCGTGTTGAGCACGGAAGTCGAGGACGCGGTTTCCGAAGTCGCGGACGCGGAGGTCTCGCCGGTGGTTGCGGACTTGGAACCTCCGCAGCCAGCCAGGCTGACGACCATGGCGGCAGCGAGTGCAGATGCCATGAGCTTTTTCATTGTTCTTTCCTCCTAGAGATTCTATCAGAAACCCCATACAAAGTGGACGTTCCACCCCGTATGGGACTCCTCCTGATATAACGCCCATTATAAATTCCGGTTCCGACATTTGCAATGCCGATACCAAATCTGTTGCTTTTCAGTTACTATTTTTGGGCAAGGTGCCAAATTTCGCACAATAAAAGCGCCTTGTCTTTGTGCGTTCTGTCGAGCAAAGTTCCGGTCATTGGGCGAAAGGCCGGCAGATTTTCCCTTTTATCGGGCTGTGGGCCTTACTTGTTCCAGCAGGCGACATAGTGGCCGTTGCCGCGGTCAGTGAACGGAGGCATGGCCTTGGCACACTGCTCGGTGGCGTAACGGCAGCGGGTACGGAAGGGGCAGCCGCTGGGCATATGCAGCGGGCTGGGCACGTCCCCTTCCAGCACGATACGCTTGGACGCACGGGCGGTACGCGGATCGGGCACCGGCACGGCGGACAGCAGGCTCTGGGTGTAGGGATGAATGGGATTGTCGTTCAGTTCGTCGGCATCCGCCATCTCCATCATCTTGCCCAGGTACATAACGGCGATACGGTCGCTGATGTGATGGACGACCAGCAGGTCGTGGGCGATGAACAGATAGGCAACACCGAGTTTTGCCTGCAGGTCTTCAAACATGTTGACGACCTGGGCCTGAATGGAAACGTCCAGAGCAGAAACGGGCTCATCGCAGACGATGAACTTGGGGTTGACCGCCAGGGCACGGGCAATGCCGATACGCTGACGCTGACCGCCGGAGAACTCGTGGGGATACCGCATGGCGTGTTCGGCGTTCAGGCCGACCAGCTCCATCAGTTCCATGACACGCTCGTGGCGTTCCTTCTTGTTTTTGCACAGCTTATGCACGTCCAGAGGCTCACCGATGATGTCCTCGACGGTCATACGCGGGTTCAGCGAGGAGTACGGGTCCTGGAAGACCATCTGCATCTCCTTGCGGTAAGGCATCATGTCCACATGGACTTTCTTGCCCAGGATCGGCTTGCCCTTGGCATCCACCTTGAGCTGGCCGTTCTCGTCGTACTGTTCACCGCTGTCATAGATGACCTTGCCGTCGAACAGGATACGGCCGCCGGTGGGCTTGTACAGCTGGAGCAGGGTGCGGCCGATGGTGGTCTTGCCGCAGCCGGACTCACCGACCAGGCCCAGGGTTTCGCCTGGGCGGATGGCGAAGGAAACATCATCCACAGCTTTGAGGTGGATGGTCTTGCCCATGCCGGCACGCACGGGGAAATATTCCTTCAAATGCTCGACCTGCAAAAGGTATTCGCTGTTTGCCATCTTACTTCCCCTCCTTTGCATTCTTCACGTTGAGCCAGCACGAAGCCATATGGTGTTCGCCCACCTGGAGTTCCGGGGGCTGTTCGCGCAGGCAGATCTTCATGGCGGAATCGCACCGGGGGCAGAATGCGCAGCCGGCCGGCAGATCCAGCATGTTGATGGGGGTGCCGCCGATGGGAACCAGACGCTCCTTCATGTTGGAGCCGGACGGGATCGAGCGCAGCAGACCCTTGGTGTATTCATGGGCCGGAGCATAGAAAATGTCGTCAGCGGTGCCGCGTTCGCAGACACGGCCGCCGTACATGACGATGATCTCATCGCACATGGAAGCGATGACGCCCAGGTCATGGGTAACAATGATGATGGCCATGCCCAGCTTCTTCTGCAGGTCCTGCATCAGTTCCAGAATCTGCGCCTGGATGGTCACGTCCAGAGCGGTAGTAGGCTCGTCGGCAATCAGGATATCAGGTTCGCAGGCCAGGGCCATGGCGATCATGACGCGCTGACGCATACCGCCGGACAGCTCGTAGGGATACTGCTTGATACGCTTTTCCGGCTCGTTGATGCCCACCAGTTCCAGCATTTCGATGGCGCGCTCCTTGGCCTGCGCCTTGTTGCGGTTGGTGTGCAGCAGGATGGCTTCCATCAGCTGGTTGCCGATGGTGAACACGGGGTTCAGGCTGGTCATGGGGTCCTGGAAGATGATGGAGCAGCATTTGCCGCGGAAAGTCTGCATCTTCTTCTCGTCCCACTTGGTGATGTCCTCACCCTTGTACAGGATCTGGCCGCCGGTGATGCCGCCGTTCTCGGACAGGATGTCCATGATGGAATAGGCGGTCACGGACTTGCCGGAACCGGATTCACCCACGATACCCAGAATCTTGCCGGGCTCCAGGGCGAAAGAAACACCGTTGACTGCATGCACTTCGGCACCCTTATCGGTGGAGAAGGTGGTATGCAGGTCCTTGACTTCCAGAACGTATTTCCAGTTCTGGTTGTTCTTTACTTCACTCATACTTTGCCCCTCCTCAGCGCTTCAGTTTGGGGTCGAACGCGTCGCGCAGGCCGTCGCCCAGCAGGTTGAAGGCCAGAACGATCAGGCAGATGATCAGCGACGGGAAGACCAGCTTCAGCGGATAGCTGTTGATGCCCGCACGGGCTTCATTGGCCAGAGAACCCAGCGAAGGCATGGGAACCTTGACGCCGATGCCCAGGAAGGACAGGTAGCTTTCGGTGAAGATAGCGGAGGGAATCTGCAGCGCCACCGAGATGATGATGACGGACAGGCAGTTGGGCAGAATGTGCTTGCGCAGGATGCGGCCGCTGGAAGTACCGATGGTGCGGGCCGCCAGAACGTACTCGTTCTGCTTGATGGTCAGAATCTGACCACGGACCAGACGGGCCATGCCGACCCAGTACAGCAGACCGAAGACCAGGAACAAGGCGATCATGTTGGTGCCCAGGGACTGCAGCATGGGAACCTTTTCGATGACCGGTTTCAGGGTTTCGTTCAAAACAACGGAGAGCAGAATGATCATCAGTGTATCCGGCAGACTGTAAATAATATCCACGATACGCATCATGATGATATCCACCGTGCCGCCGCACCAGCCCGCGATGGAGCCGTAGATCAGACCGATGATCAGCACCATGATGGACGCCACCAGGCCGACGGCCAGGGAAACGCGGGTGCCATAGATAACACGGATGAAATAGTCACGGCCCAGGCTGTCGGTGCCCATGATGTGGGGGAACAGCTGTTCGCCGGTTTCTTCCATATACTGCTGCTCACGCTCGGACCATTCAAAGGGAGCCAGGTTGGTGGCAGTTTTGTCGCGGCGGCCGCCCACGGACACGATGTCCTGGTAGCTGTACGGGACAAAGAGCGGGATCACGATAATGCCGATCAGCAGCAGGACCAGCACGATAATGCTGCCCACGGCCAGCTTGTTTTTCATCAGGCGGCGGCAGCCGTCCTTGAAGAAGGTCACGCTTTCGCCCATGACCTCCTGCTGTGCCTTTTCGTCGGCGGTGGCGGGTTCAAAATCAGCAGTGCTGAACTTGGACAGATCGATCTGAGCCGAAAGAGGGTTCTTTTCGGGCATACCGTTTTCTGCGTAGGTCATTTTCTTTCCTCCTTCTTACTCCAGTTCGATGCGCGGGTCGACCAGCTTGTACACCAGGTCGGTGATCAGGTTGGCAGCAACCATCAGCGTGCCCAGGAACAGGGTGGTGGCCATGATCAGGGGGTAGTCGCTGTTGGTGATGCTGTTGACGAACTGGGTGCCCAGGCCGCCGATGGTGAAGATGCTTTCAACGACCATGGAACCGGTGATGATGTAGGCGATCATGGGGCCCACATAGGTGATGACCGGAATCAGAGCATTGCGCAGGGCATGCTTGAAGATGACCTTGACCTGGGGAACGCCTTTGGCCCGGGCAGTACGCACATAGTCCTGGCCCAGCGCATCCAGCATGCTGGTCTTGGTCAAGCGGGTGATGTACGCCATCGGGTACAGGGACAGCGAGATCACGGGCAGGATGTAGTTCGGATTTTCGGCGCTCCAGACCGGGAGCACATTCAGCTCCACGCAGAAGACCAGCAGCAGCAACGTAGCCAGAACGAAGCTGGGCACACCGGTGAACAGCGTGGTGAAGAAGATGATCAGTCGGTCCGGCAGCTTGTTGCGGTTCAGAGCCGCAATGCTGCCCAGGACCAGGCCGAACACAATGGCCACTGCCGCTGCTTCCAGACCCAGCTGTGCGGACACAGCAAAGCGGGAACCCAGGGTAGAGCCGATGTCACGGCCGGTCTTGAGGGAAACGCCCCAGTCGCCGTGCAGGATGTTATTCATATACAGAATATACTGCTCGCCGACGGGCTTATCCAGGTTGTAGCGTGCTTCCAGCACGGCCTGGACCTGCGGGCTGGGGGCCTTTTCCTTGTTGAAGGGGCCACCGGGGATCGCGTTCATCGCGAAAAAGGTGATCAGGCTGATGATGATCACGGTCACGATCGCCAGCAACACACGTTTTACGACATATCTGGTCACGTTCGTTCACTCTCCTCTTAAATACGGGGTCTTCGCAAGACCCGCGCTGGCTGCGTGTTTTGCGGGCCGCCGCCCGTTTTCCCCGCCTGTTCCCCGTTTCGGGATGGTGCCGGGTGCAGGAACACGGTTGTGTGCCTTTGGCGGACACCCCACCACAAAAAAAAGGAACGACAGCGTTTGATCAAACGCCATCGTTTGAGCAAAGGAATCTTCAATAAAATATCACAAAATTGTAACGTTGTCAACTTTCCCCCTGGCCGGAAAAGCCCCGTCAAATGTGAAAATTTGCCCGGCGCCTGACAGCGCCGGGCTGTAAAAGTTTTATTTTTTCCTAAAGACTTTCCCTTTCAGGAAGTATTTTTATTCACTTTCGGTCCCCTGGGACGGCATATTCCATCCCAGATGGTCGGTGTGCAGCCAGGCTTCGGCCGTTTCGCTACCGGGAGCACCCAAAGCGTCCCGGTACAGGGTCTGGATGGCCGGATTTTCGTGGGAGAAGCGCAGCGCACAGCCTTTATCAATGCTGTACAGCACCTGTCCGCGGCTCTGGGCCAGCTCCTCATCGTCGGCGCTCTGGGGCTGTCCCCCGCCGCCCGCACAGCCGCCGGGGCAGGCCATGACTTCCACAAAATCATAGTGTACGCGGCCGGCGCGCACCGATTCCAGCAGTTTCCGGGTATTGCCCAAGCCGCTGACCACCGCAGTTTTCACGGTACTGCCGCCCAGATCGAACTCCGCTTCGGTCCAGCCCGGTGTGCCGTCCGCAGCGCCCCGCACAGCCGTGAAGGCATCCGGCGGCGGGTTCTGCCCATTGACCAGATAGTAGGCGCTGCGCAGGGCGGCTTCCATGACGCCGCCGGTGGCGCCGAAGATGACACCGGCCCCGCTGTAAGGTCCCAGCAGGGAGTCGAAGGCTTCCTCGGCCATGTGGTCAGGGTGCAGATGCTCGGCCCGGATCATCCGCACCAGCTCCCGGGTGGTCAGGGCCAGGTCCACGTCCCGCCCGGCCCCGGTGTGCATGGTGGGCAGGGCACACTCGGCCTTTTTGGCCACGCAGGGCATGATGGACACGCTGAAGATGTGCTCCGGGTCCACCCCGATCTTTTTGGACAGATAATTTTTCACCACGGCGCCGAACATCTGCTGGGGGCTCTTGGCGGTGGAAAGGCGGGTGGTCATATCCGGGTAATGGCCCTTGAGATACCGCACCCAGCCGGGACAGCAGCTGGTGAACATGGGCAGTTCCTTGGTGTCCCCCGCCTGGAAACGGTGCAGGAATTCGGTACCCTCCTCCATGATGGTTAAATCAGCGGAGAAGGAGGTATCGAACACATAGTCGAAGCCCAGGGCGCGCAGCACCGCCGCCATCCGGTTGACGGTAGCCTTTTCGGGCGGCAGGCCCAGGCTCTCCCCCCAGGCGGCGCGCACCGCCGGGGCGATCTGCACCACCGTGACCAGATTGGGGTCGGCAATGGCGGCAAAGGCCTTTTCGGTGTCGCTGCGCTCCCGCAGGGCACCGGTGGGACAATGGGTGATGCACTGGCCGCAAAGCACACAGTCGGATTCCTTGATGCGGCGGTTGTGGCTCACATCCACCCGGGTGCGGCTGCCGGTGCCGGACAGGTCCCACACGTTGACCCCCTGCACCTTATCACAGATCTGGATGCAGCGCATGCACTTGATACACTTGTTGGTGTCCCGGTACAGCGGGAAATCCTTGGGCCACTGGGCACGAGCACCGGTGACCAGGTCCCGGGGATAGGGGTTTTCCAGGATGCCCAGATCGTTGGCGATGCTCTGCAGATGGCAGTTGCCGCTGCGCAGACAGGTGGCACAGTGGCAGTCGTGCTGGGACAGGATCAGTTCCACGTTGATCTTGCGGGTGCGGCGTACCCGGGGAGTGTTGGTGCGGATGACCATGCCCTCGAACACCGGATTGTTGCAGCTGGGCACCAGGTTGCGTTCCCCTTCGATCTCCACACAGCAGACCCGGCAGGCGCCGATCTCGTTGAGGTGTTTGAGGTAGCACAGGTGCGGAATATCCACCCCGGCAGCCTTGGCGGCCTCCAGAATGGTGGTATGCTCGGGCACGGCGACGGCCCGGCCGTTGACAGTCACATTTACCATTGGGTCGTCCTCCCTCCCTTGAAGATGCCGTAGCCGAAGTGGTCGCAACGCAGGCAGCGTCCAGCCTCCTGCATGGCTTCCTCCTCGGTCATACCGCAGGTGGCCAGGGCAAAGTCCGTCCTGGATTCCAGCGGATTGCGGGCTTTGAGCTGGATGCGGCCGCAGGGCGGCGTGTTGGACAGGCGGGCGGGCGGAATTTCCACATCGCAGCGGACGGTGTGGGAATAGCCCAGGAAGCTGTCGATGTTGGCAGCACTCACCTTCCCTGCCGCCACCGCCCGGATGACGGTGGCCGGCCCGGTGACGGCATCGCCGCCGGCAAACACGTTGGGGGTGCCGGGCACATAGCCGGACAGGTCGGCCTTGAGGGCGCCCCGGCTGGTGCCGATGCCGCCTTTTTCGAAATTATCCGATTCGATACGCTGGCCGATAGCAATGATGAGATAATCGCAGGGAATGCGGAACTCCCGCTCGGCGGCATCCCGGGGACCCGGGCGGCCGTCACGGCCGTATCCGCCGATGATCTGGGGCTTGGTCCACAGGGCGGCCACCTTGCCTTCCTCGTCGGCTTCAATGCGGTGGGGCGCCTGCAGGGGCAGGATCTGGCAGCCTTCGGCCTGGGCATCGGCAATTTCTTCGGGCAGGGCGGTCATATCGTCCAGACGGCGACGGTAGACGCAGGTCACGCTCTCGGCTCCCAGGCGGATGGCCGTGCGGGTGGCATCCATACTCACGTTGCCGCCGCCGATGACCACCACGCGCTTGCCGGTGAAGTCCAGGGGATGGCCCTCGCCGCAGTTGCGCAGGAACTCCACGGCCGAAAGAACGTTCTTGCTGTCCTCCCCGGGCAGACCCAGTTTCTTGTCCGCGTGGGCGCCGATGGCCACATACAGGGCATCGTAGTCCTGCCGCAGCTGGTCCACCTGGATGTCGGTGCCGATGCACACGCCGGTGCGCACCTCCACCCCGGTTTTCAGGATATAGTCAATGTCTTTTTGCAGCACGTCCGGCGGCAGGCGGTAATCAGGGATACCATAACGCAGCATGCCGCCCAGGCGGTCCCGCTGTTCAAACACGGTGACGCTGTGGCCCATGAGCTGCAGATAATAGGCAGCCGTCAGGCCGCTGGGGCCGCCGCCCACCACCGCAATGTGCTTGCCGGTGGCTTCAGCGGGGGCCGGGGGATTTTCGTCCCCGCAGTGGTCCACCGCATACCGTTTGATGCCGCAGATGTTGATGGCGTCGTCCACCAGACGGCGGCGGCACTGTTTTTCGCAGGGGTGCTCACACACATAAGCGCAGGAGTACGGGAAAGGATTGTCCTTGCGGATGAGGTCCACCGCATCCTGGAAACGGCCTTCCCGCACCAGGGCAATGTATCCGGGAATGTCCACATGGGCCGGGCAGACAGTGACGCAGGGCACCGGCTGTTTGAGGGAGCAGATGCAGCGGCCTTCTTTGGCGTGGAGCTCGTAATCTTCCCGGAAGCCCCGCACCCCTTCCAGAACCATAGCGGCGGCTTCGTAGCCGATGGCGCAGTCGGCGGAATCCGCAATGGCGGCCGCCGTGGACTCAATGAGGTCGATGGTGCCTTCGGGGGCGGTCTGGTCCAGCACGCTCTCGATGAGTGTTTCCAGCTGGGACAGACCAATGCGGCAGGGCACGCACTTGCCGCAGGTCTGGGCATGGCACAGGCGCAGGAAATTCAGCGCCAGGTCCACCGGGCAAAGGCCCGGCGGGTTAGCGGCCACGCGGTGCCCCATATCGCGGCAGAGGTCCTGTACGACCTGCTGGGCGCGGTCCGGGGTTTCAATGGACAGTCTTCGCATAAATAAGATCCTCCGTTGGGGGCCGGAGGACCGTTTCCCCCGGCAGCTGGTTCCAAAAGGCGGCCGCTCTTGGCCGTCGTCACGCTGTTTCCAGTATAGGGGATTTTGTCAAATAGTTCAATAATTTTTTAACATGTTCATAATTATTTTGCATTATGCAATATTGAATTGCAGTTTTTCCCGCTTGCCGGGCAAGAAAAAAGCGGCACCCACAGCGCCTTTTCCGCTGTGCAATACCGCTTTCCTATTTTAATAAAAAGCAACCTCGTTTACTCCGCATTCTTCGGGTTTTCTTCTGCCCGGGCCAGTTCTTCCTCCCGCCGGGCCTGGACCACCACATGCAGGAACTTGCTCATCAACGGCACATAGGTAGACACCAGCACCACCACCGCCGCAAATCCAATCTGACGCCGACGGCTGCGTGGCACCGCCAGGCCCAGGAGTACCCCCACAGCACACAGACAGAACTTGACCAGCGCCAGGTCCTTCCAGCTGCTCTGCTGCAGATACCGGTCCGCATAGGCAAACAATTTCATCGGTCAGCCCTCCTTAGGCACGGTATACCGCGCGTGTTCCCTGTATCCGTTTGGGGCAGGGGTTTATGTTGGTTTCAGTGTAGCACACCGAACCGCCGGGTGCAATCTCCCGATCAAAACAAAAAAAGGTTTCCCATTTCTGGGAAACCTTGGTGCGCCGGAAGGGGCCCCTCTACCCGCGCTCTTTCCCACAGTCCACCGGACTGTGGGAACCGGCCGGGACGTAATCGGCCGGACGAGCTGTTCGAGTCCCTTCCGGGTCAAACCGGCTGCCTTCCGGATTATAGCAACAAAAAAGGTTTCCCATTTCTGGGAAACCTTGGTGCGCCGGAAGGGCCCCCTCTGCCCGCGCTCTTTCCCACAGTCCACCGGACTGTGGGAACCGGCCGGGACGTAATCGGCCGGACGAGCTGTTCGAGTCCCTTCCGGGTCAAACCGGCTGCCTTCCGGATTATAGCAATAAAAAAAGGTTTCCCATTTCTGGGAAACCTTGGTGCGCCGGAAGGGACTCGAACCCCCGACCTTCTGATTCGTAGTCAGAACACTCATTTGCATGACAGCGGCACGCCCTGTAAAATTTAATACCGACACCCGGATGTCGATATTAAATTTTATAAGGAGAGCGAAAAAATGCGTATCTGCAAAAAATGTACACGAGATGTTGGGACTTACCTCTTTTGCCCGCACTGCGGCACAAACCAAAGCACTTCCAGTTTGACGCTGGGGCAAGTATATTCGGATTGGAGCGCACTGTATTACAGAAAAATCGGCAAAAAGACAAGAGAAGGTTATGAAAATGCCTGGAAAACCTTGCGAATGTTAGAGCATCTGGAAATGCTGGACATCACTGTGCATGACTACCAGGCCGCCATGGATAAGCTAACCCGCAAAAGTAGATCCCTGCAAAACAAACTGCTGCTCTTAATTGGGCAGTTATGTAACTATGCTACGGAAGTACACCGCATGGAGGTAGTCAAACCTTCCTCGTATCTCGTGCTTGATGGCATAGAATCCAAAAGCCGTGAAATTTTTTCGGACGAAGAAATCTCGCGGCTCTTTTTTTATGCGAATCAAAATGAAAAATTTTCTTGTACCGCAAGGGAAGTGCTTCTTTTGGTATTCACCGGCCTTCGCCCCGAAGAATTTTTCTCGATACAAAAAGAGGATATAAGCCTGGAGGATTGCTACATCTTTAGTGCTGGCAGCAAAACCGGCGCTGGCAGGAATCGGCTTATCCCCTTAATCTCGCAGGTCATCCCTTATGCAACGTGGTTTTTCTACAGCAGCAAAGGGATGTACTTGATCACAAGCCCCCAAGGCTGTCGCGTAAGGATCGACAACTGGCGCAATCGACGCTTTTACCCTCTTATGAGGGAATTGGGGTTCGCCCAGCCAGATAACCCTCGCAGGCTGGTGCCGTATTCCTGCCGCCACACATACGCTTCTCTGGCCGACCGGGCCGAGGTGGACAAGGATGCCCTTATAAAGATGATCGGTCACGCAAGCTACAAATTCACCAAACGGACCTACATCCACGAGAATTTGCCCCAGTTCGCGGCAGAAATCAAAAAGCTGGAGCAACTGGTACAAAATGAACTAATTACAGAAAGAAACAGAAAGGAAGGTTTATCATGGTAATCGTCGTTGGCCCGGCTGAAACTGCTGAGAGTGTCCGGGAATTAAACTTTCGACACGAATTTGAAATCGAGGAAATACACGGAAGCGGCGTGTCCACTGTCCTGCATCAGCTGGAGCAGGGCGCGGAGCACATCACGCATCTGGTATATGATGTCCGAATCATTGGCAATATTGACGCTTCGCTGGCGCTGTTGGATCGCCTCTGCAAGACTATCCCCGGAATTTCCGAAAAAACAATCGTTGTCGCCGCGAACCTGGGTGAAAACAGCCCTTTCCTGCGGGACATCTGCGAATTGGTCCCGCAGGATCACGTCGTACAAGACCCCGCTGCAGAACTGAAGCGGGTACTCAACACGATGCTCTGCGCAGATGGTATCATTCGGGCCGAGGCCGAGCCGGAACCCCAGGAAGCGCCTGTGGCCGCTGCGGCGGAGCCTGTGCCGGAACCACAGGAGCCGCCCCCTCCGCCCGCCCCGATTGAAGTGACGCCGCCTTCCCAGGTGGGACGGACAGCCGCCCAGGCCCAGTTGGTACTGCCCAAACCCAAAATCGAGCGCAGCGCCACCTGCATCGCGGTGGCCGGGGCCGGGCATCGGATCGGCGCGACCACCCAGGCCATGCAGATATGCCTGTACGTCAAGGCACTGGGCTATAAGGCAGCCGTCATTGAGATGGCAGCCAGCGCGCTGACCGGCTACACGCAGATCAGCGACGAGGCGGTGCTCTTTGACGAGCATCACTTCCGGGTTGAGGGTACGGACATCTACAACGACCGTACCTGTATCCTGGACGGCAAGAGCCAGTACGACTACCTGATACTGGACTATGGATGCTTTTCGGACCTGACCGAGCCAGCCGACTATCTACGCAACGACATTCTCGTCGCGGTCTGCGGGGCCAAGCCCTCGGAAGTAGAGTTGGCAGCAGATGTGCTGCGGGTGGACAACGGCACCATCCACTACATTTTTTCCTTTGTACCGCAAAGGGATCGTCCTGATGTGTTGGCGTCCATGGAGCAGTATGGTGAGCGCACCTACTTCGCAGACTGGACGCCGGACTACTTCCTGTATTCCGGCAACGATAACCTGTATGGAAAAATCACCGGGCAGATACAGGGAAATAAAACAGTACAGAAAAAAGAGCACAAGCACAAGTGGTTTTGGAGGAGAAAATGAAAACAGGTGCAAAGAAGAAACCCATGCTTATGGCAGCCATCAAAGAGGAGCAGCAGCAGGCACAGTTGAGGGAAGCCTATGGTATTACGGAAAAGGTCAAGGTTGTCGAGAAAAAATCCCGGACCGCGCAGATGCTCCGCGTACTGATCAACGCCGCGTTTGTGGTCGTGCGGTGCGCGGCGCTACTTGCAATCGCCGGGCTGGCCATCATCGGGCTGGCAACGCTGATCTATCCCAATATGCGGGCTGCGGCGCTGGAAACGTGGCAGGAGATCGTGCTACAGCTTGCTGATTTCCTTTGCAAATAAGAAGCAAAAATATAGCGTTTCAACATTATAAATCGGTTGTGCCTAATAGGCACAACTCCACAATAAGACAGGAAAAGTGAGGTAAAAAACTATGACTATCCCTATGTACAAGATCGAACGTACCACTATCAAGATGAACCCTGATCACGGCTGCCGGTACAAAGAACTTGCTGGCGCATTGAACGAGCGCCAGCGGTCTGACCGAAGCTATCTGGCTGCTTGCTACCTTTTGTCCGCTGACGAAGATATCTTCGATATCGCTAAACCGTATGTGTCGTTTGATGGTATCAACTTTGCGGCCATCCGCATGCGCGTAAAAAAGCGCTTTGGTACTTACAACGAGTATACCGCGATTGAAGTGGGATACAGCCTGTTTACCTGGCGGGATTGCAAGGTGAATCCTCACGAGATGGCTCAAAGCGGGCCTTTCTGGCTGCCGCTGATCTGCAACGCGCTGCTCATTCAGGGCAACGCCGCCGATGCGGAAGTACAGGAATGAAAGATATAAAATACAAAAAGATTCAGGAAGGAGTTTCCACTATGATTATCGCAGTAGCAAACCAGAAAGGCGGCGTGGGCAAGACCACGACCGTTGTTAACCTCGGCACCGCGCTGGCCCGCAAAGGCAAAACAGTGCTCTGCATCGACTTTGACCCCCAGGCTAACCTCACGAGCTATGTAGCCTGTGAGCCGGGCGAAGAAACGGTCGCCACTGTCATGAGGGCAGCGGCGCTGTTCCAGCCCGCAGACCTTGGCGCGGCGGTCTGCCGCTCCGATAAATTCGGTTTTGATTTTCTTCCGGCAGACCTGCGGCTCAGCGAGGCGGACATCTACCTTGCCACGGCCATGAGCCGGGAAACGGTGCTGCGCCGTGTGCTGGAACCGCTGCGCCAGGCGTATGACTATATCCTGATCGACTGCAACCCCAGCCTGGGGCTGCTGCTGACCAATGTGCTGGTAGCCAGCGATAAGGTCATCATCCCGGTGCAGACGCAGTTCTTCGCCACACAGGGCTTGTCTGCGCTGGAAAGCGTCATCCGCAATGTGCGCATGACGCTGAATCCGGGATTGGAGATCGCCGGGGTGCTCTTTACGTTCCGGGACCGTACTTCGGTATCGGAGGCCGTGACGGAAAGCCTTCGGGAACAGTACGCGGGCGCGGTATTCCAGACGGAAATCTCCCGCCGCCAGGAAGCCATCAACTCGACGATGATGGGAAAGCCCGCCACGGGTGACATCGGCCGGGAATACGCGGCGCTGGCGGACGAACTGACGGCAATGGAGGAGTAAGGAATGGCAAAAAGTTTTGATTTCAAAGGCCGTTTGAACGGCGGCGGGACGCAGCGCAGCGAACAGGCTGCCGCTGTAGTCAATACATTGGCGGGGCGCGAAGGCCGCGCTTCAGGATGGGCAGCCAAGTTCCAGGTGCTTGATATTCCTCTCCTCAAGCTGCATGAATACCCGGAACAATCGGTTTTCAGCATGAATGAGGATGAACTGGAGCAGCTGACCGAAAATGTGCGGGCCTCCGGCATCCTCCAGCCGCTCATTGTGCGGGTTCATCCGCAGATCCCCGGCGACTTCCAAATCATTGCCGGGCATCGTCGCAGAGAAGCCGCGCGCCGGGCCGGGATGGAAACAGTACCTTGCCAGGTCTACATGGGCATGACTGATGAAGAAGCCAGAACCGTTTTTTACGCCACTAACATGGGCCAACGCACCGAACTGTTGCCCAGTGAACGGGCTGCGGGCTACCAGGCGCTGGCCGGGGCGCTACGCCTGGAAGGCAGCGGGGCGGTGGATGCGGTCGCACAGGCTGGTTCAGAGGGCAGGCGCACGGTGTATCGGTATATGCGGTTGAACAATCTGGAAAAGCCCCTACTGGACAAAGTGGACAAGAAAGAGATCTCCGTATATGCCGGTGCTGCCCTCGCCGCCCTGTCGGCAACGGCGCAGCTTAATCTGCTGGCCGTACTGGAGCAGCACGACCAGACAGGCATCACAGAGAAAGCAGCGAAAGAGGTAGTCGCCCTGTCCCGCTATGATGTGGAGGCCATCGAACGCTGCCTGTTCCCGGTACGGGAAAAAAGAACATCGCCCAAGAGCAGCCGTCCGGGCAAGCTGAAGCTGGAACCGAAGCGGTTCGACGCTTACTTTGAAGGGATGCAAACAGACGAGGAAAAGCTGGACTACATCGAAGAAGCGTTGGTGTTCTACCAGGAACACCAGAAACAGGAGGGGCAGCATGATCCAATGCAGAATTACTGATTTCTCCCCGGCCTGTACGCAGCGGAAAGCAAGCTGTGTTGCGAAATTTTCTCTTGTACTGGAAGTGGATGGTACTGAAATCGTGGAACTGCGCCACTGCACCTTGCGGTATGGGCAGCGTACCGACAGCTACTATATCGGATGGCCCGCTTACAAGAGGGGGCCGCAATTCGATGAGGTGGCGCGGGTGTTGTCCCCGGAGGTAAAAGCCGAGATCGTGGCGGAGGCAGTCCGAATTTTGGGACACTCCGTGTGATACAATGGATATATCAGGAGGTCAACATGAAAACCAAGGCATACATGAGTGCCCTCGCTCACTGGCGGATACCCGCGATCCTTTCCGGCACACTGATGATGGTACTGGCATTGTCGGCTTGTACGCATAGACCCGCTGCCCCCGGTGAGCCGGTCGCCAGTTCGTCCCCCGCACAGAGTGAGGCCGCAACGGCGGAATCCGCACTCCATACCTTCAGCAATCCCGACACAGTGGCCTGGCTCACGGTGCCCGGCACCAACATCGACGGGCCGGTGCAGCAGGGGCCGGACAACGACTACTACCTGCGCAGGGACAGCGATGGCAACGAAGATTTTCGCGGCTGCTACTTTGCCGATTCTGACGCCATCGTTTCCCTGGCAAATTTGAGCCGTAACCTTGTCATTTACGGACACACCTTTACTGATGGCTGGGACGGCGGCTTCGCGCAGCTCGACAAGTACCTCGATGCCGACTGGGCGCTGGAGCATACCGACATCCAGGTGGAGATCGGCGGCACCGTGCTGACCTATGAAGTGTGCAGCGTAGGCTTTTGCAATACGGAAGAAACGAGTTTGCCCATCTACTGCAATCTGGATGATGAAGCCTATCGTTATCTTATAGAAGATGCCAACGATCGAAACGAAGTGCCGGGGCTGCAAAAGCTCAGTTCCACCGATAGCATTTTGACACTGGCCACCTGTACGGAAAATGAAAATATTCGGCTCGTAGTTGTGGCAAAGCAAAAATATGATACAATAGGAACCAGTAAGGAGGACGAATCATGAAATCGAAACTCATCTGCATCGCACTGGCAGCGGCCTTTGCCCTCACCGCGTGCGGCGGCCCGAAGCTGACGGCTGTGAATATGCCCCAGACGACGCTGGAGGTAGCCACCGGCGAAACCGCCACGGCGGAAACCTCTTATACATACGATGGCGAAACGCCGGAGAACGCGCAGCCGGAAGTGGTGTACACCAGCAGCGACGAGAGCATCGCCACGGTGGACGAGAATGGTATCATCACCGGCGTGGCCGAAGGGGAGGCCACCATCACGGCCACCGTGGGCGATCTGAGCGCCAGCCGCACGGTATCGGTCATCATCCCCGTGGAATCCCTGACCGCCGAGGACGCTTCTTTGCATCTGGCAGACGGCGCGGCCCCGCTGACTTATGTGGTGACGCCGGAGCAGTTCACCGGCGCACTCTCCTTTTCCTGTGCGGATGAATCCATCGCCACCGTGAGTGCAGACGGCCTGCTGACGCCCGTGGCCGTGGGCGATACCACCGTCACCGTGACTGCCCCCAACGGGCTGACGGCCACCGCCGCCGTGCATGTGTGGGACGGCCCCAAGGCCCTGACGCTGACGTCGGGCAAGACCGAGATCACCACGGGCAGCGGCACGCAGATCGCCGTGGCGGATGAAGCAGGCAACGAGGTGGACGCCGAGAGCCTGACCTGGACATCCAGCGACGAGAGCATCGCCACCGTGGCCGAGGGCTGGGTGGATATGATCGGCAGCGGGAACGTAACGATCACCGCCGCCACGCAGTACGGCGTTTCTGCCACGGTGGACCTGACTGGCGAAGCCGCTGCCACTTCTGCGGCTTCTACTACTGGCGATAGCAACTCCAATTCTGCCGAGGGGGCCTCTGATAGTAATATCTCGCTTTCTTCGGGGGCGCTTCCTTTTAGTATGGCTGCTGGCACACAGGAGTGGTTTGGCGTCGATTTCGGGGACTATATTTGTAATGCTGTTGTGGACAATATAAATCAGTACCGTGCAGCTGTAGGCGTCGCCCCTTTGACCTGTACCGCTGATATGTCCGCTATTGCTGATTCACGTTGCCTTGCAATGGTTGTAAATGGTGTCATGAGCCATGATGGAAACCAAACCGCTGAAATCATTGCTCAAAACTACAATAGTGCCGCCTCCGTCGTTGCTGGCTGGGCTAACAGCCCTGGACACTATGCGGCAATGACCAACCCGAATTATACCGTTTGCGGAGTTGGATGCGCATTTGAAGAATCCGGTTGGAGTTATTGGTGCGTTACCCTTGGATAATTCAAAGGCCCTGGAGTGTTCCAGGGCTTTTTTCTTTGTACTGTAAAGGAGTATGGTTTATGATTACTTTGACAAAAAGTGAACGGCAGATCATGGAGATTATCTGGCACGCAGATCATCCGATGGCGCAAGGTGAAGTGGTTGCGGCTTGCAAATGGAAATCCCGTTCCATTTTTTCTATGCTGAACAGCCTGATGGAAAAAGGCTTGTTGAAAGCGACAGGATACGAACGCAGCGGCAAGACCTACGCGCGCACGTTTGAAGCGGCCATGTCGCAGGCGGAATATTTCGCGTTACTTATCAAGGACGCAGCCTTACCGCCAGAGCAGATTTCCGAGCTGATCGAACTGCTAAAAGTATGAATATCCGTTTTGAGGGTGCGACGAATCGTCGCACCTTTCTTTTTGGGGGATTAAAATGAAAATTGTTGATTGTAGCCTTTATTCAAGCAACGACAAATACATAATGGACCCTTCTAAGGAATGGGATGTTATTGCGCAGTACTTGACTAATGAAGAAATTCAGCAAATATGCAAGGGATATAACAATGAATTTGGGGCACAACAATTCGTCACAGCGGTCTTTTATGGGTGATGATATGATGGCAATGAAAAGATGTAGGTACATTAGCA
>CALESJ010000007.1 GCA_937907025.1 uncultured Faecalibacterium sp.
ACTGCAGCAGCCGCAAAGCAGCGATATTGTCCTGGAACCGGGCCTTGGGGCCGCCTGATGGAATGGCGTCGCCAGTGGATATGTAATTGACCGCATTTTTGCGGCCTTCCTTTATCCATTCCTGATAAGCAGCGTGTTCAGCTTCCTTTACCGTTTGGAATTTTTTCCATTCACCGTCCACCGGGATCTCCACGGCATGATCTGCCGCGCTATCCGGGGGTGTTGCGGCGGTCTCTGCCGGGGACAGGACACCGCCGCTCTCCATACGCTGCGCATACTTGCTGATGTCATCCAGCGTGAGCCATTCCGGCTTTTCCGGGAGCAGATCGTACAATTCCCGCATTTTTGCGATTTGCCCCTGGACGCTGCCCGCCCACAACTGCTTTTCCGATCTGTTGCCAGCGCCCAGAAAGTAGTCACAGTCGGTACGCAGTCGATCCAGTAGCTGGTACTCAAAACCATAGTCCTTTGCGGCATTCTGCGCCGGCGCTTCATCCAATGAGAGTTGCTCATATCTGGTGTCCGGCGCGGCCTGGGGCGGCCGGTGCTTCACAGGCTGTTTTGCTTTAGCCAGTTCCAGCATCGCGGCGTGGTCCTCGTCCGAAACGGCGACGTCGATTTCATGCGTAGCTTCACCGTTGCCGATGGTGATAGTATCACCATCGAGGCGCACGGACGCTTTTGTAAGGTCCGGCGGCTGAGGGGCAGCCTCTACTGCCGGGGCGGCAGAGGGTTCCGGCTGTTTTGCCTGCGCGGCGATCTCCTCCGGCGCGGGCATGGTCATGTTCATGGAGTAGGCCACACTGCGGACCGGCTCCAGGCACGCCCGCAGCGTGTGGTTGAGGAGTGTTCCGAGTTTTTCCAGCACTTTAGGACGGTTTTGGTACTGTACCACAAAAGAAAACGAACGGATATCTATATCATCCGTCGGCAAGCCCAGGCGCTTACAGGCGACATACATCGCGCTCTGTTCCAGACAGTGCTGAAGCGCGGCTTTCACAGACGGGGCTGCGTTTGGCAGAACTTCAGAATCCACGATCTTCTGGACCCGGCTGCGTATGTAACTGTCCAGGTTCTTTTCCCCGGTCCGCTTCAGCAGATTATGCAGTGCAATTCCGGTTTTGTTTTTGTGTACCGTCCAGGGACGGGGGCCAGGGGGCGGTGAGCCGGGAACCGTGTCGGCATAATCGAACACATAGGAGATATGGTTGGGACTCTTGTCATCAAAAATCCGTACTCCTGTTGTGCCGCTTTTTACAGCCCGGTTCATATCTTCCCATCGCTTTTCTGTGAGAACCGCTTTCATTCCTGGCTTCTGCGAATACATTGCAACCTGATTTTTGAACGACTGGCGGTAGGTGTATCCGGCTGAATCCAGAAACCTTTTCCATGAATCGCTGTCACCGGCAATTTCCCGCAGCGTTTTTCTATGCGATTTTTCCAACTGCTCATACAGTGTTAGGTTCGGCATAAACGTTGACCCTCCTGTTTTTTATTTCAGGCAATAAAAAGAGCAGACCGAAGTCTGCTCTTTCGATTCGTCTATTTGTTTGTAAATGCGCAAACGGAAAAACTGCTCAAAACGGGAAGATTTCATCGGGCTTTCCACAGTCTTCCCAGTCCTCCTGCGTCCCATTGAAGAACATATTTTTCCCCCGGCCAATAGTCGCAACCGGATGTGCCATCTTAGGTATTCCCAGTTCGCCCCGCTGGCAGCCGCCGAACATCAGCGGCTCGGCCATTTCCTCTGCCTGCGCCTGCAAGGCGTTCATGTGGCCCACATGCTCCAGAAAGTGCGTGTTCTGATCCGGGGCGGGGTTCTTCACGAGCAGCGCCTTTACTGTGTCGTCAATGAAGTCTGCCACTTCCTCGTTTTTTGCCTTGCAGACCGCACCAAGTTCTTTTTTACAGACCAGTTCCCAGAATTCCTCCGGGCAGTAGGCTTCCAGCCAGTCCTTATACTTCTGTCCGTATCTGCCGCTGAACCCGCCAAAATCCTCCGGTTTCGGCCAAGTTATATTGAATTTTGTAGATATCTCCGAAAAGATCTCCTGCTGATCCGAAGCATAGCCCATATCACAGCGGACCTCTTCGGGAATCAGCGCAAGCAGAGCCACCCGTTCATCTTCCGGCAGGCTTTCAATGTGCGCTTTCAGATCTTCTTCGGGAATATCCTCAAATAAATACAGGCGGTCCAGTTCGTCCATATCTTCCAACTGCTGCATAGTAAAGTCCATAGTGTACCTCCATCTGTGTCTTTGTTGTGTTTCTGCATACAATTTCGCTTAATCTCATGATTTTGTCAAGGGGTAATTTGAATAAATACCGATTTTCGACGGTGAAATGCGCGTATTTTTTTGCAAATAAGCATCAAAAATCAAACGAATCAACGTCAGAAAGCGGTTGTGCCCGTCGGGCACAAAATTCCCGTCAACGCTCCAGCGAGGACAGGTTGCGCTCGTCTGCAAGGCCGGTTTTCAGCCTGCGCACATTCTGCTTTTCGCCCGTCAGGCCGTTGGCGGCCCGGTGCGCCCGGTTCCTGATCTGTGCCTGCTGCCGGTCGAAGTTTAAGGTTTTCGCCAGGCGATACAGCATATTCTGTGCTGCATAGCCAGGGCTTTTCTCTCTGTAGTCGGACCCATCCACGGTTCCATCTGAATCGGATGGCTGCGTATTCATTGCAAGGTCTTGTTCCGGGGTTGACTTTTTCTGTTCACCATGCGAAGCTGTTTTTTCCTGTACTGCTGGCCCGCCGTGCGGCGGGGATGTGTTAGTTGTCGCGTGAGCAGGGACAGTACCGTTTCGATCCACTGCCTGCGCCGACGTTGACTTTTGGGGCGCACTGTGCGAAGCTATTTTTTTCCGTACTGCTGGCCCGGCGTACCGCTCGGCAGCCTGTATGATGATATTGTGCCGCGTGACCTCGGCGCGGCCAGCACGGCGTTCTTCAAAATCGCAATAAGGGTGAAAGAAACTGTTTTCGATCTCCGCGAACTTTTTGTCCAAGGTGTCCTCATAAGAAGCATAGGTGAGCACCAGCTCCTTTTGGCTGTCCAGATACTCCTCGTACATGGATTTGAGAATGGGGTCGCGCCGCATGATCTGTTCCAGTACGTTGTCTACCTGTGCCTTGAGGGGAGGTGGCAGGAATTTGTAGGTGTGTTTCCCTTTCGTAGCCCGCAGTTCCTTACCCAGCGTTTTTAGCGAGTCGGTGATCTCGCGGTCCACCAAATACTCGCTGGACACCAGTCTGCGCAGCTGCTCATTGAGTTTATCCCGCTGCGCGCTCTTTTCCTCTTTCAGATACGCCAGGTCGCCGCGAAATATCTCATTGGTGAAGCAGCTCTTGACCGTTCGGGTCGCCGCGTTCAGCGCGGCGTTTTTGTCTGTTTCTTTTTCCCGGTGCGGAATGAACGCTTCCCGGCTGTCGGTGGACCACACCAGAAAATGCAGGTGTGGGTGGAAGTCCTTGTTGTGCCAGGAACATACCATGCGCAAATTGCTTGGAGAAATGTTATACGCCTTTGCCATCTCGTCGGCTTTCAGCGCGATCAGATTTTTCATGTAATTGCGGTTTACTTCCAGCCGCTCGCAGTCGCTGGCGTTGAGCGAATACACATGATACCAGATCGTGCTGTTGCCGGGAGCCTCGACGTCTGCCTGTGCCGACAGCACCTTTTTTTCTGTACCGTTCTGGTCGAAGATGGGGCTTTGCCGGTCGATATAGGCAATGTAGTTGGTCGCATGACGCGCATTGGCGAAATAGCCGGAGTTGAGTATCGCCTTGACCTTCACTTTTTTCACCTCTTTCCGCTGCGTCAAACAGGCTTTGTGCCCGATCTTAACAGCGTTTTGTGCCTATTAGGCACAGCTACTTTCGGACGCTGCTTCGTCTTATTTTTGACACCTATTTGCAAAGAAAACGGGCGCAAACACCCGTTTTCTTTGTGGAACGCAGCGTCATTCTTCTACGATGTCCTCCAGTCGGAATACCCGGTCGTTCATCTTGAGGTATTCGACGGCGGCGCGGCGGTAGTTGTCCAGCGCACGGGGGTTTACCTCCAGTTCATGCGCAATGACCTGGCACAATATGGCCTGCTGGATCGCCAGTTCCGACAGCACCTTGTTGGTGCGGTTGTTCAGCCTTGATTCCATCAGGTTGACGCTGGCCAGCACGGTTCGCTTTACGCTTTCAGTAATAAAGGCCCCATTGTTCTGCACATACAGATAATCCCGATAGCAGCGGATGGCGTTCTCAAAGACAGCGGTTTCTGTGCAATTTTCCTTTGCTGCTATTTCTTCCACCATTCTTTTAGCTTCTTCACTGACCCGGTAGGTCTTTTTGTATAATTCCATCGTGCGGCTCCTTTCCGGGGGAACGATTTTCCCCATTTTTATGAAAATTGCAAAGCGGTTGGGAAAATGCAGGATAAAGCTATACGGCACAAGTGCCGTATAGCAACACACCGCGCCGCAGTGCAGCGCGGTTTTTTACCTCTTTCTTGTACGGCAGTTTGTACGGCATTTCTGCATCACTTTTTCGGGCTTGCCGTATATTTTTGCGTTTTTGCCGTTTATACGTTAAATAGTTGCCGTGCAACTGCCGTCACACTGTACGGCAGTACAGAAAGAAAAACATTGCTTCGTTTGTTTTTATACAGCAGTTTGTACGGCTAATTACAGCCATCCCTCCGGGTCTACGCGGGCGCCATTGACATACACCTCGAAGTGCAGGTGGTTGCCGGTGCTGTCCCCGGTGCTGCCCACGGCCGCAATCGTCTGGCCCTGGGTCACAGTCTGACCTGCAGAAACGCCCAGAGAGGAACAGTGCGCGTAGAGGGTGTAGATTTGATTGCCGTCCACAACGCCGTGGTATATCTTCACGTAGTTGCCCCAGCTGTTGTGCCATCCGGCTTTCACGACCACGCCATCGGCGGCTGCGAAAATTGGTGTCCCGTATGCGGCAGCAAAGTCCATGCCGCCGTGAGGGGCACCCGTCCACCCATCTGCTTCCCCAAAATGGCAGGAGATGTAGCTGTAGCTTGCCAGCGGCAGAATAAAGGTGCCGTTGCCGCTGCCGGGCAGATTGCCGGTAAAGCTATCATCGGGCGTATAGCTGCCAGAATCGGTAATGCCTACCTGCGTGATCGTTACGCCGTACAGTTCCTGCCAGTCAGTCTGAAACAGTACTTTGCTCCACTCCACATTGAGTTCCGACCAGCCTTCCCAGTCCTCATTGAGCGTAGCCATCCTGACGGCCTGCTGATACTGCTGCATGACGGCGCTGCTCCCGGTGTAGGAAAGGTCCACCAAATCGTCCCACCGGGCTATGGTCTGCTCGGTGGCTCCGGCTTCGTCGTTCCAGGTCTGGCAGCCGGGCAGAGTGGCCGTCACATACAGGTCATAGTGGTCGCCAGGGCAATAAGTAACGGTGTGGTAGTTGTCACAATCGGCGGCGTCATCACTGTGGTGATAGGTCCCTCCGTTGCCGTCGGGGTGGCCGTCGCACACCTTCCGGCTCCGGCACCCGCCGCAGGAATACGGCCCGCGTTCGCGGGTCGTAAAGCTGATACTTTTGAGGACGGCCCAGCTTGCCAGGTCGCTCATGTCGATCTCCCAGTCCTGCTCATAGTAGCAGGATACAATGGTCAAAATCTCTTTATCATTGTTGGAAAAGCCGTTTTCCCATTGCAGGACAACATTGCGGTAAGGTTTCCCGTTGCGATCAGTACGCTGGCGGTATAGGGCCATCTGTTCCTCCACATAAGCGTCCCTGGCCTTGTCCATGGCCGCCACGGTCTCGCCCACCAGGGACGTATCCTCGGTGAGAAACGTCCCCAGGGTAGTTGCGAAAAATGACAGTCCGCCCACTATAAGCAGGAGGATACCGACGATCAGGAACAGCGGTGCCAGGATAACGCCGATCAGCAGCGGGCGGTGTTTTTCATCCGCCAACTCCCGCGTGATCAGCAGAATGAACTGTGGCGCGGCCATCGTTATACACCGCCCTTGTCACCGAACAGGGCGGCCTCGAAAGGCAGGGTCCCGATTTCCATGTAGTATTTCCCGTTGCCAGCTTTGAGTAAGCAATGCCGTTTGTTGGATACGCTGATGCAGGCGGCCTCGCCGTCGGTGAGTTTCAGCGCCTCCTGCATCCCCTGCAGATCGACCTGTCCGCTGTAAAACAGGAACTTAAAGCTGCTCATATTGATAATGGGCGAACTGTACTTGCGCACAGATTCGTCCAGGCAGTCACCGAGCTGCTGCGTAGCCACGCCGATACAAGCGTTGTACTTGCGGCTGCGCCGGGCAAAGTAGCTGATGTACTTTGCCATCAACGGCTGCTCCAGGTACAGGTACAGTTCGTCGAACGAGAGCAAGACCTGGAACTTCCGCTGCAGCACGATGGACCAGATGTACGTGTTCAAATTGTTCTCAACGGCTTGCAGGCGCTGTTCGCTGCCTTCCAGCAGCGCACCCATGCTGAAGCAGATCAGCGGATTGCCCGTCACGTCGATGGTGGTCGTTCCATTGAAGATGCTGGACAACTCACCATAGGTGGGGTCGGTGATATAGAGCAGCACTTCCGCGATCATCTCTTTGGTGAGCATAGGGTAATCGCTTTTTTCCATCTGCTTCTGCACGAAACCATACAGGGTGCTGAATGTGGGATAGTCCTCGTGCCGGAGCCGGGAAAAATCCGTCTGCTGGTCGATGCCAACTGACGCATACATTCCCTGCACCAGAATCATCAGCGCCCGCAGCGTGGTATCGGGAATTTCTGGCATCATGATACGGAACTCATCTTTGAGCCAGGACAGGTGCTGTAAAAACATCGGGCTGTTGCTGGCAATCTCCGGCAGATCGGTGTCCTCCTCATCATCCTCCAACTTGATCCGGCGGACCTCAAAAATATTGATCTTGTGGTGGCCGGAGGCGCAGTCGATAACCACACCGCCCAGGCCGCGCGTCACATCACTGTATTCGTTCTCAGGGTCCATGATGTAGCAATGCACACCGCGCACCACCTGGAATGTGAGAATCTTCTTCTGGAGGTAACTCTTACCTTGCCCGGCAGCGCCGGAAATAAAGAACACGCCGTTGGTGATTTGATCATCCCGCTGGAAGATGTCCACATACACCGGGCCGCCACGGTCGGTGCGCCCGATGGGCATCCCCTGGGGATGGACCAGGCTGGAATAGCTGAACGGGTACAGCGCCGCTGCTGTTTTGCTGGGCAGATTGTTGGAACACAAAATGAAGTGGTCGCTGCCCAGTGGTTGTGCCGACTGAAAGCCGCCGCGCTGCTCATAGTGCAGTTGGTCGTAGGTGATTCCTACCCCGGCCAGTTCGATTTTTACCTGCTGTTCCAGGTCGTTCAGCGCGTCCAGGGTCTTTGCGTAGATTTCAATATAAATGCTGATACTGTACACCGTGTTTTGGTTGCGTGTGATTTCCGCGTAAAAATTTTTGATGTCGTTGGCTTCCTGGATGGCGTCCATCTGCTCGGTGGCCACCTTTTTGCTGCTCATTACAGCCTTATTGCGAAGCTGTTCGTTGATGAGCTTGCGGGCGCTGTCCTTCTGCATAGGAGTAAAGCGCATCGTGAAGGATGTCCCGCGCATACTGGCGACTGTGTACAGTGCGCGCGGCGGTATCTGCGCAGGAAAGTTTTTGATCATCAGGGTGCGGCGCAGCACGCCGGACTGCTCGGCGTGGTCTTTGGTGAAGTCGATGCGGTTCGGACACAGGCGGCGCATGATCTCTTTGTTGTAAATGGCCGGTTTGGCTTTGGCCATATCCGGGTAGTTTTTTACTTCTTCGGCAATCGTGTACAAGTCTACATTGGTGAACTCGCGCACCAAATAATTGCGCAGCAGGACCGCCAGCTCCTCATTTTTGACCCGGTCAATCTTATATCCCTTGCCAGCAATGAGGTTGTAGATGTCATCATCGTCGGTCTGCGCCTTGTAGATAAAGTAGTAGGCTCGCTGCACGGCGCTGGACCGAGCCTCGGTACTCTCAATGTCATTGATAACGTCCGCGATAATATGGTCATACTGGCGCGGCTGGCTGCGGTAGTAGGCTTTCAGCGCGCTCATGTCCTCGACCTTATCTGTGCCGAACATGACGAAGGGGCAACGTAGTGAATCGAACAGGCGGCAGAGCTGTTCGATCTCCTGTGCGATCTCCTCATCAGTCATGACATCCGTGTTAGGTGGGTAATAGCGGTAGAAGCGAAACAGTTCCTTGCCGTCCCTGCCGCCGTAGACGCCACTATCCCCAAACCGAAACTGCAACAGTTCCTGTATGGGGAGTTTGGATTTCATGAGCTTACGCAGCTTCTTTTTTTGGCGCTTTTCCTCTTTAGAAGTCGCCACATTTAGGGAGAAGGTCTTTGTAAATAATTGGTACGCAGTGCGCATCTTCAGCGCGCCGAACAGATTATTCTCAAAGTCAAAACGCGCTGTACCAAGCGCCAGAAAACAGGTGAGCATGAATATCTGCGGCGACCGCAGATAAAAAACAAGCACCGCGCCCAGCGCGATACCAATTAGTTCCGGCACCGTCCACCACCACAGCAAAAACTTCTTTTGCAGCCGGGGCGGACAAAGGTATTTTTGTGCTATCATGAAAGCTCCTTTCCAGGCTGTGCCTGATTTGAATGACATTTTGTGCCTAATAGGCACGATCGCTTTTTAACATCTTTACGTTTGATTTTTGGCGCTTGTTTGCAAAGAAAGAGGCGCGACATTTGTCGCGCCTTCAATCCACAGAGGTATGGTGTTGCTTTAGGTATTGGTATATATCTTTGGCGAGTTGTGCCAAATAGCCAGCGGCCACTAAGGGCAAAATGAACATGTTAAACCCTATAGTTATGACAGTCATGTTATCGTAACCGGGAAGAAGTGTCTCTATGGGGAGAATCTCCACAGAAAAAACTGGAATTAGGATATTACCCAAAATAGCGGCAAGCGTTGTGAAGGTGTTTACAATCTTAAACACCATTTGTACGGGTTCGTATTCTGCAACGAGCGCGGTGAACATCCAAATAATAACATATACGATTATCATAATTAAAAAACTGATCCCATTTGGCAAATGAGAAAATTCTATAATCGTCAGCGATACTTGGATTGCGTATATAAGAGCAAAAACACAAAGCAAAAGCAGTAAGCGACGGCATGAGTGCAAGGCATAGGACAAATACACACAATACGCTAAAAAACCGGTCAGATTGTATATAAGTATGCGATTTGACTCCGAATATTCTTGTGCCACCAGCGACGTTCCGACACCCCAAAGAAATAGTGTGATATACATAACAGTGGGGTGAAGCAGAAAGAAATTTCCGACTTCCTCAAAAATGGACTTTACGTTGTCTACAAAGCTCAAAAAACCGTCGATGAAATTATCGATCAAGTAGCGTACCCCTCCGTACTGCAAAATATCTTTCAGTATAGAACAGACAGTACAGAAAAGCAAGATAAAGGCGGCTCGATGTAAATAACTATAAATATCAAGGAGGCCGGTTGCCTTAAGATTCAATGCCAATAATGTGAGGAAAACAAGGCTTCGGAACACAAACAGAGGCCCGTTGTCAGTAGGTATATTGGTATGCTTTATCTTACATAAAATGGCTGTGCCAAGGCGTAACACATAGTCTTTGCTCACTTCATACAACCCGCGCGCCGGGTTCCACTGGTAGAGCGTGAATACCGCGTCATCCTCAATGATCTCGCCGGTATGGGCCTCGATTTTTTTGATAATGACCTTGTTGCCCTGCGGACGGTTGTAGTCCGCGTCCCCGCCCGTATAGCTGACGGTTTGGTCGCTCTCGGTGATCTCAAACTCCTGGCTCCAGTGCTCGACCCAGTTTCCATCCTGCAGCGCGGCATCCGTGTACCCTGCCGGGCTGGTAAGTTCTTCGATGCGGAACTTTCCCAGGTTGTCCTGCGTGTAATACACGTAACCTTCGGTCCAATCGGTGTAGGCCGGGTTAGTCACAGTGACCGTGTACAGGCCGTTTTCCAGGCGCGTGACCCGATAATTCGGGCTGATCTGGTATCCGTTGGCAGCGACGGACCACTCATAGATCGCATACTCGGCATCTTCCGTGATACGTCCGCCCGTGAGGGCGTCGCGCTTTTCCCAGGTGACATGAGCCTGCCAAGGCTGGTTCTTTACCACAGCAGTGGCGGAGCCGTTGGCCGGTACAGAAATGGAACCCGAACTGCTGTCCGTAGGATCGAAGCCGTGAGGGACGGTGGTTTCCTGCCACTCAAACCCAAAGTTTGCCAACTGAGCACGGGCAGCAGCAAGAGCCGCGTTCACTGCATTTTGCGCTTCATTTTGCAGTTGGGTAATGGCATTGTTTTTCGCGGCCTCTGCAGCGGCGTCGGCCTCCTCCTGGCTGGCATAGGGGCCTTCCTGGCCGCTCAAACTGCTTGTGCTGGTCTTGCTGACTGAGTAATGCAGTGTCCAGGTGGCGGTTGCTGCGCCATCTACTGTTGTGACGATCTGCGGATCGCTGATCGTCCAGGTGCCGCCGTCGATGGTCCCGCTGGAGGGCTTGGGGGTCAGTTGGAAGATGGCATCATCCAGCTTTTCGTGGGTGATATTGGCAGACTTGTCAATGTTGATCGTGTAGGTGTAGTCAAAGCTGCCACTGGCAGACTGCGGCGGCGCGGACCAGTTGGCAGAATAATACTCAGCATCCGGCGCATCTGGAATTTCTCCCGAACCACTGCTTTCATCTGGAATTTCTTCCCCTACAACAGCGACGATTTGCCAGCGATACCCTGCGGGGGGCTGATAGATGTTTGTGTAGTAGCCCCGGCCGCTGACGTATGGGGCCGCAGTGTCACCATCCTTATCCATGGCCGCTATTGACGATAAATAGAGTTGAGCAGCCACACTATCGGGGTAATGCTCAATAATCCATAACTGTGTGTCATCGTAGTATTGGTAGGCTTTTCCCAGCGTATCAGTTCCGGCAGCAGAATAAAGGCTTGGGAGGTTTGCCGCAAACTCACTGCCGGAAAACGTGGTAGAATCATGCTTTTCGGTCAACACGCCGAGGGACAGCTGATTCAGGCCGCCCCAAATATTGATCTGGTTCGCATAATGGTTGCCAGGCGTATATTGGCCGGGTTCCAGTTTGGAAACGTATGCAAAATTGTATGTGGGACATCCGTTTGGCTGCCCGTTCAACCCGTGGCTGCAACAATAAGCCTCCACACCATTAAACCAGATCAGCCAGGTACTAACGACGTATTCAATTTTTGTGATTTTTCCTGTCGTAAACGGAGGCGGGGGTGCAGAAGTAGAAGCATAAGCACTTGTACTATTGCCCTGGGGCAGCGCCGCCG
>CALESJ010000008.1 GCA_937907025.1 uncultured Faecalibacterium sp.
ACGCCATTCAAATCCATTCCTTGCTCACCGGCCCCAGCCGGTGAGAAGGCCGTCGCAAGGTGGCCGCATTCCCCGGGTCCAGGGCCGCAGCCCTGGTCGGCGTCCACCGCCTCGAAACGGTGGCACTTTTTCGCTTCCTTTTTGGTGACAAAAAGGAAGGACCAACCGGCAAAATGCCGTTACACCCGGCAACAACGCGGCAAATCAACCCCACCGCCGCTGCGCGGCACCTCCCCTTGCACAGGGGAGGCTTTCTGAAAAAGAAAGCTGTGCCCCGCCTCCCCAACCACAGGGGAGGCTTTTCTCATCTCCCCCTTTACATAAAATATACACTTGAAACTCCGCTCCAATATGGTATAATAAGAGGTTGTCGACCTATCGTATTATTTTTGATTGTCAGTCCAAAAAAGGAAGTATCTATGCAAAATATTTGTAAAACTATGCGCAGCCGCAAGTTCTGGCTGAGTACGGTGCTCCCCTTCGTTCTGGCGCTGGCCGCAGCCTTTATTGCCCGGTATCAGCTGGAACTTTCCGACGGAGTCACCCCCGACTACATGGCCGGACAGTGGCCGCTGTATGCGCCCCTCAACGCCCTCACCGCCTTCTGCCTGACCCTGGTCCTCTTCGCCTTCATCGGCCGCTGGAGCCTGGCCACCGGCCTGTCGGGCGCCCTGTTCACCGTGCTGGCCATCGTCAACTACTACACCCGGGACCTGCACGGCACCGCCCTCATGCCCCAGGACATCATGAACATCGGCACCGCCGCCGCCGTCATGGGCAGCTATACCCTGCGCATCACCAAAACGGTCATCACCATCGTGGCGCTGTACATTCCGGTGCTTATCGCGGCAGCCGCCCAGCGGTTCCTGGTCTACGGCCGCGGCAAGGCGCCCAAAATCAACTGGAAACAGCGCCTTACACGCTGGGCCGGGTGTTTCGTGGGTATCTTCCTCATCCTGTATGTGGGCTACTTTGCGC
This sequence comes from uncultured Faecalibacterium sp., assembly GCA_937907025.1. Taxonomy (GTDB): domain Bacteria; phylum Bacillota; class Clostridia; order Oscillospirales; family Ruminococcaceae; genus Gemmiger. The sequence continues at coordinate 979 of CALESJ010000008.1, forward strand.
CCTTCGCCGTCAAGCCCAAGCAGACCTACGGCTGGGCCTGGCAGCTTACCTATTATAAATACGGCTACCTGGCCGGCACCATCGAGTCCGCGGGCCTGCTCATGAACCCCATCGTGCAGCCGGAGGGCTACACCGATGAATCCGCCGATGCGGCCGCCGCCAGGACCGAAAACTACACCCCCGAAACCGCCGCTGTGTCCGAGCAGGAATACCCGGACATCGTGCTGATTTTGTCCGAGAGCTTCTACGACTTTGACCTGGTCACCGACCTGCAGGCCGACACCGAAATCTTTTCCGTCACCAAGAACCTGCCCAACAGCATCTACGGCCACACCGTGTCCCCCCAGGTGGGCGGCGGCACCAACTCCAGCGAGTACGAGATGCTCACTTCCAACTCCCTGATGCTCATGCCCAGCATCACCCCCTTCAACTGGCTGAACCTGTACGGCGCCGACAGCGTGGTTTCCTACCTGGAAGACCTGGGCTACGCCACCATGGCGGCCCATCCCTACACCAACCTGAACTATCGCCGCAACAGCGCCTGGTTGGCCCTGGGCTTTGACAACGTCTATTTCCAGGACAGCTTCCCCACCCAGGAGTATTACGGCAACCGCCCCTACCAGACCGACAGCGCTACTTATAAAGACCTGGCCACCATGTACGAGTCCATGCCGGAAGACCAGCCCCGGTTCACCTTCCTGGTGAGCATCCAGAGCCACGGCGACTACGACATGAACGAGCCGGAACTGGATGTGGTCCACGCGGCCACCGACTACGGCGAGTATGACTCGGTCATGGACGAGTACCTGTCCTGCATGAAGAAGACCGACGAGGCTTTCGGTGAACTGACCCAGTACTTTACCGACGTGTACGAGCAGACCGGCCGGAAGGTCATCGTGGCCATGGCGGGCGACCATGCCCCCAGCTTCGTGGACCATGTGGCGGACAAGAGCATCGCGGCGGAGAACGACCTGCAGGTGCTGGAGCGCAGCACACCGTTCGTGATCTGGGCCAACTACCCGCTGGAGGACGCGGGCCAGACCAACGAGAAGGACCCGCTGAACCGGATGGACCTGTGCATGTTCGTGCCCACGGTGGCCGAGCAGGCGGGCCTGCCCCTGACCGACTATTACAAGTATCTGCTGGCCATGAAGGAGGAAGTCCCCCTGATGACCGCCGGCAACGATTACATGGATGCCTACGGTGCCACTCACCTGCTGGGTGAGAACCCGGTCAACGATGACTGGGTCAACGGCTACTTTGCGTTGGAGTACAACAACATCGGCACCCATGCCAAAAAGAATGAAGCCCTGTTCAGCCTGAACGGGTGATTGCATTGCTCCCCTGCCCTGTTTTGGGCGGGGGAGTTTTTTTGCTTCTCTGATTTCTTGTTTACGGTTTGTTGGGAAAACGGCTGGCAGCTGTTGGGGCTTTCCTTTTCGTGCCCGAAAAGGAAACGAAAAGGGCCCGCCGTTCCGATGCGGCGGCCGCCGGCTGGGGCCGGTGAGCAAGGAATGGATTTAAATGGCGTAGCCAGCAGGTTAGTCGCAAAACGGAAGAATGTGGCCGGTTTAGGTATAACTTTGCCCCAAGCCTCCCCTGTGTAAGGGGAGGTGCCGCGCAGCGGCGGTGGGGTTGTAAAGTTTGCCACATTTCCCGTCTACGGGCAGCAACAGCCAGCCTACAACCCCTCAGTCGCCTATCGGCGCCAGCTCCCCTTACACAGGGGAGCCGCTCTCTACCCCGGGAGCCTCCCCTGTGGTTGGGGAGGTGCCGCGCAGCGGCGGTGGGGTTGTGAAGTTTGCCTTATCGCCTGTTCACGGGCAACACCAGCAAGTCCACAACCCCTCAGTCGCCTATCGGCGCCAGCTCCCCTTACACAGGGGAGCCAATCTCTACCCCAAGAGCCTCCCCTTACACAGGAGCGCCTTTCTCTACCCCCGGAAGGTCCTTTCCCCCACCCCCCAAATGTGCTATAATAAATCCCAACCAACCGTAACCATCTGCCCGGCTGCTTTGTGCGGCCGTATCCATACAGGAGGAACATTCCATGAAAATCCCTTCCAAAGGCTTCACCCACGGCGGCAAATTCCATGCCGACGACGTTTTTTCCACCGCCCTGCTGCGCATCGTCCGCCCGGACATCCAGGTCACCCGGGGCTTCACCGTGCCCGATGACTTCAACGGCATCGTATTCGACATCGGCGGCGGCATGTTCGACCATCACAGCGAACCCCGGGAAACCCGCCCCAACGGTGTCCCCTACGCGGCGTTCGGCCTGCTGTGGCGGGTGCTGGGCCCGGGTCTGGTGGGCGAACACCAGGCCCGTCTGCTGGATGAAAACTTCGTCCAGCCCCTGGACCTGAACGACAACACCGGCGAACAGAACTCCCTGGCCGACGCCATCGGCTCCTTCAATCCCCTGTGGGACTCCAAGGATGACCCCGACGACTGCTTCTGGCGGGCGGTGGCCGTGGCCGACCAGATCCTGCGCAACGAGATCGCCGCCGCCAACGCCGTGAACCGCGCCGACGAAACGGTCCAGCGCGCCTGGAAAGCCTCCAAGGACGGCATCGTGGTGCTGCCCGCCTACATGCCCTGGAAAAACGGCCTGTACAAGACCGACGCCATCTTTGTGGTGTATCCCAGCCAGCGGGGCGGGTACAGCGCCCAGTGCGTCACCGACTACAAGACCCGCCGCAGCAAGGTCCCCTTCCCGCCCGCCTGGGCCGGTCAGCCGGAAAATGTCCTGCGGGAGCGCAGCGGTCTGGGTCTGCGGTTCTGCCACCCCAGCCGGTTCCTCATCACCGCCGACGACAAGGACCAGGCCGTGGAAGCCTGCCGCCGTGCCCTGCGCGCCGCGGGAAAGCCGGTGAGCGAATGAGCAATCCCTACCTGCACGACGCCCCGCCCCGGGGCTTTGCCCCCAGCACCGCCGCCGACAAGGCCGGGGACGCCCCCGCCGCCTGGGCCTACATGGTCCGCTGTGCCGACGGCAGCCTGTATTCCGGCTGGACCAACGACCTGGCCCGCCGCCTGCACAGCCATGCCGGGGGCACCGGCGCCCGGTACACCCGCATGAAAGGCGGGGCGAAGCTGGCCTATGCCCGGCGCTGCGCCGACAAGAGCGAAGCCCTGCGCCGGGAGGCCGCCCTGAAAAAGCTCTCCCGCCCCGAAAAAGAAGCCCTGGCCCAAGCCTGGGCCGCCGACCACAAAATCACCGTCCGCCTGGCCGAGGAATCCGACGCCGAAGCCGTGGTGGAGCTGTACAACTGGTACGTCACCCATTCCACCGCCACCTTCCAGTATGAAATGTCCACGGTGGAGGAGATGCGGGACAATATCCGGGGCGTGTTGCAGCGCGCCCCCTTCCTGGTGGCCGAGGACGCCCGCGGCCGCCTGTGCGGCTATGCCTGCGCCCACCCGCTGCATCCCCGGGCCGCCTACGGCTGGTGCGTGGAAACCACCATCTACTGCGCCCCCGACTGCATGGGTCAGGGGGTGGGCGGCAAGCTGTACCGCCCGCTGCTGGTCATGCTCAGGGCCCAGGGCTACCGGGAAGCCGCTGCCCTGGTCACCCACCCCAACCCGGAAAGCGAAGCCTTCCACAAGGCCCTCGGCTTTTACAAGGCCGGGACCCAGCCCCGGTCGGGGTACAAGTTCGGCCGCTGGCTGGATGTACAGACCTGGTGGCTGCATCTGGTGCCGGAATCCGACAGGGGAGAGCCTGCCCCCGTACGCCTGGGCCTGACCGAGGCCGAAGTGCGGGAAATTCTGGAAAAAACGCAATAAGAAACGCCCCGCTCCCGTCAGAATTTTACACATTCTGACGGGGGCGGGCGTTGTATTTTCACAGACAAAATGTTACTATTATTTTATATATAAGGAATTTGCGGGCGGCCCTTCCGCCGCCCTGACCCCGTACAAAAAAGAGGACTGTTATGGAAAAGGACCGTAAAACCGTGCATCGCCGCCCGGCCCCGGCACCGGGCACCGCCCCCCAGAAGGCATCCCGGCCGCCCCGCCGTCCCGGGTCACCCAAAAATCAGCGCCGCCGCGCGGTGCTGCTGTGCGCCGTCTGCGTGCTGGCCGTCATTCTGACCATCATCATCGTGGTGCTGGCCGGGCGGGACCGCGGCCCCAGGGAACCCGCCGTGCCTGATGTGGGCACCGCCGCCGGTGCCTGGGCCAAGAACGAAAACGGCTTCTACTTCAACGACGCGGGCGAAGTCATGCTGCCCGCCGTGAAAAAGGGCATCGACGTTTCCAAATACCAGGGCGAGGTGGACTGGGAGAAAGCCCAGGCCGCCGGCATCGACTTTGCCATTCTGCGCTGCGGTTTCGGCAGCGAGTGGAACGGGGAAGGGGAGTACGCCCAGGACGACGAAACCTGGGAGCGCAACGCCGATGAATGTACCCGTCTGGGCATTCCGTTCGGGGCGTATCTGTACTCCTACGCCACCACCGAGGAACAGGCCCGAAGCGAGGCCGACCATGTGGCCCGGCTGCTGGGCCTGAAAGCCCCCGACCACGAGGGCCTGACCGATTACACTTCCAAGGCATACAAGCTGGACTATCCCGTGTATTATGACCTGGAGGACAAAGCCATCACCGGCCTGTTCCCGGAGGAGATGGCCAAACTCACCGCCGCCTTCTTCGACCAGCTGGAAAGCTGGGGCTATACCGGGGAGCAGGGGGTCTATGCCTCTTTGAACTGGACCCGGGGCCGCCTGATGGACGCCGGCTTTGATGAGTGGCGGGACAATTTCTGGATCGCCCGGTTCAGCTCCGACCTGGGCTACACCGGCCCGTACACCATGTGGCAGGCCAGCTACACCGAGCCCGGCGCCGACTACGGCGTGCAGAGCGACACGGTGGATGTGGACTTCGTGATGGAAGAACTGCTCATAACCGGCATCACCGACGCCAAGGCCGCGGCGGCCCAGCCCAGCTTTACCAATGATACCTACTCCAACGAACTGTGGCTGGGTGCCGCCAAAGACAAGGTCACCCTGACCACCGATGAAGTCACCGAGGAGGAGGGGGGCCAGCGGGTCTTCTGGACCTCCAGCGATAAGAATGTGGCCACCGTGAACAAGAAAGGCGTGGTCACCGCCAAGGGCGACGGCAGCTGTACCATCACCGCCACCCTGGCCGACGGCCGCCAGTCCGCCGATGTCACCGTGCGGGTGGGGGAGGTGACCGTGCCCGTCTACGCCACCGGCAACCTGCGCGGCACCGCCGACAACGGCACCGTGTCCCTGGCCGATGTGGCCGCCCTGGCTTCCGGCAAGGACGCCATCCTGCTGGATGCGGGCGGCAGCGTGCAGGGTACCCCCAACACCAGCCTCACCGGCGGCATGGATATGACCTCCTCCTTCGCCGCGGCGGGGTATGACCTGCAGGCCTTTGACGCCTGCGACCTGGCTTTCGGGGCCGAGCGCCTGGTGGATGACGCCGTCACCGCCAACGGACCCTCCCTGGCCGCCAACCTGCGCACCGCCGAGGGCGCGCCGCTGTTCTGCCGCTCCACCTGCTGGAGCCGCAACCGCATCTCCAACGGCATGAACTACACCCTGCAGCGGGCAGGCAAGACCATCGGGTTCTTCTCCCTGGCCTCCACAGGCAACTATGCCCACGCTGCCGATATGTCCGCCGACGACCTGGCCGCCACCGCCTCCGAGCAGGTGGCCGCCCTGAAAGCCGCCGGCGCCCAGGCCATCGTCTGCGTGGCCGGACCGGACACCGACGTGACCTCCATCCTGAACGACCTGAAGACCCTGGGGGTGAACGCGGTGGTCAGCGCCAGCGCCGCCGAAACCGACGCCTCCGGCAGTCTGCCGGTCATCGCCGCCAACAGCGGCCTGGAGGGCATCGGCAGCTTTGAACTGGTATTTGACGCCCGGGGCGGTGTGAGTGTGCGCAACGCCCAGACCCTGCCCTCCGCCACCCTGCAGAGCGGCCGGGATTCCCTGAGCGAGGACGCCAAAGCTGTGTATGATGCCGCCTCCAACAGCCTGGCCCAGCTGGCCGCCGGCGACACCGAGGTGGCGGGCCAGACCCTGTTCACCTTTGAGGAGGGCAAAAAGACCATCTCCTTCGGCAACTTTGTGGCGGAAGTCTTTCTGGCCTACGCCGACGGCGACAAGGACAACTGGCAGGGGATGGAGGACGGCCTGGCCGACCTGCCCCTGACCGCCGTAGCCGGGGGCGTGACCCAGCCGGAGTACGGGGACATCACCCGGGGCATGCTGCTGGAAAGCCTGCCTTCCGGCGAGCGGGTGCAGCTGGTCAAGACCACCGCCGAGGCGGTGTCCCAGCTGCTGGACAGCGGCACCGTGACCCAAACCTACGCCGACAGCCTGGTGGGCTATGAGGCCGAGGGCGACGCCCTGCTCGTCACCGACACCGCCACCCTGCGCACCCTCAGCGACCAGAATTATACCGTCCTGCGGGATTACGGGGACGTTTTCTGGGATGTGCGCATGAACATCAACGACCGCACCAACAACTTTGCCGACCCGTTCGTGCTGCCCGATGCCCCTGCCTACGGGGCGGGCCGGGTGAGCTGAACGATCACCGTACCCTAAGCAAATTCCACTTGCAGGAAGGAGCGTTCACCATGAAACTGACCTTTTTGGGAGCCGACCGCGAGGTGACCGGCAGCTGTACCCTGCTGGAAACGGGAGGACACCGCATCCTCATCGACTGCGGCATGGAGCAGGGGAAGGATACCTACGAGAACGCCGACCTGCCCTGTGCTCCCGGGGAAATCGACGCGGTGCTGCTGACCCATGCCCACATCGACCACTCCGGGCGCATCCCGTACCTGTACAAGAACGGGTTTGCGGGGCCCATCTACTCCACCGACGCCACCATGGACCTGTGTGACATCATGCTGGAGGATTCCGCCCACATCCAGGAGCAGGAGGCGGAGTGGAAGAACCGCAAGGCCCAGCGCAGCGGCCGGGACCTGGTGGAACCGGACTACACGGTAGAGGATGCCCTGGCCGTCATGAACCAGTTCAAGCCCCAGCCCTACGGCAAGCGGGTGACCATCCTGGACGGGGTGGAAGCCTGCTTCACCGATGTGGGCCACCTGCTGGGCAGCGCCTCCATCACCCTGTATGTGACCGAGAACGGCAACACCGAAACCATCGTCTTTTCCGGGGACATCGGCAACCTGAACCAGCCCCTGCTGCGGGACCCCCAGTACCTGACCGACGCCGACTATGTGGTGATGGAATCCACCTACGCCGGGCGCAGCCACGGCCCCAAGCCGGACTATGTGGGGGAGCTGACCGCCATTTTGCAGCGCACCTTTGACCGGGGCGGCAATGTGGTCATCCCCAGCTTTGCGGTGGGCCGCACCCAGGAAATGCTGTACTTCATCCGCCAGATCAAGGCGGAGGGGCGCATCAAGCACCACGACGGGTTCGAGGTGTATGTGGACAGCCCGCTGGCCAGCAAATCCACCACCATTTTCCGGGAAAACTATTCCGAGTGCTACGACGACGAAGCCCTGGCCCTGGTGAACAAGGGCGAAAACCCCCTGCAGTTCCCGGACCTGCGCATCAGCGAAACGAAAGAGGACTCGGTGGCCATTAACGCCGACCCCAACCCCAAGGTCATCATCTCGGCCTCCGGCATGTGCGATGCCGGGCGTATCCGCCACCACCTGAAACACAACCTCTGGCGGGAGGAATGTACCATCCTGTTTGTGGGCTACCAGGCGGGCGGCTCGTTGGGCCGGGCGCTGCTGGAGGGCATCGACGAGGTGAAGCTCTTTGGCGAAACAGTGCAGGTCAACGCCGAGATCGCCCAGATGTCGGGCATGTCCGGCCACGCAGACAACGACGGCCTGCTGCGCTGGATCCACAACTTCAGCCCCAAACCGGGGTTTGTGTTTGTGAATCACGGCGAGGACGCCGCCTGCGCCGATTTTGCCAAGGCCCTGCAGCTGGAAGGCTACGCCGCCGAAGCTCCCTACAACGGCAGCGAGTACATTTTGAGCGGGGGACAGGTGCAGTGTGTGGCCCCCGGCAACCGGGAAAAGATCGTGCCCAGGGAGCCCGGCGCCTCCACCGCCCCCGAAGGCTACAAGTCCCGCCGTGCGGCGGCCGCCTACGAGCGGTTGGTCAACATGGGCAAGCGGCTCATGGTGGTCATCGAGCACAACCGCGGCGGCGCCAACAAGGACCTGGCCCGCTTCGCCAGCCAGATCGCCTCGCTGTGTGATAAGTGGGACCGGTAAGTTTTGGCAAGCGGCGGCTTTAAGCCTTCCGTGTGTAAGGGGGGCGCAGCGGCCATCTTCCCCCAAGCCTCCCCTGTGTAAGGGGAGGTGGGGCGCAGCCCCGGAGGGGGTGTGAACCCTGTCTTGTTTGATATTTCCGGGTTACCGGGGTAACGGCTGCTTCCCGTTGGGTCTTTCCTTTTCGTGCCCGAAAAGGAAACGAAAAGGGCCCGCCGTTTCGAGGCGGCGGCCGCCGACCAGGGCTGCGGCCCTGGACCCGGGGAATGCGGCCACCTGACGATGGCCTTGCTCAGGCCCTGGGGGGCCTGAGCAAGGAAAATGATTTGAAATGGCGTGGCCAGAAGGCCGCTGGCAAAGCGGAAGAGCCTAACCGGGTTAGGTGTGACCTTGCCGGGAGCTTTCCGTCAGCAGCCGTTCCCGGGGAATGGTTTTAAAACCATTCCTTACTCACCGGTCCCCAGACCGGTGAGCAGGCCGTCGTAAGGTGGCCGCATCTTGGGGTCTGGGGCCGCAGCCCCAGCCGGCGTCCACCGCATCGGAACGGTGGGACTTTTCGCTTCCTTTTGGTCACAAAAGGAAGGACCATCCGGCAGGCAGCCGCTTGTCAATAAAACAGCAACCCAATGGCGGCCAGCCGTCTGCTCTACACAATAAAACCCATGCGGAGCACACCCCGCAGAAAGGCGGTTTTCCTTTGTCTTTTCAACCCGTGCCCAAATTACCAAAATTCCTTCGCACCCTGCTCACCGCGCTGGCGGTGGTGGTGCTGTCGGTGGTGCTGACCTTTGTCATGCACGACCAGGATACTTACCGCACCGGCTTCTGGGACGATTACTCCCAGTCCCTGGTCTTTGCCCGCATTTTGCAGATGCAGCAGGACCAGAGCGCCCCCGGCGGCTTTCTGGGCAGCTACACCGGTACTTTCGGCGATACCCAGAACCGCTACATGTACCGGGAAAACACCCCCGTCACCCCGGACCAGTACCTGAGCTACACCCACCAGTCGGGGCTGCAGGGCCTGGGCTTCGGGGTGCTGAACAAGGTGTTCTCGGTCTGGCAGGACAACGGCGAAGCCCGGGAACGCATGCTCTACGCCGCCAACAGCATCCTGTTCTATGCCGTCAGCCTGTGCCTGTGCATCGGGCTGTGGCGGGTCTTCGGCGCCCCGGCGGCCATCGGCTGGATGGCGGCGGTGCTGCTCTCCCCCTGGGTGCAGCGGGGCATGAAGGACCTGTACTGGTGCCTGTGGACCTGGCTGCTGCCCGCATTGGCGGGGCTCATCCTCTGCGCCGCCACCAAAAAGCGGCACACCACCCCCGGTTGGGCTTATGTGTTGATCTTTGCCGCCGTGTGCGTGCGGTGCATGTGCGGGTTTGAGTTCATCTCCACCTTCCTGATCCTGGCCGAAGTGCCCCTGTTCCTCTGCTGGGTGCTGGCCCTGGGCGAAAAACGCCCCGCAAAAGGCTGGTTCTTCCGCATGGTGTACACCGGCCTGTCCGCCCTGGCCGGGGTGGCGGCGGCGCTGGTCGTCTGGCTGGTGCAGAGCTTTTTCTACTTCGGCAACTGGGCCGACGCCCTGGACAACGTGGTGGCCGCGGCTCTGCGCCACACCACCGGCGGCACCGCCACCGCATCGGCCATGCTGGACCGGTACTTTGTGCAGGGGCAGGCCGTGCTGCAAATCGGCCCGGCGGGCATCACCCCGCCGGTGTGGCTGGGCATCTGCGCCGCCGTCTTTGTGCTGGCGGCGGTGGTGCTGGTGGTTCGCCGCCGCGCCCTGCCCCCGGCCTATGCGGCTCTGGCGGCCCTGTTCCTGCTGGGTCTGGCGGCCCCCGTCAGCTGGATGGTGTTGGCCCCCGCCCACTGCGACCCCCACCCCCATCTCATCCCCATGCTGTGGAATTTCGCCTTTGCCCCCGCGGGGGCGGCGGCCATCGGCGGTCTGCTCCGGCTGATGGTCACCAAATCCCCCGCCGAACCGCATAAGGAGGTCCCTCATGCTGGAACCCCGTGACCAGAAGCTCATCCAGAAATACGCCCTGCTGCCCCTGCTGGCCCGGGACTGCTTTCTCTCGGCCATTCTGCTGCTGGTGGTCAGCCTGCTGCTGACCGCCGCGGACTCGGTCTTTCTCTACCAGCGGGACGCCTACCTGCCCGGTATCGTGCTGGGGTTCGGGCTGGCGGTGGTGCTGGGGGCGGTGTCCATCTGTTGCCTGGTGGCCGGACGCCGCCGTCCTTGTGACCCGGCCTGGCTGGACCTGTGCGAGCGCACCCTGCGGGCCGGACCCTTTGCCCCCGATGCCGGCCCCGACCTGTACCCCGGCACGGTGGCGTCCTTCTGGGAGGTACCCATCCCGCCGGCGCTTGCCGTGACCGTGGGGGTGCTGCTGCTGCCGGCCGCGGTGGTGCTCTCGGTGTTTCTGCCCCATTACCGGGCGGTGTCCCGCACCCTGGAGCAGAACCGGCAGGCCGCCACGGCCGGGCTGGAATCGGTGGCCGCCACCCTGGAAGCGGCAGGCTGCACCGATGTGTGGTACAGCGACCCTTACGATTATTATGCCGATTACGGCTACACCGTCCGCGGCAGCCTGAAGGGCGGGGATGAGGTGTTCATCACCCCGGAAACCGTGACTGTGTCCGCGGTGGTGGATAACCACGGCCAATTGATCCAGGTGAGCTGCATCGTGGGCGTGGACATTGAACAGACCGCGGAAGAAAACCTGGACCGGGTGCGCACCGAGCTGGAAACGGCCAACGGGGTGCTGCGGGGCATAACCGTCCCGGCCAGAAGCGGCGACCTGTTCACCCCCGAGCTGCTGCCCGAAGCCTTTACCGAAAAGCTCCTTGCCGCGTACCCGTATGAAAACGCCTACAACTGGTACGAGGCCGACGACGGTGTGGTGGTCTGCACCGACTACTGCACCTACCCGGAGGAGGAGTACGGCGAGTACGACAGCGCCTACATCCGCGTTTCGGCGGAAGTCCCCGGCGCCTGGGAATAAATACAAAAAACCACCCCGTTTCCGGGTCCGCCTCATGCGGCCAACCGGAAACGGGGTGGTTTTGTATGTTCGGAAAGGTCAGGCTGTTTCTTTGGCGGCTGTCCGGCGCACCAGGGCCGCAAACAGCAGCATACCGGCACAGGGGAGGATGTTGCAGGCCATGCCCGCCAGCAGCCCGGCATGGTCGGCCACCACGCCGATGACCCAGGGCATGAGGATGGCCCCCAGCCCCGCCACCGGCAGCATGACGCCCATGCTAGTCACGCTGGTCATCTGCCCGGCGCAGGCCACGGCGGTGGGGTTCATGCCCGCAATGGACAGGGCAAACAGCAAAAGCAGCAGCAGCGCCGGGACCTGGGTGCGGGCCAGCATCAGCCCGCCGTAAAACACCGTGCAGCCCAGCCCCATCCAGAGCATGGCCCGGTAGGGGTCCTTGGGCGGGTGTACAAAGGCCAGAACCAGCCGGGCCGCCATGGTGGCGCCCCACAGCAGGGTCACGGTGTAGGGGCTGACGCTCTCGCTCAGGATGCCCCGGTCCTTGAAGTAGGTCACCAGCCAGCCGGTCACGCTGGTTTCGGCGCCGTTCTGGCAGAAGATCAGGGCGGTGAGCAGCCAGAATTTGGGGCTGCGGCAAAAACTCCAGTCCGGTCTGGCCGCGCTCTGCCGGCGCCCGGTCAGGGAGGCCGGCGCCGCCGCAAAGGCCAGGACCAGCCCCACGCCCAGCACCGCCAGCACAATGGTGGGCCCGTCGGCGCCCAGGGCCGCCGCTGCCGCAGCCGCCACAAAGGGGCACAGCAGGGCACCGCAGGCGTAGCAGCTGTGCATGGCGTTCATGCCCCGGGTGCGGTCGGGCACGTTGTCCCCCACCAGAATGGTGCAGGCGTTGATGGTGCCGCCCTTGGCCAGCCCCACCAGGGCAAAGGCCGCCGTCAGCAGCCATATCTGGCCGGAAAGCCCCATCAGGGCGTAGCCCAGGGCATAGCCGGTGCCCAGGATCAGGGTGGTGACCTTCAGCCCCAGCCGCCCGGGCAGAAGCCCGGCCAGGAACCCGGCCACCAGATTGCCCACGCTCATCACCGAGATCAGCGACCCCGACACGCCGTAGGCCAGCCCGTACCGCTGCTGCAGCAGGCTGACCACCACGCCGCTGCTGATGGCGCAGATACCGCTCAAGAAAAAGGCCGCAAACCCCACGTTGCGCGCCCGCTTTGCGTCATTCATCGCAAATTCACTCCTATACCCAGCTATAAAAAGGCACGCGCAGAAAGGCCCTGGCGGCACTCTCTGCGCGTGCGAAACTTCGTTCGGGGCTGCCCGCTCAGCCATGCAGATGGATGTGCTGGGGTACGCCGTTGATGTAAATGGGGGTCAGCTCGGCCTGGATCAGCGGCCGGGCGTATTTCTCGAACTTTTCGTTCACATGCATGCCGTCCTCGGTGATCCAGTCGGCGGGCACGCACTTTTCCTGGTTGGCCACCGCGGCCACGTCCACGGTGTTGGTTTCGGTGCGGTAGGGGGTGTCGGACAGACGCACGATGCCGCACATCTTGCCGGTCTGGCCCGCAAAGGCTGCTTCCACCGCGGCACCGCCCACCTGATACGCCTCGGTAATGTCGGTGCGGCTGGCCAGATGGGAGGCGCAGCGCTGCAGGGTGGAAAATTCGATGGCGCGGGTCTTGCAGCCCAGGCGTACCCGGATCAGGTCGGCCAGATAGCGGCTGGTGCCGGATAGAATGGCCTTGTGGCCGAAAGCGTCCAGCTGGCCGGCGGTGCTGACCAGGTCGCACAGGAACACGCCGTCCTTGTTCTTCACGCCCTCGCTGGCGGCAATGATGACGTTTTTCTTGTCGGCGGTCAGGTCTGCCACCTTGTTCAGGAACACTTCCTCGTCAAAGGTGCGTTCCGGCAGCAGGATGATGTCCGGCCCGGCGCTGTCGTTGCCGGCAGCCAGAGAGGCCGCGCCGGCCAGCCAGCCGGTGTGACGGCCCATGATCTCGGCCACCGTCACGCTGCGCAGATCGTACACGCTGGAGTCACAGATGACTTCCTTCAAAATGGTGGCAATGTACTTGGCGGCGCTGCCGTAGCCGGGGGTGTGGTCGGTGCCCATCAGGTCGTTGTCGATGGTCTTGGGCACGCCGATGAACCGGATCTCGCTGTTCTTGGCGGCGCCGTAGGCGGCCAGCTTGGCGATGGTGTCCATGGAATCGTTGCCGCCGATGTACAGCACCGCCCCGATGGCGTACTTCTGGAACAGGTCGAACAGCACCTGATAGGGCTTTTCGTTCACGGCGGGGTCGGGGAGCTTGTGGCGGCAGCTGCCCAGGAAGCTGGACGGGGTGCGCTTGAGCAGCTCGATGGCCATTTTGTCACCCAGCTGGTCGTTCAAGTCCACAATGCGGCCTTCCAAAAGACCTTCGATACCGTACTGCATGCCGTACACATGCTGCGCGCCGAAAGCACGGGCGCTCTCAAACACGCCGGCCAGGCTGGAGTTGATGACGGCGGTGGGGCCGCCGGACTGCCCGACGAGAAGATTGGTTGCCATAAGTCTTTCACCTTCTTTGGGTTGATTCACGCACCGGGGGTGCGCATAGTTTTCTATGTTACATTGTATGCGACAGCGGCCAAAAAGGCAAGAGGTTTACGCCTTTTCTTCCGCCGGTTTGCGGCCCAGGGCGTAGGTTTCAATGGCCACGGCCACGCCATCGTGGTTGTTGTCCAGGGTAATGACATCGGCCACGGCCTTCACTTCGGGAAAAGCGTTTTCCATGGCCACGCCCAGCCCGGCCATGCGGACCATTTCCAGGTCGTTGCCGCTGTCGCCGCAGGCCATGACCTGGTCCCGGCGCAGGCCCAGATACTCCGCCAGCGCCATCAGGCCCCGGCCCTTGTTCACCCCGGGGGCGTTCAGTTCCAGGTTGTCCTTCACGCTGCTGGTGGCGTCCACGTCGGGGCGGGCAGCCAGCACGGCGGCCTTGGCGGCGTCCCGGGTGGCGGTGTCCGGGTACATGATGCTGAACTTTTCCACCTCACCGGGGCGGGTGCGGATGAGGGTGGCCAGGTCGTCCACCACCACGCGGCTGTCCCGCACATAGGCCAGCAGTTCCGGCGGGCAGCATTCGGCAATGGCTTCGGCCCCGGCGGGGTCGGTGTAGCATTCGCCGTTCACGAACAGGCTCAGGGAAGAGCGGAACTGCCGCACAATGTCCAGCAGCTGCAGAGCCATATCGGTCTGGAACGGCAGGGTGACCAGCGCCTTGCCGGTGGCCAGTTCCACCACGCTGGCCCCGTTGGAAGTCAGGGCGTAGCGCACGCCGTCCATGTGCAGAAATTCTTTGGGCACGCCGGTCACCGAGCGCCCGGTGGCGGGAATGACGTCGATGCCGGCGTCCAGGGCGGCGCGGATGGCCGCCAGGGTGCGGGGGCTGATGTGTTTGTGGTCGTCAAAGACCGTGCCGTCCAGGTCCAGAGCGATGAGGCGGATGTCCTGCATGTTGGTTCCTCCTTGCGGTTGTACGCGATGAACAATTGTCAATTTATACAAAGATTGTACCGCAATTTTCGTCGATTTGCAACCACTGCTCTTGCGTTTTTTGACCTTGCTGTGTTACACTGTTGCCACGGAAAAAGGGGGGAATCAGGGGTGGAAAAATCGTCCGCCGCCCGGCTCTGGCCGCTGGATGCCCTGCGGGGGCTGGCCATGGTCAACATGGTGGCGTATCATGCCCTGTATGACTGGGTGTATGTGTTCGGGCAGCCCTCGTCCTGGTATGATGTTGCGGCGCCGGGGTGCCATGTGTGGCAGCAGTATATCTGCTGGAGCTTTCTGCTGCTGGCGGGGTACAGCTTCAATCTGTCCCGCCGCCCGCTGAAAAACGGTCTGATCGTGGCCGGGTGCGCGGTGGTGCTCAGTGTGATGACCATCGGGTTCATGCCGGAGGAAGCCATCTGGTTCGGGGTGCTGCATCTGACGGGGTGTGCCATTCTGCTGTGCTGTGCCGCCCGCCCACTGCTGGAAGAGGTGCCGCCTCTGGCGGGGCTGGGGGTGTCGGCGGCGGTGTTTTTCCTCACCAACCAGCTGCCGGTGGGGTTCCTGGGGTTTGAGGGCCTGCATCTGTGGCAGGTGCCGCAGGCCCTGTATGCGCCCAACCTGTTCTGGCTGGGACTGCCGGACCTGAGCCGGTTCTATTCGGCCGATTACTTCCCGCTGCTGCCCTGGCTGTTTTTGTTCCTGTGCGGGTACTTTGTGGGGCGGATGCGTTTGCCCCTGCCCAAAGGCCGCGCCCCGGCGGGGTTGCGTCCCCTGTGTTTTGCGGGGCGGCACAGCCTGGTGGTGTACATGCTGCACCAGCCGGTGGTTTATGGCGGGCTGTGGTTATTATTTAATTTGTAAACTTTGTGCGAATTTCGCCGAAGCGGCGAAAACGTGGTTGACAGGCAGCCTTTTGATATAGTATACTTTTGTTTACTGGTTGATTAGAAATTTTTGACCGGCAAACTCCTGTCTAAAGACCAAGGGAGGGATAAAGATGTCGGAGATCCGTGTCAAGGAGGGCGAATCCCTGGAGAGCGCCCTGCGCCGTTTCAAGCGCAGCACTGCTCGCAGCGGTGTCCTGGCCGAAGTGCGCAAGCGCGAGGCGTATGAGAAGCCTTCTGTGCGCCGCAAGAAGAAGTCCGAAGCCGCCCGCAAGCGCAAGTATAAGTAAATCTCGGCAAAAGCGGCGTCGGGCCGCATTTGATACCCGTGTTTTACAAAAGGAACGGCAAAGCAGACCCGCTGCGGTGGGTCTGCTTTTTGTTTTGTCCGGAAGGAAAAAAGCCTCCCCCGTGTGGGCGCAGCCGCCCTCTCTACCCAAGCCTCCCCTGTGTAAGGGAAGGTGCCGCCATTCTTCCCCAATGCCTCCCCTGTGTAAGGGGAGGTGCCGCGCAGCGGCGGAAGGGTTGTGAAGCCTGCCCCATCTCCCGTTCACGGGCAACAACGGCAAGCCAACAACCCCTCAGTCAGCCTTCGGCTGCCAGCTCCCCTTGCACAGGGGAGCCGATCTCTGCCCCCGGAGCCTCCCCTGTGTAAGGGGAGGTGCCGCGCAGCGGCGGAGGGGTTGTAAAGTCTGCCCCATCTCCCGTTCACGGGCAACAACGGCAAGCCAACAACCCCTCAGTCAGCCTTCGGCTGCCAGCTCCCCTTACACAGGGGAGCTGATCTCTGCCCCCGGAGCCTCCCCTGTGTAAGGGGAGGTGCCGCGCAGCAGCGGAAGGGTTGTGAAGCCTGCCCCATCTCCCGTTCACGGGCAACAACGGCAAGCCAACAACCCCTCAGTCAGCCTTCGGCTGCCAGCTCCCCTTGCACAGGGGAGCCGATCTCTGCCCCCGGAGCCTCCCCTGTGTAAGGGGAGGTGCCGCGCAGCGGCGGAAGGGTTGTGAAGCCTGCCCCATCTCCCGTTCACGGGCAACAACGGCAAGCCAACAACCCCTCAGTCAGCCTTCGGCTGCCAGCTCCCCTTGCACAGGGGAGCCGATCTCTGCCCCCGGAGCCTCCCCTGTGTAAGGGGAGGTGCCGCGCAGCGGCGGAGGGGTTGTAAAGTCTGCCCCATCTCCCGTTCACGGGCAACAACGGCAAGCCAACAACCCCTCAGTCAGCCTTCGGCTGCCAGCTCCCCTTACACAGGGGAGCTGATCTCTGCCTCCGTAAAATAAGCAAATGTTTCCGGGAAATGGTATTAAAATCATTTTCCTTGCTCACCGGGCCCCAGCCCGGTGAGAAGGCCGTCGCAAGGTGGCCGCATCTCCGGGTCCAGGGCCGCAGCCCTGGTCGGCGTCCACCGCCTCGAAACGGTGGCACTTTTTCGCTTCCTTTTTGGTGACAAAAAGGAAGGACACTCCGGCTGGCAGCCGCTTGCCCCCAAAAATCATCGATTTTTTCATCGGTTTACAACCGATCTAACCAAGGAGTCCCACCATGCTGCTCACACCCGAAATCATCTTCCGTCATGTGGAATCCATCACCCCGGAATTTCTGCGCAGCCGCGGCATCCGGGCGCTGGTGCTGGATGTGGACAACACCCTCACCGGCGACGGCAGCCAGCAGCTGGACGACACCGTTCAGGCCTGGCTGGATACCATGCGTGCCGCCGGTATCTCGCTGACCATCGTGTCCAACAACACCGCCAAGCGGGTGCGTCCCTTTGCGGGGCGGGTGGGCCTGGCCTTTGTGCCCCTGGCCTGCAAACCTCTGCCGGTGGGGCTGTTCGTGGCCCGGCACCGGCTGGGCGTGCCCCGCAGCGCCATGGCCATGGTGGGGGACCAGATCTTTACCGACCGTCTGGCGGCGGGGCTGTACGGCATCCAGTGCCTGTATGTGCTGCCCCGCACCCCCCACGACAAGAACAAGGTGGTGCGCCTGAAACGCAAATGGGAAAAGCCCTTTGTGCGGCGCTACTATGAAAAAGGCGGTGTGACCCATGAATGATGCTCCAAAATTCGGCACGGCGGGCCTGTCGGACAGCTTCAAGGCCTCCGGCGGCAAGACTCCGGCGGATATTGCCCGCTATACCGCCTCCTTTGGCCTCACGGCCTTTGAGTACCAGTGCGGCCGGGGCGTGCGCATCAGCCCCGAGCGTGCCTCCGAACTGGGCGCGGCCTGCGCCGAACAGGGCATTACCCTGTCGGTACACGCGCCCTACTACATCAGCATGAGCAGCCTGGACGAGGAAAAACGCCTGCACAGCGTGGATTATCTGGTCCAGAGCTGCGCGGCCGTCCACGCCATGGGCGGGCGGCGGGTGGTCTTCCACGCCGGGAGCTGCGGCAAGCAGAGCCGGGAAGCCGCCCTGGAAAAAGCCCTGGACACTCTGACCCGGGCCCAGCAGGCGGTGGACGAGGCGGGGTACGGGGACTGCATCCTCTGTCCCGAAACCATGGGCAAGGTGGGCCAGCTGGGCACCCTGGACGAGGTGCTGGCCCTGTGCAGTGTGGACAAGCGCATCACCCCCTGCATCGACTTCGGGCACCTGTACGCCCGCAGCCGGGGCCAGGACCTGGCCGACCCCGAGGGCAAAGGCTACGCCGCCCTGCTGGACCGGCTGGGCGAGGCCCTGGGGGACGAGCGGGCGGTGCGGTTCCACGCCCATTTTTCCCGCATCGCCTACACCGACGGCGGGGAGAAGATGCACCTGACCTTCGCCGACACCCTGTACGGCCCGCCCCACGAACCCCTGATGAAGCTGCTGAAACAGCGGGGCCTGTGCCCCACCATCATCTGTGAATCCGCCGGCACCCAGGCGGAGGACGCAGCCACACTGCGCCGGGCGTTCGAGGAGGCGTAAGCCTAAAGCCTCCCCTGTGTAAGGGGAGGTGCCGCGCAGCGGCGGTGGGGTTGTAAAGCCTGCCTTATCTCCCGTTCACGGGCAGCAACGGTAAGTCCACAACCCCTCAGACGCCTACCGGCGCCAGCTCCCCTTACACAGGGGAGCCGATCTCTACCCCCGGAAAGCCTCCCCTGTGTAAGGGGAGGTGCCGCGCAGCGGCGG
>CALESJ010000009.1 GCA_937907025.1 uncultured Faecalibacterium sp.
GGATTGTGCTTTTCCTTTCCGCTTTTATTTACATCTAATTAGCCATAACCTGCTTGATCCCCTGGGATTTGGAGGCAGGGTTGTCCTGGCCGTAACCTTCCAGAAGGTTGATGCCGCCCCACACGCACAAGCCGCCGCCCAGGGTGATCACCAGAGTCTGCAATACGTCGATAGCGTTAGTGAAAAAATCCATAAATCATATTTCCTTTCGTTTGTAGAATTGTTATTGAAGGTCCGTTACGGTCAATTCGTACATTTCGAAAGGCTCATCCGGCTTTACGATGGCCGGTTTGCGTTTCATGTACCGTTCCATATCAAAGAGATATTTCTTGTCGGCGTCGGCGGTGTACTTGTAGTTGGGGTGCTTGGTCAGGTCGTACTTGTCCGATAGGAAGGGACGCACGCCCCGCAGCATGAAGATACACTTGCCTCCGTCCATCACAGCCAATTCGTCCTGGGTCATCAACTCCTTTCCCAATTTTTGATAGGTTAGGCCGTGAGAAACCTGGCTGCCCCGGTTCTCGGATTGATTGAAGCTGTCGATGGTTTCCTTGCCCAGCAGCTCCGAGATCTCCTTCAGGGTGGATTTCTCCTTGCCTCCCAAAAACAAGGTGCTGTCGCAGTTACCCACGATGGTATCCGCCGCGTCCTTGTAGATGGTCTTTAACTGGCTTTGGCTCTGCAAAATAATCGAAGCCGAGATCTCCCGGCTCCGGATGGTGGCAATTAACCGGTCAAAGTTTGGTATCTGCCCGATGTTGGCGAACTCATCCAAGAGGCACCGCACATGGACCGGCAGGCGGCCGCCGTAGAAGTCGTCCGCCTTGTCGCACAACAGGTTGAAAAGCTGAGAGTACATGAGCGCCGCCACAAAATTGAAAGTGCTGTCCGTATCCGAGAGGATGACGAACAGCGCCGATTTGCGGTCGCCCAGGGTGTCCAGCTCCAGCTCGTCCTCCGCCATGAGGTCCCGCAGCTCCTGGATGTCAAAGGGAGAAAGGCGGGCGCCGCAAGAAATCAGGATGGATTTCAGAGTTTTGCCCGCGGCCATTTTGAATTTGCGGTACTGCTTCACGGCGAAGTGGTCCGGGTGCTCCTTTTCCAGCTTGGCGAACAGGATGTCCACCGGGCTTTGGAACTCCTCGTCATCCTCTCTGGCCTCGCTGGCATTGATGAGGTCCAACAGGGTGATGAAGTTGCGCTCCTCTGGCTCCGCCTCGTACCAGATGTACCCGATGAGGGCGGAATAGTACAGGCGCTCGGCCTTCACCCAGAAATCTTCACTGGACTTTTCGCCCTCGCCCTTGGTGTTGAGGATCAGGGCGTTCACCAGCTTCAAAATATCCTTCTCGCTGCGGATGTACGCCAATGGGTTATACCTCATGGATTTTTTGAAATTTATCAAATTCAGGCTTTTGATGCGGTAGCCCTTGCGGTCCAGCAGGGCACCCACCTCGTTCAGGATGGTGCCCTTCGGAAGCATTTCGTCAAGACAGAATGTGCATTTATTTGAAAATTCTTTGTGACCGCTGGAAAAGCCTGTGGCGATAGGACTTTTCAAGTGTTTCATGCTCCGTTTCGGATGTCATTTTTGATTAAACGCAGCAACTTATCCTCCATCGTTTCCTTGCTTGTTTGGCTAAAATGGATGCACACCTTGTAGGTTGTCTTGCCAATTTTTCTCACCATGGTTGCGGGTGTGTGCTCCGCTGTCTGTACTGCTTTCGCTTTGGCTGTTGCCTGTTCCATGTGCGACACCTCCTGTAAAAAAGCCCGACAAAGGAAAGGCTGACAACGAAGTCCTGACAACGGACATCAGAAAACCTTAAAACTCTGTCGGGCAGATGCTCTATTTTCTTTTTCTTCTTTTTTTATAAAAGTCGGTTGTCATGGTTGTCAGTAGAGAGAAAACGCCCGTCAAATCAGGGGTTTTCAGACTTTCGCCCGACAACCAGACCGACAACCGGCTCGACAACAAAACGGCAACCGGCACTGATTTTTTACTTTAGCCACTCAGGGGGAAGTTCCAGCTGCTCCACTTCCTCCGGCGTTAATTCCTGAAAATCTCCGCCTCCGTTGTCGGGCTGGATGCGCTCCCAGCCTTTCTGCCGCCCATAAGGGCTGCGAAAGTACCGGGGATTGGAAAATGCCCTCCAGCCGGTCACGCTGTTGTTCATAATGTCGTTGATCTCCCGGATTTCCCATTGCTTCGGCTCGTCAAAGCTGTGTCCCAGGGCTTCCCGGAACAGCTGCTTGGAGCAGACTATATTATCCGAACACTTTTCCAGATACTCGATGATCTGCCCGGCTTTGGTATCCTCCGGCATGAAGTCACGCTGGTGGACTTTCAGATACTCGTTCATTGCCGGACTGAACCTGAGCTTGAAGTTTCCGATGCGGTAAATCTCCATTGCTTCTGCCCAGACCTGTTTGAGATACTCCCTTGCTGCCGGTTCATCGTCCAGAATGTGGATTTCTGCCAGCTCTGGATGTACCATGACCGGCACAAAACGGCGGTTGCCGGTGCGGTCAAGGGGCAGGAAGTCCAGCGTGTTGGAAGTGCCGCAGAACACACACTGCCGTTTTCGGTCAGCCGGGTGGGTTTCGTATGGCACTTTATAGGTTTCCTTCTGGCGGCTGAGAAAGGATTTGATTTCCTCAATGCTCTTGGCATTGGCGGTGGCAATCATCTCCGACATCTCAATCAGCCAGTGTCCCTGCATCTTGCGGTACACATTTTCATCGTCCAGCTTTTTCAGGTCATCGGAAAACCAGTCATCCTGAACTGCCAACAATCGAAAGAACGAGGATTTTCCGGCTCCCTGACCGCCCACCAGACAGAGCATGATTTCAAATTTACAGCCTGGACGGAACGCCCGTGAGATTGCTCCCAACAGAAACAGTCGCATGGCTTCACAGGTATAATCATCGGCATCAGCTCCCAGAAACCGGTGCAGACAATAGCGGATGCGCTCCGTACCATCCCACTGCAAGGCATTGAGAAAATCCTGGACAGGGTGATAGCGGTTTTCGTTGGCAATCACCATCACGGCATCCTGTATCTTTTTCTCGATGGTCAGTCCATAGTTTTCCTCAAAATACAAGAGCAGATATTTGATGTCCACATCGGTCAGGGTCGGGCTGTCCCGATACCAGCCGAGGGGCTTCACAATATCCACTCGTTCTGTCAGCAGATTTTTTCGGATAGCTCCTTTCAGCAGAGGGTCAAGCTGAAACACCCGTTTATAGTTGGATGCGGCATTGGATACCTTACCTTTCTCGGTCTGTTCCAGGCTGCTTCTGACCTGTTCCACGGTGCAGAGTTCCGTCTGCTGTCCATTCTGCAATTCGCTGCTCAAGATTCATCACCTCTTTTCCTTGCTGTGCTACAAGCTCCCGGCGTTCTTCCGGCGATCCGTCCAGAAAACTATCCAGCAGATACTCTGTGTAGGTTTTTCTTTGCAGGGCTTCCACAAAGAGCGGATGCAGGTCATCCTCCGGCGTTTGCGGGGCATACTGCTGTTCCCATTTCTGGAGAAGGTGGAAGTATTCGCATAAGACCATGTAGCAGTGCATTTCTTCCTGCCTGTATTTCTGCTCCGGGGTAGGTTCCCTGATATGGGGTTTGACGGTCGGCTTCTGCCTGTTGTCATAGGCAATCCCTAAATCATCAGCCAGCTTGATGGCTGCTTCCTTGCTGGGCATCTGAAACAGCCGGGAAACAAAATCCACTGCATCCCCGTCAGCCTGACAGCCAAAGCAGTGAAAACGCCTGTCCAGTTTCATGCTGGGGTTTTTGTCATTGTGAAAAGGGCAGACCGCCATACCGTTTCTGCTGACAGGGATGCCGTACAGTTCCGCTGCTTGTCTGGTGGTCACATTCTGTTTGACCGCTTCAAATACATTCAAAACATCACCTCCGGGCAAAACAAAAGACACCCGATTTCTTTTAAAAATCAGATGCCTTACAGTTCCATATTCTGTTTTTTCTCCTGCCGGTGCTGCTCGTCCTTTTTTCTGGATTCATCCCGATAATCCTGAATCTGTTCGGTGACAGAGTGCTTCGGCTCCGGCTTCTTTTTGACCTCTGCCTGTTCCGGGGTAAGCGCCTTGCTGACCCAGTAACGGATTTCTTTCAGTGGCTTCAATTCCTCCTGTACTGCCGCCAGCTGCCCGGTATATTCTGCGTGAGAAGTTTGCAGCTGTTCATACTCCGCTTGCAGGGCTTCCAGATCAACATTCAAGCCAACACCATGCTTTTTCAAAAAGCGGTACGCCTTGTTGTATGCGTCCAGCTCGTCCCGGTGGCTTTCTGCATAAACGGACTGCACCGTTTTCCAGCCGATTCTCACATACTTGTCATGGATAGCTTTATGCTGCTGACAATCGGCAACGGCGTTCTGGATGCCGGTAATCACTTTCATGCGGCTCTCGGCTTTCTTCATGCCGGTGCTGATGCTGCCGGATTTCTGTTTCACTTCCTCCAGCACACTGTCCAGCTGCTCCAGCGTAAAAATCTCATGGTCTTTCAGATAATTGGTGGCGTTGACAAAGGACTGTAAATCTTTCGTTGCACCTTTTTGCTGACCGTATCTTGACCAGTCCCGGCGTTCTGCCTTTCTCAGATTGAGATAATCCCGCAGAAGATTGATAAGGTCGGGAGATGCGTTTTCCGGCTTCTTCTCTGCCAGCAGCTCTTTCCGGGCTTCCAGAATATCGCTGATCCAGTCACGCAGATTCTGAATGGTGCTGCGGATCACGCTCATCATGCGGTTAGCGGCTTTGATGTCCCGGTTCAGGTTGCCGATATTGGTCTGGATGCCACGGCGTTCCATCTGGGTGACAGCTGCTCCCATGTGGACGGTGGGGATGATGTCCAGCCCCTGTTTTTCATACGAACGGAGATCGACACGGACAGGGCTGTTCACCATTTCCAGATAACGGTTCTGCACTGTTTCCCAGCCGGTGCGCCACTCCTGCCCATGATACTGCTCATTCCAGTCAACGGTGTCCTCCTTATGGCTTTTCCAATTCCCGGATGGAAGCCGGATACGCTCGCCGTTCTCGTCAAGGTCATAAACTTTTCTGGCTTTGGGAAGCCATTTTCCACGCTCGTCCATTGCTCGCATGGTCAGCATCACATGACAATGGGGATTGTGTCCCGGTGGCTTGGGGTCATGGATGGCAAAATCAACAATCATGCCTTTGGAAACAAAAAACTGGTTGCAGTAGTCCTGCACCATCTGGAGATACAGTTCCTCCGGCACTTCTCTGGGCAGTGCCAGCACAAACCGTCTGGCAAGCTGGGAGTTCCACTGGTTTTCAACGGCTTCCACTGCGTTCCAGAGCTGTTCCCGGTCGGCATATTCCGGCGGGGCATGGGACGGCAACATGATTTCCGTGTAGACCACGCCTTCTTTTTTTCGGTAGTTTTTGTGCTTCTGGTCATACTCGGAAAACAGATTCTCGCCGCTCTGGTAGGCAGCTCCGGCAACAGCTGACTGCCGTTTACTTCGCTTCGTGATTTTGATTTCAAAATGAGGGTTTGCCACTTCATCATCTCCTTTGGCAAAACAAAAGACCGTCTGCAAAGCTGCAAGCGGTCAGGTCATCGGGTTCTATTCCTGTTGTTCGGAAATTCCTGTCCGGCAGGGATTTTCGGACAGCAGGGGGCAAAGGGGTAGCTGGCTTTAGCCAGCGCAGGGGAAGTGCAGCTTCCACTGGATGATTGGAGCAGAGGGTTTATCCTGTGCGTAAATCATCAGCTCCCTGCAAGGGGCTTTCGGCAGAACGCAATGCACCACCTTTAGGCGGTGTATAATTGCGCCCTTGTTAAAACAAGGGGTTCTCGCTGCCGTCCGTTGTCAGCCTTTTTCTCCGCTCCTCAATGAGTGTGTCCAACTTCTTTTGGGCGGCTTCACCGTGAAAGAGGAAGGTCAGAAGTTCCATCACATCGTCATCGGTCAGCAGAGTAGGCTCACGCAGAAACTTCTCCAGCATCCCGGCACGAGTGCAAAGCCGGTGGGTTCTCTCGCTCCGTGTCAGGCGTTTCCGTTCATGCTCCAGCTGCTTCTCCCTGTGCTGGGCGGCAATCAGCTTTTTCTCGGCTGCGGTTTTCTGACGGTTCAGCTTTTCCAGTTTTTCATTCATGGGGGTCAGGCTCCTTTCTGAATAATGGGCAAAACAAAAGCGACCAACTTTTTACGGTTGATCGCCTTTGGCTTGGTCACTATTTTATGTTTTTAAGATGAAAATTCATCCGCTAAATGATTGCTTAACTCGGACAATGACTTGATTAGCCCCAGATTACTATATTCAAAATTCTGCGTTAGACTGTCCCACTGCATAAATCCAAGACAATGTTCATGACTCTCTCCGTCAACTATGGTCTGAATATCAGAAATATGGGTTTCAGTAGAAAGAATATGCGCTAAGCGTGGACTTGCCCCATTATCAATATTAACCAGCAAACCATATTTTGCGCCTGAAACCAAGCAGTATCCAACAAGTTGTGACCATTCTTTAAGCCCTGCACTGTTCATCAGCTTGACTTCAAGAATTAAAATCTCAAATTGCGTTCCATCAGTAATCAAAGCAAAAATATCAAGGTTTAGCGGGGGCACTCGATTCGCAAAATTTTTAACGCAGGTACATTTATCTGGATGTTCGGAAATAATTCTTTGCAAATTGGTTTTCAGTTCGCCGATACCCCAAAAAACACTGAGTTCTTTGTGGCGTTTCGCTCTGAAATTACTTTTAAGCTGAGCTTCTATAAAAGTTTGGATTTCTGGATAATACGAAACTTCATTTCGGCTGCGTTTACCGGGCATCTCGTAAGTCCTCCTCAGTAATTTGACGAACGAGCAATTTATATTCATTGTCCGGCGAATTTGTTACCAAGCGTTTGTAAACATTAGGACGCAATAAATGAATACCGTAAAATCGTACCCTAATTGATTTTTACAAAACGAAGAGCGCCATGGGTTACATGCCTATGGCGCTCTTATCTGTCATTCCGTTTCGACCTCTGGTTCTTCCATAGCTAGCCAGTCCTCAAACGACTTTCTTGAAATGCGGATCGCATAACCGATGCGAATTGTTTTGAACTCTCCAGAGTTCACCAAGCGGTATGCGGTGGATTTTGCAATACCAAGAATTGCGGCAATATCATCCACGGTATAGGTTCTGTTGCTCGGCAGCTTCTTTTCCTGCGATGTACTCATAATTTTGCCTCCCATTTTTCGTAGGCGTTTTGACTATGCCTATCTGATTTTCCTTGTGGCAAAGGGGCTTTCTGCCATCATCCGTGCTAAGAATTTGCTAATTTGACATTCTGAACAGGCCATAACGAGGCGGCATTTTACGGATTTTTGTGCAGATTGACCAGTAACCACACAATGTCATAACGAATCAAAAATAATGGGAAGTTATGATGGGTATATCGTACCAAAAGTAACGCCAAACTCCTAAGCCCGAGGCCCCCGGTTCGAGCCCGGGCGGGGACATTTACAAAGCCTTGCGGTGAGCATCTGTCACCGCAGGGCTTTTTGTTGTTTCCAGACTTTCCCGGTGATGGAACAAAAATGCAAAAAAGAAACATAGAAAAAAGGTCACCTTTCGGTGACCTTTTTGATAAGCCTAGACGGCATTGTAAATCCAGAACCGGATTTACACATATTGTGAAATTGAAAAAATCACTTTTCTCCTGCGCGCATAGCTTCCTCATATTCCGTGCAAACCACATCAGAAGGACCGTCCGCACGCTTGTTGCCATGGTCCAGCCAGATGGCACGGCTGCACAAGCGGCGCACCGCGTTGGAATCGTGGCTGACAAACAGCAGCGTAGTTCCATCGGCCAGCATTCCTTCCAGGCGCTGCATACACTTTTGCTGGAACATAAAGTCGCCCACAGCCAGCACCTCATCCACCACCAGCAAGTCTGCCTTGACTTCGGTGGCGATAGCAAACCCCAAACGCGCCACCATGCCGGAAGAGAAATTCTTTACCGGCACATCAATAAAGTCACGCAGTTCGGCAAAGTCAATGATACTTTCAAAATGTTCGGTCATATAGGCACGGTCATACCCCAAAACAGCGCCATTCAAAAATATGTTTTCCCGTGCGGTCAAATCCATATCAAATCCTGCGCCAAGTTCAATCATTGGGGCAATGCTGCCATTTACATGGCAACTGCCGGTGCTGGGATACATAACACCTGCAATAACCTTGAGCATAGTGCTTTTACCGCTGCCGTTGCGGCCGATCAGCGCAACAGACTCACCACGGTTTACCTGGAAGCTCACATGCTTCAGGGCATAGAACTCATTGAACAACAGTTTTCCCTTCAGCATTTTGACTACATATTCTTTCAGGGTTTCGGTCTTTTCCTGGGCCAGATTGAAGCGCATCGACACATCATTTACCTGCACGATGGGAGAAGCATTTAAATCCATAGTTTGACGCCTCCTTAAACATACAGGATAAAGTTTCGCTGCAGTTTGCGGAAAATCAGCAAACCGATGGCAAGCATACCAACCCCGGACACAACGCAGGCAATCCAGGTGTTGGGGCCCGGAATGTTTCCGTACATGACCAGATTGCGGAACATATTGATATAGTGATACATGGGATTGAACTTCATCAACTTCTGGGCAAAACCGGGAAGCTGCTCCAACGGGTAGAAAATCGGTGTTGCATACATCCATCCAAGGGTCAACACGCTGAACAGATGCTGCATATCCCGGAAATAAACCGTCAGCGCCGCCAGGGTCAGCGCAATACCACAACAGAACAGCAGCTCAAAGACCAGTGGCACCCAGAACAGCAAAATGGTCCAGTGCAACGGCGACCGGGTAAACAGCATAACCAGCAAAACTGCAGCCAGGCTGAAACTCATGGTAACAAAGCTAGACGCCACGCGGCTGATGGGAAAGATAAATTTGGGAATATAGACTTTCTTGATCAGCGGTGCATTGTAGATAACGGAAGTCAATCCCATATTGGCGCTCTCATTGAAGAACGTGAACAGCGTGTTACCGCAAATCAGGTACAGTGGGTAATTGGGAATATTGCTGCGAAACATGAAGCTGAAGATAACGGTCTGTAATGCCATCATCAGCAACGGGTTCAGAATACTCCACACATATCCAAGAAAGCTGCGGCGATATTTGACCTTCAGGTCACGAGAAACCAGCTCTCGAATAAGAGGCTGATACTTGACAAAATGCTGCCAGGAACGTGACAGCTGAGAGGGACGGTTAGACATGGAAAAACTCCTTTGCCTGTTTTAGCAAGACTTATTGATCAATTTTTTCATAAACGGAACTTCCGTGGTCATCTCATGCCAGTTCAGTAGTTCCGTAGCATGGCAGTCTGTTTCGGAAAAGGTATTGTCGGCAAAAGAAAAGCCATAAAAATCCACCTTGTCAAAAGAGCCCAGGATTTCATACAGATAATAGATCATGTAGGCTCCTGACGTCGGATTCAGCAGATTGGCCGCTTCGCGGAGATGTTTATGGCTTTCCGAAGGAATCATGGTTGCCGTATACGCTTTATCGGTAACATCCCGGTACATAAGATCAAGAAGATTTCCCTGTACATATGTGTGCAGATAATCATCTGACCAGATCACGAATTCGCACGGCCTGACCGTAATCATATCCGGACAGTTGGTACTGCCGTTTCGCACCCACACAGTAACTTTATTGCCATAATCCACAGGCGGCTTTCCCGTATAGTCATTGAAACGAATGACCACATCATGGGCATCAATGCCTTCTCCCTGCCCTTTGCCAACTTCCCGGTCACTGTTGCCCACTATGGCAATGGAGTGGCTTTTTCTGATATAGTTTTCAAAAACCTGTTCTTCCTGGCGTTTTTGGAAAACTTCGTATGTTTTCCGGGCGTTCAGGATTGATTCTGGACAATCAGGAAAAATCTGGGTATACAAATTTGCAGCAGGAAGATACCTTTCCACATTTTCCGTGCCAAATCGGTCCGCATATTTTTTCAGAACACTTATTGCAAGTGGTTTTTCCTCAACTTCCAGCAGGCAGCAGATATAAATCAGCCAGAGATCATGCAGTTCATTTTCCCAGAACACATCAAATCTTTCAATATACTTGAATTCCTGAAGCATTGCCGGAGTTGCACCCCAACTCCACCACTCAGAATAGAAACGCCAGAAACGTTCCCAGCGCTCTTTTTCGTTCTGGTCCTGTATCGTTCCGATCTTCCCCGCCAATTCTTCTATCTGGCTCTGGAGCATTCCGATTGTATGTGATTGCGCCTCCGTGTTCTGCGTTAATTGATTCACGCATGCTACCATTCTTTTATAATCTTCTTTAAACCGTACAATGCGCTGAATGTAGGACTTTGCCTTTTTGATTGGGTTCATGTTTATCCTCCAAAATAATAATGCCACAAGCGGCACAGCGTTTTCTTTCGATTAGGAATTCCGCCTCCTGCGGTAGCACCCTGCATTGCATCATTCAAACGCACTGCATACGTCTGCTTTTTGATTTCAAAGTTTGTTCTTTTTGTTCAGGCTCAGCACACGCTTATACCGGTTGAAAGAGATGGCATAAAAATACGCTAAAG
This sequence comes from uncultured Faecalibacterium sp., assembly GCA_937907025.1. Lineage (GTDB taxonomy): Bacteria > Bacillota > Clostridia > Oscillospirales > Ruminococcaceae > Gemmiger. The sequence continues at coordinate 10,600 of CALESJ010000009.1, forward strand.
CTGTACGGTTCAACTTGCGGCGGAAACTAAGCCTTGTCAGGAAAACCCCCGCATTGTGCAAAAGGTCCTTTTGTGCCAAAGCTGTATACTCCTTGACAAATCGCGGCTGCAGCTTCTGCAGAGCCCACTGGTGCGTATTAACTTTGACAATCTGAAGCTGATCCAGCAGCAACCGTGTGGAATGTTTTTCCAGGAATGCATCCAGGTGCCGAAAAATATCAAAATGCACATACAGACGTTCATCATCCGCAGCCACATCCTGGCCCGGCCGGCTCAGGCGATAGTAATACAGGTGTTCCGGCACACAGACCACTGATTTTGCCACCGCAAAAGCTTCAAACTTGAACGGCAAATCGTCAAAACGCGGCAGATCCGTATGAAACCCGATCTGGTGCTGTTTCAGCATCCGGTGCTGGAAAATACAACGCCAGATTGCAATCCGACTACCGGAAATCAACGAAGCAATACGCCCTTCTTCGGTAGTACCATCGGTATACGGCCACGTCATTGGATCATCAATTTTCTTAGTTTCGCCAGTCGAGTCATAATATTCCTGATATCCGCACCAGGCAATCTGGTAACTGCCGCTCATAGCCCGGGCCAGCAGCTTGCGGAACATATCCTGTTCCACAAAGTCATCCGGATCCACAAAGCCGATATACCGGCCATTAGCCCGCTCCAGACCATACTGTCGTGCCGAGGCACAACCTCCGTTTTTCTTTTGCAGCAGATGAATACGCGGGTCACGGGCCGCATATTCCTGTACGATATCGGCGCAGTCATCAGGCGAACCGTCATCCACAAACAGATATTCCACATAAGGAGCTTTCCAGGCCGTAACACTGTCAATGCACTGGCGCAGCTGCGCAGACACTTTGTACATGGGGAAGATAATGCTCAGTTCCACATCGGTATCCCGATTCCATACAAGGTGTTCGTCCGGTCGGCACTCACGCTTGCCAATCAGGCAGATACGGCTGCAGCTGCCTCGAAAAAGTTCCCAAACTTCAAAAGCCGGCATACCATTAGGCACAATGCCGTACAAAGCACGGGGTTTCCGCGCTGCCAGGCCAACCAGCGTTTCCAAAGGCGGCATCGTCGGTAATATTAAAACCGTTTCCTGCAAATTTTCCAGGCTGTCGATACCTTCCACGATCCGGATTTCTTCCGGGTAAAGCTCCGGCTGATTTTTCGTTTCCTCTGCCAGCTGCTGTTCAGCCTGGGCAACATTACCTGCCACCACAATCAGCCTGTCCAACGCATACTGCTCACACAGTTGCTTTACCTCCTTGACCTGGCCAAAATCGCCCAGCCAAAGCACAGCCGAATGGAAATTATGATCCACTGATAGATAGTTCAGCAATTCTTGCATTTTACACAGTTCCTTTCCCTTCTGTCACTTCAGCAGACGCGCAGCTTTTGGGCGATCTTCTTTGCCACAAGGTAATAGTGCTCCTCTTTCATCAGGCGATAGAACAGTCCGCTCCGTGCCATGGCAAAGTAAAACAGTTCCTGCCGAGAAGGATTGCATTCCTGACGGTAGGCTGCAAATGCACGGCGGGGAATCCGGCAGACAAAACGGTGAAGCTGCGTTGCATACTCCGGGCGAATCGCATTGCCGCAGCAGTCCAATCCCCAACTGGTAAACTTGTACACCCCCTGAACCAAACAGGCCAGCTCTGACGGGTTCCAGTTATCTGCCTGTTCTACCAGCAACCGACTGAAGATTTCCAGGGTCTGCAAGCGATCTCTGCCCTGTGAAGCCGTGATTTGGCTTCCGGAATTGATACGGTAAAAGAAACCGGTATCCATACAAGACACACACCGCTTGGCCTCATGGGTGCTATGATAATGCGGCTCAATGTCCTCCCACTTAATTCCTTCCGGGAAGGCAAAACCAATTTTCTGCAGGAATGCACTGGAATAAACTTTACGGTTTGTACTTGGTTCCAAGTCGTACAGGCGAATATCCTGCTGTACATTCGTCACTGTTTCCGCGGTGGGAAACACTTTCTTCATCAGATCTTCATCATGCCAAGGTTCAAAGCCACCTGTGGCCATGTTGTAGATCTGAGGAAGCGTATAGATCACATCCGGCATTTCTTTCTGTTTGCGGATGGTATCCAGAATCTTTTCGACATAGCGGGAAGGCACCCAGTCATCGCTGTCCAGGAAAGCCGTATATGGTGTTTTGACATGGCACATTCCCACGTTGCGGGTCGCACCCAGTCCCCGATTTTCGTGGTAGAGGTAATCAAATACATCTCCATGTTCCTGTGCATACCGTTTTGCTATTTCTCCGGTACGATCAGTAGAACCGTCATCAATCACAATGACCCGGTAGCCTCCCACAGTCTGATAGAGCAAACTATCAAGGCACTGCTCCAGATATTGTTCCACATTGTATGCCGGCACAATAATTGTAATCAGTTGCTTTTCCATATTCATTCCTTTTACTTCTTTCACTCCGTAATCAGCCTGTCTATTTTCGGTTCACTTTCCGATATTCATCCGGGCCAACTTTCTTTTTTGCCACCAACTGTTAATACCGTACAGTCCATATCGGCTGGCTCGCAACATGCGCGTATTCTTGTTGGTCATTTGTCTGGCAATCTCAGGATGGCGAGATCGCAAAGCTGTATCATACTTTATCAGCCGCTGCTTGGTTTCGGCACCGGGTACAAACCGTAGCAGCAGTTCAATCCCGTACTGGGCCACATCCCGGGCCCGATTCCGCAGGCGCTCCTCTTTATCCCCTGCAGGAAGGCTGTCCGCCAGCGTCATAATCTGATCTGCTACCTTGGCATAATCGTCAAAATGCTTTTGGTAGTTATCAATGCCCACACTTTGACCATCCCGCCCCAGCTGGTAATGATACAAAGTCACCGGACAGAAAGAAATCGTCCGTGCTGCGTTCATAGCCATAAATGTATATGCCATATCCGTGTAGCTGCAATGCATCGGCAGCCGGATGTCAGCGGCACGGAGCATGCGCGTACGGCAGGTCATGCCGTGAATTTCCAAGTCAAGCTCCCGTTGGCCAAGTTCATCAAAGGTATAGGATTTTTTTGTTTCGTATTCCTTGCAGACATCAAACACATTTTGTATTTGCTCCGCGCCGACCGTGCAATAATTAGAAAACACAATATCAGTGTTACACTTTTCCAAATACTGCAGCATTGCTTTCAGTGCATCAACATCAAACCAATCATCACAGTCCAATGTGCGGAAATACTTGCCCCGGGCATTTGCCAGTCCCGTCATCAACGCACTGCCATATCCACCGTTCGGTTGCCGGATTACCCGGAAGCTATCCGGCCACTGCGCAGCATAGTGTTCGGCTATGGCAGAAGTATGATCCGTCGATCCATCATCCACCACAATAACATCCAACTGTTCTATTCCTTGCACCACACAAGACTCGAGTGCCTTGGACAGCGTTTTTTCTCCGTTATAAGCCGCTATGGAAACCGTTAAAATTTTTTCCGTTTCGGCGACTTGCGTTTTTTGATTTGCCATAGCAAATGTTTCTCTCCCGTCTGCATCGCTTTACGCATCATGTGCTTGGAGTTAAGACGTGCTCGTCACCGTAGAACTTAGATTTCAAACAAGGCGTGTCGATTCCTGAGAAAAGGCATTTTCTTTCGTTCAATGCAGCCAGGCCTCATTTTCCGTTTTCTGGCACATATTTAATTCTAAAGTGACGCATTTACATATTGTTACTTATTATATAATTTTCGAACGAAAAAGTCTACCTCTTCCTTTTGATATCTATTTTTCGCGTGCCCGGCGGGGAAAAGTATCTCGTAAGCAGCCAAGCTGCTTTGCCGTTTTTCGTGAAGAGGTTACTGTATTTTTCCACTCTATTTGCATTTTAATTAGGAAGGCGAATGTAAATTAAAAAGCACAAGAAGCTGGCATTCAGGGGATTCGCTTTTCCCCTCAAAAAGTTTCTTGTGCTTTAATTTGCGGTTATTTCAGCCGGATAAATAAGTACCACGTCTTCCCGACATTCGGCTTTCCGAGAAAGGCCGGCCCCTGTAAGGGACCAAGAGAATGTCTTCCGATGGATCTTGACCGGATTTGCTTTCGGTTTTACAGGAAATGCCTCAGAAATTCTGCTGGTTTTGTTCGTCTTTCAGGCGGGACTTTGCTTCTTCAACGGACTCCCCTTCTTTCGTCAGGTAACGGTCCACGAAAGCATCCTCAATTTTGGTATAGCCGCCCACAACGGTATCCTCAATTTTCCCGAAAGCCGCGGTGACATTCCGGGCTATCTTTTCGTTTGCTTTTACAAATTTTGATTTTGCCATACATCATTTTCCTTTCTTGTTTGTGTTATCATACGGATTCCCAGCAACAGAATAAACAGGCATATTGCTGCGCCCGTAACGGCATTCATCCGGCATATCTGCCTTTCTTCCACAGTGCCAAATGACACCAGCATCGACTGCTGCAGAGTCAGGACAGAAGCAGCCACTTCCGCCTGTCTGATGCGGCACAGAACGACGGACAGCGTTGAGAATGCCTTGCGCTGCCGGACAGTCTGTGTTATGGATGCAGCAATTTTGCCAAAGGTGTAGGTCGCTATGGTGATCATGGTGATTTTTCCGTGGGGCATCCCAATTTTTTGCACTATACAGATTGCATTAACCCACGCCAGAATCACGCTCAACAAAACCAGCAGGACTCCGGAAGATTTTAAAAGCAGCGTTTCCGTTACATCGGAATTCGTTTTTTTCCTGTTTCCCGCACACAAAATAATTTCAAATCGCAAAACCGACAACAGACCGTAAAAAGCACTCATGGCCACAAACCACATGGACAGCTGAAGAATCCCCAAGGCGCCGTGATACAGCGCATACAGGACATTGCAGCCAAAGGACAGTCCAGCCGACCGCAGCAGCCGCTCCCGGGCAGCAGCATTCTTTTTTGCGTGCTGTGCCTTGAAAGCCGGCAAACGCGCTCTTTGTCGCCGGTTCAATCCTTAATGTCTTTTGTGAGCGGCACCAGGGTCAGAAGGATAAGAATTCCGGCCAGTCCCACAATAATGCCGAGAATCGTTTTATCCCACACCATGGTAAAACACATTCCCACCCCGAATGCCAGTGCTCCGACGATTCCTGCCACCGTAATCAGGATGGTCTTGCCGCAAATACGAACCGGCCGCTTGTGCTCCATCTTTCTCCACACAAAAACGGTCACCAGGCCCAGCAGCACACCCGCACAGCCAAACACGATGCCGGGGCGGAAAGAATCCCACTCCTGGATCAGTGCCATACACATACCCAGGGCAAACAGCACGCCGCTGACCGTTCCGAGCAGCATGGCAACAAAACTGCTTTTTTTCATATTATGTACACCTCCATCAATTTGATTAAATCAACTATTGTTGTTTTAATCTGAATCCAGTATAATTTTTTCAAAGAGGCAAAACAATCATCAATATAGCAACAATTGTTGAGATAAAGGAGAAAATATGAATACCCCCAACAACCGGCGCAGAAAGGAATCCCGGGAAAAAATTGAAAAAGTCTTTGTTGAGCTGTTACAGACAAAGGAACTGAACCGCATCCGTGTATCCGACATCTGCAAGCAGGCCGGCCTGAATCGCACAACCTTTTACGCCAACTATCCGGATATTTACGGTCTGGCAGATGCCATCCGGGACCGGCTGGAAGCCGGTTTGGCAGATATCTTTCAGGAAGAAATATCGTCCGGGGTCAACACCAACGATTACCTGAAATTGTTCCGTCATATCCGGCAGAACCAGATTTTTTACCGCACCTATTTCAAGTTGGGATATGATGACAACTACAAAATCGTGACCTACGACACCGAGCAGGCAAAGAAGTACTTCCAGGACCGCTTTATCCCCTATCATATGGAATTCTTCAAAAGCGGGCTGACCAGAATCATCAAGCTCTGGCTGCAAAACGGCTGCCAGGAAACGCCGGAAGAAATGTTTGAGATTGTGACAAGTGAATACCAGGGACGTGAAAGTTTCTTTCTGAAATCTACCGAATGAAGCGGGAGCAAACAGCAATTTTCCCGACAAAGTAAAAGACCGCCGTCGGCTTTATGGCCGCAGCGGTCTTTTTGATTTTTTATCAGAGATAAGCCTGTATTTCCAAGGGGAAAATGCCATCCCGGTATGTGCCCTGGGTCAGGTTGGTCAGCACCACAAGCTGTGTTTCCGGAGCTTGCCGAAAGGCCGTTTCTGCATTGGGCAGCGGGTCCCAGAGGCAGTCGGATTCCACCCGGCAGCAGCGGCATTCTGCCGCTGGCAACCGGAACATGCGCTCCTCTTTTCTGCCGTTGTCCAGCAGTTCCAGGGTCAGATATCTTCTCTCTTATATTCTGATGCAGGTCGTCTTTCTCGGCTTTTCCTTCATCCTTTCCAACTATCTGCAGATCGTATGCGGGGAAAGCGCTTTTATCACCGGACTGTGCCTGCTGCCGGGTGCTTTGGGGCAGGCGCTGCTTTCCATCGGCAGCGGTATGATTCTGGACCGGTACGGCGCCAAAAAGCCCATCTTTTTCGGCAGCGTGCTGGCAATTCTGGGCTGTGCTTTGTTCGTGGCGGCCGGTACCCGTATGTCCGCCGGATTTGTCATTCTTTTCTATGTCATCACTGAGCTTGGGCTGGGCTGCACCTACGGCAACACCATGACCCATGCGCTGCAGAACATTACCGCCCGGCAGAATGCAGATGGTAATGCCGTGTTCAACACCTTCGGGCAGCTGGCCGGGTCAGTGGGGACTTCGGTGGCAGCGGTCATCCTGACGGTTTTCCAGCAGGACGGCCGTTTTGCCTCCCTGACAGAGGCCACTGCCGGCGGCGCCCACTGTATCTTTACGGTGTTCCTGGTCCTGCTGTGCCTGAACCTTCTTTTCCAGGTTGCCGCTTTCCGAAAAGCAAAAAACTAAGAGAAAAAGGAGTCCTGAACTATGGTTTATCAGACAAACGGCACCTGTTCCCGGGAAATTCACCTGGAATTTGACGGGAACAAGATTCGTTCGGTCCATTTTGTGATGGGGTGTCCGGGGCTGACCCAGGCACTGGAACGGATGCTGGAAGGCATGGAAGTAGACGAAGCCATCCGCAAGCTGGACGGCATCCAATGCCTGGATAAAGGCACCTCCTGCCCCGACCAGCTGGCCCGGGCACTGAAACAGTACAAGCAGAAAGGAAACACCTGATGACGACATTCACCATTTTTGAACCGGCCCGCATCAAAAGTCTGGCTTTGAAAAACCGCATTTATGTAACCCCCATGGTGACCCGCTTCAGCGTTCCCGATAATCGCCAATGCGTCCGTAGTAGGAAAGCGGACACGAAAGTAATCAATCAAC
>CALESJ010000010.1 GCA_937907025.1 uncultured Faecalibacterium sp.
GGCAGCCGCCCGCCGTATTTATCATCGGCCCGGTCACAAAGCAGGTTGATAAGCTGGCTCTGTACCATTGCCAGAATGAAATTAAAGGTGGTGTCCGTGTCCGACATAATCAGGAAAAGCGCCGTTTTCTCGTCCCCGATGGTGTCAAGTTCCAGTTCGTCGTCCTCCATCAGCTCCCGGACTTCCCGAATGTCAAACGGGGCCATTCTCGCGCCCGCGCTGATAAGGATAGAGGAACGGGTCTTGCCCGCCGAAAGCAGGAATTTTTTATACTGGCGGACGGCAAAGTGGTCTGGATCGCGTTCCTCCAATCGCTCAAACATCAAATCCACCGGCGATTGAAATTCCGGGTCGTCCTCGCGGGCTTCGCTGGCATTTATCATTTCAAGCAGCGTCGTGAAGTTCATTTCTTCCTCCGGCGCTTCTTGCCAGATATAGCCGATCAGGGCCGTGTAGAACAGCCGTTCCGATTTCACCCAAAAATCTTCCGCGCTTTTTTCGCCCTCACCTTTAGTGTTGCAGATCAAGGTATTTACCAGCTTCAACACGTCTTTTTCCGAGTGCAGATACCGAAAGGGATTGTATTTCATGCTCTTGGAAAAATTGATGGTGTTCAGCACTTTCACGCGGTAGCCGCTGCGGATAAGAAGCTGGCCCACTTCACCGATCAGGCTGCCCTTGGGATCGGTTATCACAAATGAGGTCGGATAGTCCTTGGACACACATTGCATCAGGTTTGGCTTCACGAAGAACCGGGTCTTGCCGGAGCCGGAACCGCCGATCACCAGAACATTTTTGTTTCTTGCAGTTTTGGGGTCTTTCGGCCTGTTGTTCATGGTGAGCCGTTCCGTCTGTGTCAGCAGAATGTTGTTGTCAAAATTGGGGTCGATATAGGGGGCTATATCCTTGGGGCCGCCCCATCGGGCGCTGCCGTACTCCACGCCTTTGCGGTATTTCTTGGCGTTCTTGCCTTTGCAGTACACCATGAGCCGAAGCGCCGCAGCACCGGCGACGCCGATCAGCAGGTCAAAGAGGTGGAAGCTGGGGGCGGCATTTTCAAAGGCCGCCGCGCAGCCGTCCGCAAAGTGCAGGAGCTTTTGGGAAAGGTCGATGCCCTCCGCCAGCCGGTACGCCTGCCCCAGCTTGCCGAACAGATAGACAAACAACAGATAGGGCAGATTGGCGATTATCAGTTTTTCATTTCCGGCTTCATCGTGACAGCCCCCTTTCTTTGAATTTTTCCTTGGCCCGGTCAGCGTTGCGGGCCGCTGCCTTTTCCTTGCTTGCGGCAATGTCCTTGCGGATCGAGGGCCGTTCCTCCCGCTGCAACTTCTTGGCTGTGAACTCCTTGAACGCCTGTTCCATGTTGTCGGCGTCCTTGGCCTTGAAAATCACGATGTAGTGCGGGGGCTGGGTAGTGGCGTCTTTCCGCAGCGTGAAGTCCACGCCGTATTTCTTGGCACAGGGCTTAAACAGTCCAATGTTAGCGTCGGTGATCTCGATATTGGACAGGGCCGCCCCGTGCTTTTTGAGCTGCTTTAGGCTCTGCTGGCCGTGGTGCAGCTTGGTCTTGCCCTTGTTTTGGGTTTCCAGAAACTTGCGGGCCGCCGCTTGCAGCACTTGGATTGTCAGCTTGGCCGATTTGATAGAAAAGGCTATTGTCTTTTGGGTTACTTCCTCCTGCAATCGCTATCCCTCCTTTCGCAGAAGTGCGGCGGCACGGTTAAGGTGGCACCGTCAGCCGCCGCAGGAAACAGAAAAGGGACAGCCGCTTGCGCCGGTTGTCCCCGATTAAATTCTCACCCGCAGGCCGGAAAGATCGTCGGCACGGATGCCAACCAGATACCAGTTGTCCCCGTACTCAATGCGGGTAGGCTTCCACCTGCCGCCCACCATCACGTCAAAGGTTTCCCCACAGTGCAGGCCGCCGTAGTAGTCCGCCAGATCAAAGCGAATGTCGTAACGGTCGCTGCGCTCGTCGAAAATCAATGCACCCTGTTTCATAGGGCCGTCCTCCTTTCAGATTTTGCCGGTGTTCATGTCATGGGCTACCAGCGCGGCATAGTAACCGTTGATCGTGCTGGGCGCATTGAACAGCATAGCCAGCAGGTATTTCTTGATGTTGCGGATTTCCGAAGTGTTCTTGCTCAAACAGTCAAAGACAAACTCGATGTGAGAGCTGTCCAGCTTCATAAACTTGGATTTCACCAGCTCTGCCGGGTAATCGTCCCCGGCAATACGGATGGTCTTGCGGGCGCTGCATACGGTTTCCACCAGCAAGTCCACAATCTCGTCCAGTGTTTCCCGGTCAATGCCCTTGACGTGCTGGCAAAGGTGTTCGTATTCGATGTTGTCCATGATGATTTGACGATAAATCTCTATGGCGCTCTGTGATTTCGCTTCCGTTCCTTTCCGTTCCGGCGGCTGTGCCGCCTCGTCCTCCAAAGGAGAGGGTCGGGAAAGGATAGGAATGGGATCGGTAATTGATACATCAGTAATTGATTTTTCTTTACTTGATATATCTTTATTTAATTGCGTTGGTTTTCCCAACGTAGGCTTTTCCTGCGTTGGATTATCCAACATTGGATTTTCCAACGTAGGTGAATCCGGCACAGGCTGGGGCTGTTCATAGATCACATAGTCCGCGCCGCGCAAGCGCCCTTGGCTGTCGCGCTCACGGGATCGGACAATGTACCCGGCCTGTTCCAGCTCCCGGATTGCGGCCCGGATCGCGTCGATCTGCTCCCGGTTGATAAGGGATAAGCCTTTGAGTGTATAGTCCCAATCTTCCGGCAGGGAGAGCATTTGCGATAACAGGCCCTTGGCTTTCAGGGATAAGTCCTTGTTCCGCAGATGGTGATTGGACATCACCGTGTAGCCCTTGTTACGCTCTACACGAAATACTGCCATGTTCTCAACTCCTTTCACTCGAAATGTCACCGCGTCGTAGGCGGTCAGCTTGCCCGGCTGGTAGGGACATTCCGCATAGACGCAGAATTGATATTTCCAGTGCGGGCGATAAAAGCGGCAGGTGCCGCAGTCCTCCGGCGTGACCGCCTCGCCGCTGTCGTAGTGGTCGAAACCGGGCTTGCCCTGCATGAGCTGTTCAAAGGCCCGGTCGCTGCCGGAAGTGAAGTACATAGGCCGTCGCCTCCTTTCTGCTTTGGGGCATGAAAAAAGCGGCGTTCCTTTTTCCCGTCAAGGGATTTAAGAAACGCCGCTCATGCGGTTGCAATAACTAATCTTCAATTTTCGTGTTGGGTTGAAATGCTGTTTGGGGGTCAGCCGTAGAAACCGTGAAGCGTAGCAACTACTGATAAAACGTGCGTTGGACTCTCATTTCGATTATTCAATCTACGCCCATTTCTACGCCCAAATTGCATTAAAGTATATGAATTTATGTGCTTCTTTATAGAGTTGCGATTTTGAGAAATACAGTAACCATGCGGGTTTGCGGGGTTACATGGAGATATAAAGAGATATGAAAATAGGCCGCTGAATTACGATACCAAGTTTCATATTGATTCGTTCCTTTCTATAAGTGAAAAAAGCAGATA
>CALESJ010000011.1 GCA_937907025.1 uncultured Faecalibacterium sp.
ATATGCGGCCGTAGCTCATCTGGTAGAGCGCCACCTTGCCAAGGTGGAGGTAGCGAGTTCGAGCCTCGTCGGCCGCTCCAATCAAATAGCAAAATACCGGCGCCAAGCCGGTATTTTGCTCATAAGGTGACGTGGCCAAGTGGTAAGGCAAGGGTCTGCAAAACCCTCATTCACCAGTTCAAATCTGGTCGTCACCTCCAAAAAAGCAGAGCGGACATTTTGTCTGCTCTGCTTTTTGTATCTCAGCCTCAAAAGGCCGGACACTATTCAATTCAGCAGCAGAACGACTGCCTCTGCCAAGAGCGGACACAACATCAGCCCGCAGTAGAGAAGTTGTACAGCAAATTCTGTGGCGGCGTATGGCAGCGGGTGCCTGGCTTTCAGGAGCGGCAACAGGCTCCTAAAAAACGCACCTTTCTGTACGAAGAAAAAACCGCCGGTCGCAAGGCGCCAAATCTGCAAAAGCACGCCACTGCTGATGATACACTTCATAACAAGCATAAAAGTTATCTCTGTCTGGTCAGGTGTGAGTACGCCTGCTGCGTTATCCCAATGTACATTCACTTGCAAAGGCAGTGCAATCTGCACCCATATTCCCAGTACAACGGTCAGCCAGAACAAGGCACTGCGGGCCCCGCTCCACAGGATTCGGCCGGGCCGCAGCATGGTCACAAAATCTTCCAGTGTGTCTTCCGAAGAAGGTTCTTGTGTGCTGCCGGCGTGCATCAGCTGGGATAAACTCACCCCCAGCGCATCCGCCAGTGGTTCCAGGGTATTGATGTCAGGAAACCCGATACCGCGCTCCCAGCGACTCACAGCCTTGTCTGTAACGTGAATGAGCTCAGCCAGTTCCGCCTGCGTCATACCGCGTTCTCGCCGCGTATCGGCCAGAAAAGCCCCGAACGTCTTTGCATCCATTTTGCGGCACCTCCTATTGGTATAACCATATCACTCACTTTGCCCAAAAGTAAACCGACGATTCCTTTACCTGGGCAAACACAAACAAAATCCCCCTGACGAAAGCCCGTCAGGGGGATTTTCCTGTTTATTTCAGGGTACCATCCAGAACCTGCTGGTAGTACCAGGGTTTCGGTGCGCGGAACACCTTACCGGCAAGGGCAGCATACCGCTCTTCCTTGATCTGCTTGGGGAATGCCAGCTCCCAGGCACACAGCGCCTGGTATTTCAGCCGCAGCTCGCGGTTGGCAGCGTTGTTTCCATACTTGCTGTCACCGAGAATCGGGCAGCCGATGCTGGCCAGATGTGCCCTGATCTGGTGGGTGCGCCCTGTGACCAGATTCACCCGCAGAAGCGCCAGACGGCCGCTTACAGCGATGGTGTCGTAGGAGGTGACAATCTCCTTGGCTCCGGGTTTCGGCGCATCCAGGACGCGTACCAGGCCCCGTTCCGCATCCTTCATCAGGAAGCCCTTCAGCGTATCCGCCGGCGGCACCGGTCGGCCGAACGTCACGCACAGATAAGTCTTACGGATCTGGTGCTCCCGAATGGCTTCTATAAGGAATTGCTCAGTTTCCGCATTTTTAGCCAACAAAATCAATCCGCTGGTGCCGGTATCCAGACGATGGCACAGACGGATGGAATTTTCATCTTTCAGGCGGCCATCTTCGTACAGCTTGCGCAGCACCCGGGCGCGCAGCGTATCGGAATCGTCCCCATCCACCGGGATACCAGCCGGCTTCAGTGCCACAATCAGATCCTCGTTTTCGTAAATCAGCTCTGCCGGCGCACGGCAGGACATAAACCAGGGGCCGTCCTGTGCCGTCAGGCCCAACTGATCATCCAGCAGATAAATACGGATCACATCACCATTCTGCACCCGGGTGGACAAAGGCTGTTTCTTGCCGTTCAGTTTGATTTTGTTTTCCCGAAGTGCCTTGTTCAGCCGGCCCGGCCCCAGCACCGGGAACTGCTGCATCAGATATTTGTCCAGTCGAACAGGCAGCAGCGATTTCACTTTCAGTTCTTGCATGAAGTTATCTCCAGTTCCTGCCCCCACAAAGCGGTGGCATCTTCAATATTCAGCGTGACCATCAACCAGCCTGGATCACTGTCATCGAAATTCAGGATTTCGTAGGTGTTCCCGTTACAGCGGATGGCTTGCGCATTTTCCAATTTTCTTCTGGTAAAAGGGGAATCCACAAAGCAGACTGTCTGTTTTGTGCTGTCCAGTACGCCCTGGTTCCACAACCCGTCGGTGTAGTCAGCCAGGTGCAGGGGATAGTTTTCATCATAGGGGGTGCAGGCCTCATCCAGAACACAGTCAGCCATTCCCGGTGCGATCACATACCAGCAGTTGCCGTCCGCCCCTGCAATGCATCCGCACCAGGCGCCGCTATCTTTCACCGGCTCGACCGCCTGCAGGAAAGCGCCCTCATCAGCAAACACATACAACGTATCCTGCCGCACAATGCCCTGCTCCAATTCGGCGCTGTACGACTCCCGCTGGCCTGCCAGAGCGACGGCATCATAGCGCGCGGCAAAGGGGTCATTGGTGGACATTCCCAGATCAGCAGCATATAGAGCCAGGTGAAGTGCATCCGCCTGAAGCCCCTGCATGGAGGCAATGGTGGTGTATCTTCCTGCGGCTTGCTGCCAGAAATTGCTGGTCATAGAAGTGGGGAAGGCCGGTTCCCGCTGTGCCTCCACAAACGCCTGGCGGCGCTGCAGCAGTCCTGGGGAAATATCCAGCAGCTGGACCGCTGCCAGAACCGTCAGGGCCGCCGGAATCAGTTTGGGGTGTTTGAACAGGCGGGAAACGCCCACGCAGGCGGCCAGTATCAACAGGTAGTAGACCGGCCAGAACAACCGTCCGCCGGAGCGGAAAACCGAAAACAGCTTGATGAGGGAAGCCGGAAGAGGAAGTGTTGCAAGCGTCGCCCCGTTGGCAGTGATCACATTGCTTACGGCAAAGAGCGTCAGAATCAGACACACAATCAACAACGCCCAGTGCCGATGGAGCCACTCTAGGATTTTCTTCGGCCGACGGATCACCAGTACCGCTGCACAAATCACCAGACCGGCCAGGACGCCTGCGCCCAGATAAGCAAAAGCGTCGTAATTGCCGCCAACCTGGTTCTGTTTCGGCAGGAACAGGCTCCAGTCTACGCCGTTGACACCGGCCGGATTCCAAAGGCTGTTCAGGTTCATACCAAAGTAGCCGTACAGTGCATCGCTGCCGCCGGTAGCGGTACCATAAAACAATCCAAACGCCCAGCCAGCCGCCACCGTCAGCACCAGGTCCGCCAGCAGCCAGAGTGCCGGCCGCAGATACTCTTTCTTTGACACAGCATATTCCAGCAAAAGCGCCAGCGTAATGGCGTAGGTCATAGGGACAAAGTACGGATGGATGGTAATGGTCAGAATGTTCAGAGCAAACAAGCCCCAGAATTGATATCGGCCGGTCCTTCGTCCCAGGAAATAATAATACAGAGCGCCCAAGATAAGGAACTGCGCCGCCAGGGAGGTATGCCGCAGAACCCGTTCCCACAGCACCGGGCTGAACACAAACAGCAGGTCACCCAGCAGCGGTGCACATACCCCTTTGAGATAAAGCCCCAACAAGCGGGCTCCCATAGCCCCCTGTGCCATCAGACACAGCAGCGTGAACCAGCCGAAGTACTGAAACACAGACGGCAAAACAGGGGAGAGCAGCCGGAACAGCACGGCAAACAGGGGAATAGAATCGGTGTAGGCAATGCTGAGTCCCTGGGGTACGTTGATGTTGGTAGCGATTCCCAGCGGAAAATCAAGACCGCTTTGCCGGTAGAACAGCCAACCCGCATAATGCTGCTGGATATCTTTTTCTATGTAGCCGCCACGGCAGAAGGCATCGTTCGTCACATCCAACGGGGACAGCCCCAATATCATCAGAAAGGCGACCGCGCCCAGCGCGGCACCGCCCAAAAGCAGCAGACGCTCTCTGCGTTTGTCTGCAGCTGTAGGCATAGTATTCATCACTCCGAACCTATTGATATAGTGCCCTCATTCTACCATAAAAAGCAACGCTTGTACAACGTTTGCGCAAGCCTGAGCCAAGTGCTCCGGGCATCCATTCAAAAAGTCTGCGCTGCATTGACAATTCAGCGCGTGTGCGTTACAATAACCAAGTCAAGATGCATGCCGCCATGGTGAAATAGGCATACACAAAAGACTTAAAATCTTTCGGAAGAAATTCCATACCGGTTCGACCCCGGTTGGCGGCACCAGAAAAAAAGCAGACCGTTTCATGCGGTCTGCTTTTTTTCTTAACTGTATAAAATCATGTTTTCCGGTTAAAAAAGGCCGTTTGCCTTCATTTTATTTTGAAAAAAGGCTGAAAAATCACAAAAAAGCTTGTATCTTGTGGCGCTTTCGTTTATACTTATGTGTTGTATGTTCGGTTATTGCGCCGTGCTACATTCCGTAATAGAGGGAGTGCCCGCGGGGTACTCGAGAACGAGTCTGCAGGAGGGAAGCATCCATGTCTGATTACCGTAAGATGACCAAAGAAATGCTCCTGGCTGAAAAGGCCAAACTGGAAAAATCCTATGCTGATTTCAAGGCGATGGGCCTGAAGCTGAATATGGCCCGCGGCAAACCGGGCCCGCACCAGATGGACCTCGCCATGGACCTGCTCAAGATGAGCGACTACACCACCGAAGACGGTACCGATGCGCGCAATTACGGCAACCTGGAAGGCCTGCAGGAGGCTCGCGTCCTGTTTGGCGAGATCATGGGTGTCAAGCCGGAGAACGTCTTTGTCGGCGGCAACTCCAGCCTGCAGCTGATGTATAACCTGGTTTCCATCGGCTACACCTTCGGTTTCCAGGATTCTCCCTGCCCCTGGTCTGCGGTGGAAAAGCCGAAGTTCCTGTGCCCCGTGCCCGGCTACGATCGTCATTTCCGCATCACCGAGGAATTCGGCATCGAAATGATCAACATTCCCATGACGCCGACCGGCCCCGATATGGATATGGTCGAAAAGCTCGTGGCCGAAGATCCCTCCATCAAGGGTATCTGGTGCGTGCCGCAGTACTCCAACCCGGACGGTTATACTTACAGCGACGAAACCGTGCGCCGTTTTGCCAGCATGAAGACCGCCGCCCCCGACTTCAAGATTTTTTGGGATGAAGCGTATCTCGTCCATCACCTGACCGACGAGATCATCGAAACGCCGGTCCTGCTGGAAGAGAGCCGCCAGTATGGCCATGAAGACCGCGTCTTCATGTTCACCTCCACCAGCAAGATCACCTTCCCGGGTGCCGGTGTTTCTGCCCTGGCCTGCAGCGAAAACTCCATGAAGTACATCTGCAAGCGCTTTGAGGTCATGATCATCAGCTATGATAAGATGAACCAGCTGCGTCATGTCCGCTTCCTGAAAAACAAGGCCGGTGTGCTGGCTCACATGCAGAAGCATCGCCGTCGTCTGGTTCCTTGCTTCGACGCCGTCAAGTGCGCTCTGGATCATGAGCTGACCCCCTGCGGCGATATTGCTCACTGGACCAACCCCAAAGGCGGTTATTTCATCAGCCTGTATGTGATGCCCGGCTGCGCCAAGCGCGTGGCAGAGCTGTGCAAGCAGGCCGGCCTGGTTCTGACCGGTGCGGGCGCCGCTTACCCGTACGGCCGTGATCCGGAAGACTCTCATCTGCGCATTGCGCCGACCTATCCCAGCCTGGACGAGGTCGAAAAAGCGTCTTTGCTGCTTACTGTCTGCGTGCGTCTGGCAGTCGTGGAAAAACTGCTGGCTGAACAGGCATAAGCTTCGGGCTGTGCGGCCCGGCATAGAAGTCCTGCCCGAGCGGGCAAATTTTGGAGGTACCTAATGAACAAAAGAGGGAAGTCATGGCGCTTTTTTGCCATGGCGGCGCTGATCATTGTTTTCTCACTTTCGGCGCTCTTGGGTTTCAGCTATCAGTATGGTGATACCAAAACCACCTATCTGAAAGGCGCCAGCGACATCCGCTTCGGTATTGATATCCGCGGCGGCGTTGACGTAACGTTTATGCCGGCGGACGACATTGACGCCACCGATGCGCAGATGGCCGCTGCCAAGACGGTCATCGAAGACCGTCTTGTCGGCCTGGGCATCACCGACTATGAAGCCTATGTGGACAACAACAAGGACCGTATCATCGTGCGCTTCCCCTGGAAGAACGATGAAAGCGATTTTGATCCGCAGAGCGCCATCGACGAGATCGGTACCACCGCCCAGATGGTTTTCCGCAAGGGCAGCACTGCCGATGGGGAAGAGATCCTGACCGGCGATGATGTGGAATCCGCCATGGCCGGCTATCTGCAGAATGAAGGCAACGTGGTTGAACTGAAGTTCACCTCGTCCGGCGCGGAAAAGTTTGCCGATGCCACCACCGAGCTGGCTCCCAGCAACGGCACCATCAGCATCTGGCTGGATGACGAAAACATCAGCACCGCTTCGGTGGAAACTGCCATCACCAACGGTGAAGCCATCATCAAGGGCAATTTCACCACCGATGAGGCTGCCACCCTGGCCAATCAGATCAACTCCGGCGCTCTGCCTTTTGCTCTGTCTGCCGAGAGCTATTCCACCATCAGCCCGACCCTGGGTGCCCGCAGCCTGGAAGTGATGGTCCTGGCTGGTGTCATCGCCTTTATTGCGGTGGCCCTGATCATGATCATCCGCTACCGTCTGCCTGGTGCCATTGCGGCTCTGTCCCTGTTTGGTCAGGTGGCTGCCACTCTGGCCGTGGTTTCCGGTTACTTCCCGGTCTTCTCCGGTTCTACCCTGACTCTGCCCGGTATTGCCGGTATCATTCTGGGTATCGGCATGGGCGTTGACGCCAACGTCATCACTGCCGAGCGTATCCGCGAAGAACTGGGCAAGAAGAAGACCCTGGACGGCGCACTGACCAACGGCTTCAAGATGGGCCTGACTCCCATTATTGACGGCAACGTGACCATCGTTATTGTTGCCGCCATCCTGATGGGCGCTTTCGGCCCCACCGACGGCTTCTGGGCCAAGGTGTTCACTCCTGTGTTCGGCTGGTTCGGACCTTCCACCGCCGGTACCATCTACTCCTTCGGCTTCACCTTGCTGACCAGCGTACTGCTGAACTTCGTGTTCGGCGTGTTTGCCACCCGCGTGATGCTGCGTGGCGCTTCCGCCATCAAGGCCCTGCGCAATCCTTGGCTGTATGGCGGTGCCAAGTCCGGCGAAACTCCGCCGTACAAGATTCCGCACATCAACTTTGTTGGTAACCGCAAAAAGTACTACGCTTTCTCCTCTGCACTCATCGTGATCGTCCTGGTGTACAGCCTGATTTTCGGCGTTTCCATGGACGTAGAGTTCAAAGGCGGTGTTGTGCTGACCCTGGGCTATGAGAACAGCCTGGATCTGGATGCTGTCAAGGATACCGTCAGCGCCAATGTGGGCCAGGGCAACTTGACCTTGCAGACCGGCACCGATATCACCGGCCGCCAGACCCTGACCGTGACCCTGCCCGGCAGTGAAAACCTCACCACCGAGGAAATGGACAGTCTGCTGACCAGCCTGAACGAGCAGTTCCCGGAAAATGCTTTTGAGGAAAATGAAATCAGCAACGTCAACCCCACCATCGGTAAGGAATTCCTGTTCAAGAGCCTGGTTGCCGTTGTCACTGCTTGTGTTCTGATCCTGCTGTATGTGGCTTACCGCTTCCGCAAGGTTGGCGGTCTGCAGGGCGGCGCCACTGCCATTGTGGCTCTGCTGCATGATATGTTTGTGGTGTTCGGCGTGTTTGCGATCCTGCGCATTCCTCTGAACGGCAACTTCATCGCCGCTATGCTGACCATTCTGGGTTACTCCATCAACGATACCGTCGTTATTTACGACCGTATCCGTGAGAACACTGCCCTGTACGGCAAACGCCGTATGTCCCGTGCCGAACTGGTCAATCTTTCCATCAACCAGAGCTTCGGCCGTTCTCTGATGACCTCCATCACCACTTGCGTGGCCCTGGGTATCGTGTGCGTGGTATCCGTCATCTTCAAGCTGGACAGCATCTTCACCTTCGCTCTGCCGCTGCTGTTCGGTATGATCAGCGGTGTGTACAGCACGGTCTGCATCGCCAGCCAGCTGTGGCTTGACTGGCAGAATAAGACCCATCCGGAGATTGCAAAGAAGAACGCCTGATTCGGTGATGGTCATTTGTATGCCGTTTTCTTTTGATGAACGGCATATCCCGATATTCAAGACAGGAGGATTGCCATGAAATGTCCGTACTGCGGCGCGATAGATTCCAAGGTGATCGATTCCCGCCCCACTGAAGACGGCGAGAAAATACGCCGCCGCCGTGAATGTCTGAGCTGCAAAAAGCGTTTCACGACCTATGAAATCGTGGAAACCGTACCCCTGATGGTCGTCAAGAAAGACCATTCCCGGGAGGTGTTTGACCGGCAGAAGCTGCTGAACGGCATGCTGCGCGCCTGTGAAAAACGCCCGGTCAGCTTCCAGCAGCTGGATGCTGCGGTCAGCCGCATTGAACAGATGCTGCTGAATTCCTACGACCGCGAAGTTTCTTCCATTCATATCGGTGATTTGGCCATGGAACAGCTCAAACAGCTGGATGATGTGGCTTATGTGCGGTTTGCCTCTGTATACCGCCAGTTCAGCGATGTGAACACCTTCATGGAAGAGCTCAAGGACATGCTGGACAATCGCTCCAAGATGGGCGGCAACTGATTCCCGTCTGAATACGAAATGCAACCCCCGGTTTACCTGTATACAGGTGAGCCGGGGGTTTTGTGGTTTCATAAATACGGTTGTATCGGGGCAAACTGTACAAAGAAAGTGAGGAATGTGCATGCTGCAGTCTGCACCTGACCGTCTGGCCAAAAAGCTGGAAGAAAACAAGGCGTTTCTTCAGACGTGTTTCGGCAATTCACTGGATTATTACTGTAAGGATCTGGTCGTGGGTCAGGTCCGTTGCTGCATGGCTCTTTTTACCGGCCTGTCTTCTCCCGAAAAGCTGACCGTCATGGCTCTGTCCCTGTTGGAGCAGGAGGATCTCGAATTTCAGCACGGTGCCCAGCTTTGCCGCTATCTGCTCATACAAAGCCGGATTCCCTTTGACAGTGTCCCCATCACCACCCGAACCGCACTGGTGGAACGCCTTGCGAATGGGCTGGCTGTACTGCTGATCGATGACTGCCCCTGCGCCATTGGTATCTCGACCCAGGAGATGCCGCAGCGTTCGGTATCCACACCGAGTGGGGAAGGGAACATGCACGGCCCCCAGGAGGCTTTCACAGAGTCCCTGCGCGGCAATGTATCCCTGTTGCGGCGGCAGTTCCGCACCGCTTCTTTTGTGGCGGAACTGCACATTGCAAATACCCACGCCAAGACCGAATACTGCCTGTGCTACGATCAGGAGCGTGTCCCGTCCGATACCATCCGCGCTTTACGGACACGGCTGGAAAAGACAAAGCTGCCGGTGCTTCTGGATTCTTCCTACTTTGCTTCCTTTCTCAAACAGGACAAACTGAATCTGTTTCCGGCTGCGGCATATACGGAAAGGCCCGCCACGGCCTATGCACGAATCTGTGAAGGTAAAATCGCCGTCCTGGTTGCCGGAAGCCCTTTTGCCATGATCGTTCCCAGCTTTTTCAGTGAACATTTCGAATCGCTGGACGATTATTCTTGCGGAGCCGTTTTCGCCGGCATGATCCGGCTTTTAAAGTATATTGCCTTTCTGCTGTCGGTCTTTGGGCCCGGGCTGTATGTAATGGCCTTGACGTATGCGCCGGAGATCATTCCGGTACAGTTGCTGGCCACCCTCGCCCAGGCAGAAGCGCAGACGCCCCTTTCGCCCATGCTGGAGATGCTGGCTGTGACGCTTTTACTGGAAATCGTGCGGGAAGCCGGTCTGCGTGCTCCAAAAGCCATCAGCCACACTGTCAGTCTTGTAGGGGCTCTTATCATCGGAGAAACTGCGGTCAGCGCTGGTATTGTCAGTGTGCCGGTCCTGACCATGGCCGCTGCGGCAACTGTTGCAACATTGGCCGTACCATCACTGTACGAGCAGACCATCCTCTTTCGCTTTGCCGTCATCCTGCTGACAGGGCTGTTCGGTGTTCCCGGTTTTGCCTGCGGCGCACTGCTGATTCTGGCTATGGCCTGCGGCAGCGAACCTTTCGGATATGACTATCTCTATCCGTTAATGCCGCCTTGCCATGCCACGCTGCGTGACGGTTTTGTCCGCACCATCTGGACATCTCTGGCAAACTCCAAAGGGGAGGGAAGACTATGAAACGGGAAGCCCCCAATCTGTTTGCAGCACTGCTTCTGGGCGTCTTCGGAAATGTTCTGCTAAGTTCCCAGGTTGGATACTGTGTGCGTCCCGGCGTCCTCCTGCTGCCTGTCAGTGTAATTCTGCTGACAGGCGTTTCCGTTGCCTTTTCCCGGGCATGGCAAGTAGCCGAGCAAAAGGCGGTTGCGCGCTGGAGTCTTCTGGCCCTGCTGGCCATGAGTTCCGCATTGGAGATTCTGCGGCTCTGGCGTCTGCTTGCATCGGTTTATCCGGATGGAATGAATATGTTCGGCATCTGCCTGATGATTGTGGTTCCGGTTATCTACCTGCGCCGCGTATCCTCCATCGCTCAGACCGCCAATGTGGTATTATCTGTATTGCTGGTATCCTGCCTTCTGTTGGTGATTTCTGTCGCACCGCAGCTTCATATCTCCAATCTGCAATGTGTTCCAGTTTCTCGGGCGCAAATCAGCACAACCTTGTGGGCACAGATTGTTCTGTATCCGGAATATTTGCTCCCGGCTCTGTGGCCTGATTCCGCACGTTTCGGGCGCCATACCTTATTGCGCCTGGCCGGTTGGGGGCTCTCTTTTTCCTTAGCCGACCATCTTCTGCTGGAACTCTTTTTCGGAGCGGACGCGCCCTTGCAGGAGAATCCGCTCCATACTGCCGCACAAAGCGGTGCTCTGTCTGTTTTCAATCGTCTGGAATGGCTGCAATTGATCCTGTGGACCATGATTGTAACCATCAAACTGGCGTTGTATCTGTATGCGGGCGTCCACCTGATGGGCGGCAACGCCTGCAAAAGTGAAAACAACGCGGTAGGGCTGGATCGGTTTCCCTGTTATTTCGGGTTACTGCTCTTCCTGTGTGTCCTGTGGCGGTCATCCGATATTGATAACCTGATCAGTATTCGGAACATTCTGGTTCTCGCATACACGATTTTGATTGTGCTGGGAGGTGTATGGCATTGGCTGTTTCTGACAAAAACCGCTTCCGACTGACTGTCTTCTTTCTGTTCTTTGTCTGTCTGGTTTTCTGCGGATGCACACCGGCGCCACTTTTATCTCAGCGAGAAATCATTCATGCCGTATTCTTTCAGCAGCAGGGAAGTACCAGCCGGGTGCTGTTGCTTCTGGCAGACAGTACCCAGGCGGCAGAGAAGAACACTCCGGCCTACCGGACCGTATCCGGCCGCGGTCGGACCTCCGCGCAGGCTTTGGACGAAGCCGAAAGCAAACTGGACGGCCAGGTTTTTTACGGGTTGCTGGACCTGGCCGTCCTGCCCGCAGAGTATGACTGGCAGCAAATCCAGGACCTGGGACGCCTTCTCTATGAAAAGACAAAGCCTTCGCCGCAAATCACTGTATTTTTGTTGGAAAACGGTAACAATTGTTCAGAGCAAACTGTACCTGACTTATACACGGATATAGAGAATATCTGCAAACGATACGGAATCAAAAATGGGCTTCAGCAACTGTTTTCCCTGGAAAAAGAATGCGCCCTGCCGGTATGGCAGGGCACAGGGTATGGTTTTATGTTTTTACAGGAAAATCAGGCTGATACTGTGGTTTCTGAACCTTTGGCAGCGCAAATGTGCGCTGTTCTGTGCGGACAGGGGGACCGTATCGACACTACTTTTTTACAGGGAAACGCCGCTGTGCAGGCGCAAGCTGTCTTCCGCCACGAAGTAGACAACGCAGGCGTGAATCAGCTCCGGCTCGTTTTGTCTGATTTACAGATTCAAAATCTGCAAGACAGCAGGCAAGAAACGTCATCGCTGCAAAACGAGCTCTACGGCGAATTGCAGCATGCTTTTTCCAATCTGATTCAGCAGATCTATACCAGCGATTTCGATCCTTTGCGCACCAAGGTCTGGTTCAGCGCTGTCCACGGAGTAAGCACACAGCCAACCGCGCCGCAGCTTTCCGTCTACTTTGAGCCATAACTTTTAGCTTTTGCTATCTGTGGTCAGGGTAGTCGGCCGATCCAGATAGACAACACGGTTGTCCGCAATGAATGTCTGGAAATTATACAGAATCAAAACCTGATCGTACCCCTCGGACTCAATGGTGGAATCCAGACCATAGGAGAAATTTCGCAGGTCCACCACACCGATCTTGGCATAGTTTTCCGTCAGGAACGGCACAAAGCAGTTTGCATAGCTGTCTTTCACCACCAGGATACTGCCCTCGCCGTTTCCTTTAATGACCGAATAGCCGTTGTTCCCATCCAGGAAGGCGGCATACTTATCTCGGGTTGCGAACTTGTCCGTGTTGATCATGTTCTCAGTCGTGCGTTCGCTGTATTGCGTTTCGCCGTTGATATCATAAATCGTCATGGGATTGTCCAGCGGATAATAGGTGATGGTATCCGGCTGCACATTCCAGCGGCGTGTGGCGGAATAGTGCGTGCCATAAAAATCGGGCACATCCACCGCCTCATGAGCAGCCGTGTCAAAAGGCGTCAGACCTTTCAGCTGACAAAACTGCTCATAGGCCAAATAAGCCCCGTTGGTGGTCCAGTGATGGTCAGTCTTATAATACAGGTACTGGTCCTTTTGCTGGGTAAAAATATCCCGCATGTCAATGACGTCCGCCGTTTCGGACACCTGCGCAAAGATATCATCCAGCATGGCGTTCTCATCCACCATGGGTGCACCCGCCGGCAGCATTTCGGGGTAGATCACACTGGCAGAAGGAGCCAGCAGGAACGTCACCTTACCCGGATGCCGGGAAGCGAAATTGCTGACCGCTTCCAGGTTTTTGTTCAGCTGTTTCTGGGTATCAGCGGACACATCAAACAACTTGGTGAACATCCAACCATCTTTTCCCAGCAGGATATCGCTTTCCTCTACCTTACCAAACACCAGGTTATTGAAAGCGCTCTCCAGAGCAATCCAGCCATCACGGAAGGCCACCTGATCCTGCATATACGTTGCAAAGCCTTTGAACCAGTTTCCATTCAGCAGAGATTCCACGCTGAACGATGGCATCTGGGCCAGTTTCCGATTTTCCAGATCGGACATGTCCCGCTTAGGCCAGAACACATTCAATACAGAAAATCCGACCAGCAACAGAACAAACAGTGCCAAGACGGCACCAGGGCGGGCACCTTTTTCATGCCCGGCTTTTCGATGAACATAGCGAGCCATTACAGGTACACCTCCCTTTAGAAATCAGCATACAGTGCCGTGGAGCCGGTAGCAGCAATCACGAATGCGGTACACAAAACAGCCAGTGCAGCAAAAATCACCAGGCGGACCGGCGGACATTTCTTTGTCTTTTCCCAAATCCAGGATGGCAGCGGGGTAGAGCACAGGCAGCATACCACAAGCAGCACACCGTAATTCCGTACAAAGTACAGCGCAGATACACCGCCCTGGGGAATAAACAGCCGGTTCAGCAGCAGGCCCAACGGAGCCCCGGCAGCATTTGCAGTAAAGATACCCCAACCCAGCACCACAAAGAACAGGGTGTAGATGTGCGGCCAGATGCGCCCCTTCTTCAGATACTTGAGAAGGAATGTTTTCTCAATGACCAGCAGCACAAAATAATACAGGCCCCAACAGATAAAATTCCAGTTTGCTCCATGCCAAAGCCCGGTCAGTGCCCACACCACCAGCATATTGAAAATCTGGCGGACAGCCCCGCGGCGATTGCCGCCAAGCGGGATATAAATGTAATCCCGGAACCACTGGGACAGAGTGATATGCCAACGCCGCCAAAATTCGGTGATGCTGGCGGAAATGTACGGCAGATTGAAGTTGGCCGGACATTCAAAGCCCATCATCAGGCTCAGGCCGTTGCTCATCTCGGAGAAACCGGCAAAGTCAAAATACAGCTGCAGCGAGTAAGCCAGCACACCAAGCCAGACAAGGGGCGTAGAGGCATTGGCCAGGCCGATACCATCGGTGGTGGAAATGATATCCTGCCACAAAGCGGCAATGGAATCGGCAAGAATCACTTTTTTGGCCAGGCCAAACACAAACATCACGGCACCGTCTTCTGCCTGGCGAACCGTACAGCGCCCTTTTGTTTTATGCAGGGCAGGGGCCATCTCCCGGTAACGGACAATGGGGCCGACAATCAGCTGCGGATACAGAATCACATAGGTGGCAAACGTGATCGGGCTGCGTTCCGCCTCTACCTTGCGGGTATATACGTCCGCCACATAGCTGATGAGCTTAAAGGAGTAATAACTGATTCCCAGCGGCAGAACATCCAAAAACGACAGGGAAGCAATGCCCGCACCGGAAATCTGGTTGACCGTGTCAATCAGGAAATTGGTATATTTAAAGAATACCATGGAAGCCGCGCTCACGATCACCGCAATGATCAGTACGGCACGCCGCACCTGCACCGAACCGCTTTTTTGCAGGAGAATACCCGCTATGTAGTTGACGATGATCAATATCGCAATCAGCGGCAGCCAGGTAATTCCGGTCCAGCAGTAAAATACAATGCTCTCCAGCAGCAAAACCGCGTTTTTTGCCCGCCCGGGCACCAGATAATACAGCCCCAATGCCAACGGCATAAAGCAGAACAGGAACACCACACTGTTGAATGACAAAGTGTCCTCCTCCTTCCTCAAACCAAAAAATACGGCAGGCCGTAGTCCCAGCTGCACACAGGCTGTCTGCTGCAAGCAGAGTCAGCGGGCATGCACAGGACAGCGGCCTGCCGTTTTTCATTGCTTCAGATCAACCGGATCAGGCAAGCGCACTGTCAATGGCAGCGTCGATATCTGCATAATCCGGGCCGTTGAGGCCGGAAATCACCATAACAACAAAATCCCCGCTCACAACAATACGGGCATCCTGGGCTTTGGCAACCTTATCGGCGAATTCGGCATACAGGTTGCTGCTGGCAGATTCCTTGTAAGCTTCCAGCTCGGTCTTAACGGCATCGGCGCTGCCGCTCTTGGCCTGGACAGCCAGAACCAGCGCACAGTCTGCCTGATCGTTGGTGACATCGCCCTTGAACCCAACAATGTTGTCCATGGTCAGGCCAATCTCATTTTCCAGCGCAAAATCATCCAATTCACGGGCGTTGGGCACCTCGTTCACTGCCTCAATGGCAGAAACAATCGACTCCAGCTTGGCGGTATCCGCTTCCGCCGTTGCTGCGGTATCCTCGTCGACAGCAGCAGAATCGGTTGCAGTTTCAGAAGAAGACGAAGAGGTATCGGCCGTCGAATCCGTAGATGCGGCGGAGGAAGAAGAGCCGGTGCAGGCAGCCAGCAGGCTGGTCATCAGCACGGCGGCACACAGAACAGCGATCAGTTTTTTCATGGTAGTTCTCCTTTTGTGATGCTCCCTGGTTTCCAGGGTAGTATGGCACAGAATCGCAGCCGTATACGCCGGCCGCATTGTGTATCTGCTTTGCACAGCTACACGTTTATAGAATACACCATTCCCACCCTTTTTTCAAGGGGCGCAAAAGCGCAAACATCGTTGTTCTTTGTAAATTTTTCCTGTAAAATTCCAAAGGAAAACAGGGTTGACAAACAGGGGTATTTCGCCGTACACTAACCATGAAAAGGATGTAAGGAATACTGCGATGCAAAGTCAAAAAGTAAAAACGATTGCCCGCCTTGGTATGTTGTTTGCCCTTGCCATGGCACTCTCTTTTTTTGAATCCGTGATCACGCCGCTTTTGGGTTTGATGCCAGCCATGAAACTGGGCCTGGCCAATATAGTGGTTATGTATGCGCTCCTTTTTATGAAGCGAAGACACGCCTTGGCCCTGGTATTGCTCAAAGCGGCTTTTTCTCTGTTGGCCCGCGGCGTTACGGCTGGCTTCTTATCTCTGTGCGGGGGATTGTTGTCCTGGGCTGTCCTCTGTGTGCTGCTGAGTTTACCGTTTGGCATAACCGGATACATGTTTTCTGTGTGCGGTGCTTTGGCGCACAATATCGGTCAGCTGTTCGGCGCCGCTCTGGTGTTGAGCAGTGCCATGGCGCTCGGATATGCACCGATACTGCTGATCGCCGGTGTGGTGGTTGGCAGCCTGACCTGGTGGATTGCCCGCGGCGTGTTTCCAGCGCTCAGACAACTGTACCCGCAGGAGATAAGCCGGGAAAAGAACATAAAATTTTAAGATTTTGTCTTAAAGGCTCTGGAATTCTATTGACATTATAGTTTTCTTGTGCTATTATGTAGGCAAGACGCAAGACTGTGTCTTAAAAAAGATTTAAACAAATGATTCGGAGGTAATAAACATGGCTAAGTACGTTTGCACTGTGTGTGGCTACATCGCGGAAGGCTCCATCCCGGAATTCTGCCCGGTCTGCAAGGCCCCCGCTTCCAAGTTCATTGAAAAGAAGGATAACACCTACGTCACCGAGCATGTCGTTGGCATTGCCAAGGATGCCCCGGAAGAAATCATCCAGGGTCTGCGCGAGAACTTCAACGGCGAATGCAGCGAAGTCGGTATGTACCTGGCTATGAGCCGCGTGGCTGATCGTGAAGGCTATCCCGAAATCGCCGAAGCCTGGAAGCGCTACGCTTTCGAAGAGGCCGAGCATGCTTCCAAGTTTGCTGAACTGCTGGGCGAAGTGCTGACCGACAGCACCAAGAAGAACCTGCAGATGCGTGTTGACGCCGAGTGCGGCGCCTGCGCCGGCAAGATGGACCTGGCCAAGAAGGCTAAGGAGCTGAACCTGGATGCCATCCATGACACCGTTCATGAAATGGCCAAGGACGAAGCCCGTCACGGCCGTGGCATGCAGGGCCTGCTGGATCGTTACTTCAAGTAATTTTCCGCTTGTTATATGCACCAAAAGCCCCGGAGAGCTGCTTGCCCTCCGGGGCTTTTTTCTGTACCACGCATGGTTGACAACATCATAGATTCAACGATATAATAGGGAAGCACTTGGCGATGTTGGAACCTTTCTGACACCGCCTGTTTTTTCGCCCGGCTGTTCTCCGGGTGCAGGAAAAGGAGAAAACTATGCCATATCGTCTGATCCGTCAGGAAGGAACGGCGCGGCGCGGTGAGTTCAAGACCGTGCACGGCACCGTACAAACCCCCGCTTTTATGAACGTTGCCACCGCAGGCGCCATCAAAGGTGGCCTGTCTGCGTTCGACCTCAAGGACATCCGTGCGCAGGTCATGCTGTGCAACACCTACCATCTTCATCTGCGTCCCGGTGATCAGCTTGTAGCTGATATGGGCGGACTGCACAAGTTTACCCGGTGGGACGGCCCGATCCTGACGGACAGCGGCGGATTTCAGGTGTTCAGCCTGGCCAAGCTGCGCCATATCACCGAAGAGGGTGTCACCTTCAACTCTCATCTGGACGGACATAAGATTTTTATGGGTCCAGAAGAAAGCATGCAGATTCAGGCAAATCTCGGCTCCACCATCGCCATGGCTTTTGATGAGTGTGTGGAGAATCCTGCTGAGCACGACTATGCCGCTGCCAGCTGCGCTCGCACCGCTCGTTGGTTGCTGCGCTGCAAGAATGAAATGGCTCGGCTGAAACACGAAGGCAAGGCCGTGAACCCGGATCAGCTTTTGTTCGGCATCAACCAGGGCTGCACTTACAAAGACCTGCGTGTAGAGCACATGAAGCAGATTGCCGAGTATGACCTGGATGGGTATGCCATCGGCGGCCTGGCAGTCGGTGAACCGGCAGAGGTCATGTATGACGTGATCTCCGCGGTGGAGCCCTATGCACCGAAGGATAAGATCCGGTACCTGATGGGCGTTGGCACACCAGGAAATATCATCGAAGGCGTTTACCGCGGCGTCGACCTGTTCGACTGCGTTATGCCCAGCCGCAATGCCCGGCACGGGCACCTGTTCACCTGGAACGGCATCATCAATATCAAAAACCTGAAGTATGAGCGGGACGAACGCCCCATCGACCCGGAATGTGATTGTCCGGTCTGCCGCAACTTCAGCCGCGCCTATATCCGCCACCTGCAGAAGGCCGACGAGATGCTTGGCATGCGTCTGGCTGTGATGCATAACCTGTATTTCTACAATCATCTCATGGAACGTATCCGGGAAGCATTGGACAACGGCACGTTCCAGCAGTTCCACGACAAGTATGTGAAGCTTCTGGATACAAGAATTTAACAAAACACTTGCGCAAACGCGTCAAATTCGCTATAATCTTCTTATGTCTTAAAATAACAGCAGTATAAGGAGCCATTGATATGATTCAGTTTTTGGAGCAGACTGCCGGCACTGGCAACATTCTTTTGACCATGGTTCTGCCGATGGTCCTGGTGATCGCTTTTATGTACCTGATCATCTACGTTCCGCAGAAGCGTCAGGACAAAAAAGACACTGCCATGCGCAACTCCATTGAGATCGGTGACGAAGTGACCACCATCGGCGGTGTTGTCGGCCGTGTTGCCGCCATCAAAGATGACACCTTCGTCCTGGAAACCACCAGCGACCGCGTCAAGATTCGTTTCCGTCGTTCGGCTATTTCTTCCGTTGAAAAGCTCGATATGGGCACCGGCAAGGATGATACCAAGAAGGATTCTTCCGCGAAGAAGTAATCTTATCGCCTTTTTGCAAACATAACAAAACGCCCCCTTGCATACTGTCTAGTGCAAGGGGGCGTTTTTTATGAACAAGAGCAAAGTAAGAAGCAAACGTACCGGATTGGCTCGCCGCACAGCACGACGAAGCACGCACAACCATAGTTCCCACCGATTGTTGCTGTCCGTTTTGCGCAACATAGTGTCCGGCATCAGCATTGCCGTTATACTCCTGTGTGGAATTGCCGCTATTTTTGCCAACACCAATCTTCCGCTCTCCTGGATCGGCCCGGCCGCATGCACAGCTGCCGCCGCAGGCGCATTTGTTTCAGGGCTGACACTCAGCCGCAGTATAGAGCGGTTCCGGCTTTTTGCCGGGCTGGGATGCGGTATTTTCTATTGTCTGTGCTCACTGCTCGGCAGCCTCATGGCCTCCCACATCCCCGCAATCAGCAGCAGCAATCTGTCCTTGCTGGCCGTTTTGTTTTTCGGCGCCGTTGCCGGCAGTGCTGCCGGGGCTTTGCATAACGGCTCTGCCGGCGGGGTACGCTGATGCGCGCCGCACATACGGCCCTTCCGGGCCTGCTCCGGACAGCCACAGGCACCATTCCGGGAGCGCATTCGGCTCCATCAGGCAAGGCAGAAAGCACACATCCAAGTATTTATTGGCGCAATGCCGGCCTGCTTTTTGTTTGCCTGTTTTTTGCAGGATACCTGCTCGGTATTTTGAACGGAAAAACCGGCAGTTCCGCTTTTGTAGATTTTCTGGCTGCTCACTACATGGATGGCACCGCTTTTTCGTCCTTTTCTTCGCTATTTTTCGATTTATGCAGCGGTGCCTTTTTGCAGTCGCTTCTTGTTCTTCTGTGTGGATTCAGCGCTGTGGGAAGCCTTTTCCTCAGTCTGTACTTTGCAGCACGCGGCGCCGTTCTCGGCCTTTGTGCTGCCGCTGTATTCGTACAGGGCGGCACCCGGGCTCTCGTCATCCACTGGATGCTGACCTGCCTGCCGGACCTTGGAATTTTTCTGGTCATGCTATGGCTGTCTGTTCGGGCAAACCGGTGCGCCTGCCTGATCTTTCGTACCGCCATATTGAACGCGGGCCACCTGCGTCAGTCTTTTCCGCTCCGGCAGCTCCTGATGCAATTTCTGACCGCGCTTTTGCTGTGTGCCGGATGCTGCCTGCTGGGGGCCGCATCAGGGGTCCTCTTCGCCGGCGTCCTCCTCTGACTTTTCTGTGGCAGAAGCCTTCTGCTGCGGCGTAAAGTGATGAGAGGAAAGGGGAGAGGCAGCGACTGCATCCCGCAGCTGCTGCTGATTGATATGGGTATAAATCTGTGTTGTGGACACGTTTTCATGGCCCAGAATCTCTTTCAGTGCCAGCATATCCACGCCACCCTGATACATGAGTGTCGCTGCCGTATGGCGCAATTTATGCGGCGAATAACCACGCCCAGACAGCCCGGCACTTTGCAGGCAGCGTTCTACAATCTGCTGCACGCGGCGTGCCGTCAGGCGTTTTCCGGTGCGTTTGGATACAAACAGCGCATTGGGTTCCGCCAGATGCGGCAGCGCTGCGCGAACCGGCAGATAATGGTCCAAGGCATCCTGGCAGGCATTATTAAGATAGACCAGACGCTCTTTACCGCCTTTTCCGGTAATACGGATGGTTCCATCCTTGAAATCGCTCAGGTTGATGGTTATCAGTTCTGCCAGACGCATACCACAATTGAGAAATAACGTTAAAATGCAGAAATCCCGTTCATAGAAGTCACTTTGTATATTATTTAACAAATCAATACTTTCTTCGGCGGACAGGTATTTCGGCAGCGTTTTTTTGGGTGTGCCTAAGCTGATATTAGCCGTGGGATCATCGTGGAGAAGATTCATCTGATTGCACAGGTACCCAAAAAATCCCCGAAGAGCCGAAAGCTTTCGGGCGCGGGCTTTCGGCCCGTTTTCATTGGTTCGCACATAGTCCAGGTAATTCAGGATGTCCCGCTTCTGAATCTTTCTGATCTGGTCCAGATCAATATGGGTCAGATCAATCTTTTCAGGGCTTTCTTCCAGCGTCTGCTGGCTGTACAGGGACCAGGAAACCATCATATAACGAAAGAATCCACGCAGATCCAGATAATAGCCGTTAACGGTACGCGGAGAACGCAGTTTGACGAAATCCAGGTAGTGGAGATACTCGATCACTGTATCGGGCACGTCCAGGTACGGTGCATGGCGCTCCGGATGCGCTGCATCTATATAAGTACTCATTCAACAAACAACCTTTCCAACAAAGTTCCGATTGAGAGAAGTTGCCGGTGCTGCCAACCAGCGGATTGAGGCATTCCGGCAGGTCTTCACAGGAAAGCCCCTTCCCTCTATTTCGCTAAACTTACATTTAGCGAAATAGTGTGTTTCGCTTTTTACTATACCATGCTTTTCCCCGCCTGTCAAACCGATGGAACTTTCGGCTCCTTACAGGTCCCATAATGCAAACAGACCATGCCCAGCGCTCATGCAGCGCAACCGGACATGGTCTGTTTTTTTAGCGATTGATGGACAGCGCCATACGATGGTATGTGTGCCGTTCACCGCGAATGGCAATGGAATACGCCAGAATATTTTGCGGAAGTGCCATACCGGGCACGCCGGTATCACCGATGTGGTGCAGGTCCGCCCCGGCCATCTTACACCATAGCGCGATCTGCCGGATCGTTGCCGTATCTGCACCTTCCTGAGATGTACCAATAGCTGTCATCAGCAAAGCGCCACGGCTATGCACATATTCGGCCAGCTTGTGCACTGCTTCCACCGTAATGCCAGGAACTGTACCGGGAGCCGGAACCAGAACAATGTCTGCACCGGCGTCCAGAAATTCCTGTGCATCCTGTAAGGTCATAATCGCTTCGCCGCTCTGGGAAAGGATTCCTGCTCCGTGCATCTTGCCCGCTGCCAGAATTACCCGGTCCCCTGCTGCCGCTTTCATCTTACGCAGCGCATCCACAATCGCTTCGTTGGCGACGCCGTTGCCCGGATTTCCGGTAAGCAGAATCATATCCACGCCCATATCAGCCGCTCTGACGGCATTCTCGGCCGTAGCCAGTCTGCCAGCCGACATCTGCCACAACGTTCCATCATTGGAAGCTGCCAGTTCCGGGTCCACCGGTTCCAGATTAATTCCAATCACGCGGCCGGTCAGCCTTTTAAGCTCCCGAACCGTGTCCTCCGGTGCCACTTTCGGCAGTGCATGGACAACCGGATTCTGTACATCAAACATATTCAGCAGCAGAACATCTGCTCCCAGGGAGGCTGCATATTCAGCATTGGTCACATCGTTCAGCAACGGCTGGGTGATGCCGATGGTTTCACTGACCATCACACGTCCCTCACAGCCTGCCATGGATTCCAGCAGCTCCCGCTTGCCGAAAGTTGCCAGCTCACTGGCCGTGCAGTCCAACAGACGCTTGACCATCTCAGTCATCCTCCTCGTCCAGATTTACGCGGCCTTTTCCGCGCACATAGAACGGTTCGCTGTCCCGCATACCCTGCTGGCCGAGAGGCGTTTCCGAGGTAGTAATATTCAGATTGATTTTTTTCGCCACGTTTTCGGCCGAGCCCATGAACGGACGCGCCGCCTGTGCAATGGCCGCAAACAATTTGTCATCCTTGGCGGAATCCAGCACCAGCAGATAGAAGCGGTCGGTATCGTTGACCACCATCATCTGCAAGTACGCCGCTGCCACCCCAGGCTGCTGTGCAAACAGATCGCACAGCGGATTCAAGAGGGCATCCGGATAGACAGAAGGCTCCACAATGGTAATTTTATCGCCGGGCTTGATCTGGGTCTGCCGCAATCCTGCCTTGGCACGCAGCACAGCCGCATCGTGCTGCTGCTTGATAGAGGCCACCATCTTGGACTCAAAACGCAGGTTGTCGCCGAAGGGGTCAACCACAAACCCGGCCACTTTTTCGTTCTGCTGCAACATACTGGCATAATCGTCAAACCGAAGAGCCATCACCTGGGTGGCTGCATTCTGCTGCCACTTGCGCAGTTCCTCTTCATTGGTGAACGCCGGGAAGAAAGACCGCCCGTCGGTGGCTTTCAGCAAAGAAAAAGTCACCTTTGTATCCTTGGGCATCTGCACACGGCCGGTTGCATCCGGCTTCGGCAGTTCTCCCTGAAATTCGACCTTGGCCGGCGCCAGGAAAATGGCACGGGTCAGCTGATTGATGACCAGATTCAGATTCTGCGGATTATTTTCCTGACGCAGCTTCTTGGCCGCCGCGTTCAGTTCGGGGTTAGCCACCGGCTGCTTGGTCACCGGATTCAAAATGTGACCGGAAGGCTGCTTCGGCGTCGTCGGAGCGGCAGGCTGATTGCTCTTTTTCATGTTGTTCTCCTTATCTCTTTGCTCTATCCATAAAAATTACTGCAAGTTCAATCCTTGAGCTTGATGGCATTGACGGCTTCACGCAGGTAGGCTACCCCCACCAGATGCAGCCCCGGGAATTGGCTCTGATCCAGCATCTTCATGTTATGTTTGGGGATAATGGCCGTATCAAAACCGACGCGCTGCGCCTCACGCAAGCGGGTTTCCAGATGCGGAACACTGCGCACTTCCCCGCCCAGTCCCACTTCTCCGATGGCCAGTGTCTTTTCAGCAATCGGCAGGTCCAACAGGCTGGATACCATGGCCAGGCATGCCGGCAAATCGCAGGCAGTTTCATCCAGACGCAAACCGCCCACCACATTCAGATAAACATCCTGATTGCCGAAGAAATGTCCGGTGCGTTTTTCCAGAACAGCCAGTAACAAATACATGCGGTTATAGTCAAATCCGCTGGCCGTCCGGCGCGGGCTGGGAAACGAGGTTTTTGTTACAAGTGCCTGCAATTCTCCCAACACTGGACGGGTGCCTTCCATCACACAGGCCACGCAGGTGCCGCTGATTCCCAGCGGGCGCCCTTCCAGCATGACCTGGGACGGGTTTTCAATCTGTTCCAAGCCGCGCCCGGTCATATCGAACATGCCGATTTCATTGGTGGAACCGTAACGGTTTTTGACCGCACGCAGAACGCGGTACGGCAGGGTCTTGTCCCCTTCAAAATACAAAACCGTATCCACAATGTGTTCCATGACTTTGGGCCCGGCGATAGCGCCGTCTTTGTTGACATGGCCCACAATAAAGGTTGGTATCTCATACGTCTTGGCCACATTGAGAAAGCGTGCGGTGCTCTCCTTGACCTGAGAAACGGTACCGGAGGAAGAAGCGATATCCGTGCAGCGCATGGTCTGAATGGAGTCGATTACCACAAGGTCCGGCTTCATCTGTTCAATCAGGCCGCAGATTTCATCCACATCACTTTCTGCCACCAGAGAGATGTTATCCTGCGGCACGTTGAGCCGCACCGCACGCAGCTTGATCTGGCGGACAGACTCTTCACCCGTGACATACAGGACCGAATGGGTCCGGGAAACTTCCCCGCACAGCTGCAGCAGAATGGTGGATTTGCCGATACCCGGCTCGCCGCCGATCAGCGTCACACTGCCGATCACGATACCTCCGCCGAGAACACGATCCAGTTCCCCTATGCCGGTAACGATACGGCTCTTTTCTTCCGTGGTGCTGACGCCGCTGAGCTTGAGTGGTGTCAGACTGGTTTGCCCCGGGGTGCGCACCGCAGCGGCGGCCTTTCCGGAAGAAGACTTGGCCGGTTCTGCCACCACATCCTCCGTCATGGTATTCCAGGCCCCGCAGGAAGGACACCGTCCCAGCCAGCGGGGACTGGTTTCACCACACTGGGTACAGACATAAATTGTTTTCAGTTTGTCTTTCGGCATGGCGCGCCCTCCCCTTCTGTATCCCGTTTATTATAGCCCAAAACGAACATGGGGGCAAGGGGCGGCGGGAATTGCCCGGGAAAGCGTTCCTTTTATTTAGACGCAGAGAAAGCATAGGCTTCCTGTATCCAGGACATCAGTTCCTCGTCAATTGCTTCCTGTCTGTCAATCAGCACATGATGGGTCCAGCGCCCGGGGTATGCTTCCACAACAGCTTCCAGACTGAAATACAAAAAGCCGTTCCGGCTGTCTGCGGAACGGCTTTGCACAGGGAAGCCGACCGTTCCTTACAGAACGATCACAGCATCACCTTATGGTAAACCTTTTTACCCTTTTTGATGACAATACCGGCTTTCAGCGCCTCCACGCTCATCGCAGTGGAGGGGTCGGTGACCTTTTCGCCATCCAGGAGGACGCCGCCCTGCTGGATCAGCTGACGGGCTTCACGGTTGGAAGAGCAAAGACCGGCAGCCACCATTGCAGCCAGCAAGCCAACCTTGCCTTCCTTGACCAGAGAAGCATCCAGCACGGTGGAAGGCATGTGCTCCTGATCGGCTGCGCCGCTAAACAGGCCACGGGCGGTTTCCTGCGCCTTGGTGGCCTCTTCCTCGCCATGAACCATCTTAGTCAGCTCGAAAGCCAGAATCTCTTTGGCCTTGTTGAGCTGTTCGCCCTGCCAGTGATCCATTTCGTCAATCTGTTCCAGCGGCAGGAAGGTCAGCATGCGAATACACTTGAGCACATCGGCATCGCCCACATTGCGCCAGTACTGGTAGAACTCGAAGGGGCTGGTCTTGTTGGGGTCGAGCCAGACGGCATTGCCGGCCGTCTTACCCATCTTCTTGCCTTGAGAGTCGGTCAGCAGGGTGATGGTCATGGCGTAGGCATCCTTGCCCAGCTTGCGGCGGATCAGCTCAGTGCCGCCCAGCATGTTGGACCATTGATCATCGCCGCCGAACTGCATGTTGCAGCCGTAATGCTGGAACAGATGATAGAAGTCGTAGCTCTGCATGATCATGTAGTTGAATTCCAGGAAGGACAGGCCCTTTTCCATGCGCTGCTTGTAGCATTCGGCACGCAGCATATTGTTCACGCTGAAGCAGGCGCCCACTTCACGCAGCAGCTCCACATAGTTCAGGTTCAGCAGCCATTCGGCGTTGTTCAGCATCATGGCCTTGCCGTCACCAAATTCGATGAAGCGCTCCATCTGGCGCTTGAAGCAGTCGGCATTATGGGCAATATCTTCCATGGTCAGCATCTTGCGCATATCGGTACGCCCGGAAGGGTCACCGATCATGGTGGTGCCGCCGCCGATCAGGGCAATAGGCTTGTTACCAGCCATCTGCAGGCGCTTCATCAACGTCAGCGCCATAAAATGGCCGGCAGTCAAGCTGTCCGCCGTGCAGTCAAAGCCGATGTAAAAGGTAGCTTTGCCGTTGTTGATCAGGTCGCGGATCTCATCTTCATCCGTGACCTGCGCGATCAGGCCGCGGGCTTTCAGTTCTTCGTAGATGGTCATACATCAAACCTCCCGTTTTATGCGGCAAGGGCAAAAATAAAACGCCCCTGCCAAATGTAAATTTGGCAGAGGGCGAAAATTACGCGGTACCACCTCTGTTCACCCGTGCCTCGCGGCATCGGGCCTTCGCGGGTGCGGAACGGCAAAGTGTGACCGGACGACACCCCAAACGCTGTAACGTGCGCACACGGCACAGCCTACTGCCGCCACAACAGCGGGTTCAGCCTGCTGCTCCGGGATGTATTCCCCGCCGGTCCTGTCAGCTTCTTGCACCAACCGAAGCCTCTCTGTCACAGCACATGGCGGGTACTGATTCCCTTCAATGCATTTGAACAAGTTTTACCCTACCACAACCGGCGGAAAAAGTCAAGCCTGCTTTCAGCGGGAACGCTCGATCAGCTCCCGAGCACTGGCCAGGCTCAGGTCAGAAACCTTATCGCCGGAGATCATATTGGCCAGTACGCGCACACGCCCGTCCATGTCCAGGGTATGGATTTCCGTATAGGTACGGCCATCCCGCACATTTTTCTGAATCAGCAGCTGGTTATCCGCAAAAGCAGCCACCTGCGGCGTGTGGGTGATACACAGAACCTGATGTCCCTTTGCAGTCTGATGGAGCAACTGGCCGATACGTCCCGCTGCCAAACCGGAAACACCGGTATCAATTTCATCGTAAATGACCGTGGGCAGCGCATCACGGTCTGCCAGGGCGCTCTTGAATGCCAGCATAATGCGGGAAAGTTCACCGCCGGAGGCAATTTTGGCCATAGGCTTGGGCTCTTCGCCGGGGTTTGTGGAGATCAGGAACTCCACCTGGTCCTGACCATGAGAGGAGAGCGGGCCTTTCGCATGGCGCAGCGCAAAGCGGATACCGGGCATATTCAGGAATTCCAGCGCCTGCTTCATCTGGCGGTTCATAGCGGTGAACCCTTTCAGACGGCTCTGGGTCAAGGCTTCCGCCGCCTCCTTGGCCTGGCGGAACAAAGTCTGGGTCTGGGCCTTGTACTCCGCAATTTTTTCATCGGAAGTCTGGATGGTTTCCAGCTCCTGCTCATCCGCCTCACAGCGGGCCAGCAGTTCTTCCACTTCCAGTCCGTACCGTTTTTTCAGGCGGTAAATGGTATCCAACCGACTTTCGATCTGGTCTAGTTCGCCAGCGTCAAAATCATAGGCATCCAACCGGTCGGCAATATCGGTTGCCAGCTCTCGGGCCCCATAATACAGTTCACTCAGACGTTCTGCCAGCGGAGTCAGGCTCTCATCCAGCCGGGCGCTCTGCTGAAGCCCGCTTACGGCCTCGCCAAGCAAGTCCGCGGCACCCGCATTCTCATCGGAATCATCCCCGGACAGCGCCATATGGGCGCCATTCAGGCCTTCCAGAATACTTTGTGAATGGGTGATGATCGTACGGCGGTCTTCCAGCGTTTTTTCTTCCCCAACGGAGAGCCCTGCCGCACGGATTTCTTCAATTTCCGCTGTCAGACGTTCCATTCGCTGTTGTTTGCTGGCTTCTCCCGCCTGCAGGGCATCCAGCTGGCGCTTTACTTCCACCAGTTTGCGATATTGTGCATAATACTTGTCAAACAGATCCTGGTTATGGGCATACTGGTCCAGCAACCCCAGATGGGTAGCCGGATTGGTCAGGCTCTGACTGTCATGCTGCCCATGAATACTCAGCAGTCCTGCCGAAATATCCCGCACCACCGCTGCGGTGGCTGGCATTCCGTTGACACGGCAGGCACCTTTTCCATCGGCGCTGATTTCCCGGTACAAAAGCAAGTCATCGGCATCTTCGTATCCGAATTTTTCCAGCTGTTTATGCACCGAGGCCGGAATGTTCTCAAAAGTTGCCCAGATAGACGCTTTCTGTGCACCGCTGCGCACCAGCTCCCGGGACGTGCGATTGCCCAGAATTGCGTTGATGGAGTCAATGAGGATTGACTTGCCCGCGCCGGTTTCACCGGTCAGCACATTCAGGCCGGGAGTAAAGTGGACCTCCGCCTTTTCGATGACAGCCACATTTTCAATTTTCAGTTGTGCCAGCATGTGGACACTCCCCTTTTGATCAAGTGTGGCGCGCAGTATACTGCTGAAGCTGACGGCAGATATCCGCAGCCGCCTCCTCCGAACGCATCAGAATAAAGAAGGTATCATCCCCCGAAAGGGTGCCGACAACCTTGTCCCAGGTACGGGAATCGAATACCTCACAGGCGGCATTGGCCATACCGGAAAAACATTTGACCAGTACCATATGCCCGGCGTAATCCACACCAATCACCGACTCCCGGAAAATGGTTTCAAACCGGCTGGCCGAATGGGCCGTCTTGCCGTTTCCAGTAGCGGCCATATAGCGGTAGGTACCATCGCCGGATGCGGTCTTGATGAGCCGCAGCTCCCGGATATCGCGGGACACAGTAGCCTGGGTCACATCAAAACCTTCCTGGCGCAGGTGTGCCAGAAGATCTTCCTGGCGGTCAATGGGATACGTTTCGATCAAATGCAAAATAGCCTGATGGCGCGCACTTTTCATGTTGGGCTCATCTCCTCATCAGCTTGGTTTCTATGGCGCGGAATTGTTCTTCACGGCTGAATTCGATCAGCCCGAGCTTTTTCGGTGCCGTACGGATTTCGACTGATGCGCCGGGCGAAAGCAGGCAGGGGGCCTGGCTGTCCGCACAGACAGTTGCAGTCGAACGGTTTTGTGATTCCACAAGAATCCGCAGTGTGCGGTTTGCGGCAAAAACAATAGGGGCATTGCGCACTCCATGGACGCAGATGGGTGTCAGGACCATGACCGGCGCTTCGGCGTCCAGAATCGGGCCTCCTGCCGAGAAAGAATAGGCTGTTGATCCCGTCGGGGTAGCCACAATCAACCCATCTCCCCGGAAACGGCTGACCGGAACTTCATCGCAGTACACCGTATAGTCGGAAGGATGAAGGCGGGATGTGCCGAAAACCACAACATCATTCATGGCAATTTTCTGCCATTGCCCGTCTACTGTCCGCGCTGTCAGGAAGGTACGGGACACCACCGAATAGTTGCCGGCTGCCAAACGAGCCAGCTTTTCCGGCAGTTCACTGACTTCGCAAGTGGCCAGGAAACCGGTCCGTCCCAGGTTGACCCCCAGAACCGGCTTGCCTGCCTGAAGGCAGAATGGCGCAGCCTGCAGCAAGGTGCCGTCACCGCCCACCGTCAGAACCAGGTCCGCCTTTTCCAACGCTTGTGCCTGGGGCAGAAACGTGACTGGGATTTTTTCCAGGTCTGTTTGCAGATCGGGCAGAGCCAGCAGCTCCACCCCCAGACCATGCAGCAGCCGGGCCGCCCGTTTTGTTACCGTCAGCTTTGCATCTTTTGTTCGGTTAGAATACAGAAGCACTGCCATGTTCGTATCCTCGGTTCAGTGAAGGTTCGGCGCCTTGTCCAAGGCTTCGTGCGCTGCGGCAACAGTCTGTTCAATCAGCCCGTCAGGCAGCGGTTTCGGATCGGCGTCATGCCGTACAAAAAGCAGGAATTCAATGTTGCCTTCCGGTCCCTTGATCGGGGAAAAATCCAGCCCTGCCGCCGTGAAATGGTTTTGCAGGGCATATTCCTGTGCCATGCGCAGCACTTCGCGGTGGGTTTCCGGCTCACGGACCACGCCTTTCTTGCCTACCTTTTCCCGGCCCGCCTCAAACTGCGGCTTGACCAGACAAACCCCGCAGGCATCCGGCGTACAGATAGCATCCGCCACAGGGAAAATATGCTTGAGTGAAATAAAGGAAACATCCACACTGAAAAAGGCGATGGGTTCGGCCAGATCTTCCGGCGTCACATTGCGGATGTTGGTGCGTTCCATATTGACGACGCGTTCGTCGGTGCGCAGGCTCCAGGCAAGCTGCCCGTATCCCACATCCACCGCATACACCTTTACCGCTCCGTTTTTCAGCATACAGTCGGTAAAGCCACCGGTGGAAGCGCCGATATCCATACACACTTTATTGTCGGGATGCATGGGAAAGACCTTCATAGCCTTTTCCAGTTTCAGACCACCGCGGCTGACATACCCGATGTCATGGCCGCGGACCTCCACTTTGGCATCCTCTTTGATCATTTCACCGGCCTTGTCCACTTTCTGCTCATCCACAAAGACAATTCCGGACATGATCAGGGCCTTGGCACGTTCCCGGCTCTGGGCGTACCCATTCTGGCAAAGATACTGATCTAGACGAATTTTCAAGCTTGTACCGCCTTTCCTGCCTGTTGGACTGCCTGCGCCAAAGATGCAGCATCCAGCGCCTGGTCACGGCGCAGCTGCGGAACATTGGCGTGCAGCAGGTGGGTATTATCCACCGCATGAACCAGCATCCGGCCATGCCAGCCG
The DNA here is from genome assembly GCA_937907025.1 of uncultured Faecalibacterium sp. Taxonomy (GTDB): domain Bacteria; phylum Bacillota; class Clostridia; order Oscillospirales; family Ruminococcaceae; genus Gemmiger. Next base: position 30,485 of record CALESJ010000011.1, read on the forward strand.
TTCTGCTGCATGGCAAAGGTAAGCTGCTGGCCGATGCCGCCCGTCAGAACGGCCTCCTCGGCAAAGAGAATGGTATCGTATTTCTGCAAAGTATCACAGAGTTCCTGCGGCAGCGGATGAATTTGTACCAGTTTACAACAGTCTGCGGCAATGCTCCGCTGTGCCAGAAGATCCGCCGCAGCCAGAATTTCTTCACTTTCTGCACCGTAGCTCACAAGAACCACCTTTGCGTCGGGCGTCGTATGGATGAAATCGAACGGTTTTCCGCTGCACCCCAGCGCCGCCAGCGCCGGGCTTTCCTTTCCGCGCGCATAGCGTATGGCCCGGGGACCGTGCGGTTCCTTTACCAGCTTGTCCAGCCAGAACCGCAGTTCCTCATAGTTGGCCGGTGAATAGGTGGGAATGCCGATCTGGCTGAAATAACCCGGGTCATAGATGCCCTGATGGGTTTCTCCGTCCCCCGGCACAAGGCCGGCGCGGTCCACCGCAAACAGCACATTCAGATGCATCAGGCTCACATCATGAATCATCTGGTCATAGGCCCGCTGGAAGAAGGCGGAATAGATAGCCACGACCGGAAGCATATCCTGGCTGGCCAACCCCGCCGCAAAAGTAACGGCGTGTTCCTCCGCCATGCCCACGTCGAAGAACCGTTCCGGATGGTCTTTCTTAAAGAAATTCAGACCCGTGCCGTATTTCATGGCAGCTGTAATTGCACACAGTCGCTTTTCATCATTGGCCAGGCGGCTCAATTCATTACCAAAGCAGGTAGAGAACGAATCGCTGGGCGAAACCTCCGGGTTGGTAAGATGATTCAGATCAAAAGCAGAAACGCTGTGAAATTCTCCCGGGTTTTCTTCTGCCGGTTTCAGCCCTTTGCCTTTCTGGGTCACAACATGCAGGAAAACCGGCGCATACTGCTCCTGCAGATTGCCGAAAAGGCGGGTCAGCTGCAGCACATCGTGACCATCAACCGGTCCCACATACTGAAAGCCCATCTCCTCAAACATGGTGGAATGGTAAATGCCGCGGCGAATCAACTGTTTGCCGCCCTGCAACGCCTTGACCACACCGCTTCCCACAACGGGAATGCCCTCCAGCATATTTTCCATCTGTGCCTTGGCATGGAAGTATTTCGGGTCGGTACGCAACTTCGTCAGATAGTTGGCCATCTGCCCCACATTTTTGGAAATGGACATTTTGTTATCGTTGAGCACCACGATCAGGTTGTTCAGCATGCTCACGTTGTTCATGCCTTCGTATACCATTCCGCCGGTAAAGGCACCATCCCCGATGATTGCCACAACCTTGCCCGGTTCCCCCTTGAGCTTTTTGGCCCGGGCTACACCGATTGCAGTGGACAGCGCCGTGCTGCCATGGCCTGCCACAAATGTATCGCAGATGCTTTCCTTGGGGCTGGGAAAACCGGAAAGCCCGTTTTTCTGACGCAGCTCCGCAAAGCCGGAGCGGCGTCCCGTCAGCAGTTTATGAGTATAGCACTGATGCCCCACATCAAAAAGAATCTTATCCCGCGGCAGTGTCAGCACACGGTGCAGTGCCACCGTGAGTTCCACGACCCCCAGGTTGGAGGAAAGATGCCCACCGGTGGCAGACACACTCTCAATCAAAAAATTCCGGATATCGGTGCACAAGGCAGGCAGATCCTGCGCCGCCAGCTTTTTGACATCCCCCGTTTGCTTGATCTGATCCAGCAAAGGATATTTCATCATCGCATACCTCATTTATACCATCGGCATGATAAATCCAATCAGGCAGCCGAACACGGCGCCCGTCAGGACCTGAATGGGGGTGTGCCCCACCATTTCCTTGAGCTTCTTGTGCCCAAGAATCGGCCAGATTTCGGATTCCTGGTCCATCCACTCACTGAGCAGATGATTCAATACCTTGGCCTGTTCGCCTGTTTCCCGCCGTACGCCCATGGCGTCGTACATGACAATGATGGATACGATCAGGGCAATGGCGAACATAGTGGAATGAACGCCGCAATAGCGCCCGGTGGCCACAACCATAGCGCAGACTGTTGCCGAATGGGCACTGGGCATACCGCCTGCACCCCACATACGTTCCGGTATAAACTTGCCCACAATGATCAGGTTTAGAATCACCTTGATCAATTGGGCGGAAAAGGAACTGAGCAGCGCTGTGACCAGCACATAGTTCCAGCTCAGAGCCTCTTTCAGTAAAGCCATACGGTTCCAACTCCTTAGCAGCATTTTGGATATGCTGCCTTGTTATTTTCTGCGCTGCACCAGCTGCTGCGCCAGTTCGCGCAGGAACCAGGCACCCGAGCCAAGCGGGTCCAATGCCTGCAGCGAATCCTGATTGTTTTGTTTTGCCAGTTCCTGTGCACCACCCAGGCCATACAGCGTAACGAACGTTGTTTTGTCATTGGCCTCATCGCTGCCCACCGGCTTTCCCAGTTCCTCAGTGGTGGCAGTCACATCCAGAATGTCATCCACGATCTGGAACACCAACCCTACACCGGCTGCATACCGGGTCAGTGATTCCCGCACACCGGGTGCCGCATCTGCAGCAATGCACCCCAGTTCCGCCGCGGCCACAATCAGGGCCCCGGTCTTGTGACGGTGCAGATTCAGCAGTTCTTCTTCCCCGGCACGCTCCTGCTCATACTTTTTATCCAGTTCCTGCCCGTACAGCATTCCGCGGGCACCCCCGGCCGCAGCCAGACAGGCCGCCGCATGAACGCGGCTTTCGGCGGACAACGGCGCATTGGCAATCACCTCAAATGCAGCAGTCACCAAAGCATCTGCAGCCAGCAGGGCCGTCGCCTCATCATACTGACAGTGGCAGCTCGGACGTCCCCGGCGGGTATCGTCGTTGTCCATGCAGGGCAGATCATCATGGATCAACGAATAGCAATGCAGCATTTCCAGGGCACAGGCATAATCCACTGCCAGGGCAGGATCTTTGCCTCCCACTTCACAGGATGCCAGTGTCAGGACCGCACGCACACGCTTGCCGCCTCCCAGCAGACTGTAACGCGCCGCTTGCCCGATGCGGGCCTGTTCCGGCAGATATTTATCGCACAGTTCCTGCAGCCGCTGTTCCACAGCCGAAACATAGGCCTGATACCGGACCTGATACTCCGTATTCTGCATATCGATCACTCTCCTGCCGTTTCTTTTGCGGCTGCCGCATCGATTTCCTCGATCTGCAGCTTAGCCTGTTCCAACGTTGTATTGCAATAGGCAATCAGCTGTGCCGCCTCTGCATACAGCTTGACAGATTTATCCAGTGTGGTTGTTTCGTCCTGCATCAGACGGAGAATCTCCTGCAGACGAGCCAAGCCATCCTCAAAGTTCTTGGGTGTTTTCATGGGTTTCCTCCATGGAAAAATGGTCAACATGGTTGACTGTACAGTTTGCAGAGGCATTTGCGCCCTGCAAAGTAACGGTCTGCCCCGCTTTCAGCTGCGAAACAGCCCGGCAACGATCCTTTTCATCCCGGACAATCGAATATCCGCGGGCAAGAACGCCATACGGATTCAGTGATTCTGCCATAGCAGCAGCATTTTGGAGTAGCACTTGTTTTTGCCGCAAATTCGTTGTTTTAGCTGCATTGATACCGGCTTCCAGCTCCTGCAGTTTTTGGCTTCTGCCATCCAGGGCAGCCCTTTGTGCCGCCAGAGTCCGCTGCGGTGCCAAGGCATCGAGATTATTATAACACATTTGAATCCTGGACTGTATATTTTTTTGAATATTTTGTCCCAGAATGAATAAATTCTGTCGAACCTGGCGGATATCCGGCACGCAGAGTTCTGCCGCAGCCGACGGCGTCGGAGCGCGCAGGTCCGCCATATAGTCCAGAATCGTATAATCGATTTCATGTCCAACGGCAGACACCACAGGTTTGGTACACCGGCTGACCGCCCGGGCGATCCGTTCGCTGTTGAACACCCACAGGTCCTCCTTACTGCCGCCGCCCCGGGTCACCAGAATCAGTTCCGGGCGTGGGTCGGCATCCAGAGCGCGAATCCCGTCAAGAATGCTTTGCTCCGCTTCCAGCCCCTGCACATTGACCGGAGCCAGCAGCAATTTGGTCATAGGCCAGCGACGGGAGATAACGTTGCATACATCCTGCAGCGCCGCTCCTGTCTTGGAAGTCACCACCCCGATGCAGGCAGGCATCGCCGGTAGCGGCCGCTTACGGGCCGGGTCAAAAAGACCTTCCGCTTCCAGCTTTTTGCGCAGCGCGTCAAAGGCCATTTGCGCCGCACCGGCGCCGAACGGCCGCATATACTCGGCATAGACCTGAAAGGCACCGTCCCGCTCGTACAGAGTGGCGCGCCCGTAAACCAGAACCAGCATCCCGTTCTGGGGTGCAAAGCCAAGCAGACGGGCTTTATCCCGGAACATCACAGTTTTCACGCTGGCCTGCTCGTCTTTCAGTGTAAAGTACAAGTGCCCGCTTTTGCTGTGCCGCGTGAAATTGGAGATCTCGCCGCAGACAATCAGATTATTCAGCGGTTCACAAGTTTCCAGCACTCGACGCGCCAGGGCATTCAGAGCACTTACCTGGATGTATTCGGCCATGCCCCCACCTCCCTGGCAGCCAGAATAGAAACGCCGATGGCATTATCGGATGCAAACTTACCGGGGACAAAGTATGCCTGCGGAATCCGGTGGGTAATGTACTGCCGCACCAGATCACTGCTCATGACACCACCCGCAAAGACCACCGGCAACCCGGAATATTGTGCCTGTGCAGCGATGCACATACGGCGCAGTGTTTCCGCCACACACAGCAGACAGTATTTACAGACATATTCGGGAGAGCGGCCCTCCTGCAGCAGTTTTTCGCACTGATTTTGCAACCCGGAAAGGCTGCAGTTCATTCCCTGAACACTGGCACGGGGACGTACAGACTCCGCACAGTGCGCCGCCAGCTCACTAACCTGCGCCCCCGCCGGAAAGCCGTATCCGAGCCGGACACCGAGTCGATCCACGGCCTGTCCGGCATACAAATCACCGGAAGTTCCCAGACATTCCAGATGTCCCTGCTCATCACAATGCAGCAAGTCAGTGGTACCACCGGAAACGTGGAATATCAAAAGTTCCCTGCCGAAAAATTCCGGGCCTGCTGCCGCAAACATAGCGGCTGCCGCATGCCCCTGCTGATGGGTGGTCTGCACCATCGGAATTCCCCGCGCCAGGGAAAATGCCGTGGCCATATTGACACCGACCAAAAAACACGGCATATAGGAGCCTTCCACGTCACGGGGCCGGGCAGAAACTCCCACAGCACCAATCCGCGTCAAATCAGTCTTGGCGGCAATCGTCTGCAACAGCTGGGGCAAAGCGGCCGTGTGGTGAAACACAGCATCGCTCTGGCGCAGGCCCAATTGACCGCTCTTGACCGGCAGAAACTGTTTGCAATCACAAACAACCTCTCCGGCTGTTGTGTCAAAAACTGCCAGAGAGGTTGCATAGTTGCTTGTATCAAGCCCGAGGATCAGCATGTTTCGCCTTCGGGCTCCTGGGTCAGGCCCTTTTCCCGCGCAACGGACCCCAGCAGACCGTTGACAAACTGATGGTCGTTATCGGCGCCATACTTTTTGACAAGCTCCACCGCTTCGTTAATAGCAACGGCAGGCTTTTTTTCCTCACCGTACAGCATCTCCGCCAAGCAAATGCGCATGGCAGTCAGGCTCACGCGCGGCAGGCGGGACAGAGTCCACCCTTTCAGGTGTGCAGAAATCATCTCATCGATTTCCTCGCTGTGGGCAGACCAGTCATTCAGAAGGCGCTTGGAAAAACCATCCAGCACCAATTCGCTGCTCTCCCCGCCAGCCTGCACAGGGTCCTGCATCAGGTCCGTGTGAAAGGTTGCGGCAAAAGCTGCCAAAAAAGCGTTTTCTCGGGATTCGCGTCGGGTCATTGAATTCTGGGCCATAGTATCCGTATCCTAACTTTCCGTTTTATTTTTACCGTTTGATCAGGCTTCCGCCTCTTCCGCCAGACCGCTGACGATGACATCCACGCGGGAAACCGTAATGCCGCACATGTTCTGGATGGTCTGCTTCACATTTTCCTGAACCTTTTTGCTCACGGACATGATCTTGCAGCCATACTTGGCGATGATGTGCAGGGTCACCATGGCAACACCATCTTCCATCTCAACGGACACGGGCTTGTGCAGGCTCGTTTTGCTCAAAATTCCGCGCACGCTCTGCATGCTGCCGGAAGCGACCGAATCCACGCCTTCCACTTCCAAAGCAGCCGTTCCTGCGATTTTGGCGATTACATCGGTCGATATCTGCAGGCTGCCCGCCACGGTATTACGCACATCCATGGGTCTTACCTCCTGTTATGCAGGGCACGAAATCCATGCCCTCGTATTCATTGTTTAATTAAACATACTATACCATAGAAAACTTTTTTTGTAAATATCAGCCGCCGCCTCACTTCACTTCGGTGATGGTAATATCCTGCGCGTCCAATTCCTTACAGCTGGCCAGCAGCACATCCCGGATCTGGGTCACCTCATCCGCTGTCAGTGCATCGTTTTCGGTCATCACCGTCACATCGGCCCGGCCGGGGCCGAGGGTGACAACGCAATCGGCAAATCCTTTTGCCTTGATCTTGTTTTCCAGGCTGGTTTCAGAGGTAATATTGCTGACCTGCATTTCCAGTTCTTCGGTCAGTTTTTCTTTTTCCTCGTCACTCAGGCTGGTGTTTTTCAGTGTTTTCTGGATGGAATCCAAGGCTTCGTCCCGCGCCTTGGTGCGGGCCAGACGCGCCGATTCAAAGAATTCCGTGCCGGAATCCTGATTTGCGCTGACAAGCTGGGCCTCCCCGTAATTCTTGTTTGCGGTTTCTTCTGCCTGCCCTACACTGAGGGGATCATACACAGCTACGCTCTCCGTTTCAGCTGAAGCCGACACAGCCTCTTCCGGTTCAGTGCTTACGGCTTGCGGAACGCTCTTGGCAAAACTCCAGTTCATATACACGGCAGCCCCCAATGCAAGAACCAGAGTGGCCAGAGTCACCCCACGGCCTTTATGCTGCAGCTTCATCATACATTGCCTCCTTGATTATTGCTCTGTGACCATTTTTGTGACGGTAATATGATTGGCTCCGACTCCGGTCAACGCCCGGACCAGTTCGGTAACGGTACTTTTCACAGCGGCTTCCCCGCCGCCTTCGCATAACACAGCCACACCCTGTATTTCAGGGGTCTGTACTCGTTCGACAAGAGCGTCATCCCCCATCAGCACATGTTCGCTCCGGCTGGAAGTGTCCCCCTGCTCGGTGTCCACGGCATATACCGTTTCCTCCCCGGCGGAAAGTGTCACCATAACACGGCATTGCCCTGCCCCCTCCACAGCTTCGATCATATCTTGCAGCCGTTGTTCAAGGTCCGCCACATAGGTCCGGGTATCCGCCTGCGCGGTAACGCTTTCCGGCTGAACGGGCTTTTCCGCCGCTGTGCTGGCCGGTATCCATTCAGAGATGCAAAGCAAAATCATTCCGGCCATTCCCAGCAAAACAAGAAGATTGACGCGCTTTTTTCCCTCCGGGAACCTTTTCTTCAGGGATTCCAACCATGCAGCCAGCTTCTTTACCCTTGCTTCCGTCACGTTATTTTCCCCCTTCCGTTTCTATGGTAAAAGACAAGGCCCCGGCATTTTCCGCCATCAGTTCCTGCGCCCGCGGAACATCCGCTTCTTGCTTCAGAATGACATGCAGGGTTTCCCCTTCCCATAGGAACTCAGCCTCTATATTCCGGCGCCGGAACAGCTCCTGCAGAGCCTGGACAGAAACTTCCAGGCCCAGCTGTTCCTGATACTCGGTCAAATCCGTGGAGGATGCGGAGGAAGGATCATATCGGGTAATTTCACCGGCAATGGCATTCCAATCCGCTTTGACATTGGATTGCAGTACCGACGTTAGAATATATAGCATCAATACGGTATTTATGACCGGTTTAAAGTGATTGTCCGGCCAAAAGATACGGATCATTCCTGCAGCCGCACATAACAGACAGATTCCGAGTGCCATCTGCCGAACCCATTGCATAAAATCATCCTCCTCCCGTTCCGGTGATCAGAAGCAGTGCCGTGGACAGAAACACCATAAAGAAGTACATCGTCAGGATCGAGCCGCACAAACGTACGCCTTGCGCGAAACTGCGGCAGATTTGCCAGCATTGCTTTTGCCCGCTGCCTGCGGCAATGATACCCGCGGCAGAAAAGCTCAGATAAAACAGCAGACAACGCAGAAAGACAGGCAGGAACAATCCCCCCAAGGCCAGAACCGCCGTCAGAGCCAGCGAGCCTTTCAGAATCTGCACAGCGCTGACAGCGCCGGTCAGCGCCGCAGCGGCCGCATCGCCCACCACCGGAATAGCTCCGCTGAGGACGCCGCGTCCCATCCGGATTGCCGCGTTGTCAACGCTGCCGGCCAGAACATTCTGCAGGCCCAGCACAAAGCTGAACAGCGCCGCACACAGCTTGAGCAGCCAGGACAGGCACCGGGAAAACAGGGCGGCAGCTTCCGCAATCCCTGCATTTCCCCACACGGCAGCTGAAACGCCGAAGCAAAAATAGATTTGCATGACAGGCATCAGAACCGTCTGGATTACACCGGAAAGGAAACTCGACATAGCATAGAACATGGTACTGTAAACTGCAGCGCCACCCGTCTGCCCGCCCGCCGCAGCGGCTGCGCTGTATACAGGAATGAAACCAATCAGATAAGTCTGACACTGCTGGGCTGTTTGTCCCACCAGGCCGACAAGTTCCATCATTCCGGCCAGGCAGATTGCCCCAAAGCCCAGGACCGATACAGCGTCTATGCACTTTTGCCAGCCGCCCTTTCCGGCTGTCAGCCCTGCCAGACACGAAAGGAGCAAAAAGGCGATTGCCTGCACCGCCAAACGTACCGGCGCCCCCACGGCCTGTCTGGCTGCATCCAAAACCCACGTCCACACAGCAGACAGATCCCAGTTCAGCGCATCCGCTATTTCTTCCGGGATACTGCTTATGCTGGTGCTATCGGATAGTTCCGCAGCATGTACCGTGGGTCCCGCAAGAATAAACCAGATCAGCACAAAAAGGAGGACAGCGAACCGACGAGGCTTTGCAGCAGAGGCAGTGCCTGGAGCATGGCCAGCATTCTCCCGCACAGTTCCACTGCCCCGGCGGCTGCGCTCATTCCCGATTCGCGGCAAAGGTCGGCGGCAAGTTGTGCCACCAAAGAAATCCCCAGCACTTGCAGCACACACCCAAAGCTTTGCCCGCCGGGAAAGGCCGTGTAAGCCGTCAGGGTTTCGATCAGCCGAAGTACCGGTTCCACCTGCCGGAAGGTCAGAACCAGCACAGCGCCCGCACCGCAGACCGACACAAGGAACGAATAGGCAGGCTGCTCTTTTTTCAGCGTCAGTACCAAAAGTCCGCCTGCCAGAACCATGGCCGCAATTTTGATGATCAGCATAGTTCATATTACAAATCAAACAGCGCCTTGATCAGCACAAACAAGTCACTGATCTGACGCACCAGCATCGTAAGTACCACAATCAGACCCGCCAATGTTGTCATCATAGCCTGGTCCTCGCGGCCGGAACGGATCAGCAGTTGGTTCAGTACCGCCACAATGATGCCAATGGCCGCGATTTTGAACACCAGATCAATATCCATCTTCGGAACTCCTCTATCAGACGATCAGGCAAGTACAATAGCCGCCAACAGCCCCATACAAGCTCCCACACGGGGATATAACCTCTGTGCCTGTCCGGCCGAATCCCGAGCCTGTTTTCCGGCATGACAGCAGACTTCACACAAGTGATCCAAGATTTCGCAAGCACTTTGACGGGAAGCCGTTTCCATTGTTTCCAGCCCCTCTCGCAGTTCTCTGCCCAAATGCTCCTCCAGACAGGCCGGCGGTTTGATTTGGGAATAGGTTGGCAACGTATCAGGACAAAATTCCGCAAATTCCCGGTGCTGTGCCGCCATCGTCAGCACAACCGTTCCCGGCAGGCATCGGTAACGGACCGCCTCCTGCACATATTGCAGAAACCGGACAAAGGTTTCAATGCGGTAGGCTTCCTCTCTTTTACGGCAAGCAGATGTCCACCCAACGCCCCCGCCGCACAGGACCAGAAGGCTGCCACCCAGAAATTTCAAGAACAGAGTCGTCATGTCAGATTCACCATTCGCGTTACCTGGCCGGGGCTGTCCCGCCCGGATAAAAATATCGCCATCGAAAAGGCGCCGGTTTTCAGCAAACGAATCAGCTGCGGTTTTCGGTACAGATTTTCCGGTGTATCACAATGGACCGACGCCAGAAACACCACCCCCGATGCCAGCCCTGCTTCCAGCGCAGCTGCATCGGCTGCTGTACCCAGCTCATCGCAGACAATGGCCTGGGGATTCATACAGCGCAATGCCATATTGATTCCGGCGGCCCGCTCCACACGGGTATAAACATCACAGTTCAAAGCCGGCTTGTCCGTTTTAGAAGTGCTGCAGGGAACCAGTTCTCCACGCTCGTCCACCACGCAGAAAATGCGGTCCCACTGTGCCAACTGGGCAATCATACTGCGCAGAAAGGTCGTTTTTCCGCTGCCCGGCACCCCGGCCACCAGAATTCCGCCTTCCAGATTCCGCAGTGCCTGTTGTACCCGTGTCGGAATGGGGCAGGTTATCCAGCGCGCCACCCGAAGGTTCAGCGCCCGTACCACAGCGAATCCGTCCGTCATACACAGCCCTGCCACACCAATCCGGCTACCATTTTCCGCCGTAAAATACCCTTGTGCCAGTTCCTTTTCATATGCGTAAGCACTGTGTCCGCAGAGCGACAGAAAACACTGTTGCACCATATCCTCCGAAAGCCGGTCTAAAACCGGCTCGTCCGGCAGTAAGGCACGGGCTGCTACCAGCCTCCCTTTGATTGTAAACTGCAACGGCTGATTGGCGCGCAGGCGAATTTCCTGTACTGCGGATGCCTGAACCGATTTCAACCGCACCAGGGCTTTATACAGCACTTCCGGCAAACATGTGATCACGGTGTAATACTCGTCCATTGCATTCACCTCACACCACCACTGTATGTGGGCATAGCCTGTGCTAGAACATTCCGCCTCACCATTTCCGCCTAAACCAGTAGTGCCCCTTCGACATAGTCCGATACGGGCGCATGGGCATCGCATATTCATGCGCCCATCTCGGAACACTATGACCATACCGCTTCGCCTATTGAGGAGATCTATTCATGAAACGTGTGGCATATCTGACCTTGTTGCTCCTGCTGCTGACTTCCCTTGTTGTCGGCAGTTTTGCCATGTATTTGTACAGCCGCCGGGATACCGGTGCCGTACCGTCCGCCTATCTGGCCGGATTGGCTTCTCTAAAGCCCTATGAAGTACACTACGCTGGTCCTGACAGCGATGCGGTTTGTCTGCGCGCCTACCACTATATAAAAAGCAGTTCCGCCGTCCGCTTCATTGCAAAAGAAGCCAACAGCCGGTACAGTTTGCAAGATAATCTTGTATATCTGACAGACGATTCCGTATTATATGACTCCATAGAAGCCGTTCATGAATTCGGACATGCGCTGGACCGCGCCCTGTGTGATCAGGACTGCGACTATTTTTCCAGGCAATCCACCTTTACCGATGCGTATGCCACCGATTGCCTGGCCATGCAGGATACATTTCACATCGACGGCCTCTTTCGGACAGAAGCCTATCGGAATCTGGCTGTCAGTGATATTGTTTTTGCCGTCTTTTACGGTGATACAAAGCGCACAGACGCCCTGACAGCCAGTTATATCACCGCGGGCACCCCCTACTGGCGTCACGAGGATGACTATATGGCAGACCTGGCCAATCGGCAGACGGAAGTTTTTGCCAATCTCTTTACCATCCTGCTTTCGGACGATGACACTGCAAAAAAATTTCTTGAAACCTATTTTCCGACGTGCAAAGATGAAATTCTTTGCAGCATTAAAGCTAAAAAGTGGTAAAGTGCTGCTGTAAGGGGTTGCATCCTTTTGAACGTGCTGTATAATAAAATTAACAGTCCCCAAAAAGAACGTTTATTGTCCGCAAATGGACGGCAAATCACAGAATGTTGAACCAAAAAGGCGACTTGTTTTTATAAGCCGCTTTTCTTTTATTGTGGGATTTTAGGCTGTGCTGTATTTGCCGAAATCATCTTTTCCCTGAGCGGGTTCCATGGCGTACTGAAAACGGAAAGAAATCTGACAGAAGAGAGGACCCACCATGGCATTTTTTAAAGCAATATACAACATCTTATGGGGCGATCTGATCAAGATTCCCTTGCCGGGAGGCAGTACCCTCGGCCTTTCCCTGCTGGTGCTGATCCTGGTTCCCGCCGGGATCTATTTCACGGTGCGCACGCGGTTTCTGCCGTTCCGCATGTTTCCGGAAATGATGAAGGTCACCCTGGAAAGCAATAAGAAGGGAGATCACGAAGGTCTTTCGGGGGTACAGGCCCTGATTGTTTCCACTGCCTGTCGTGTGGGGATGGGCAACTTGGTCGGCGTTGTTGCTGCCATTTCCGCCAGTGGTGCCGGAGCGGTGTTCTGGATGTGGGTCCTTGCCCTGCTTGGGTCTTCAACAGCCTTCATCGAATCGACACTGGCACAGCTGTACAAAGAGAAAGACCCCCTGTATGGCGGATACCGTGGCGGCCCTGCTTACTATCTGCATCACTTGTTTATTAAGGAAGGCAGCAAAAGAAAGCATTCGATCATCGCTTGTCTGTTTGCCCTTTCCGGTCTTGTCTGCTGGTGCGGCATCAGCCAGGTAACCAGCAACTCCATTACATCCTCTTTTGAAAATGCGTTCCACATTCCGACGCTCTACTCCGCGATTGCACTTGTGATCGTGGCTGCAATTATTGTTTTACGGAAAAATGCTACTGTCAAAGTCCTGGATATTATGGTCCCGGTCATGGCAGCTTGCTATTTCTTCATCACCCTGTTCATCATCGTAAAAAATGCCGGGCAGCTTCCTTCCGTCTTTGTCCGCATCTTTTCCGAAGCCTTCGGTTTTCGGCAGGTCGTGGGCGGCGGCATCGGCGCTGTGATCATGAACGGTGCCAAACGCGGGCTTTTCTCCAATGAAGCCGGGTCCGGGTCTTCTCCCTGCGCCGCTGCGGCCGCCCACGCCTCCCATCCCGCCAAAGTCGGTTTGCTGCAGGCGCTGGGCGTCTTCATCGATACCATTGTTATCTGCAGCTGTTCTGCCATGATTATGCTGCTCACCCCCGAAGAACTGACCAACAGCCTGGAAGGCATGGACCTTCTGCAAACAGCCATGCAGTATCACCTGGGCGAATTCGGTGTGATTTTCATTGCCGTCATTCTGCTTTTGTTCAGCCTGTCTACTTTTCTGGGGATCCTGTTTTATGCCCGTTCCAATGTAGCCTATCTGTTCGGCGATAATTGGCTGTCACAAACGCTGTACAAGATTCTGGCTCTGATCATGCTTTTCGTCGGTGGCCTGGCCGCCTATCAGTTTGTCTGGGACCTGGGCGATGTGGGCGTTGGCCTCATGACCATCTTTAACATGATTGCCTTGTTCCCTCTCGCACCCAAGGCTTTGGATGCCTTGCGTGACTACGAGGAAAACGTTATCGGTAAAGAGTAATCTGAACAGGAGGTGGGCATTTGCTGCGGCAAATTCGCTATTTTCAAGCCGTCGTTCGTAACAACAGCTTTTCCGAGGCAGCGGAAGAATGCCATATCTCGCAATCGGCTATATCCCAGCAGATCAAGGTTCTGGAAACCGAACTGGGGTTTCCTTTGTTGGAACGAAAAAATCGGAAATTCGCATTGACACCCGCCGGAGAACATTTTTATAAGAAGAGCCTGGTCCTGGTGGCCGATTACGAGCAGATCTGCCGTGAATCCGCCAAGATTGCCCGCGGAAAGGCTGCCGTATTGAAAATCGGTTTTCTGCGCAGTTACAGCAGCCCGGAATTTCGTCAGGCGCTGGAGGATTTTTCGGCCCAATATCCCGGCATCTCGGTCCGGCTTCTGTATGGCAATCATGAAGAGTTATTCACCTTGCTTCGCACCGGTGGCGCCGACCTGGTGCTGAACGATCAACGCCGCGCCTTTTCCGACGAATATGTCAATTTGATTCTGACCACCAGCCCGCTGTATATCGAGCTTTCCGCCCGCAATCCTGTGGCGGCTCTGCCATCGGTCACCGTTCAGGAGTTGAAAAACATCCCCTGTATTCTGGTTGCTTCCCAAGAACAGCAGGCCAACGAGAAAGAATTCTACCAGACAGTCATCGGAATTCAGGGAGAGATTCTCTATGCCGAAACCTTGGAGGAAGCCCGCATGATGGCTATTACCGGGCAGGGCTTTTTGCCAGTGGAGGGACACAGACAAATCCTGGCTTTCGGCACCTCCCTGTGCCAGGTTCCGCTCTGCCGTGGAGAGGAACCAATCACCCGCAACTATTGCCTGTTCCGAAAAAAAGAAATCTCCGGTTCTTATGCGGAAGCGTTTTCCAATATTCTGCGCCAAAAATTCAAATAACCTGCTCACCCGTTTTTTCGGCTGTTCCTATATTTGTGGGAGCAGCCTTTTTTCATATAAGAAAAACTTATTCTTTAGAGGCGAAACAGAAATTGATTGCCTCGTCAGCCCTCTTTATAATAGGTATGGAATTGCAAAAACATCGCACCGCAGAGCGGACGGATGTGGTGCAAGAATTGAAAAGTGAGGCATTGAAATGGCAACGCTGATTGCATTTTACTCCCGGGCCGGAGAAAATTATTTTGCCGGCCAGTATCGTACCGTAGCCGTGGGTAACACAGAAAAGGTGGCCCATCAGATTGCAGAAGTCACCGGCGGAACATTGTTCAAAATCCAGCAGAAGGTTCCCTACGCTGTGGATTACAAAACCTGCATCCAGCAAGCCAAGGAGGACCAGCAGGCAAAAGCGCGTCCACAGCTTGTTGACCTGCCCGAAAGCTTTGATGGCTATAAAGAGGTTTTTCTGGGCTATCCAAACTATTGGGGCGACCTGCCTATGGCGGTATATACTTTTCTGGAATCCTTTGACTGGACAGGCAAAACCATTCATCCTTTCTGCACCCATGAGGGCAGTGGTTTCAGCGGGACCGTGCGCAAGATTGCTGCCATCTGCAAAGGTGCCCGTGTGACCCCGGGGCTGGCTATCCGCGGCTCCGATGTGGATACCAACGCCGGCACCGTGCAAGCCTGGGTTCAGAATGATCTGCGGTGAGAGAAAGGAAGATTCGTGTGAAAAATGTAATGGTATGGACCGGTGCCGGACAGATTGGTATGGCTATTGCCCGGCGGATGGGCTATGGTATGAAGATTGTCGTCGGGGATAAGAAACTGGCAAATGCCCAGGCCATCGCCAATATCATGAATGATGCCGGGTACGACGTAGTACCGGTAGAGATGGATCTTTCCAGCCGGACATCCATCCGGGAGCTGATCTCCGAAGCGCAAAAATATGGCGACATCACTATGCTGGTCAACGCCGCCGGTGTTTCCCCCAGCCAGGCACCCATAGAATCCATTCTGCAGGTAGACCTGTATGGTACCGCTGTATTGCTGGAAGAAGTGGGAAAAATTATTGCCCCCGGAGGCGTAGGGGTAACTATCTCCAGTCAGTCCGGTCACCGCATGCCGGCTCTGACCCCGGAGCAGGATATGCAGCTGGCCTGTACCCCCACCGAAGAATTGCTGGAGCTTCAACTGCTCCAGTCGGAAAACATTAGGGACACCCTGCATGCCTACCAGCTGGCCAAGCGCTGCAACGAAAAGCGAGTGATGGCCGAGTCTGTCAAGTGGGGTGCCAGAGGTGCTCGCATCAATTCTATCTCCCCGGGTATCATTGTTACTCCGTTGGCCATCGACGAGTTCAACGGTCCCCGCGGAGATTTCTACAAGAATATGTTTGCCAAATGTCCCGCCGGGCGGCCCGGTACGGCGGATGAGGTTGCCAATGTGGCAGAACTGCTGATGAGCAACAAAGGCGCCTTTATCACCGGTTCCGACTTTCTGATTGACGGCGGCGCAACCGCATCGTACTTCTATGGACCATTAAAACCGTAAGATGTCAATCTGGCGGAAGTTGAAAAATTTCAGAATACAGCAATCAAAAAGGAGAAAGCCACAAGAAGGCTTTCTCCTTTTTGATTTGAGTAAAAGATTGTTGTCCTTTAATTCAACGAGCGAAAATCCGGCATCCAAAATTTGCAGTGTGAAAGGCCACCTGAATATGGTACAATAAAAATGTGCTGATAAGGAATTCAGCCATGCGAAAAGCATGTACCATCAACATTACAAGCGTATGAAAGGGAAACTATATAGATGACCAAAGTCCTGTTTGTCTGCCACGGCAGGATTTACCGGACATGAAAAAACGCCTGTAAATCAAGGGTTTTAGGTTATAAGGAAGTATATTTTCAATTTGGCGGTATAGCCCCGTTCAAGGGCTATGCCGTCTTTTCCTGTTTATTGGCTTCTTTCTGTTCTGTCTGCGGGTCAGTCGGCAAATGAATTTCCCCCACAAAGTTAAAGACAATATCCACTTGACAAACAAAAAAATAGACAAAGCAGATTTGGTTGTTTTTAATGAAAAGGTATCTTCAAAGTCGGGCTTTACGAGAGGATTATTCATTAGTTTCTCAGGTTTTTCTGATGAAGCATTGACTACATTCGCAAATGGCAGAAGTGTCAGGATAGTTTTAATGACAGTACAGGAATTAGCAATAGCGTTAAGTCGTAAACTTGATTTTACGAAAGTGCTATCAGCTAAAGTTAGAGCATTAGCAGAAGAAGGCGATTTTAATAAATCTATTTTAAGCTTATAAAAATATGGAGAGCTTATCACATAAAGCAAAAAGCTCTCCATATACATTTGCACCTGTCTGTCAGCGTTAGTGATAAGTTGTTGTAGATACTTCCTTATCAGCGTAAAACTAAGTACTTCCTGTGTTTCAACCTCAGTTTTACCAATGATTTACCAATATTTCTGGAGAGCCAGGCTTGCCAATTATCACACCAGAATGAGGAGATCAACAACATGGAAGAACTCAAAAATCACATTTACGATGAACATAATGGTCTGCGGTATACGTTGGTTGGCAACTACTACATTCCCGACTTGCAGCTACCGGAAGAAACCCGCCTTATTGGGATTTGGGGGCGGATGCATAAAGACTATTTGGCACAGTATCATCCAGCCCTGTACAATGAACTGATTTTATCCGGCAAGCTCTGGACATATCTGGCCGATTTGAATGAGCAAGCACAAGAGCGGATGAATCGCCTCACCGAAACGGGAAGATTGAAGTAGATTTACCTCAAAAATGATAGCGGATAAAACCGCCTTAGATTTTCCATGTGATTTCAATATTCCCGTTTGCCACCTTGATAACTTTGATTAAAGCGTCAACAACTGCCTGTTTATCTTCAAAGGAAATGTTATCCCATTTCTTTACATGGTCTGTTATTTGTCCCATTTTGTTTTCTGTATGCGTACAAGTAAGAGAAATGATTTCTTCCTGTAAAGTTTGGCGTTCGGTGTCTAACTCGGAAACCTTATCATTGATGTACTTCATCAAGATAGCGTTTGCACTTCCTACTTTGGAAAGCAGGTCGTTAATTTCCTCGTCTATTTGTGTCAAACGGATTTTGTTCTTTGATACTTTAGGTAAGAAGATGAAAATAATCTGTCAGCACCTTGTAGCAATGATTTTCTTCTTTTTGATATTTCTGCTCCGGTGTCGGCTCACGAATACGAGGGCGGACACTGGGCTTTTGTCGGCTGTCATAGTTAAGACCAAAATCTTCAGCAAGTTTGACAGCAGCTTCCCTCAGCCCGATACCGAATAGCTTCGCTGTCAGATCAACAGCATCTGTCGCTGCCTTTCACATCAAGCCGGAAGTTCCCGGCTGTGCCGCGTTGGTGGGCGTAGCGTGGTACTCCGTCCTCGTCCCGCCCTACGAATACGGCGTTATGGTGGGCGGCTTCCTCGTAAATATCCCCGGTGGAAAAGAAAAAGCCCGACACATCTTCATCAATGCGGCGAACGGCTGTGAGGTAGTTCCTCACTATGCGGTTGTCGGGATTGCGGGGCGGCAATCGGAAGTCAGAAAAGGACGCGGGGCTTGGTCTGTCCGGCGGCGGTGCTGCGCCTTTTTCTCCCGTCAGCAGTTCTACGGCTTCGGTAAAGCTCTTTCCGAAAAACTCCATGACAAAATCAATGGGTGCGCCGCCTTTGCTTTGGCTGTGCCTGTACCATTTGTTTCCCCGGATAGTCAAGCTGTCATGCCGTTTCCAACGGTATTCCTGTCCGGCGCGGGTAAGCTGCTCGCCCTGTCCTTGCAGAAAAGAAACAAGGTCGGCTTGGTTGGCGCGGTCTATTTGTTCTTGGGTGTAATACATAGTTGATACCTCTCTTTCTGTGGTTGAATTGTTCATAGTTTTGATGTAGAATGAAACCGAAAAATCGGAAGTTAGTGAGGTGCTGGATTGTGAATGAAAGAGAAAAAATTATTCACTTATGGTTTGAAATGTGGCTTACAAAACAGGATTTAGGTATTGATGATATTTTTGCAGAAGATGTAATTTATACTGAAAGTTGGTGTCCAAAATATAATAACCGTCAAATCGTAAAACACTGGTTTCAGGAATGGAATACTCGTGGCAAAGTCGTTGCTTGGGAAATCAAACAATTTTTCCACAAAGGAAATCAGACGATTGTGGAGTGGTATTTCAAAAATGAAATGAACAATGGGAGCATAGAGGAATTTGATGGAATTTCGCTGGTTGAATGGACAAAGGATAATAAAATAAAATCATTGAAAGAGTTTGGTTGCAATTTGAATAATTATAATCCTTATGAGCATAGTGACCAGCCCGAATTTAGGGACGAAAGAGCAAGTTGGTTTTAATATTAGGTATCAATAGCATCCATTTTATCAGAAAACATTTAGGACGGACAGGCAAAATAGCTTGCCCGTCCTTTTCTTTATCTCTCCTGTTCCTGCCGCTTGGTGCGGTTCTGTGTCTGCTCCGGCTGCTCGGCTTTCAGCGCAATATCCACGCATTTGCGTATCTTCTGAAGCTCGGCAACTTCGGCGCGGGCAGCTTTCAGTTTGGTGTAGTCGGTATCTCTCTGCGCTTTGAGGTCAGCGTATTCCTGTTTCCATTCGGAGATAGGTAGCGTCTTTGTATCCGTCAGATTTGCATGGAGATAGCGGCTTGCTGCGTTCCATAGAGTCAGCTCGGCGCGGTGGGCTTCCTCATACTTATCCCGTTTGTTCGTCCAGCCATTTTTCAGCTTTTTCAGTTCGGCATGAATGGGCTTGTACTGCAAATAATTCTCGCCGTTCTCTATCAGCTTTTGCAGCTCTTTCATGCGCTGCTCGGCGGTTTTCATTCCCTCCCGGATAGAAAAGGC
Source organism: uncultured Faecalibacterium sp. (assembly GCA_937907025.1). Classification (GTDB taxonomy): domain Bacteria; phylum Bacillota; class Clostridia; order Oscillospirales; family Ruminococcaceae; genus Gemmiger. The sequence continues at coordinate 49,953 of CALESJ010000011.1, forward strand.
TTCATCACTGACAGAGGAAAGAGAAGCGTCCAACTCGTCAAGAGTGGAGATACCATGCTCCGCAAGATAATTCGCTGCCTGTGATATGGTTTTCAGTTCGTCGGCTGCGTGTTGGTGCTGCCAGCTCTGCGAATACTTCCGGCTCTTTTCCCTCTGAACGCTCAAATACCTCATCAGAAGATTTGCAAGGTTCGGGGACTTTGGCGGCTGTGGTTTTCTTGGGGCAGTTTCCCACGCCGCAAGCAGTCCGGCAATCCATTCTTTGAGGTTGCCGATCTGCGCCCGGATTTCCTTTATCAGTCTGTTTGATTTGCGGATAGCCCGGTTCAGTTCGCCTTTCTCGGTGGCTATGCCTTTCTTCTCCATTTGACAGGCGGCTACGCCCATGTGGACAGTGGGTATCTCGTCAATTCCTCTCTCGGCGTTGCTGCGGTGGTCGATACGCTCTGTGCTTCCGGCGTGTTCAAGATAGCTGTTTGAAATATCAGCCCACGCCTTGCGCCACAAGAGGGCGTTACCTTGGCCGCACCGGTCGCCACAGCTAGCCGCAGCGTTTCTTTATCTGACATTCCCTGTTCTTCCGCCAGGGCCAAAGCCGCCACAACACTGTCCCCTGCCCCCACGGTGCTACCCACCGGCACGGACAGTGCCGGCGCATACAGGCAGACGTTGTCCGTCATATACAAGGCGCCTTCTGCGCCCAGACTGACCACGACCTTTCGGATACCGGAATCCAGCAAATGCGCTGCCGCCTCCTTGATTTCCTGCAAGGACTGTAAGGGATGCCCTACAAAGCGGCTGAGTTCATCCCGGTTCGGTTTGATCAGATACGGCTTGGCCTGAACCCCCGCAGCAAAAAGAGCGCCGTCTGCATCCAGAAAAGCCTTTGCCCCAGCCTTACGGCACGCCGTAATATACTCGGCATAGACGGTTTCCGGCACACCAGCAGGCACACTGCCTGCCAGCACCACAATGTCACCCGGGTGCAGCTGCCCCGTAAAATGGGTAAACACACGCTTGCTTTCTTCTGCCGTCAGTGCAAGCCCCGGTTCGTTGATATCTGTGTTGGTTTTCAGAACAGGGTCAATAATTTTCAGGTTGGTTCTGGTCTGCCCCGGCACATCCACGCAGTCAATGTCCACGCTTTGCTGCTGCAGCATTTCCCGGATCATCTGTCCGGTACTGCCGCCCAGCAATGCTGTGGCACGGCTGGCTCCACCCATTTTACGGAGAACTTTACTGACATTGATGCCTTTTCCGCCCGGGTCAAGCCGCACAGAGGCAATGCGGTTGACCGTGTCCGTCCGGAACTGCGGAATCACGACTGTTTTGTCCAAAGCCGGGTTCAAGGTAAGCGTATGAATCATCTTTTTGCTCGTTCCCTTCCATATTTATGCTGACTCTGATTTCTGTTCCAACAATAACAGAGCCGCTCTGTCTTGTCAAATGCTCTGTGTATCACTTGACTTTTTCCTCTACGGGGAATATCCTTTATTGGGATTTGAGTTAAAATAGTTGCTTTTTATAATGAGGAAGAAAGGATTCTACTACCATGGAGGCAAACGCCAACACTGTATTGAAGGGGATTCGCCAACAGCTGTCCCCGCAAAATGCCCGTAAAAATCTCACTTTTTTTGCTCTTCTGAATGCCGGTCTTTTTGCGACCGCAGCCGGCATTCACTTTTTCAAGACGCCGAACCACTTTGCCTTCGGCGGTACATCCGGTCTTTCGATCATTCTTTCCACCCTGTTCCCCACCTTCCCGGTCGGCACCTTCATGTGGATTGTCAACGCCATTCTGGTTATCCTGGGATTTATCTTCTTGGGGGTCCGGGCCATGGGCTGGACCATCTATTCGTCCTTTGCCCTTTCCTTTTTCGTCAGCCTGTGTGAAGCGGTCTTTCCGTTGCAGTCCCCCCTGACAAACGATACGTTTCTGGAGTTGTGCTTTGCCGTGATTCTACCCGCTGTCGGCAGCGCCATTGTTTTCAATATCGGCGCTTCCACCGGTGGTACCGACATTGTAGCCATGATCCTGAACAAGTACACAAGCCTAGAAATTGGACGTGCGCTGATGGTCAGCGATCTTGGCATTGTGCTCGTGGCCGCCTATCTGTACGGCCCCAAAACCGGTCTTTATTGTATCCTTGGTATGATCATGAAATCGACCGTGGTAGACAGCGCTATTGAAAGTTTGAACCTGCGCAAGGTCTGCACCGTTGTGACCCACTCTCCCGAACCGGTACGCGATTTTATCGTAAAAGATCTGAACCGTTCAGCCACGGAACAGCTTGCCTGCGGTGCTTATACCCACGAGCAGGTTCACGTCCTGATGACCGTTCTGACCCGTCACCAGGCCGCCATGTTGCGTAACTTCCTGCGTTCTACCGATCCGCACGCCTTCATCACCATTGTGAACAGCAGCGAGATCATCGGCAAGGGCTTCCGCTCTATCTGAGCCATACAAAAAATCAAGACCCGCCCCAGGCAAAACAGCCTGCGGCGGGTCCTTTTTTATGGCGCCGAATAGGCATGATAAAATCCCCCAGTTCAACTGGGGGTGGA
>CALESJ010000012.1 GCA_937907025.1 uncultured Faecalibacterium sp.
GGGAGGTGGGGCGCAGCCCCGGAGGGGTTGTGAAGCTGGCGGGATTTCCCGTTTATGAGCAACAACGGTAAGTCTACAACCCCTCAGTCAGCTTCGCTGCCAGCTCCCCTTACACAGGGGAGCCGCTCTCTACCCCGGGAGCCTCCCCTGTGTAAGGGGAGGTGGGGCGCAGCCCCGGAGGGGTTGTGAAGCTGGCGGGATTTCCCGTTTATGAGCAACAACGGTAAGTCTACAACCCCTCAGTCAGCTTCGCTGCCAGCTCCCCTTACACAGGGGAGCCATTCTCTACCCCGGGAGCCTCCCCTGTGTAAGGGGAGGTGGGGCGCAGCCCCGGAGGGGTTGTGAAGCTGGCGGGATTTCCCGTTTACGGGCAACACCAGTAAGTCCACAACCCCTCAGTCAGCTTCGCTGCCAGCTCCCCTTACACAGGGGAGCCGATCTCTACCTCCCGGCAAGCCTCCCCTTACACAGGGGAGCCGTTCTCTGCCCCGGGAGCCTCCCCTGTGTAAGGGGAGCCGAGCTCTACTTCACGGTTTACAGTAGGGCGGGCAGGGGATTTGGTCCTGGGTGGTCTGGGTGCCGGGCGGCACCAGAAAATAATCCTGCCGCAGCAGCCGAATCCCAATATCCGCATTGACCAGCAGGCCAATATATTGGGCCGCATCGCCCCGGAACATGCCGGTCTTGAAAAACCCGATGGACACGGTCAGGTCGGAGTGCACGGCCAGCTCGGCCTCGCCGGTGTCGCCGTTCAGGCCGCTGTTGATGTCGGCGCTGACGATGTAGGCCCCGGCTTGCCGGGCGCGGTTCAGGCAAAGGATGGCATCCCGCACGGCCCCGCGCACCGGGCCGGTGAACCCGGTGCCCAGCAGACAGTCCACCAGCACCGGGCAGGCGGCGATTTCTTCTTCATGGCCCGCAAAGGGGCGTACCGGCACCCCCAGGGCGGCGGCCTTTTGCAGGAAAAAGGCGCTGTCGGGGCTGGCTTTTTCCGCCACACGGTACAACACGCATGCCTGCCCGGCCTTGGCCAGCAGCATGGCCAGGGCGGCGCCGTCCCCGCCGTTGTTGCCGGACCCGATGACGATGCCCACCGGCCCGCCCCGGTCCCAGTCCACCGCGTCCCGTATGCCGCAGGCGGCCCGCAGCATCAGTTCCCGGCCGGACGTTTCGTGTTCAATGGTCCATGCGTCGCATGCCCGCATGGTCTGTACGTTCACCACTGGCAGCATGAGAAAAACCCCTCCTTGTTTGGTGTTGGTTCCAGTGTAGCAGAACCGGGCGGGCAAGTCCAGAGCCGCCCGGACAGGAAGGTTCGCCAAAACGAAGCATACTAAAACCAAAAAAGAACGCAACCACGAAAATAATTTTAAACAGCGGCCAAAAAGCCCGAAAAAACGGGGCAAAATGTACCCATTTTACCCCCTGAAACGGGCACTGGCAAAGCGGATTTTTTATAGTATAATAGATGTATCAGCGAAAAAAGGCGGACGATGTTTTGGTGCATTTGCGGGCACCCGGCCCATCGCCGCAGGGAAGATACCAAGGAGGAACCCCTATGAAAAAACGATTGTTGAGCCTGCTGTGTACCCTGGCGCTCTGCCTGGGCCTGCTGCCCACCACGGCGCTGGCGGCTGCGGAAGGTGAGCCTGATAAGCTTTATGTGGGAAATCAGGCCGTCATTGTAGCTAATACTGTAACCTACTGGACTACAGATAACAGTGGGGGGCTAACACGGGTCGATGATGCCACCGACGATTCTAATGATTGGACTGTCAGATACAACCCAAACACCGCCACCCTGACGCTGAACGGGGCGACGATTGATGGAGGAGAATATAGTACACCTCATTATGGCGCCGGGATCTATGCTCAGTGCAGCAGCAATCAATCAGTTACCCTGACTATCGAACTGATTGGCACGAATACCATCACAGGCAACTATGGAATTTATGTGGATGCTCAACAAGGAGGGAACGTAGGCGCAAATGCCTCCCTGACGATCACGGGTAATGGGAGTCTGGAAGTTTCTGGTTCTTCCTACGGAATATCGATTAAAAGTGGAACAGGCAATGCCTCCCTGACCATCAACAACGCGTCTGTCAAGGCAAACACTACTAGTACCTTTTCTTACTTCGCCGGCGTCTATGTGATGTCCAGTAGCAACGCCACCGGCTCTCCAAAACTCTCCCTTGCCGTCAATGGCGGCAGCCTGACCGCCAGCGGCGGCACGAGCAGTGATGGGATACAGTTCTATGTGGGAGATCCTGATGCTACGAATGCCATCACCAGCCTGACAGTCAGTGGAAATGCTATTGTTGATGCCAGAACGGGTGGGATCAAGGCAACAAGAGTTTCGACCGATCTTCTTACACCGACACCAACAGGTGAAAATAGCAGCGGCATCGTATTTGACGGCACGGAAGGCACCGTGTACGGCGATGTGACCCTGGACGAACCCCTCACCGTGGGCGAGGGTGAAACCCTGACCATCCCGCAGGGATCTACCCTCAACGGCAATAGCAACCTGACCAACAACGGCACCGTCACCATCGAGAACGGCGGCACCCTGAACGGCTCCGACACCATCAACAACACCGGCACCATCAACGTGGAGAACGGCGGCAAGCTGGAAGGCGAACCCACCGGCACAGTCGTTTACGCCCCGGTCATCATCACCGAAAGTCCTCTGCCCGAAGGCACAGTGGGTACTGCATACAGCCAGCCCCTTGCGGCAGACAATAATCCTACCCAGTGGACCGTCACCGGCGGCACCCTGCCCGCCGGTCTGGCCCTGGACCCCACCACCGGCATCATCTCAGGCACCCCCACCACGGAGGGAACTTCTACCTTTACCGTAACGGCTGAAAACAGCGCCGGAAGCGCCTCCAAAGAATACACACTGAACATCAAACCGGCTACGGTTTCTGTCACCAGCGTGAAGCTGGACAAGACCGAACTGCCCCTGGTGGTGGGTGGCACCGCTAAGCTGACCGCCACGGTAGAGCCTGCCGACGCCACCAACAAATCCGTGACTTGGGAAAGCAGCAATCCTGATGTTGCCACCGTGGACCAGAGCGGCAATGTAAAGGCCGTGACCCCCGGCACCGCCACCATCACTGCTACCGCCAACAACGGCAGCGGCCAGAAAGCCAGCTGTACCGTCACCGTGACCCAGCCCGTCACCGGCGTATCGCTGGACAAAAACGAGCTGGACCTGTTCACCGGCGAAAATGCCACCCTGACCGCCAAGGTAGAGCCGGACAATGCCACCAATCAGAAGGTGAGCTGGACCAGCGATAAGCCCGACGTGGCCACCGTGGACCAGAACGGCAAAGTCACTGCCGTGGCCGCAGGCCAAGCCACCATCACCGTCACCACCGCCGATGGCGATAAGCAGGCAACCTGCAAGGTGAAGGTAACCCAGGCAACCTACAACATTTCTGTCGAGGGTTCTCTCGGCTTTGGTGAAGCCTATACCGGCTGCGACCGGCCCACTGCCAAGACCGTGACCATCACCAACACCGGCAACCAGCCTCTGACCCTGACCCAGCCCGCCTCTACCGCCAATTTTGAGGTGGGAACCCTCTCTGCCACAGAGCTGCCTGTGGGCGGAAAAGTTACCTTCACGGTGCAGCCCAAGGCCGGTCTGCCCGTGGGAACATACAAGGAAAACATCGTTGTTTCGGCCGACCATGACGTAAAGCTGACCATCCCCGCCAGCTTCACCGTCCGCACCGCCCCGGCGCCGTCGGCTACCCCGGCCCCGGCCACCCCGGCCCCGGCCACCCCGGCCCCGGCGGATAACACCACCTACTACACCTGCCCGGCCTGCGGCACCCACAACTGGACCGCCACCGACAACGGCTACCGCTGCGACAACTGCGGCTATCTGGAATCGGTCAAGCAGCTGTCCGGCTACGGCAATGTGAAGGGCACCTACACCCCCGGCAGCACCCCGGCCCCCAAGGCCGCCGCAGCCGGCGCCCTGCCCCAGACCGGCGATGCCAGCAATCTGCCCCTGTGGGGCGGCCTGGCGGTGGTCTGCGTGCTGGTGCTGGGCGGTATCATCCTGTACAAGCGCAAGCGCGGGTGAATCGTCTTTTCCGAGAGATAAACAAAAAGAGTGCCCCCCTGTGCGGGGGCACTCTTTTTATTGGTGGGCCATCCAGGACTTGAACCCGGGACCAAGCGGTTATGAGCCGCCAGCTCTGACCAACTGAGCTAATGGCCCGCAAAAACGGGATAACTGATTTAGTATAGCAGATTTTTCTCCGTTTGCCAAGGCGGGTGAGCAAGTTTTTGTGCGCCGCGCATACCTTGTACCATAGCAAAACGGGGGAGGGGTATGTATGAACAGGACGGGCCGTGTGTGCCGGGTACTGGGGGCGATGGTGCTGTTCTGTCTGGTGCTGGTCCTGCCCGCCCTGCCGCTGGGCGGGGTGCCGCGCCCGGCCGCCACACCGGAAACCGCCGCCCCCACCCCGACGCCTGCCCCCACCGTCAGCCCTGCCCCGGCGGAACCGGCTGCCGAGGAGTACTGGGCGGTGTGGGTGTCCTATCTGGAATGGCAGAGCGTGGATTTTTCCTCCGAAAGCGCCTTTGCCGCCGATGTGGGCGCCATGTTCGACAACATCGCCGCCATGGGGGCCAATGTGGTGCTGGCCCATGTGCGGCCTTTCGGGGATGCGCTGTATCCCAGCGATTTGTACCCGTACAGCCACCTGTGCACCGGCACCCAGGGCCGGGACCCGGGCTTTGACCCGCTGGCCGTGCTGGTGCAGGCTGCCCATGACCGGGGCCTGGAGCTGGAAGCCTGGGTCAACCCCTACCGCCTGCAAAGCGGCGGCACCCCGGCAACACTGGCGGACACGAACCTGGCCAACACCCGCCCGGACTGGGTCAAATCCGTGGACGGCGGGCTGTATCTGGACCCGGCTGACCCGGATGTGCGGGGGTACATCGCGGCGGGTGTGGGGGAAATCTGCCAAAATTATGACGTCGATGGTGTGCACTTTGACGATTATTTCTATCCCACCACCGCGGCGGAGTTTGACGCCGACGATTACGCCGCCTACTGCGATGGCGGCGGGACCCTGGGGCTGGAGGACTGGCGGCGGGAGAATGTGGACGCTCTGGTGGCCCTGTGTTACCAGACCGCCCACGAGTACGGGGTGCGGTTCGGCATTGCGCCCCAGGGCGACCCGGACAGCAACTCCCGCAGCCAGTACAGCGATACCGCCCGCTGGCTGCGGGAGGCGGGGTTTGTGGATTATCTGATGCCCCAGCTGTATTGGGGGCTGGACTATAAGAAAGACGGGGATGCTTCCCACAGCCTGACCGCCCTGGCTTCCCAGTGGCTGGCCCTGGAACGCCGGGGGGATGTGGCCTTGTATTTCGGGCTGGGGGCCTATCGCATCGGGGAAGGGGACGGCGGCGACCGCTCCGGCCCCGGCACCGAGTGGCAGTCCGGTGGCGCGCTGGCCGCCCAGGCCGACGAACTGGCCCGGCGGGGCGGGCAGGGCATCGGGCTGTACCGGTATGATTCCTTGTTCAATAATACCCTCTGGCCCACCCTGGCTGCCCAGGAGGTGGAGGCCCTGCGGGAGAGATAAACGGCTCCCCTGTGTAAGGGGAGCTGGCGGCCGGTAGGCCGACTGAGGGGTTGTGGGGTTTGCTGGTGTTGCCCGTGAGCGGGAGGTGTGGCAGGCTTCACAACCCCACCGCCGCTGTGCGGCACCTCCCCTTACACAGGGGAGGCTTTCTGGAAGCGGCATTTAAATCCATTCCTTGCTCACCGGCCCCAGCCGGTGAGAAGGCCGTCGTCAGGTGGCCGCATCCCCAGGTCCAGGGCCGCAGCCCTGGTCGGCGTCCACCGCCTCGAAACGGTGGCACTTTTTCGCTTCCTTTTTGGTGACAAAAAGGAAGGACCCAACGGCAAAATGCCGTTACCCCTCAGTCATGCACCTTGCAGCTCCACTCCCGCACGGTCAGGCGCAGCATGGCCATGTGGTTGTAGTACTGGGGCATATAGGTCCAGCCTTCCCGGCCGGTATAGTGGGCCATGACCCGCTCCAGGGCGTGGCGGCGGTCGGCGTCCTCGGTGAGCAGGGTCAGCTCTCCCTTGCCCATGACGCAGCTGTACAGGCAGGTGTAATCGCAGGCTTCGGGGCCCGCCACCATCCTGTGGCCGGTGTCCGCCTCGAAGGCCACCAGCTTCTGGCTGGGGATCAGGTCCAGTTTGCGCCCCGCCGCCGCACTGTGAAAATACAGCGTCAGGGTATCGTCCCCGGCATCATAGCCGAAGTTCAGCGGCACAATGTAGGCTTCGCCGTCCTCCACCAGCCCCAGCCGGCAGCAGTCGCAATCCTGCAAGATGGATACCATCCGGGAAAAATCCGTCACTTCACGGTCTTTTCTGCGCATACATACAATCTCCTCTCCCGGGGCAAGACCCGGTTCTGTGTACCAGTATACCGGCTTTTGCCCCGCCTGACAACCACGCCGCTCCCGCGCCGGGCCCCGTGCCCACCCGGGAGCGGCGATTGTATTTTATGGCCAAACATGGTAGAATAAACACTATGATTGGCGGACTGTACTCTTTTACCAATGTGAGCCGCCTCCAACAGGAAGGATACAGATTTTATGGCTGAACATCATCCCCAGTCCCCGGCTGTGCCGGAAGAAGGCTGGACCACCATTATACGCCCCCGCACCGGCTGGTTCGACATCGACCTGGCCGAACTCTGGCGCTACCGCGACCTGACCCTCATGTTCGTCAAGCGCAACTTCACCGTGCTGTACAAGCAGACCGTGCTGGGCCCCGCCTGGATCATCCTCAACCCCCTCATCACCACCGTTCTGTTCAATGTGGTCTTCGGCGGGCTGGCAGGGCTTTCCACCGACGGCTCCCCCTCGTTCCTCTTCTACATGGCGGGCAACACGGTGTGGACCTTCTTTGCCAGCTGCATCAACAACACCGCCAACACCTTTGTGGCCAACAGCCAGGTGTTCGGCAAGGTGTATTTCCCACGCCTGACCACACCCATCAGCCAGGCGCTGACCAGCCTTATCAACTTCTTTATCCAGTTCATCATGTATGCCTTGTTCTGGGTGGGCTTTGCCCTCACAGGGGCCGAGATGCACCTGACCCCCTGGCTGGCGGCGCTGCCTCTGGTCATTGTGGAAGTCATGCTGCTGGGCCTGGGCGTGGGCATCATTGTGTCCAGCCTGACCACCAAATACCGGGACCTGGCCATCGCGGTGGGCTTCGGCGTGCAGCTGTGGATGTATGTGTCCCCGGTGGTGTACCCCCTGTCCAGCCTGAGCGAAAGCCCCCGTCTGCGGGCGCTGATGATGCTCAACCCCATGACCGCCCCCATCGAGGTCTTCCGCATGGGCACCCTGGGCACCGGCACTGTTTCGGTGGGCGGGCTGGTGTACAGCGTGGTGTTCACCCTGGCGGCGCTGGCGCTGGGGATCGTGCTGTTCAGCCGCATTGAAAAAACCTTTATGGATACGGTGTAAGGAGGATACCCCATGGCACAGGCAAGTGAAAAGCGCCCGGTCATTCAGGTATCGGGCCTGAAAAAACAGTACAAGCTGGGCCAGATCGGCGGCGGCACCCTCACCCACGATCTGCAGAGCTGGTGGGCGCGCGTGCGCGGCAAGGAGGACCCCAACACCGTCATCGGCACCGACAGCCGCCTGTTCGGCCAGACCTTCATGGCGCTGAACGGGGTGGATCTGACCGTCTACCAGGGGGAAGCCCTGGGCATCATCGGCCGCAACGGCGCCGGCAAGAGCACCCTTCTGAAAATTCTGTCCCGCATCACCGCCCCCACCGAAGGCGAGATTCGCCTGCGGGGCCGGGTGGCCAGCATGCTGGAAGTGGGCACCGGTTTCAACAACGAGATGACCGGCCGGGAAAACATCTATATGAACGGCGCGATTCTGGGCATGACCAAGGCCGAAGTGGACGCCAAGCTGGACCAGATCATCGAATTTTCCGAGTGCGGGGAGTTCATCGACACCCCGGTCAAGCGGTATTCCAGCGGCATGTTCGTCAAGCTGGCCTTCGCGGTGGCTGCCCACCTGGACAGCGAGATCATGGTCATGGACGAGGTTCTGGCCGTGGGCGATATGAAGTTCCAGCAGAAATGCCTGGGCAAAATGTCCGACGTGGCCGGGCAGGAAGGCCGCACGGTCCTCTACGTCAGCCACAACATGTCCACCATCCGGCAGCTGTGCACCCGGTGCGTGGTGCTGGACAAGGGCAAGGTCATCTTTGACGGGGACGTGGAACAGGCCATCGCCGTGTATATGGAAACCACCGATGTGAACGTGGTCCACTACGACCTGACCCATGTGTCCCGCATGACCGGCAGCGCCGGCAAGCGGCTGCGGCTGGAAACCCTGGACTTTGTGGACAAGGAATCCAGCGTGTTTGCGGACAACGAAAAGGTGCGGGTGCGCATCACCTGGCGGGTGGCGGAACCCTTCTCCGGCGTGAACATGAAGCTGAACCTGCATTTCCGGGATTCCACCCCCGTGGGCATCACCCACCCGGTGGACCTGGGTCCCGCTGTGCCCGGCAAGCTCTACACCACCGAATTCACCTTTGACCCCTCCCTGCTGGGCGAGGGCCAGTATTTCTTCTATATCGATGTGTTCGACGGGTCCCTGGCCCAGGCTGTCTGCCTGGACAAACCGGTGACCGAGTTCGCCTTTGAGGTGACCAACGCCGACCTGTCCATGCCCGAATGGGCGTCCGGCTGGGGCCGTATCCACTTCCCGCCGGTCCAGGTGGTGGAAACCACCGCGGAGGCGTAAGGAATGGCCAAGCCTGATTTGTACATCTGCCACACCGCTTACCACCTGCTCCTTGCCCTGGTGCGCGCTTTGCGGGCCGGGGGCGGGCAGGCCGCCTGGCTCAGTGAGCAGATCCCCGGCGCCGACGCCCTGGCGGCTTCCGGCAAGCTGGACGGCGCCTTTAAAGAGGTGGCCGTGCTCCACGAATCCCGATGGCCGGGTGTTGTGACCGGGCCCCTGGGGCACTATCGCAACCGCCGGGCCTATGAAAAGGCCGGGGTGGGGCCTAAGCTGGACAAGAACGCCTACGGCACCATCCGCATCAGCAACGACTGGAGCGTGGCCGGGCGGTATCTCCAGGATTGCAATGCCGGATATACCCTGTGTGAGGACACGGTGGGCGGCACCCTGGACACCGACCAGCACCTTTTGACCGAACAGCGGGCCGCCCCGGATTTTGCCCGCCGCCCCTACCTGTACTGGGGGGACAGCCCGGCCTGCGCGGCCGTGGAGAGCGAGGACCCGGACCAGTGCAACCTCTTTCCCCGGGAAAAGCTGTGTAAATTCAGCGCCCGGGCCATGCTGGCCAACCTGACGGGGGAAGAAAAGGCCGCGGTGCGCCGGGTGTTTGTGTCCCGGCCGCTGCCCGAGGACCCGGCGGTGTACGCCGAGGCCACCCTGCTGCTGCCCCGCAGCTTTGTGCAGGACGGGCTGATGGACCAGGCCGAACAGGATGCCATCTTTAAAGCTGTGGCCGCCAAATACACCGAAGGTCCCCTGTTCATCAAGACCCATCCCCGGGACGACACCGACTACACGGCTTTGTTCCCGCAGGCCACCGTGCTGGAGCGCACCATGCCCAGCGAGGTGCTGAACTTCTGCCTGCCCGGCAAATTCCGCCGGGCCGTCACAGTGCAGAGCTGGGTGCTGCGGGGCTTTACCGCTGCCGAGGAAAACATCTTCCTTTCTCTGGACGAAGCCAGAGCGCTTGTGTCCAAAACTGAATAAACGAAAGGTCGCGTTTTACATGAAAACCGTTGCCGTCATTCCCGCCCGCTACCAGAGCTCCCGCATGCCGGGCAAGCCTCTGGCCGATATTCTGGGCAAGCCCATGATCTGGTGGGTATACAACGAAGCCAAAAAGTGCGCTGCCCTGGCCGATGTGGTCATTGCCACCGACGACGAGCGCATCGAGGCCGCCTGCAAGACCTACGGCATGAACTGCCTGATGACCAGCCCCGACCACGACACCCCCACCGGGCGCATCTGGGAGGTTTCCACCAAGCTGGAAGCCGACCTGTACCTGCAGGTCATGGGGGATGAACCCCTCATCAACGTGAAGGCCTTCGACCTGATTCTGCCCCGGGAGCTGCCCGCCGACCCCTACTATGTGGCGGTGCTCACCAACGTGATGACCCACCCGGCGGATGTGGTGGACTTTTCCAACCAGAAGGTGGTCACCAACGCCGCCCGGGAAATTCTGATGATCTCCCGCAGCCCCATCCCGTACCCCAAAGGAACCCTGGATTTTGAGTACGAGAAGGTCACCGGCATCCAGCTGTACAGCCGCCAGGCCCTGCAGTTCTACCACGACACCCCCAAGTCCGCCCTGGAACTGGCGGAGGAAAACGATATGATGCGCTTTATCGAGAACGGGCACAAGGTGCACGCCATCAAGAGCCCGTACAAGACGGTGAGCGTAGACACCCCCAAGGACCTGGACCTGGTCCGCCGCACTTTGTCCGAAACCAACCCTGACCAATAAAAACAACGAGGTACCTGTTATGGCAAACACCAAACTGCTGGACTGCACCCTGCGCGACGGCGGGTATGTGAACAACTGGCGCTGGGGCTTTTCCGCCGCCCGTGACATCATTGCCACCCTGACCCGCGCCGGTGTGGACATCGTGGAAGTGGGCTTTTTGCGCAATGTGGACCAGTACGACCCCGACGTGACCGTCTGCCGCACCATTGAACAGCTCAACCGCCTGCTGCCCGAGCATACCGGCCACACCATGTACTCCGGCATGGCCATGCGCTCCAACTACGATATTTCCCAGCTTTCCCCCTACGAGGGCCACGGCATCGAGATGATCCGCATCACCGCCCACGACTACGACATCCGGGAAGGCATGGACTTTGCCCGGGAGGTCAAGGCCCGGGGCTACAAGCTGTCCATCAACCCCATCAACATCATGGGCTATGCAGACAAGGACATTCTGTGGATTCTGGACCAGGTGAACGCCATCCATCCGTACCAGTTCTCCATCGTGGATACCTTCGGCAGCATGCGCCGCCGGGACCTGGAACGCATCGTCAGCCTGGTGGACCACAATCTGGACCCGGATATCCGGGTGGGGCTGCACCTGCACGAGAACATGGCCCTGAGCTTCTGCCTGGCCCAGGAATTCCTGGACAAGCACCTGCTGCGGGACACCACCGTGGACGCCAGCCTGCTGGGCATGGGCCGCATCCCCGGCAACCTGCCCATTGAGCTGGTGGCCGACTATATGAACGAAAACCTGGGCATGGGCTACGACATCGATGAGCTCATGGACGCCATCCAGGACCACATCGCCCCCCTGAAAGGGGAAACCCAGTGGGGCTACACCCCGGCGTATTTCCTCTCGGCCCGGTACAACCTGCACCGCAACTACGCCGAGCATTTCCTGGGAAAAGGCGATCTGACCAACCGGGATATCAACCACATCCTGGCCGGTCTGGACCGCAGCAAGGCCACCGTCTTTGACGCCGCCTATGCCGACGGCCTGTACCGGGAATACCAGAGCCGCCGCATCGACGATGCCGCCGCCCTGGACACCCTGCACACCGCCCTTTCGGGCAAGACGGTGCTGGTGCTGGCCCCCGGCGCCTCTCTGGGCACCCCCGAAGGCCGGGCCGCAGCGGGGGAGGCCGGGGCGGATGTGGTCATTTCGGCCAACTTCTGCCCGGAGTTCTGCACCCCGGATTATGCTTTCTTCTCCTCCAGCAAGCGGTATGATAAGATCGACGCCGCCAGCCTGCCCTGCCCGGCGGTGCTCACCAGCAACCTGCGCACCGACAACCCGCTGACGGTGAATTATGACCGCCTGTGCGCCGCCGATGCCCCGGCGGGCAACAGCGTGCTCATGCTGCTGCGCCTGCTGCGGCTGTGCGGGGCTTCCAAGGCACTGCTGGCCGGTGCCGACGGCTACCGGGAAGGCGAAAATGCCTACGCCGAGGGCCGTCTGCACACCCACACCGACCGTGGCGCCGCCTACAACGCCCAGGTGGCCGCAGCGCTGCGGGCCATCCAGGCCGGGGGACTGCCCGTTGAATTTGTGACCCCCAGCGAGTACGCCAAACTGATGAACGCCTGAACCGGAGAAAATACCATGATCGAACTGCTGGTGCTGGACGTGGACGGGACCATGACCGACGGCGGCGTGTACTATGACGCCACCGGCAACGAACTGAAAAAATTTGCCATCAAGGACGGGGCGGGCATTGTGGCCGCCCGGGCCGCCGGGGTGCGGGTGATGATCTGCACCGGGCGGGAATGTGAGGCGGTGCGCCGCCGTGCTGCCGACCTGCACATTGACTATGTGTTCCAGAACGTGAAGGACAAGGCTGCTTTCCTGCGGGACTTCCTGGCGGAACAGCATCTTTCCCGGGAACAGGTGGCCTACTGCGGCGACGACTGGAACGACCTGCCTGCCATGGCCCTGTGCGGCTTTGTGGCCTGCCCCGCCGATGCGGCGACCGCTGTGGCTGCCCGGGCCGACTATGTGGGCACCAAAAAAGGCGGCGAAGGCGCCGTGCGGGAAGCCATCGAGGTATTCCTGCGCCGGGAAGGCCGCCTGGACGAAGCCCTGCACCGGGCTTTCGGCATTGAAACGAAAAGGGAGAACCCTGTATGACCGGCAAACTGCACAAACTGGTTCGGGAACACCGCCCCACGGTGCTGGCCCTGGCGGCGCTGCTGGTCTGCCTGGCCGTGGCCGCCGGATTGTGGCTGGCTGTGGTGCGGGGCAATACCCAGAAGAGCCTGTCCCAGAAAATCAGCGATGACTATACCCTCATGAGTGCCCCCATCGAGGCGGGCCAGAGCGTGAGCCAGACCTTCTCCTACGAGGAGGACCTGCTGGCGGTGGCGGTGGTCTTCGGTACAAACGGGGAACAGCCCGCCGGCACCCTGAACGTGACCCTCACCGACGCCGACACCGGCGAGGTGCTGGCCACCTCCTGGGGAGATATGAGCCTCATCGTGCCCGGGCAGTATACCGGCCTGGGCCTGGACCACCCGGTGCCCGGCAAACTGGGCGGGCATTACTGCCTGACCCTGACCCCGGACTATACCGGCGCCGGGCGGCTGTGCGTGGGAACTTCCAACGGAACCGCCCTGTGGGACGAAACCTATACCTTCGCAGGCGAAGCCCAGGATGCCACCCTCTCCCTCATTGTGACCTACCGCACCATCGGCGGGTTCCTGGACCGGTTCTTTATAGGGGTGGCGGTGCTGGCGGCGCTGCTGGTGTTTTTCGGGGTGCGGACGGCCCTGTGCCGCCGCATGCCCCTGCACCGGCTGGTGTTTGTGCTGGTGGTAGCCTTTGGCCTGCTGTACAGCGTGGTGCTGCCGCCCTACGCTGCCCCGGATGAAAAATACCACATCAACCAGTCCTTCACCCTGGCCTGCCGCTGGGCCAACTTCTTCAGCGATGACGAATGGCGCATGGGCAACGTGCCCATTGATATGAGCTATCGCCGGGAACACGATGTGAATACCCTGCTGCAGAACGAGAACACCACCGTGTTCAGCTGGCAGGAATTGTCCGAAAATCTTTTCACCACCACCACCGACAGCTTCGACAGCCATGTGGAGCTGGCCGAATACCAGACCGACCGCAACCCCACCCTGTATGTGGTCAGCGCGGCGGCGGTGTTCCTGGGCTTTGTGCTGCACCTGGGCTTTGTGCCGGTGCTTATGCTGGGGCGGCTGGCCAACCTGCTGGCCTTTGCGGTGCTGGCGGCCCTGGCGGTGCGGTTTGCCCCCTTCGGGCGGCGGGTGTTCGCCGCGGCGGCTCTGCTGCCCATGACCCTGCATCTGGCCGCCTCCTTCAGCCGGGACGCGCTGCTGCTGGGCCTGGCCTTCGTCTTTACCTCCCTGTGCATGCAGGCGGTGTTTGCGGATGAGGGCCACCCCGTCACCCTGCCCCATCTGGTGGGCCTGGGCGTGGCCGGTGTGCTGCTGGCCCCCGCCAAGCTGGTGTACCTGCCGCTGGCGGCCCTGTTCCTGCTGATCCCCAACGCCCGTCTGGGGGCCCGCCCCTGGGTGAAAAAGGGGGTGTATCTGGCGGCCTGCTGTGCCCTGGCCCTGTGCCTGAACAGCGCCATGCTCACCGGTCTGCTGCACAACGGCGGAACCGAAACGGGCACTGCTGTTTCGGCAACGACCGATGCCGCCGCCCCGGCGGAAACCACTGCCGCCGATACAGCTGCGGCACCGGCGGCACATGCCGCCCCGGAAGCCGCAGACAGCACCGCAGCCACAGCGGAAGATTCCGACGCCGAAGACGCCGGCAGCCCGCTGAAATCCTACTTTGACGCCATCCCGGCCGCTTACCTGGAACACAGCCCCGAAGCCTTTGTGCGCCGGGTGTTCTACTGCGGCGGGCTGACCCAGGATGTGGCCGACAGTGAGGTGGAATTCTGGGCCCAGGCCCTGGTGGACGGGGATGTGAGCGCCGCCGAACTGGGGCAGAGCTTCTTCTTCAGCCCCAGCGAGATGGAACAGAGTTCCTTCACCGATGAGGACTTTATCCGGGCCGTGACCCTGACCTATTTCGGCAGCCAGACCGTCAACGACTGGTCCTGGAACGTATTGACCGAGCAGGGGCGCGTGCTGCTGTTCAAGGCCTGCTATACCGTGGAAGTCGGTGTGCAGGAACTGACCGAATGCGGCGTGACCATCGGTATGGAGGACGCCGAATACTATCCGCTGGACCGGGAAATCCTGGTGCAGCGGGTGGAGGAGGCCCGGGCCGTGCGGGAGAGCCAGAGCGTGGCTTCGCCGGAGGACCTGATCACCTACACCCCCGGGTATATCCTGACCCATCTGCCCGCCACCGTGCTGCTGGTGGTGCGCACCGCCGTGTACAACACCGACGATTATATCCGCGGACTGGTGGGCGGACTTCTGAGTTACAACTCGGTGGAACTGGCCTGGGGCTGGGTCATTGCCCTGTACGGGCTGCTGGCTTTTGCCGCCCTGCCCGCCCGCCGGGATACCGAATTCGACCGCCTGCCCGCCGGGCATTACCGCGCCTGGTGCGTGGGGGCGGTGCTGGCCTGCTGTGCCCTGGCCCTGGCCGGGTGCATCGTATGGACCCCCACCTATTACGAAACCGTTTACGGCCTGCAGGGGCGCTACCTGCTGCCGGTGCTGCCGCTGGCCATGCTGGTCTGCGCACCCCGGCGTGTCCTGGCCGTGGACGCCGACACCGCCGCGTCCCAGCTGGTCTGCGGACTGTGCGCGGTGAACTTCGGCGTGCTTTTGAACATCATGCTGGTCATCCTTGCCCGGTGACCGCTCCTTAGGAGGCTGCCTGTGACCATCCTGTATTTCTCGGCCCAGTATCTGCCCACCGTGGGCGGGGTCGAGCGCTATACCTGGAACCTGGCGCTGCGCACCGTGCGCGCCGGGCACCGCGCCGTGGTGGTGACCAGCGCCCTGCCCGGCCTGCCGGACCGGGAAACCGACGCCGACGGCATTGAGATCGTCCGCCTGCCGGTGTGGCCGGTGATGAACGGCCGGTTCCCGGTGGTGCGGCCTTCGGGTGCGGCCGTTCTGCGGCAGCTGCTGCGGGAAACAAACCCGGATTTCTGCATCATCCAGACCCGCATGTATACCCAGAGCGTGCTGGCCGCCCGGGAGGTGCGCCGGGCCGGGGTGCCCGCCATCGTCATCGACCATTCCACCGGCTACATGCCGGTGGGCGGCGGTGTGGTAGGCCTGGCCGGGCGGCTGTATGAACACTTTGCCTGCGGGCTCATCCGCCGCACCGGACCGGACTTTTACGGCGTGTCCGCGGCGGTCTGCCGGTGGCTGAAGACCTTCGGCATCACGGCCAAAGGCTGCCTGCCCAACGCCGTGGATCCCGACGCCCTGGCGCGGGAGAGGGCCGAACAGCCCGTCAATTGGCGTCAAAAGCTGGGGCTTGCCCCGGATACCCGCCTGGTGGTGTTTGTGGGGCGGCTCATCCCCGAAAAGGGCGCCGTGGCCCTGGCCCAAGCGGTGCAGGCCCTGCCCGGCACCGTGCTGGTGGCGGCGGGGGACGGCCCCGACCGGCAGAAACTGCTGGAGCTGGGAGCCAAAGCCCCCGGGGCGCTGGAACACCGGGCGGTGGTGCAGCTGCTGTGCCAGGCGGATGCCTACTGCCTGCCCACCCGGTACGCCGAGGGCTTCCCCACCACCTTGCTGGAGGCGGCAGCCTGCGGGTGCCCCATCCTGTGCACCCCCACCGCCGGCACCGAGGAACTGCTGCCCGGGCCGGAGTACGGTATCCTCCTGGCTGATACCGACCCGGAAACCATCCGTGCCGCCCTGCAAAGCCTGCTGGCTGACCCCGAAGGAGCCCGCCGCGCCGCCGCAGCCGCCCGCGCCAACCTGTGCGCCCACTTTACATGGGATGCCGTGTTTGCTAGAATAATGGCGATCGCGCAGGAAAAAACCAAGGAAGGGACCGGGGCCTGAACCCCGCCCGAAAAGGAGCAGATATGTCAAAATTGCTCATCGTTATCCCCGCCTACAACGAGGAAGCCAACATTGCCCATGTGGTGGGAAACCTGGTGACCAACTACCCCCAGTATGACTATGTGGTGGTCAATGACGGCAGCCGGGACCACACCGCGGCCATCTGCCGGGCCAACGGCTACCGCCTTATCGACCTGCCGGTGAACCTGGGCCTGGCCGGGGCCTTCCAGACCGGGCTGCGCTACGCCGCCGAAAACGGCTACGACTGCGCCATCCAGCTGGACGCCGACGGCCAGCACAAGCCGGAATACATCGCCCCCATGCTGGCGGAACTGGAGGACGGGGCGGACATTGTCATCGGCAGCCGGTTCCTTACGGTAAAAAAGCCCAAGACCCTGCGTATGCTGGGCAGCTATATCATCAGCTGGGCCATCCGCCTGACCACCGGCCGGGCCATCTGCGACCCCACCTCCGGCATGCGGCTGTTCAACCGCGCCATGGTGGAGGAGTTTGCCCAGAACCTGAACTACGGCCCCGAACCGGATACCATCAGCTACCTGATCAAGAACGGCGCC
>CALESJ010000013.1 GCA_937907025.1 uncultured Faecalibacterium sp.
TATTGGAAAAGTAGATTGATAAAGAGGGTTCATATCTTTAACTAAGGGAAAGCGGACATTCCCACCCTGAAACCCATCATGGTCATTCAGTTCATCCTGTCCGCCGGGCAGATCATGAACATCGGCTTTGAAAAGGCCCTGGCCCTGCAGACCGACCTGAACCGCACCACCTCCGAGATCATCCCCACCTATGTGTACCGCCTGGGCCTGGAGATCGGCGATTACGGCTATTCCACCGCCGTGGGCCTGTTCAACTCGGTGATCAACGTGGTGCTGCTGCTGGTCGTGAACGCCATTGTCAGCCGCCTGAACGAGGGCGAAGGCCTGTAAGAAAGGAGCGAACAGTCTTATGGAATCCAGACAGTTTTACACACGGAAAGACAAGGTCGTTCTGTACATCGGCTACGCCATTCTGGCGCTGTTCTCCCTGGCGGTGCTGGTGCCGCTGGTCTATGTGGTGCTGGCCTCCTTCATTGACCCGGTGGTGCTGACCAACCAGGGCATCAGCTTCATGCCGGAGGACTGGACCCTGGAAGGATACCGCCGGGTGTTCCAGGACGATATGATCGGACGGGGTTTCCTGAACTCCTTCCTCTATTCCATCTCTTTTGCGGCATTCTCCACCGTCATCTGCCTGCTGGCCGCCTATCCGCTGAGCCTGCCGCAGTTCGTGGGCCGCAAGGCACTGAACACCTTCTTCCTCATCACCATGTTCTTTGGCGGCGGCCTGATGCCCACCTACCTGCTGGTGTCCAACCTGAACCTCATCAACAGCCCGCTGGCCCTGATCCTGCCCGGTGCCGTGAATGTGTGGAACATCATCCTGGCCCGCACCTATTACAAGTCCATCCCGCTGGAACTGCACGAAGCCGCCGCCCTGGACGGTGCCTCCGAGCTGCAGTACTTCTTCCGCATCCTGATCCCCGTCTGCAAGCCCATCATCGCGGTGCTGGTCCTGTACCAGTTCGTGGGCATGTGGAACAGCTACTTTGACGCCATGATCTACCTGGAAGATCAGTCCCTGCAGCCCCTGCAGCTGGTCATCCGATCCATCCTGGTGCAGAACACCCCGCGCCCCGGCATGGTGGCCGATGCCCAGAACGCCGCCATGATGGCCAAGATTGCCGAACAGCTGAAATACTCCACCATCGTGGTATCCAGTTTGCCGCTGCTGGTCATGTACCCCTTCTTCCAGAAGTACTTTGAAAAGGGCGTCATGCTGGGCTCGGTGAAAGGCTGATTTTCCGGCTTCCTTCTTTCAGAACCGTTTTTCCCCACACCATACACCAAGAAAAGGAGAGAACAAGATGAAATCCATCACAAAACGTACCCTGGCCACCGTCGGTGCCGTGGCGATGGCACTGTCCGCCCTGGCGGGCTGCGGCTCCCAGCAGGCCAGCGCGGCTGCTTCGGTGGATGCCGCCTCGGCGTCCTTCCCCCTCACCGACACCGTCACCTTCACCGCCCTGACCCATGAGCCGTCCTTCGCCGGGCAGGAGCTGAACGACCGCCTGATCGTGCAGCGGCTGGAGGAAGCCACCAATGTCCACATCGACTGGACCGTGTATGTGGACGACCAGTTCGGCGAAAAGAAACAGCTGGCCCTGGCCAAGAAAGAGCTGCCCGACATGGTCTTTGACGCCCAGATGAGCCAGTACGACCTGCTGCGCTACGCCAAGGACGGCACCATCATCGCGGTGGACGAGCTCATCGACCAGTACATGCCCAACCTGAAGAAGATCCTGGACGAAAACCCCGAGTACCGCACCCTCATCACCGCCCCCGACGGACACATCTACTCGTTCCCCTGGATTGAGGAACTGGGCAGCGACAAGGAAGCCATCCAGTCCATCGGCGGCATTCCCTGGATCAACAAAGCCTGGCTGGATGAACTGGGTCTGGCCATGCCCACCACGCCTGATGAGCTGACCGAAGTGCTGCGCGCCTTCAAGCAGGCCCATCCCGACAGCCTGCCCCTCTCCTTTGTCATGAACGGCGGCAACGAGGACGTGGGCGTGCTGCTCAGCGCCTTCGGCTACGGCGACAACGCCGACCACTATGTGGTCAACAACGACAAGCAGGTCATCTACACCCTGGCCGATGAAGGCATCGTTCCCGGCCTGGAATGGCTGCACAGCCTGTACACCGAAGGGCTCATTGACCCCGAAGTCTTTACCCAGGACTACAACACCTATGTTTCCAAGGCGGCCAGCGACCGGTACGGCCTGTTCCTGGCCTGGGACAACACCAGCGCCGGCACCCCCGACAACTATGTGGCCCTTCCCCCTCTGAAAAACGCCGATGGACAGCCTTCGGTGACCCGCCAGAACGCCATGGGCTTTGAGATTGGCCGCTGCGTCATCACCGGCACCAACCCCAACCCGGCCCTGACCGCCAAGTGGATTGACCAGCTGTATGATCCCATCCAGTCGGTGCAGGACAACTGGGGCACCTACGGCGACACCACCCAGGACAACATCTTTGAGATGAAGGACGACGGCACCCTGCAGCACCTGCCCATCTCCGAGGGCGTTGTTCCCTACGAACTGCGCATGAAGACCAATCTGGGCGGCCCTCTGGCCGTGCTGGACAGCTACTACGGCACCTACACCACCATGCCCGATGATGCCACCCTGCGCCTGGATGTCATCAAGAGCGAATTTGCCCCCGCCATGGCGTGCGATTACAACTATCCGCCCATCTTCTTTGACATTGAAACCACCGACCGCATCACCCAGATCGAAACCGACCTGAAGCCCTACGCCGAGAGCCAGAAGGCTTCCTGGATCATGAATGGCGGCGCCGCCGAAGAGTGGGACGCCTACATTGCCAAGCTCAATGAAATGAACCTGCAGGAACTGCTGCAGCTCAAACAGACCGGACTGGACAACTACTTTGCCAGCATGAACGGCTAAAAATCCACTGCCCGCCGTGTATTTGGCACGACGGGCAGTTTGGCTACGGAGAAACGAGTATGGAACGAAACAACACCCTGTCCCGCGCCCGCACCTATGAGGCCCGGCACCGCACCGCTCCGGACCGCCGGCCGGCGTTTCACGCCGTGCCCCCGGTGGGCTGGTGCAACGACCCCAACGGCTGGTCTTATTACCGGGGACAGTACCACCTGTTTTACCAGTATCATCCCTACGGCACCCACTGGGGACCCATGCACTGGGGCCACGCGGTGACCACCGATTTTCTGCACTGGCAGGACCGGCCCTGTGCCCTGGCTCCCGACCGCCCTTTTGACGAAAACGGCTGTTTTTCCGGCGGCGCCATCGAATGGAACGGGCAGCAGTTGCTGCTGTACACCGGCGTGATGCCGGAGGGCGACGGCGAGATCCAGCAGCAGTGTCTGGCCATCGGCGACGGCGAAAACTACGAAAAGGCCGACGCCCCGGTCCTTTCCTGCGACGAGCAGCCCGCCGGGGCTTCCCGCCGGGACTTCCGGGACCCGTACCTCTTTGTGCTGGATGGCATGCTGTACGCGCTGCTGGGCGGACGCGGTCCCAACGGGCACGGGCGGCTGCTGCTCTACCGCAACGCCCACCCTGAGAAGCCCACCGCTTCCTGGGAATTTGTACAGATTCTGGCCGAAAACGACGGCAGCCTGGGCAGCATGTGGGAATGCCCCGGCATTTTCACCCTGGATGGCAGGACAGTCCTGCTTGTTTCTCCCCAGTTTGTCCATCAGTCCGACGATGACCGTTACCACTGCGGCAACGACACGGCGGCGCTGATCGGCCGCTGGGACGGTCCCGGCACGCCCTTTGTGCGGCAGGCCGATATGCCGCTGGACAGCGGGCTGGATTTCTACGCGCCCCAGACCCTGGAAACCCCCGACGGGCGCCGGGTACTCATCGGCTGGATGCAGAACTGGGACCACTGCTACCCGCCCCAGGAGGCCCCCTGGTACGGCCAGATGAGTCTGCCCCGGGAGCTGTTCTGGCAAGACGGCGCCCTGTGCCAGCGCCCGGTGCGGGAGCTGGATGCCGCCCGCCGGCTGCGCACCGAACACCGCGGCGTGGCGGTAGGTGCAGAACCGGTCCAACTGGACGGTGTCTGCGGCCGGGTACTGGACTGCGAACTGGAGGTGGATGTGTCCACAGCGCGGCGGTTCGGCCTTCGGTTTGCCTGCGGCAGCGGCCGCTGGGCGGAGATTCGCTTTGACCTGGAGGACGGCCTGCTGCGCCTGGACCGCCGCCACGCCGGCGGCTGCCGGGATGCCCTGGAACTGCGGGAAACGCCGCTGACGCCGGTGGGCAACACCCTGCGGCTGCGGATGGTGCTGGACCGCTACTCGGCAGAGTTTTTCCTGCAGGACGGGCGGCAGGTGGCCGGAATGGCCCTGTACGATGTTCCCACCGACGCCGACGGCATCCGGTTTTTTGCCCGGGGCACGGCCCGGATGGACCTGCGCCTCTGGGACCTGGCACTGTGAGAGGATAAACAAGATGAAAGATGTAGTTGCACTGGGCGAACTGCTCATCGACTTCGCCCCCGTTTCCACCGATGACGCCGGATACCCCACCCTGAAAGCCCAGCCGGGCGGCGCGCCGGGCAATTTCCTGGCCGCTTTGCAGAAGTACGGCTGCTCCACCGCCCTGCTGGGCAAGGTGGGCGACGATACCTTCGGCCATCTGCTGAAAGGCACCCTGGACAAGCTGGGCATCGACACCCGCGGCATCCTGGTGGACCCCGCCGTGTTCACCACCCTGGCCTTTGTGACCCTGGATGCCACCGGCAACCGGTCCTTCAGCTTTGCCCGCAAGCCCGGCGCCGACACCTGCCTGCGCCCTGAGGAGGTAAACACCGCCCTGCTGGATGAGGGCAAGGTGTTCCACTTCGGCACCCTGAGCCTGACCAATGAGCCCGCCCGTTCGGCCACCCGGACTGCCGTATCCTACGCCAAGGAACACGGAAAGCTCATCAGCTTTGACCCCAACCTGCGCAAGCCCCTGTGGCCCAGCGATGACGCGGCCAAAGAACAGATCGAGTGGGGCCTGCACCAGGCCGACATCGTGAAGATCAGCGACGAGGAGATCGAATTCCTGTGGGGCATTTCCCCGGAGGAAGGCGCCCAGAAGCTGCTGAAAGAGTACGGCGTCAGACTGGTGTACGCCACCCTCGGCCCCAAGGGCTGCCACTTTGCCAACCGGCAGGGCTGCAGCGAGGTGCCCTCCCCCACCGGGCTGCATGTCATCGACACCACCGGCGCCGGGGACATCTTCGGCGGCAGCGCCATGAGCCAGTTCCTGCGGCTGAACAAGGCCCCGGAGGACCTGACCGTGGAGGAGATGCGGGCCGTGACCCGGTTTGCCTGCTGCGCCGCCAGCCTGTCCACCCAGACCCATGGCGGCATCACCAGCGTGGTGCCGGAGGAAGAGGTCCGGGCGGTTCTGTGACCATAGCCGCACAGCGGTAATTCCGTTTTTTGTTTCCTCTGTCTGCACAAAAAAGGCCGTGGGCCGTGAATCCTGTTGGATTTGCCGCCCGCGGCCTTTTTCTATGAAGAAACCGGG
Source organism: uncultured Faecalibacterium sp. (assembly GCA_937907025.1). Classification (GTDB taxonomy): domain Bacteria; phylum Bacillota; class Clostridia; order Oscillospirales; family Ruminococcaceae; genus Gemmiger. The sequence continues at coordinate 5,523 of CALESJ010000013.1, forward strand.
CACGAAAATCCTTGATTTTGTGCCCGCCCCGGCGTATAATTATTCGCAAGCGAACATTCGTTTGCGAATAATTCAGCTGTAAAGAAGGAGCCTTTCCATGGATGCAAACCAGTTCAAAACAGCCAGCCTGATCGTGCGGCTGGGCAATGTGGTGGCCTGCCTGCGCAATCAGCGGATGCAGCAGCGGGACATCACGTCCAGCCAGTCGGACGTGATCCGGTATATCCTGAAACACCGGGAACAGCCCGTGTCCGCCGGGGACCTGATGAAACATCTCAGTCTTTCCCCGTCTACCATGGCAGGCATCCTGAAACGGCTGGAGAACAAGGGGCTCATCACCCGGAAAGCTGATGAAAAGGATGCCCGGAAGGTCATCATCACCCCCACCGCGGACGGGCTGGCCCTGGAGGATTACCTGAAAGGAACCGCCGCCCAGACCGAGCAGATTCTTTTGCAGGGAATGACCAAGACAGAGCAGGAGGAATTCCGCCGCCTGCTCACCCTTGCCCTGCAAAACGCCAATACCGCCAAACAGTCCGGGAATGCCAACCGGGAAGCATAACCACCCAACAAATTTTTTACAAGGCCGATGCCCTGGGCATCGGCCTTTCCTGCGGGCTGAACCTCTCTGCCCACATTCTGACCTCTTCATTGAAAGGAGATACCCGAAACACCTATGGAGAATCAGTATTTTGCTTCCGCCCCGGTACCGAAAGCCATGGTCAAATTCATTGTACCCACCATTTTAAGCCAGCTCGTCACCCTGCTGTATAATCTGGCGGATGCCTTTTTTGTGGGCCATACCAACGACCCCAACCAGCTGGCAGCCCTGACGCTGAGTTTTCCCATCTTCATGATCCTGACCGCCATCGGCAACCTGATGGGCATTGGCGCCAACAGCCTTATTTCCCGCTCGCTGGGTGTGGGGGACCTCAAGCGTGCCAAAAAGGCCGGGCTGTACGGCATTTACGGCGGCATTGTGCTGGCCCTTGTCTTCAGCCTCTTCATGGCCCTGTTCATGCGGCCGGTCCTGACCATGGTGGGCGCCAGCGAAAACACCTATGCCTACACCGCTTCCTACCTGACCTGGACGGTGGTGGTCGGCGGCCTGCCCACAGTCATCAGCCTGGTACTGGGGCACCTGGTCCGGGCGGAAGGAAACACCAAACAAGCCAGCATCGGTATGTCCATCGGCGGCATCCTGAACATCTTCCTGGACCCGGTTCTGATCTCCGGGTTGGGGATGGGCATCACCGGCGCCGCCGTGGCCACCGCCTTTTCCAACTGTGTTGCCATGGTATACTTTTTCTCCGTCCTGTACCGGAACAGAAAAAAATCTGTGCTGACGCTGTATGCCAAGGGTTTCACCTTTGACAAACGCGTTCTGGCACAGATCGTTCTGATTGGGTTTCCGGCTGCGCTGGTCGTGCTGCTGGGTTCCACGGCCAACATCGTGCTGACCCATTATATGGCACCGTACGGCGACATCAATGTGGCCGCTTTCGGCATTGTACAAAAGATCGGTACGGTCACCATCCAGATCACCATGGGCATCACCCAGGGGGTCATGCCGCTGATCGGCTACAACTACGGCGCCGGCAACCACGCCCGCACCCGGGAGATCAACCGGGACACCTTTATTATCCTGACGCTCTACGCGGCGGCCTGCCTGCTGGTGATTGAAGCATTCCCCACCCAGATGATCCGGATCTTCACCGATGAGGCCGACACCATTGCGGTGGGCGTCCCGTTCCTGAAATGCTGGATCCTGTGTACCCCGGGCATGTGCTTTGTGAACCTGTTCAACACCATCTTTCAGGCCATGGGCAAATGGCAGCCTTCGCTGTTTCTTTCCCTGTTCCGGCAGGCTCTGCTGCTAATTCCGCTGCTGATCATCCTCAACAATATCATGGGGCTGTACGGGCTGATCTGGTCCCAGCCCATCAGCGACACCTGCTCCCTGATTCTGGGCATCATCCTGTACCGGCTGCTGATGCGGAAAACCGCCTTATAACCCGGCGCCGCTGCGGGGCACCACATAGTCATAGAACTGCTGTTCGTAATAGTGGTAGCCTTCCTCGCCCAGCACAAACGGATTGGGCATTCCGTCGGTGATATTGCGCACCAGCGCATAGCGGTCCAGCCCCATATCCAGGCACGGGTGGGTGGAGATTTCCCCGTCCACATGCATTTCCCGGCAGATCTTGGTAAATTTCAGCAAGGACTGGTAATACTCGTTCTTGTCCGTGTCCGGCATGATGCCGGAACCGCCCCACAGAGCCATCCTGTGGGGACGGCCCTCATCCGTCACCGGCACAATAAAGGAGTAGCAGCCCTTGGTATGACCGGGTGTAAAAATCGTGCGGATGGCCGTTGTACCGAAGGTAAGGGTTTCCCCGTCCTTGTAGAATTCATCCGCATGAAAGCCGACCGGCTTCCACGGCATGCCGGCGGGCATGTTTCTGGCATACTCGTAATCAATTTCTGACATATAAATGCGGGTGCCGTACTGCTTCTGAAAGTATTCCGCATTGCCGAAATGGTCCCCATGGCCATGGCTGATGAGGATAGCGCGCAGATTTTCCGCGGATTCGCCCAGTTGGGTGATTCCCTCTTCCACCAGCTTCCGGCAGCGCGCATCGGGATTCATGCAGTCCAGCAGCACCAGCCCTTCCTCGGTCCTGATGAGAGAGCAGCCGACCACTTCGTCGCCGATAAAGGCCATATTGTCAAAAAACCAGGTCGGCGGACAAACGGTGGGGTTGGGATTCTGAAAATCCGGTTTGCGGGTCCTGGATGTGCGCCATGTATGATGAAGCGGAAAAGATTTGTTCTGGTCCATATGGGATAAGCCTCCTTGGGAAATGGGATTGCGGGTGTACCGCCCGGCTGCAGGCAGGAACAGGCGGCGTGCAAATGCTGTTTTTATTGTAATTCTTTTGCGGATGGCCGTCAATGAAGCCGTCCGCCCGGTTTTCCCAACGTGGAAAGCGCTGTTTTTGCACATAAGAAAAAGGGAACCCGACGGGTTCCCTTTTTTTGTTTCTTTGATCAGCCTTTTCCCAGCCGGATGACGCAGGCGACATGGTAGCGACCGGAACCATCCAGGCGATAGGCCTCCTCCACATCGGCACCCCAGCTGTCGATGCCGCCCACGCCGCGCATGGCGCCCAGCACCGTGAGAACGGTGCGGCCGGTGGCAGGCAGTTCACAGGGATGCAGGGCAGATTCCAGCTCCCGGGGCGTGTAGGGCAGAGCACTGAAGGTGAAAGGCTCTTCGGCCGCGTCCAGGGTCAGCCGGGCGGTGGCGCAGCCCGAAGCCGCCCGCTTTTCCAGCGTCAGGCTGTACGTTCCCATATGCAGGCCGCACTCCTGAGGAACCAGGTAATCGGGCACAGCGGGGATTTCCCGGTGGCGTCCGAAAATGCCGCCCTTGTACCGGTCGGGGTAGGTTTCTCCCGAAAGTCCGGTCCAGGCCGTGCTGCCCACCGGGTCGGGCAGCAGCATCCGCACACCGAAGCAGGGCAGCTCCGGCAGGTCAGGGGCACCGTGGTATTCCGCGTCCACGGTCATGGTGCCGGCGGCTTCCACCGTGTAGGTGAGGACTACCTCTGCCCCGGGCACAGCCGCAAAGGTAAAGCGGTACGCCACCCGCACCCGGCGGGGGCCCGCCTCCAGCACGGTCTGGCCCTCGCAGTTGGGCAGGGCGTCGGCGGCCTGCCAGGCGGCGCTGCGCCGGGCAAAGCCGTTGCCCAGGTCGTTCTCGGTGGGGGCGCGCCACAGCGCCGGGCGGGGCGCACGGTACAGCCACTCACTACCGCCGGACACCAGGGACACCGGACCGCCCTCCGGAATGGAGAACAGCACCCGGAACCCATCGCCCAGCACGCCCAGGTTCACATCTCCCCGGACCACCTGCAGATCGGGGGCGCTGCGGTGTTCCCGGCTCTGCCGGTCGGCGGCCAGGCGCTGGGCCGCCTGCCGGGCGCCGGCCGCATTGGCGGCATCCTGTGCCGCCCGCTGTGCGGGGCTGGCGTACCAGTAGCGCACTTCCTGCATGGCGGGTTTCTCGGTCCCATCGGCAAAGACGATACCGTTGCCGCTGAAGTTGTAGTCGGTGGGACGTTCCCCGAAATCACCGCCGTAGCCCAGCACCCGGCGTCCCAGGGCGTCGGTGTGCCAGAGGGCCTGGTCCATATAGTCCCAGATGAACCCGCCCTGGTACTGGGGGAATTCCTCCGCCAGGCGGATATAGCTTTCCATACCGCCCAGGCTGTTGCCCATATCGTGCATGTACTCACACAGGATGAATGGCTTGGCGGGTTTGGATTCCAGATATTCCCGGATCTCCCAGGGTTTGGCATACATCCGGCTTTCCATATCGCTGATGGCATCAAAGGCCCGGTTATGGAAAACACCCTCGTAATGAACCAGCCGTCCGGGATCATGCTCGTGGAAGAACCGGCTCATGGCCAGGATATCCTCCCCGGCATAGCTCTCGTTGCCGCAGGACCAGATGAGCACGGCAGCGTGGTTCTTGTCCCGCTCAAACATACTGCGGGCACGATCCACCACGCAGTCCTTCCATTCCGGCAGGCTGCCGGGCACGTTCCAGCTGGGTTCCACGGCGCCCAGCTTCTGCCAGCTGCCGTGGCTTTCCAGGTTGGTTTCGTCGATCATGTAAATGCCGTTTTCATCGCACAGGTCGTACCACAGGCTTTGGTCGGGGTAGTGGCAGGTGCGCACGGCGTTGATGTTGTTGCGGCGGAATACCTCCATAGCGGCGTACATATCCGCCGGGTCAATGGCACGGCCTTTCTCGGCGTTCCATTCGTGGCGGTTCACGCCGTTGAAGACGATGCGCTCCCCGTTCAGGCACATAATGCCGTCCACCATCTCGAACCGGCGGAACCCGATGCGGTAAGGCACCACCTCCTGCACGGTGCCGTCGGCATCGTACAGGGTCAGTTCCGCCCGGTACAGGGTGGGGTTGGCGTGACTCCAGGGCTGGATACCCGGCAGTTCCAGGGTGTCCCCGGTGACGGGGCCGTCATACAGGGCACAGCCCTCGCTGTCGGTCAGGCGCAGCGTCACACGGGCCCCCTCGGTTTTCCCTTCCAGTTTCAGCCGGGGCGTCAGGGTACCGGTAGTGTTGTCCGGTTCCAGGCCCGCCTCCAGCCACAGGTCGGTCAGGTGTACCTTGGGTTTGGCATAGAGGAACACCGGACGGAAAATGCCCGAAAAGCGGAAGAAGTCCTGGTCCTCGATCCAGGAAGCGCTGCACCGCTTGTGCACTTCCACGCACAGGCGGTTGACGCCATCCCGGAGGCAATCCGTCAGCTCAAAGTCCGAAGGGGTGAAGCTGTCCTCGGCATAGCCCACAAACTGCCCGTTGCACCACAGGTACAAGGCCTGCTCCACCCCCTGGAAGCTGATGCAGACCCGCTGGCCCTGCAGGCCTTCGTCCAGGGTAAAATCCAGGGCGTAGCTGCCCACAGGGGCGTTGTCCCAGTCGATCTCCGGCGGGCGCAGGGCGCCCAGACCGTCCCAGGGGTACATGGTGTTGATGTACTGCAGCTGGCCATAGCCCTGGAGCTCGATATGTCCGGGGACCCGGATGGTATCGAAGCCGGAAAGGTCCGCACCCTCCTGCCAGAAATCGGCAGGGCGGGCAGCCGGATTGGGGCTGTAAGCAAACCACCACTCACCGTCCAGGGATTGGCGCAGGCTGCTGCGTCCGGCGGCGGCTTCCTCCGCCGTGCGGTAGCAGACATGGTCGGAATGGGCGTCCAGACGGTTCACCGCAAACACGGTGGGGTCGGTGAGCCAGCGGAGATCAGGGGATGCAACAGGCATGGGCAATTCCTCCAAAACAGGTTATTCTTTGACGGCACCTGCCGCAACACCCGCCAGGATGTGCCGCTGGAAAATCACCCAGATGATGATCTTACCGGTGCCCCGGTTCCACACCTTTCAGTGTACTTTAAATATCAGTATAACAGACCCGCTGTACAATGGAAAGCCTTTCCGGGCCTTCCGTTTAACATATCATTTTCCGGATGGCCTGGGCAATGGTCTGCGCCTCCAGACTCCTGCGGGTCAGCAGGCCGGAGAGCCAACACACCCCCAGCACCAAAACAATGGCCAGGACAACACTTCCCACCGGCAGGCAGAACGGGAATTGAAACGCGCGCCGGACGGCATAGTATTCCAGAGCCAGCACACCCAAGCCAAAGGGCAAACTCCAGCACAGCGCTTTGAGCCCGTAGAAAAGGCTTTCCAGCCAAATCATTTTACGGAAGCCGGCTGGCGTGATTCCTACACTGCGAAGTATCCCGTACTCCCGGGCACGCAGTTCCATTCCCGTAGAGAGGCTGTTATGGATATTGGCCATACACACCAGGCACAGCAGCAGAACAAACCCGGTACATAAGATTTGTAGAAGCATTCCAAACCGTTGAAGGCCACCCATAGCCAAGGTGTTGTAGTAAGCACTGGTCACACCTGCGGGTAGTCCATAGCTGTTGTTCAAGGACCAGTCTTTTAATCCGTTGGTCAAAGCAGAAATACTTTCCGGGTGAAGATATTGGATCTGCCAATAGTAGGCCTCTTCCCTGTTCTGGGACTCTTGCCGATTCAGGAACGCCTGAAAGACGCTGCGGCTTGTCACCAGCTGTAAGGTAAGGCTTTCGATGCTGGTGTCGGTGACCGTATTGCCGGAATATGGGAAATCTTCCGCCAGCGCCGCCACACGCCAAGTATCCGCAAACCCGCCCTCCTGCGCAAAATCCATGGAAAAGCCGGGCTGCAGATTCAAAGCATTCTTCAGCTGGGTGTAGCTGCCCTCATCATTCAGATAGGTGCTGGTGATCATAACGCAATCCAGGTAATCCGGATTCAAAGAAACATCCTTGCCAGCCCAATCGGTGAACTCCTGGTCTTCCATGACCAGCAGAGTGGGATAGACGGTGCTGCTTTGGCCGCTCCCGGAAGTGCCCTCCTGCCCCGACAAGTCGGTCTGGCTTTGCAGCCAGTTAAGCGCCTCTTGGCTCATATCTGCCCAGTCCAACGTGAAACTGCCCATCGCCCCCGCCTGCAGACCGCCGACCACCCGGGCCTCTCCGTTCCCGGCCAGCGCTTTCAGCTCGTCCGTGTAGGAAGTTGTATCCAGGGAAGGATCATTGAAGGTGATGGTCGCCGTTGCTATGGGGCTGTCCGTTCCGTAACGCACGCCCATGGCGCGGTCTACATAGTAGGAAAGACCGGAGCCGGCCAGCAGCATGATGACGCTGAGCACCAGGGAAAAGACAATGGCCCGATACCGCCCCCGGTTCCTCTTGCAGTTTTTGAGAGCCAGAACCCCAGGGAAACCAAAAATCATGCCTGTCAGCTTGCCGGTTTTCACGTCACTGGAATGCAGTTGAATCTGTCCCTCGCCCCGGATGGCGTCCATAGGCGTGACCTTGCTGGCTTTCAAGGCAGGCTGCAGTGCGCTGAATGCCAAAGTCAGAACTGCCAACAGGGCCGCAGCAACCAGAAACACAGGCCGGACCGAAAGAGAAAGGGGTTGGGAAAATTGAAACAGCTCCTGCACCTGTTGATTCAGGAAAATCAGAGCTGCCGCCATTCCTCCGCAGCCTGCAGCCAGGCCCAAAGGGATGCCGATCAGTCCCAGGATAAAGGCTTCATACAGGACAGATTGCCGCTTCTGTGCCCGGGTAGCTCCCACGCCGGCCAGCATTCCCAACATTTGGGTGCGCTCCGTCATACTGATGGCAAAGGCGTTTCGGGCCAGCGACACAGCGCCCACCAGAATGATGAGAAGTGTCACTGCCATCAAGCCATAAAAAGCAGGCAACAGCAGGCTGCCCGGGTAATCCAAGCCATAGTAGAGCAGGAGCTGCCGGTTCAGATCAATGGTCCCCACGCCCCCGGCATCGGCAGGCAAACCAGCCTGCCAGTTCTGTATATCGCCCATCAGGTCATACAGTTTCTGTCCCAGTGGATTGACGGTATAGTAAGCGCACCACAGTCCATCCGGGGGGACCTGATCCTCCAGCGCCGTAAAGCATGGTTCCCAGGTGAAACCATTCTGGTCATCAAAACCGCCCGGGTCTACAATCGCGGTAATTGTGAACTGAGTTTCCCCCACAGAATGAATCACGTAGCTGTCCGACAATGCCATGATTCCCAGGCCACTGGTTTGTCGATAGGTTGTAGCCCCGGTGGAATCCATCCCTTGCGGGGTCCAGACCCGCAGCAGATCCAAGGAAACTTGTTTGCCAAGCTTCCAACCGGTCTTTTCCGCCAGTGTCCGGGTGATGGCCAGTTCGTTCTCTTTGGCTGGAAGGGTACCTTCCAAGCACTCCACTCCCAGGAGCTGGTAAAAAGACTGGTTCACTCCGTAAAGGGCCGCACCCCATCGGTTCTGATCGTCCAACGGAGCCATGCCCAAGCCGGCTGCCAGACCCAGCTGGTCCACCCGGTCATCCTGGGACAGATTTTGTACCACCCGTTCTCCGGTTTCAAAAGCTCTGCCGTGCCAAATGCCGTTGTCCTCTGCCGCTTGCCGGTACAGAAGATTCAGAAAGGAATCTGCTCCCGCAAAAACAGCCGTGAGCATGGCCACAGACAAAATCACGCCGATCAGCGTCACCAACGTGCGGCGGGGATTGGCCCGCATCTGCGCAAGGGTCATAGTATGGATGATGTTTTTCATGGCCGCACCGCCTCATCCCGGGCAATATGCCCGTCCTCTACCGTAATGAGGCGGTCTGCCTGGCAGGCAATTCTCTCATCGTGGGTGATGACCAGCAGAGTCTGGCCTTTTTTCTCATGAAAGTAGCGCAGCAGGGTCATCACTTCCGCACTGTTTTTGCTGTCCAGGTTGCCGGTGGGCTCGTCTGCCAGCAGAAGTGCCGGGCTGGTAATCAGGGCCCGGCCAATGCTAACCCTCTGCTGCTGACCGCCGGAAAGTTGATGGGGCAGATGATTCATCCGATCCTGGATACCCAGAATTTGTGCCAGCTGTTCCAATTGGTTTTCGTTGACGTTGCGTCCGTCCAACAACAAAGGCAAGGTCAGGTTTTCCCGCACATTGAGCACAGGAAGCAAATTGTAAAACTGATACACAAGCCCGATCTGACGCCGACGAAAAATAGCCAGTGCGGTTTCGCTCAGTTTGTAAAGATCGGTACCCTGTACCCACACCTGCCCGGTTGTGGGCTTGTCCACCCCTCCCAACAGGTGCATGAGGGTGCTTTTTCCGCTGCCGGAAGGGCCCATAATGGCGACGAACTCTCCTTTTTCAACGGAGAAGGACACGTCATCCAGCGCCTTTACCTGGGCAGGCCCTTCCCCATAATAACGGCTGAGGTGTTCCACGCGCAGTAATTCCATCTTATCCCTCCTGATATCAAGACTGGGCAACGGGTTTGCTGCCCATATCCTGAGTATACCGGCGGCATCTTTCCGCTTGGTGACTGTCCGGGTGACAGTTTTGTCACAGACTTCCGGGATGCATGGGCAGCTTGAGGATAAAACGGGCACCGGGACCGGGGTTCCGGTTTTCAGCCTTCACACTGCCGCCCTGGGCCCGGACCAATTCCGCCGCCAACGCCAGGCCGATGCCTGCACTGCCTGGAGCCGCATTACTGCCACGGTAAAATCTGCGGAACAGATAGGGCATATCCGATTCCGGGATGCCGGGGCCGTTGTCTTCCACTGTGATCATAAGGTTCAGAGCATCACCATGCACCGTGATCTTCACGAAACCGCCTTCCGGGGCATGTTCCGAAGCATTTTTGATCAGGTTGGTGACTGCCTCTGCGGTCCATTTTTCATCTCCTTCCCACCGGAGGTCTTGTAGGCAATTTACTTCCAACGTCTGGCAGCGCAGTTCCAGGGCCACCCTGACCGGAGCGGCGGCCCTATCCAGCAAAGAAGGGATGGACATTGCTTTTCTTTCCAGTTCCAGACACCCGGCATCCAATCTGGACAAGGTCAGCAGCCGCTCCAGCAGCCACTGCATCCGTTCCAGTTGGGACGTCAGCTGGCCGGTAAATTCCTGCCGCTTCTCCTTGGGCAAGTCTGGCCGAGCCAGCAGATCGGCCATGACCAACATCCCGGTAAGAGGTGTGCGCAGCTGATGGGAAATGCTGCCCAGGAGCTGCTGCAGGAACTCCTTGTCATGGGCCAGCTGGTCACTTTGCTGGCGCAGGGTCACAGTGATCTTGTACAGGTCATTCTTCAGGAGGCTCAGTTCCCCTTCCCGATTGTCCCGAATATCCAGCAGTTCCCCGCCCGCATAAACCGAAGCCAGATACTCGCCCAGTTCCTGCAGCTTTTGATACCGGCTCCATGTCACGCCCACCCAGATCAATGTGGCGAGAAGGACTGAACCTCCCCCGGCCAGAGCTGCCCAAGGGCAACCCAAAAGGCCGCAGAGCAATCCCGAAATCAGAGTCAGTGCCAGGCTGAGGGCAAAGGGCAGATATAATTCCTTATTTCTTGTCATGATCATCCACCTCCAGCCGATATCCTATGCCGCGCACGGTGGAAACAAGGGTCTGCCCGGGCGTTTCCAGCTTGTCCCGCAGCCGCTTGATATACACAGACAGGGTGTTGTCATTGACGAAATTTCCTGCCACATCCCAGATTCCTTCCAGCAGTTGTCCCCGGGTCAGGACCTGACCCGGATGTGCGAGAAAGGTAAGCAGCAGACGGTATTCCAAAGCGGTAAGCAGGACAGGGGTCCCGTTGCGGGTCACCTGCCCTTTTTGCGTATCCACCGTCAGTTCACCCAGCCGGACCAGCTGCTCCCGCTCTCCGGCAGCCCGGCGCAGCACCGCCCGAATACGGCTGGCAACTTCCCGCAATCGGAAAGGTTTGACGATATAATCGTCCGCTCCCATATCCAATCCCAGGACTACGCTTCCCTCGTCCCCCTGTGCCGTGGCAAAAATAATCGGGATCTTCCTGCTTTTGGCGGCAGCGCACAAGTCAAAGCCGCTGCCGTCAGGCAGACCGATATCCACCAAAAGCAGCTGGTATCTTCCCGTTTCCAGAGCTTCTTGCCCTTGTGCCAGGGTTCCCTTGCAAGTGACCTTCCAGCCCTCCTGTTCCAGAGAATAGGCCAGCCCCGCAGCAATGGTTGTGTCATCTTCAATCAATAATATTTGAACCATCGGAAAGAATTCCTCATTTCCCTTGTTTGGTGTACTAGATTATTCTACCATGAATCGGCAGTTTGTGTGTGACTGAACTGTCATCCAAACCGGAGGACGAAAAAAGGGGAGCAATTTTTTTCTTTTTCTGATTGCACCGCCGGCAGCTGTTCTCGTCCCCGATGGCGCACCGGGTGTGGCTTTCCCATAAGCACAGACATAAGAAAAAAGCCCTACGTTTCCGTAAGGCTTTCTTTTGGTGCGCCATCGGGGACTCGAACCCAGGACCCACTGATTAAGAGTCAGTTGCTCTACCAACTGAGCTAATGGCGCTTATAAAAGCAATCTCCGGACCGGGCCTATGGCTCGGCCCGGAGGCTGCTTTCTTTCAGAGAAGCCGGCATCTACCTATTTTCACAGGCCGTTTCCAGCCAACTATCTTCGG
>CALESJ010000014.1 GCA_937907025.1 uncultured Faecalibacterium sp.
TTATATCTCATCAAGTTTCTTTTGTCAAGCACTTTTTTGAGATTTTTTTGAGCTGCGAAGCTCTTTCGAACTTCCTTTTTCAGCGCCTGCCGTCCCTCGCGGAACGGTTTATTTATAATACCATTCAAAGTCTGATTTGTCAACAGGTTTTTCGGGATTTTTTTACTTTTCTTTTCAAATTCTGTTACAAACCCTTTTCAATTGCTTTTTGCCTCCTTTTATAGTAGTATTACGGTAGAAACGAAAGATCGTTGAACGTATTACCTTTCCTATATATAAAGAAGGCAGGAGGCCTTGCCATGCTGTTGGCATTGAATATCGGCAACTCAAACATTACCTTTGGCGCCTACGCTCCGGACGGCAAGCTGGCGTTTTCATCCCGACTGTATGCGGATACTTCTCTCAGTTCGGACGAGCTGTGCTACAAGATTATCAATATGCTGGACCTGTACGGTGCCGGGCCAAAGGACATTGAGGCTGTCATTCTAGCCAGTGTGGTGCCGGTTCTTACCGGTCGCCTGCGGGAGGCCCTGCAAAAGATGACCCAGGCCCCCATCATGGAAGTGGGCCCCGGCTTGAAGAGCGGGGTACGCATCCGGATGGACAACCCGGCGCAGCTGGGCGCCGAGCTTTTGTGCGCTGTGGTAGGCGCACTGCGCCTGCACAAGCCACCCTTGTTGGTAATGAACATGGATACGGCCACTACCCTGCTGGCCGTGGACCGCGAGGGCAGTCTTGTAGGCGGCGTAATTTTGCCGGGGCCGCAACTTTCCATGGCCGCTCTGGTCAAAAACACGGCCCAGTTGCCTCAGGTAGCGCTGGAGAACACGCCTAAGCGCCTGTTGGGCACCAACACCACCGACTGCCTGCACAGCGGCATGGTGAACGGCACTGCCGCCATGCTGGACGCCATGGCCGCCAAGGTGCGCGGCGAACTGCAAGCCCCCGATGCGCCGGTTATCGCCACCGGCACCCTGCCTGCCAGCATTCGGACCGCCTGCGAAACCGAACTGGAATACCGCGACACTTTGATTCTGGACGGTCTGTTCGCCATTTGGCAACGCAACACCCGCCGCTGACGGAGATTCGGCAAAATCTATTTGCATTTTGCCGATGAATCTGCTATAATATTTTGTATCGGTCCGGTAATACATCGTTCCGTTATATAAAACACGTGCGGTCGTAGCTCAGCCGGATAGAGCGTTGGACTCCGACAACTGTGGCACGTTAGGCAGTCGGCCAATTTTTCCGCGCAGCAGCGCAAGAAACCAGCCCACTAGTCCGGTGGTTTCTGGTAGACTGACCACGAATTGACCACCAACCTATTTTTTACAATTTCATACAATGAATCTCGTCCCAGCGGCGATTTTCATACATGTGCGGTTGTAGCTCAGCTGGATAGATCGTTCGGCTCCGACCCGAAAGGCCGCAGGTTCGAATCCTGTCAGCCGCACCAAACTCCTCCAGATGGATATCATCCGGAGGAGTTTTTATTTACCTTTAAGAAGGAGTATGAGTACTGGAGTACCTGTAAGACAAACCAGCAGGAGATGTTATTAATGGATAGGGAAAAATATAAGAAACTACTGCATAGTATTTTTATGCCTGGTACCCTAACAATGGAAGAAAGAAACAAGCGTTATCAGCCAATTATCGACTTTCTTCAAACAGAAATTCCACCGTCATTATATCGGTATCGCTCTTGTGGGGAGTTGTCTTTTGGTGCTTTTTCCGAGGATCAACTATGGTTTTCTAAACCAAAAGTGATGAATGATGACTTTGACGCCCTTATTTCTTATGATGAAGAAATCATCAATAGACAAATAACAGAAAACTTTCAACGAGTTTTACAAATTGCAACTGCGATTAGAAACGGAGAAGTTGTTCCCGAACCGATTAAGCGAGTCCTACCTCAGATGGAAACAGTAGAAAAAAATATCCTTCAAACCCCAACAGATGATATCCAAACCCGTCTTGCAGAAGGGGAGCAAGTTTTTCAAAAACGTGCAAAAACAGATTTACCTCCACTATCAACACTAATTCAAGATAATATAAAAATAGCATGCTTTTCAGAATCCATTGAGTCCGCATTAATGTGGGGGCACTATGCAGACAACAGTCGCGGTTTTGCAATCGCTTATGATTTTCGCAACTTTCAGTATCCCAAGTGTAATTCCCCCCTCTTAAGCGGAGAAGATTTTAACCTATTCCCCGTTGTATATAGTGATGAAAGATTTGATGCAACCGAGTATATTAGTTGGCTTTGGCAACAGAAGATGTTCCACGAAATCAACGGTTTTACCGAAGATCAGAAAGCACTTTTTAAAAAACTATTTCCTTGTCCGGATGACTTTATGGCGACTAAAATTATCCTCCACAAGTCCAACGAATGGGCACCGGAAAAAGAGTGGCGAATGATCTACTCCTCTTTGCGTTCAGATATTCAAAATCAAGAATACTCTTTTGGCATCAAGAAGCCGGTTGCTATTTATCTGGGAAGAAGAATCAAGCCAATCAATCAAAAAATTTTACTCTCCATTGCAAAAGAAAAAGCCATACCAGTCTATAAAATGGAGCTTGCTCCAAATACATACGCTTTAAAGCCGAAGCTGATACAAGGCGACCAAGATAATCACTAGGTGTAAAAGAATGCGGTAGTCTCTCAAGAAGAGAAAACCGCATTTTTTATTTTTTTCGATACTGGCCTATAAAATACGGTTGTGCTGCCCTTGGGGGCTTTTACTTTCCATAATAGATAACGGAACTCATAATCACAAATCTGCTATCCAGCAACATTCCAGATTTTTAGACCGTTCGCCTCCGCATACCGCAGTGTATATGCCGTACCGCCAGTAGCTCTCGTACAGTAACCGATACAGTAGGCTGAGCCGTCCACCAGACGCCGGTCACGGGCCAGAAAGGCCTCACGGCTGGGGGCGTCGCAGCAGTAGACCACCTTATCGACCCCGGATTCAATCCGCGCAGCGCGGGCCTGCTGGGCCGCTGTCCAGCGGCTTTGGTAGTCACGGAACGGCAGCACCAGGATCACCCGAATTTGCGGATACTTCCCACGCAGTTCCAGCAATTTTTCCGCGATCAGAGTATCAAAACCCAGTGCGCCGCCCACCCCGAAATATCGGACCCCCTGCTCCAGTAAAGGAATCAGATGTTCCTGCACCCGCCGCCAGATAGATTCCTCCTCCCCTGCAGGCAGATGACGGTGGCCGGTAAAACAGCAAGTTTGTGCGCGTTTGTCCATGAAAATCCTCCTCAACCACATTGAGTATTACATATTTGTAATATATAAATAATACACCAATGTGCGCCATAATAACTACAACAAAATGCACGGGAGGTACACGATGGCGCAGGAGGATAAATTTATTGTGCCGCAGCGCAAACCCGCGGTAGGAAAGTCCACGGTGGTATCGGTGCGGCTGCCCGACACCATGCTGGCGAAGCTGGAGGACGTAGCGTCCAAAACAGGCCGTTCCCGCAATGAGCTTGTGCAGATGTGTATCGACTATGCGCTGGCTCGGCTGGAGATCACCGAAGAATAAAAAACAGGCAGGCATCCTCATTTTGAGAATACCTGCCATTTTCCTTTTTATGGGATATTTTCGTTTAGAAGGGCGAACTTCCCTGTGGGCCGTCCAGCACCTTTCAAAGAGATTGCGGCAGCCGCTTGTCCATCGGGACTTCCGCCTGCAGCTTGCGTAGCGCCGCCAGTGAGATAGGCCGCTGACCGTTCTTCTGCATTTTTCCGCAGTGCTCCCAGGCCAGTGCGCCGGGACCATTATATTCCTCGGTAAAGGTGCCATCGTGGTGAATTTTCATCACAAGCAGCCAATCCGGTTTGCTGGACAGGGCCACCCGGTTAATCTGGGTGGCCTTGATTTGTACGAGACGACCGTCGGGGGCTTTGGCATCGTGGGTTTCTGCAGACGCCTCAAACAGTTCCAGCCCATACCAGCTGGCTGCCAAGGCTTCCCCGATGCTGCCGACCATGTGGCCGTCCGGCGTGTAGTGTCTGCCGGGAAAAAGCTGCTCCAGCTCCCGGGAGATGGCATACAGTGCCTTGATCCTTTCGGCCACCGATGTCTGCAAAGAAACAGGGGCCATCTTTATCCTTCCTTTCTGGTACAAAACCCGCGCACAACACAAGCATCGCAATGTGGAGTGGCTGTGCAGATCTCCCCATAATGACTGGCGCAGTAGCTCCAAAGAATGCTGTCGATCTCCACCATAGGCAGATGCAGCTGCTCGCTCATTTTTCGGACGATAGCCACAGCCTCGGAGACACCGGCCTGTTCCCGCTCGGATTCCCCCATGCGGTCGGCACCAAGAAACCGGCAGACGTGAATGTCGGGCTTGACCCCATCGATACCCACATTGCGCAGATATTCCCAGGCAAGGGCCGGGCCGATGCCATATAACTTGTGTGTCCCTGCGGCAAGGTCCCGGACGATGGCCTCCGGCGGCGCCGAGGTCACATAGGCATCCAGGCTGCCATATTCCGCAGCGATCCGCCGAAGCCGTTCAATGTTTTCTCCCAGATGGTTCATCTGGCGATTGGTACACTGACTGGCACAGGAAAGCTGTTTCAATCCTGCTGTAAAATAGCTGCCCTCCCGGGCCAGGATGGCCTGTTCATCATATTGGAAGAACAAATCGTTCACCTGAGGCAGCTTGGGGGCCACACGATGCCACTGGGTGTGGGCGCTCAACTGGGCATAAAGCAGCCCTCGCAGATGTTCCCGGAAAGAGAACACCTTGCCCTGCTGCCGCTGGCGGACCAGCTGGGGAAAGGTGGTGGAGTACAGCTTGCCGGATGCCTGCAGGAAATCCCGCATCACCAGCAAATAGCGGTAATCCTCTTTCTTGCGCACCGAAGTGAGCAGGATGCGTTTTTCAAACCCACCCCGCCGGGCAGCCTTGTCCGCCCGCAGCTGTTCCAGCTGCTCCGACGTCCAGCCCCGTGCCCGGACCACGGCCTGCACCACCTCCAGCAGATCGGCCAATTCCTCCAGGGATTTGCTCTCCTGGTATTCCGCCAGCTCCTCGTTCAGCTTTTCGTCCAGCAGCTGGAGGTAGACTTCGTCGGATAGAATCTCCCAGGTACAGGTTTTGCCGTCTGCTTCGATGATCTCCGGGATGCGGTCCCGGACCAGTTTATGATATTGCATGCTCTATCTCGTCACCCCAACAAATCCTTCTCCTCGGGGTGCGTCTCAAACCAGTGCACAGCGTAAGAGCAGGTGGCCCTGGCCTTGCGGCCGTCCCGGCGCAGGGTATCGGCCACCGCGCGCAGAAGCTGTCCGGCGATTCCCTGTCCCCGCAGAGAACCGTCCACAAAGGTATGGTTGATGACGGCAACCCCCTCCCGTTCCGGGAAAGTCACCTCCGCCAGCAGCTTTCCTGTTTCATCCGTGGCAAAAATCCGGCCGGGTTCTTTGCGAAACTCCATAATTATCACCTCTGCCCTCAGTGTAGCAAAGAAATCTGGCAAGAGCAACCGCCATATTCCTGCTGCTTTGTCAGGAATATGGCGGTGCGGATTTATTTATAACCCCATCACCTTTCCCAGCTTTTCCTGTGCCTCTCGTTTAGTTTTATCAAAGGCATGGGCATAGATATCCAGTGTGGTACTGGGCTGGGAGTGCCCCAGCAGCCCCGCCAC
Organism: uncultured Faecalibacterium sp.; assembly: GCA_937907025.1. Lineage (GTDB taxonomy): Bacteria > Bacillota > Clostridia > Oscillospirales > Ruminococcaceae > Gemmiger. Next base: position 5,681 of record CALESJ010000014.1, read on the forward strand.
GGTGCGGACATCCACGCCCTGGGCAATGAGCAGGCTGGCGTTGGTATGGCGCAGGCTGTGGACAGATAAGTTCTGGGGCAACCCGTTTTCCTTGAGAATTTTCTTGAAGCGGAAGGTAAAGGTCGTAGGGACCATGGGATCGCCGCTCGGCTGCCGGAAGAGGTAATCTTTCTCCGTCAGGGTCTGCCCTTCTGCCTGTTCCATCTGCCAGGCACATTCCTGCTTCCAGGCTTTTAACAGCTTGCACATCTCTTTGCTGATGTACACCCTCCGGTTGCCGCTGGCGGTTTTCGGCTCCTTGGTAAAGATCTTTTGTCCGCTGAGTTTGACCACCGTCCGCTGCACATGGATGGTCCGGTGCCTCCAGTCAATGTCTGACCAGCGTAATCCGCAGGCTTCGCCGCGGCGCATCCCTGTGGCCAGTACCAGTTTGAAGTACACTTCATATTTCATGCTTTGTGTTTCCAGAGCGACGATCAGCTTCTGCACCGTTTCCTCGTCGGCCACCGGGCGCTCTTTGCGCACGCCTTTGGGTTTGTACACCCGCCAGGCCGGGTTATGGGTCAGGTAGCCTTCATCCACGGCACCGGACAAGATGCTGCACAGTGTGTTGTGCAGTCCCTCCACCGACCGTTCCGAGAGCGGTTGTCCATCCGTCAGTTTGGGCTCCGAGCGCATGGCTTCGTAGAAGGCACGGATGGTTTCCTTGCGCAATTCAGTCAGTTTGTAATGCCCCAGCGCAGGCAAAATGCGCCGGATATCCTGCTGGTCACGGGAATAGGTACTGGCTGCCAGCTTGTCTGGGGCGATATCCCGCAGCCAGTGTTCTGTATACGCCGCCAGCGTCATGGCATGGTTCACCGGCTGCGGGTCATGCCGTACTTCCCGCTCGAACAGGACGGCCTGTTCGTTCAGCCATTTTTTGCACTGGCCGGGCGTGAGACCTTTCGGTGGATGTACTGTTTTCTGTGCGGCTTTCAACCGGTTCCCTTCGTAATCGTAGCCGCGGGATACTACGATGAGATAACTGTTTTGCCCTCGTTTTCGGATGCTTGCCATCTTGACCACTCCTTTGTTTGGTTTGACACAAAGGATACCAACCTCTGCGATACAAAGCTATCACCAAGCCCAACGAAGAACGGCCACGATACTTGTGCAAACCGGGCAAAACACCATAAGTTTGCGAAAATATCCTGTATTGAATCAAGGCTCAAGAGAATATTGCGTTTTTGTAATACTCTTTGACCGCGGTCAGTTCTATACTGATTGTGGTCTTTATTTTGAAAATGTCATGTTCTCCTTAAATAAAGGAGCCTCTCGTCGTTGTCTTTTTCGTCAATATCTGCCATAATGAAAAGGAGTATAAAATAAAAGAAGGAGGGGGATTGCCATGTTGCAAACGCCGTTTCATGCCTATTACAAGGCCCGCCTTTTGGAACAACTGCCGGAAGCAGAACAGTTTATTCCGGTCTTTGCATCATCGGATATTGAAATCTATCCGTTTCAGATTGCAGCGGCCAGCTTTGCCTTGCGTTCCCCCTATCAGAAAGGTGCTGTCCTGTGCGATGAAGCCGGTATGGGCAAGAGCCACGAGGCCATGCTGGTCATCAATCAAAAGTGGCTGGAGGGATACAGCCGGATTCTGCTGGTCATTCCCAATGCCGACCTGCTGCACCAGTGGACGGAAATGCTGGATCGATTCTATACCGTTCCCTATGTGGTTTTGACCAGCCGCAAAGAATGGCAGGCCCACAGCGCCCCCGACCATCCCAACGCCTTTATCCAGGATGCCATAGTCGTAACCACCTACGACTTTGCCGCCGACAACGAGGAGGCTGCAAAGGTGGTCAACTGGGACTTGACGGTATTTGAAGAGGCCAACGCCCTGTCCCCGGTCTACCAGGAGGACAACAAGCAGGCCAAGGCCCTCAAGCGGATCGCCGGTGATTCTTTCAAGCTGCTGCTGACCGGCACTCCCATTGAAAAGAACATCATGGACTTATACGGTCTGATCTGGTTCATCGACGAAACGCTGCTGCCGGGAGAAAAAGAGTTTCTGGCCCGGTATCTGCGCCGACCGGAGAACTACCCGGAACTCAGCGAACAGGTCAGCCGCTATTGTTTTCGTACGCTCCGTTCCCAGGCCAAGCACTACGCCAAGGTGACGGAGCGCGTGCTGTTGACCGTGGAGTACACTCCCGGCAAGGCGGAGCGGCAGCTCTATGAGCTGCTGTATGCCTACATCAACCAGCCGGAAAAGAAAGCCTTTCCCGAAATGAACCAATATGACCTGGCGCTGCGGCTGTTGGGCTTGCTGGGTTCCTCTACGGCGGCAATTTCGCAAACCATCAAAGGGATCGTCAAGCGGCTCCAAGGAATGGAGAACGCAGCGGAGGAGCTGACCCAATGGCGGGAGATGCTGGCCGTGGCCGAAAGCATTCCTCAGGACGGCAAGGCTGGTGAGTTACTGACCGTTCTCAAACAGGGATTTTCCCTGATGAAGAAAACGGGAGCCAAACAGAAAGCGGTTATCTTCACCGAGAGCGTGGAAACCCAGAAGATGCTCCAGAATCTTCTTTCTGGCCGATACTGCGCTCTGGCCTATAACGGCAGCGCCGATTACTCCGTGATCCGCCAGTTCAAGGAGGATGGCGAGGTGCTGATTTCCACCGATAACGGTGCCAAAGGCTTCAATCTGGAGGAGGCTGCTTTCATCATCCACTACGACCTGCCGTACAACACCTTAAAGCTGGAGCAGCGCATCGACCGCTGCCACCGGCTGGGTCAGGAGAACGATGTGCTGTCCGTAGCCTTCATCGACAAGAACAACTTTGCCGATGTTCGCAAGCTGGAGCTGGTCAACAAGCGAATGCTGGTGACAGACGGAGTCTTTGGCATTACCGATGACGTGCTGGGCGGTTTTACGGATGATGTAAAAGCGGCCTTTCCGGTCATTGCCCAGCAGTTGCGGCCAAGGGCGCAGATTGAGCAGGCTTACCGGCAAGCGCTGGACACTCACGAGGAAGGCAACCGGAAGACTGTTTCCGCAGCGGAGGATATTCTGTTTACCACCTTCACCAAGGAGCTGGCCAACAAGGTGAAGATCAACCCCAAGTATGTGAACCGCCGTGGACAGGAGCTGAACAGCGACCTCTGGGAGATTACCAAATGGTTTTTTACTTGTTATAATGAAAAGAACGATGACTGCCGTTTTGTGATTGACGAATCCAACCGTACGATCACGGCCACGGGGTATCGGGAACTGCCGGTGCTGTTCTACTACTGGACGGGAAGCAGGAACCGGCCCTATCGCAGCCAGAAGATGTACGGCATGGCAAAGGACTTCAAACCCAAGGCCGGACGGATTACCCTGTCCAGTATCATAGGCCGTGGGATTCTCCACGAGCTGGAGTGCGCCAACGAGGGAATACTGACCATCCCAACGGTGTCGGAGCCATGCCAGATAGCTCTTTATACCGTCACCCTTGTGTCAGGATCCAGCCGCACAGAGCACACTGTACTGTGCGGTTTGACGGATAGCGGCAAGCCCCTGGACGATGCAGCTTGTCGCAACATCTTTGACTTGCCGGTGGAGAGCAGCACGGAGGATGAGCGGAAATCTCCCCACTGGTTAAAAGGAAACAGCCGCCCCCACCCGCTGGATGATCTGGTGCCGACAAAGGCGCTGATGGCGGTACAATTGGAGCGCCTGTCCCCAGCCCAGGCCGAGGAAATGGAGCGTATGAAGCAGCAGGTGTCCGCTGATAAGGCAGCATTGAGCCGGGAGCTGAACACTCTGGACAGCCAGGTGCAGCAGGCGCAAGCGGAGCTGGAGGCCGTCACCGGCGACCGGCTGAAGCGGCTGTCTGCACAGAAAAGAGTGACCCAACTTCGGCAGGAATACATGAAGCGCCAGGAGAGCCAGTTCTTTGACGCCATGCGGCTGGATATGGAGCTGGAAGAAAAAATGAAAGCCTTTGCTGACAAGGAAAAACTGACGGCAAAGGCGCAGAGGGAATTTATGGTGAAAGTTGAGGTGTGATAAATGAATTTGGATATAGGAAAAGTTTTAGATGTGTCTGCAAGAGTTTCCTTCGCCGTTTGTTTTGCCTGCATGTTCTTACTTTTCTTTCCTGCAATTCTTTTACCATTTGATATTACTGTGTTTAGAGAAAAATATGGAATATGGATTTTTGTTGTTTTTGCGGTATCTGCGTCGCTGCTCATATCTCACGTTGTTAAACATATTGCTGGTTTAGCCAAACGAAAATTGGATCAAATCAGCACATGGAGGACATATAAATATATTTTGAAAAACCTTTCAGATGAAGAAAAAGTTTATTTGAAGCGTTTTTTTGAAAAAGGGCAGACTGCCATTGTTTTTTCCATGGTAGATCCTGTGGCACAAAAGCTTAAAACATTTAGGGTTATTTCCCAGCCTTCTGGAGCAAGTATGGCCCCGCGGGGAATGTCTTTGGGCTTTATTCAACCTTGGGTATTTGAAGTGCTTCGCAAGCATCCCGAATACCTTGAAGTATCCGAATTGAAAACTCAGGGGGTACAAGAAAATGCCTGACATGATAGACGGACTTTCTATGAATTTGGAGCAAGCCAATCTGGAAAAGCTGCGCTCGGTATTCCCGGAGTGTGTCAGTGAGGGCAAGCTGGATATTGACAAACTGCTTTCTCTGTGCGGCGAGTACATCGACAACGATTTTGAGAAGTACAAGTTTGAGTGGAAGGGCAAGTCGGACTGCCTGCGGCTTGCTCAGAAGCGTTCTACCGGCACCTTGCGTCCCTGCCCGGAGGAAAGTGTGGACTGGGACACCACCCAAAACCTCTACATTGAAGGTGACAATCTGGAGGTCTTGAAGCTGCTGCAAACGACTTACTACCGCAAGGTGAAGATGATCTACATCGACCCGCCTTACAATACCGGCAACGATTTTGTCTATGCCGACGACTTCGCCGACCCCATAGCACGCTACAAGGAAGTCACCCAGCAAACCACCAAATCCAACCCGGAAACCATGGGCCGCTATCACACCAACTGGCTCAATATGATGTATCCCCGTCTGCGTCTGGCTGCAAACCTTTTGCGGGATGACGGTGTGATTTTTATTTCTATTGATGATGGTGAGGTTGATAATCTCAAAAAACTGTGCAATGAGGTCTTTGGTGAAGAAAACTTTATGGCACAAATCATATGGCAAAAGGTATATAGCCCACGAATGGATGTTCAAGGATTTTCAACCTCTCATGATTATATTCTTTGCTATGTAAAATCCAGCATTGAAAGTATCCGTCAAGAAGCATTTGTGCAAAATACTGCTCAGTTTAACTTTGTTGATCCTGCCAACGGAAAAAAGTATAGGCGTAGAAGCATTAGGAAAGAGGGTAGTCACTCTACACGAAGTGAACGCCCCAATTTGTGGTTTCCTCTACCGGCACCGGACGGAACAGAAGTTTACCCATATAAGCCTGATGGAACGGAAGGTTGTTGGCGATGGAGTCTGGAGACATATAGACAAAACGAGCAACTGGGCATTGTAGAATGGGTCAAAACAGAAAACGGTTGGCAAGCTTATGCAAAGCAATACTTAGATACTGAAGCCGTTAAACCGCCTGAGACATTGTGGTTACATCAAGAAGTCGGGCATAACCATTCAGCTTCTGAAGAACTGAAAAAACTTTTAGATGGGAAAGTCTTTGAAAGTCCAAAGCCCAAAGAATTGATCATAAAGATGCTGAAATTGGCCACTTATATTGATAACGATGACATCATTCTTGACTTCTTCTCTGGTTCCGCTACTACCGCCCATGCGGTGATGCAACTCAACGCCGAGGATGGTGGAAACAGGCGCTTTATTCTGGTACAGCTTCCCGAACTGTGCGATGAAAAGAGTGAAGCGTACAAGGCCGGGTACAAGAATATCTGTGAAATTGGCAAAGAGCGAATCAGACAGGCTGGAAAGAAGATTCAGGAGGAACACACCCAAGTCACCATGGAGGAGGGCCAGCCCCCACTGGATGTGGGTTTCCGTGTTTTCAAACTAGACACCTCCAATCTGGAAACCTGGGACGCCACCCCCATTGAGAACGAACAGATCGACCTGTTGTATCAGCGGATGAACAGTATGATTCATCGGGTCAAGTCCGACCGGTCCGATCTGGATATGATCTATGAAATCATGCTCAAACTGGGTGTGCCGCTGACCTACTCTGTGAAACCGTTCACTGTTAATAGCAAGACAATCTACAGTGTGGGTAATGACTGCCTGCTGCTGGTCTGTTTGGCCGAGAATGTGCAGCCGGAGGATGTGGAGCGGATGACCGAATACGCCCCAGCGAAAATTATCATCTCCCGTGACAGCTTTGCCGACGATACCGCTATGGCCAATGCCTACTATATCCTGCGGGATCATCAGATTGAATTGAAGTTGGTTTGAGGTGAAGATAGTTATGAATTTTGTTAGTGCCATCACAACCTATACAGACTTGGTTTATCGAATTCCTTGTTTATGGAATAGCGCTCTTAATCAAAATTCTCCAGAAGCACTATCAGAAATAAACCGTATGCTGGATCGCATCTTCGATAAAATAGTTATAGAACAAGGCACTGGGAAATTTTATAGAGCAAGAATCGTTTCGCCAAAAGACTATGATAAAATTCAGTTAAAAAGTAAGATTGTTCTGGATTCAGAAGAATCTGGAATAAAAGGTTTTTGTTCAGACGAGATGGGGGCTCCGCCACGAGAATGTGTAGAGGATGGAAGGGCTAACAAGGCAAAAACGTCTTTTCTTTATTTGGCCAGTGACAAAGCCACCGCTTGTTCAGAAGTCCAACCCGTATGTGGAGATCTTATATCAGTCGCTCCATTTGAACTGATCCAAACAGTGCAGATAGCTGATCTACGAAATATTCCAGATGATTTAGGGCGCTTTACAAATAACGATAGTCCCGATAAGTTAGTAGACATTGTATTTGCCTCTGTTCTTATAAATTTTTTTAGTACGCCCGTGGGCCAGAAAAGCACCAAAGACTTATACAAATATAGCCAATACACCTCTGAATATTTGCAGAAAAAAGGTGTTTCTGGTCTAATGTATAATTCTTCGCATAATTCAAGTCCCGAAAGTTATAACCTAGTCCTTTTTAATCCATCTATTGCAAAATGTGTGGTTGAGTACGCTGAAATGACAACATGCCTTTCTGTTGCAGCTTCTTTCCAGAATATTTCAAAAAACATTTTTGGAAATAATACAGCCGAAATCATGGTAGCAAAAAAGGAAATTCCAGAATATAACTGGGCAAGTACAGCTTTATTACAGAGAGACCTGCTCAAACTTAAGAAAAAAGGCATGTGATCATACATGAAACTCAAATTCAAATCCCAGGAGTTCCAAACCCAGGCCGTCAATGCAGTGGTGGATCTTTTTGCTGGCCAGGAGAAAACACGGAGCACATTCTCGGTCATGGAGGAAGCCCAGATCAATTTTCTAAATGAGCTGGGCCAGGGCAACGCCCTCTGTATCGACCAGGAAACGATGACTGCCAATATGCATACCGTCCAGAAGAGGAACAACCTGCCTCTGACCGATACCGCCGGAAACAGGCAGTTCTGCATCGAGATGGAAACTGGCACCGGCAAGACCTACGTTTACACCAAGACCATCTTTGAACTGAACCGTAAGTACGGCTTTACCAAATTTGTTATCGTCGTGCCGTCGGTGGCCATCCGGGAGGGAGTCTACAAATCCTTTCAAGTCACTCAGGAGCATTTCGGCCTGCAATATGACAATGTGCCCTGCCGATACTTCATTTACAACTCCGCCAAACTATCCGATGTGCGGCAATTCGCCACCAGCTCCAATATCGAAGTGATGATTATTAACATCGATGCGTTCAAGAAAGCAGAGAACATCATCAATCAGCCTCAGGATCGGCTGGGTGGCGAAACCGCCATGGGATTCATCCAGAATACTCACCCCATCGTCATCATTGACGAACCGCAGAGCGTAGATAACACCCCCAAGGCTAAAGAAGCCATTGCCGCGCTGTCCCCTCTGTGTGTGCTTCGGTACTCCGCTACCCACCGGGAGAAAATCAATCTGCTTTACCGCCTGACTCCGGTAGACGCCTACCAGATGGGGCTGGTCAAACAGATCGCCGTATCCTCCAATCAGGTTGCAGGTGGCTTCAATCAGGCCTATGTGCGGCTGCTTTCCGTCAGCAACGACAAGGGCTTTAAAGCCCGGGTGGAGTTGGATGTGAAGGGCAAGACTGGAGTCGTGACCCGCAAAGCCATGACCGTCAAGCCAGGAGATGATTTATTTCTGCTTTCCGGCCAACGGGAACTGTATGAGGGCTACACCGTTGCAGGAATTGACTGCACTCCCGACTTTGAACATATCGAGTTTGGCAATACCCAGGAGGTCAAGCTGAGCAAGGCCATCGGCGATGTGGACGAGAATATCATCAAGAAGGCGCAGATCCGACGCACCATCGAAACCCATCTGGACAAAGAGCTGCGGTATCTGGACAAGGGCATCAAGGTTCTATCCCTGTTCTTCATCGACAAGGTAGACAAATACCGTCATGGGGATGGCACCCCCGGCATCTATGCCACCATGTTTGAGGAATGCTACCAGGAGCTTATAGCAAAGCCTAAATACGCCGTCCTCCGGGAGCGATTCACCACAGATGTGAGCAAAGTACATAACGGCTACTTCTCTCAGGATAAAAAAGGCCGTCTGAAGGATACCAAGGGCGACACCCAGGCCGATGATGACACCTACAACACCATCATGCGAGACAAGGAGTGGCTTCTCAGCTTTGAGTGTCCGCTGCGGTTTATTTTCTCCCACTCGGCGCTGCGGGAAGGCTGGGACAACCCCAACGTGTTCCAGGTCTGCACCCTGATCGAACAGAAGTCCACCTTTACCTGCCGCCAGAAGGTGGGCCGTGGCCTACGCCTATGCGTCAACCAGGACGGCGAACGCATCGAGGACAAGAACATCAATGTCCTTCACGTCATGGCAAACGAGAGCTTTTCCGAGTTTGCTTCCACCCTCCAGAAAGAGATTGAGGACGAAACCGGCGTGAAGTTTGGTGTGCTTCAGCTCAGTCTGTTTTCCGGCATGGTATATGAGGCCCGCCGGGACATAGAGAAGCAGGTAACAACTGAACAGGCCAAAGCGGTAGTGGAGGCTCTGAGAACCGCCGGTGTGATTGACGAGTCTGGTCAGGTGGCCGCTGCAATCAAGCCCAAGGAAATCGAACTGCCCAAGGCACTGGAGCCGGTCAAGGAAGTGGTACAGGAGATCGTGGAAAAGGCCCGGCCTGTGGCGGTGGAATCTCTGGCAGGAACGACCTACACGGAAACCGTAGTGGAAGAGCATACGGTCAGCCACGAGGAAGCCGCTGAGCTGCTTCAACATTTTGAGCGGAAAGGGTATATTACCAGCACCGGCAAAGTCAAGGACACCATGAAAAACGCCCTGAAAAACGGAACCCTTGACCTACCGAAAAAATATGAATCGGCCAGAGAGCGGTTTGAGAGCATCATTGCCAATGCCGACCGGAGGCCCCCGGTACGGGACGCCTCCCGCGATGTGGTGGTACATCTCAACAAGCAGGTCATGCTCTCCCCAGAATTTCTGGACCTGTGGAGCAAAATCAAACAGAAAACCGCTTATCGGGTAAGCATCGACACTGAGCAGCTGGTAAAGAACTGTGTCAGAGCTCTTCATGAAATGCCCTTTATCCCCAAAACCCGACTGGTGTCCCAGACTGCCGACATTCATATTGAGCAGGCTGGAATCAGCCACATACAACGGGAAATGCGGACAACAGAGATAGCCAACGATTATCAGGCGCTGCCAGACATCATTACCGCTATCAGCGATGAAACGCTGCTGACTCCGGCCACTATCAAACGGATTCTGATAGAGAGCGGACGGTGCGGGGATTTCCTCAATAACCCAGAGGCATTTCTGGAGCAAGCCGTAGAGCTGATTCGCAGCCACCGCCACGCCCTGGCTATCGACGGTATCCGCTATGTGAAGCTGGACGGCCAGGAATATTATGTGCAGGAAATCTTCGATACCACTGAGTTGCTTGCCAACTTGGATCGGAACGCCGTAAAGGTGGAACACAGCGTCTATGACTATGTGGTGTATGACAGCTCCACGGTGGAGAAGCCGGTGGCGGTAGCCTTGGACAACGACCCGGATGTGAAGATGTTCTTCAAGATTCCCAGCCGCTTCAAAATTGAAACCCCTATTGGCACGTATAACCCTGACTGGGCTGTGTATCTGAATAAGAACGGAGAGGAAAAGCTATACTTTGTTCTGGAAACCAAGGGTGATACCAACTTTATGCATCTGAAAACCAGTGAGCAACTGAAAATCCACTGCGGCAAACAGCATTTTAAAGCATTGGGCGCCGGCGTGGAACTGGAAACAGCCACCAGCTGGGCGGAGCTGAGAGAACGTATTTAAGGCAGATTCTGAAGGATAATCTGCCTGCCCCAATCCCTAGCCTGCATGTAAAGGTTCTTGTAACCCGTCGGTACTGTTTGTGAAGCAGACATAGGAAAGCACCCTTTATGGGGTGAACGAAGAATCTTCCACCGGTGCCAGCAGAGAATCAAACAACCCGGCAGCCTCCTCTTTGCAGATATCCTGCGGATGGCAGTAGGTTCGTTCCAGAAAGGCGGTATCTGCGTGTCCCAGCAGGTCGGCTGCTACCTGCTTGCTGGTGCCATGTTCCAGCAGATAGGTTGCGAAGAAATGCCGCATGGTGTGCAGGTGGTATTCCTCGGGAAAACCGTTCCGGTCATACAGATGCCGCAGGTGACGGCTGAAGCTGTCAGGATGAATCGCCTTCCCCTTACGCTGGAAAATCAAACCGTTCCAGTCAGCCCCGTTATTTTCCAGGGCCTGCTCAGTGAACAGCTCTCCCAGATCGTCGAAGACGATCTGCGGCATGACCACGATGCGGGTGCGGTGATTCTTGGTGTCACTTTCCAGCACACCCTGCCCTACCACAGTGCTGCGGGAATGTTGGATCTTCACCTGATTCCCGCCGTGCAGATCACACCATCGAAGGGCGCACAGCTCACCGCGGCGCAGGCCAGTGGAGAGGGCCATCAGGTAGTACACCCTATAAAGCAGCGGCTCCTGCAAAATGCACTGCAGGAGCTTTTGCATCTCCCATTGTTGGGGAATACGCTGCTGTACCTTTTCCACCCGGACTTTTTCCACCCGGTGGGCAGGATTGTAGAGCAGGATGTCATTTTTCGCTGCGTCCTGCAGCACCGCTGAAACGGCATCCAGATATTTATGTACGGTGTTTTCGCTCAGAGGCTTGCCGCCCCGCCCGGGACGCTTGCGCAGCTCCTCTGCAAATTCCTCCAGGACCATGGGTCGGATTTTGCAAAGCGGTAAACCGCCAATGAAAGGGTATGCCACATCCAACATTTTTCGGTAACCGGCCAGAGTACTGGCTTTGTATCGCTTGGCTGCCCTGTCCAGCCAATGCTCCGCGTAGGTCTCGAACTTGGTGTTTTCACTTTCGTCGATACCAGTACGGAATCGTTTTTCCAGTCGCTCAGCCTCTGCATAGACATATTGTTTGATACCGCGCTTTGGAATTTCCTTGGGAACATCAATGGTGCGTGCCTGCATCCGTTTTTTCCCTGTTGTGGTGTAGCCATTACAAACTGTAATTTTATATTTTCTTTCTCCGCGTTGTTGAATATAAGCCATGTGCGTTCCTCCTGCATTATGACACCTGTGACAACAGTGACGGTGATGACGGTTGTGACGGCACATCCGGTGCCTTGAGACCATTGTCATAAGCGTCATTGCCGTCATTCTCGTCATGCGGACGGCTGCAAAGCTGCAGAAGGCGCTGCTTGCTGGTACGCCGGGTACTCACCAAGATACCATACCTTGCCAGTTCCTCTTCGTGGCTCTGCAGGTATCGGGACAGCTGGGCAGGCCCCCATAAGCTTCCCTCATTTTCCAACTTGGCCGCCAGTTCGGTGGCAGTACCGGAAAACGGCTTGTCAGCCAACAAACGCTGCAAGGCGGGCAGGAGCTGGAGCATCTGCAACTGCTCCGGTGAGCAGCCTCGGCTCCAGCGGCAGTCGGAAAAGTCCAGCGTCAGTTCCATATCTTCGATATCCCGTCCGGTGGCCGACAGTGTAGCTGTCCCCTCCTGGCGTTTTTGGCGGTCGAGAACGATTGTGCCGTCGGCGGCACCGTTCAGGCCGTTTGTTCCCGACAGCTGCTTGAAAGGATCCTTGTCCTCCTGCTTGCGCAGATGGTGCACAACCAGCAGACAGATATCGTTCCGGTCGGCCACCGCTTTCAAAGCAGAGGCATCCCGGTAGTCGATGCTGTAGGAGGGGCTGGCGCCGGTTGCCTCCCGGATTTTTTGCAGCGTGTCAATGATGACCAGCTTGATGCCCAGGTGTTCGGCCAGCATCTGATCCAGCTGCTGCTCCAGTCCGTGACCAATCAAATGAGCATGGCTGCAAAGATGCAGACCGGCGGGAGCTTCCTCGGTCAGTCGCAATGCGCGGATATGCAACCGCCGAGGGCCGTCCTCCAAAGAGATGTAAAGAACTTCGTTCCGCTTGGTCTTGAACCCCAGAAAGGGCTCTCCACGGCAGACGGCCAGACAGAGCTGCAGTGCCAGCCAGCTTTTTCCCACTTTTGGCGAACCACCCAGGAAATACAACCCGGGGGCCAGCAGATCTTCCACCACCCAAGGGATGGGTTCGATAGGCTGTTTGTAGAGTTCCTGGAGCGTATAGGTATTGAGTTCATCTAACATAGGACATTTCCTTTCTTGAAAATCTTGAAAAACAAAAAAAGCACCCGGTGCCCTCGACATTTCTGTCAAAGGCACCGGGTGCTTTGTATATATGATGGATTGAAAAAAGGGTACACTTTCCCCCTGTATCTTTTCAAAAATCAAAAAGCACGCGCCAATATGCGCTTTTATAAAAATCACTTGCACAAGCAAGTTCTATATTCAATAAAAGAAAAGTAGCAGTCCTGTTTGCCGCTCGCCCCCGGACTGGAGGAACACGATCGGCAGGGCGCCACCGCCCGTTCACTTGCCAACATTGGAGGTCTAAAGATTGCAACCTGAAACGTGCAGCCCCATCTGACGTGTGGGGAAACCTGTGTATCATTGTCACCACTCGAAAGGTCATGGCGGAAAGATCCCGGTGGCTTATGGAATCTTTCTTGGATCGTTGTGGAATCGCTCCGGCCATAGCGGCCATCCTGGCGCCAACATCTCTCGCTCTCTTTCCGTGGAACGTACCGATCGTGCTGAATATTCAATTTTCAAGGTCCTGAAATTACTTTTTACTATACACACCAAATATGAAATTTTCTTTGATGGATGTCACTTGTTTTTTCAAATGAAGGTCGCCGGCCTGCGGCAGCACAACGGGGTTTGGGGCGAGCCCCCAAATTTGCGTTTGGATATCCAAACGCTATGCTAGCAAAACCATCTGCCAGCAGGTGGGGGCTTTTGGGACCCCTCTTTCGTCCCAGTCGGTGGTAAAACCGGCTGGGAGAGTGAATCATGCTATGATTCACTCTCTGCCGACATTTCCTGTTCACTCAGAAAAAGTGAATCATAGCATGATTCACTTTTGGAAGAACCCTTGCTTCCATTTTTCAAAAAGCAGAGGGAAGTCCCTGCTGTTAGCACAGAAATCTGCTACAATAAAAAGAAAACACTGCCCGTAAGTGGTGGTTGGAGGGGAATACAATGCCAACAATTTTGATTGACGCAGACGGCTGCCCGGTGGTGGACCTGACTGTGCGAATCGGCCGGGCCCACGGCGTGCCGGTGAAGATCCTGTGCGATACAGCCCACCGCATCCAGCGGGAGGGCGCCGAGACGCTGGTCTTTGACAAGGGCGCCGACAGCGTGGACTTTGCCCTGGTCAACCGGGTCACACCGGGGGATATCGTCATTACCCAGGACTATGGCCTTGCCACCATGT
>CALESJ010000015.1 GCA_937907025.1 uncultured Faecalibacterium sp.
GCAGCCGTCGATCATGGCGGCTTCCTCGATCTCCACCGGCATGGATTTCATGAAGCCGGTGAACATGAACACCGCCAGACCGGCGCCGAAGCCCAGATAAATAATGCAGATGTTGTAGGGGTTGTTGAGTTTGAGGGTATCGGCGGTCTTGGCCAGGGTGAACATAACCATCTGGAAGGGCACCACCATGCTGAACACGCACAGATAATACATGCCGCTGGACAGCTTGCCGTGAACACGGGTGATGTACCAGGCGCACATGGAGCAGCACAGCAGGATGAGCAGCACCGACGACACCGAGATGAACAGGCTGTACCAGAAGGATTCCAGGAAGTTCATGGAGGTGATGCCATAGATGTAGTTGGCCAGGCCGGTGAAGGTTTCGGCAGTGGGCAGCTCAAAAATGCGGGTGGTGGTGATGGCGCGCTCGGTCTTGAGGGAGTTGAGCAGGATCAGCACGATGGGATAGACATAGGCCACGCAGATCAGGCCCAGCACCACCGAGATGATGTTGTTGATGCGATGGGTCTTTTTGGAGTTTTCCATTACTGCTGCACCTCCTTGGAGCGGGTCAGCCGCAGCTGGACCAGGGCGATGACGACTACGGCCAGGAAGAAGACCACGGCCTTGGCCTGGCCGATGCCCTTCCACTGGGCGCCGCTGCGGGCATAGAAGGTATCGTAGATGTTGTAGGCCAGGCCCTGGGTCAGCTTGGCCGGTTCGCCGCCGGTCAGGGACAGGTTCTGGTCAAAGAGTTTGAAGGAGTTGGTCAGGGTCAGGAAGGTGCAGATGGTGATGCTGGGCATGACCATGGGGATCTTGACCCGGAGCAGCACCTGGCGGGAAGTAGCGCCGTCGATGCGGGCCGCCTCGATAAGGTCGGGGGGTACGTTCTGCAGCCCGGCAATGTAGATGATCATCATGTAGCCGATCTGCTGCCAGCACATGAGGATAACCAGGCCCCAGAAGCCGTAGGTGGCGTTGAGCTGCAGCAGCGGCTTTTCCAGCAGGGTGAGCACACCGTTGAGCAGGGTGTTCCAGATATAGCCCAGCACCACGCCGCCGATGAGGTTGGGCATGAAGTAGATGGTGCGGAAGATGTTGGTGCCTTTCACATGCCGGGTGAGCAGCAGCGCCAGCAGGAAGCCCAGCACATTGATGAGCACGGTGGCCACGATGGTGAAGGCGGTGCTGAACCAGAACGCGTGAATGAAGGTGGTGTCCGCCCAGAGCTTGATGTAGTTCTGGAAGCCCACGAAGGTCACATTTTTCACGGTGGTGAACTGACAGAAAGAAAGTCCGATGCCCCAGATAAACGGCCATATAAAGCCGATAATAAAGGCCAGCAGTGTGGGCAGCACAAAGACCGGCCAGTATTTTTTGATTGCTTTCTCCATAATGATTTCCCCAAACAAAAGAAGCGGGAAGGGTGGGCGCTGTGTTCGCCCGCCCTTCCCGCAAGGTTTACGCGTATTCCGTCACAGACGGTACAATCAGCCTGCGTTCAGCGCAGCTTCGGTGGCCCAGCCATCCACAAAGGCGGTGACCACATCGTCCCAGGTGCCGGTGCCGGCAGCGTAGGCGGTCAGGGCAGAGCCGAGGTTGTTCTTCCAGTTTTCGGAAGGCATGGTGGTGAAGTTCCAGGACACGGGCACCTTGCCCTCAGCGGTCATTTCCTGGTCTTCCTTCACGAAGATGTTGGTGGATTCCTGTGCATTCTTGAAGGGGATGACAAAGCCCATGTCGTCGGCCATGGCCTTGGTGCCTTCCTCAGAGGAAACGCACCAGTAGATGAAGTCCAGCGTAGCCTGGATGTCTTCTTCGGGGGCTTCCTTGTTGACGCACCAGTAGTTCTCGGTGCCGGTGCACAGGCCCTGGTTGGCTTCGTCGCCCACGCCGATGTAGATGGGGGTCATGGCCAGATCGTCATCGGTGAAGGTGCCGTCCTGGGTCAGGTTGACGTATTCCCAGGAGCCGTTCTGATAGAAGACGGCTTCGTTGGCCAGGAACTCGTTGCGGCTGTCGTCAGCGGTCTTGCCGGCCAGCTCGGTGGGAGCGCAGGTGGAATTGTTGATGTACAGGTCAAAGATGTTCTTGTAGTTGTCCAGGTAGGTGCCCTTGATGGCGTCGGTGGAGGTGATGCCTTCATCCTTGTACTCAAAGTAGATGGGCAGGTTGGCCAGGTGGGTCTTGTAGCGCCAGTCGGAGGAAGAATCCATGCCGGCGGAGGTGAAGGCCGCGAAGCCCAGCTCATCCTGGCGGGCGGTGATGTCCTCGGCCACCTTCTTCAGGTCGGCGAAGCTCTTGATGTCGTCGATGGTGTAGCCCGCCTTTTCCAGCAGGGTCTTGTTGGTGATCAGGCCGTAGGATTCGATGACGTAGCCGATGCCCAGGGTGGCATCGCCATCCTTCAGGGCGTAGGAATCGCTGGTCAGCTCGCCGGCGATCTTGCTGCCGGTCAGGTCATAGCAGTAATCCTTCCAGTTGGCCAGGCCGATGGGGCCGTTGACCTGGAACAGGGTGGGCGCGTCGCTCTTGGCCATCTCGCTCATCAGGGTGGT
>CALESJ010000016.1 GCA_937907025.1 uncultured Faecalibacterium sp.
CTGGGCAAGCTGAAGCCCGCCTTCAAGAAGGACGGCATCGTCACCGCCGGCAACTCCTCCGCCATCAACGACGGCGCTGCTGCTCTGGTCATCATGAGCGAAGACAAGGCCAAGGAACTGGGCATCACCCCCATGGCTACCTGGGTTGCCGGCGCTCTGGGCGGCGTTGATCCCTCCATCATGGGTGTCGGCCCCATCGCTGCTACCCGCAAGGTCATGGCCAAGACCGGCCTGACCGTTGCCGATATGGACCTCATCGAAGCCAACGAGGCTTTCGCTGCACAGAGCCTGGCCGTTGCTCATGACCTGGAATTCGACATGAGCAAGGTCAACGTCAATGGCGGCGCCATCGCTCTGGGCCATCCCGTCGGCGCTTCCGGTGCTCGTATCCTGGTCACCCTGCTGTACGCCATGAAGCATCGCGGCGCTCACAAGGGCCTGGCTACCCTGTGCATCGGCGGCGGCATGGGCTGCGCCACCATCGTCGAGATGTAATTCACGAACGGAGGAACATCCACTATGTCTTTTGTGAATACGGAAGTCCAGGGTGCTGTGGCCGTTGTCACCATCGACCGTCCCAAAGCCCTGAACGCTCTGAATCCTGAAGTTCTGGCCGACCTGAAGGCTGCTTTTGAGGCCATCGACCAGAACACCGTGCGCTGCGTGGTTCTGACCGGCGCCGGCGACAAGAGCTTCGTGGCGGGCGCGGACATCGGTTCCATGTCCACCATGACCAAGGCCGAGGGCGAGGCTTTCGGCAAGCTGGGCAACGACATCTTCCTGATGATCGAGCATTTCCCGCTGCCCGTCATCGCGGCGGTCAACGGTTTCGCTCTGGGCGGCGGCAATGAGCTGGCCATGAGCTGCGACATCCGCATCTGCTCCGACAACGCCGTCTTCGGTCAGCCCGAAGTGGGCCTGGGCATCACCCCCGGCTTCGGCGGCACCCAGCGCCTGGCCCGTCTGGTGGGCATGGGCATGGCCAAGCAGATGGTCTACTCCGCTCTGAACATCAAGGCGGACGAGGCCCTGCGCATCGGTCTGGTCAACGCGGTGTATCCGCAGGCCGAGCTGATGGAGAACGTCATGAAGCTGGCCAACAAGATTGCCAAGAACGCTCCCATCGCGGTGCGCAACTGCAAGAAGGCCATCAACGACGGCATCTCCCTGCCCATCGAGAAGGCTGTGGAAGTGGAAGAAAAGCTCTTTGGCGACTGCTTCGAAACCCACGACCAGGTCGAGGGCATGGGCTGCTTCCTGAGCAAGGAAAAGCCGAAACCCAAACCGGTTTTCACCAACAACTGATTCACATACACAAATAATTTCAGGAGGGTTACTACTATGAAGGTAGGCGTTATTGGCGCTGGCACCATGGGCCAGGGCATTGCAAAGGCTTTTGCTCAGTGCGAAGACTTCACCGTCGCGCTGTGCGACATCAAGCAGGAATGGGCCGAGGGCGGCAAGGACAAGATCGCCAAGGGCTATGCCAAGCTGGTTGCCAAGGGCAAGCTGGACCAGGCTGAAGTGGACCGCCGTATGGCTGCCATCACCCCGGGCCTGAAGGAAGACCTGTGCGCTGACTGCGACCTGATCGTGGAAGCCGCTTTCGAGGATATGAAGGTCAAGCAGACCACCTTCGGCGAACTGGACAAGATCTGCAAGCCGGAATGCGTTTTCGCTTCCAACACTTCTTCTCTGTCCATCACCGAGATCGGCAAGGGCCTGTCCCGTCCGCTGGTCGGCATGCACTTCTTCAACCCTGCTGACCGCATGAAGCTCATCGAGGTCATCGCCGGTGTGAACACTCCCGCCGAAACCGTTGAAACCATCAAGAAGATCAGCGTCGAGATCGGCAAGACCCCCGTTCAGGTCAACGAGGCTGCCGGCTTCGTGGTCAACCGCATCCTGATCCCCATGATCAACGAAGCTGCCTTCATCAAGATGGAAGGCGTTTCCGACATCGCCGGCATCGATACCGCCATGAAGCTGGGCGCCAACCATCCCATGGGACCCCTGGAACTGGGCGACTTCGTCGGCCTGGATATCTGCCTGGCCATCATGGACGTCCTGTACAAGGAAACCGGCGACAGCAAGTATCGCGCTTGCCCGCTGATCCGCAAGATGGTCCGCGGCGGCAACCTGGGCTGCAAGACCGGCAAGGGCTTCTATGTCTACAACGCTGACCGCACCAAGACCCCGGTCGACGCCCTGTAAACAGTAAGACGAGTTTCTCCCGCCCCTCCAATGGCGGCGGGGGAATTCGTTTGCATAAGGAGGATTATCGCTATGGATTTTACCCTGTCCAAACAGCAGCAGATGGTACAGAAAATGTACAAGGAATTTGCTGAAAATGAAGTCAAGCCCCTGGCCAAGAAAGTTGACGCCGAAGAGTACTTCCCCGTTGAAACCGTCCAGAAGATGGCCAAGCTGGGTATGCTGGGTGTTTATTTCCCGAAAGAATACGGCGGTGCAGGCGGCGACGTGCTGTCCTATGTCATGGCCGTTGAGGAAATGAGCAAGGTCTGTGCCACCACCGGCGTCATCATCTCTGCCCACACCTCTCTGTGCGCTGCTCCCATCTATGAGAACGGCACCCCCGAGCAGAAGGCCAAGTACCTGCCCAAGCTGTGCAGCGGCGAATGGCTCGGCGCTTTCGGCCTGACCGAACCCGGCGCCGGCACCGACGCCCAGGGCCAGCAGACCATCGCTGTGGATGAAGGCGACCACTGGAAGCTGAACGGCTCCAAGATCTTCATCACCAACTCCGGCTACGCCAATGTCTTCATCATCATCGCCGTTACCGGCACTGTGCTGGACAAGCGTGGCCGCAAGCAGAAGGAAATCTCTGCCTTCATCGTGGAGCGCACCGACCCCGGCTTCAAGGTCGGCAAGCCCGAAGACAAGATGGGCATCCGTGGTTCTTCCACCTGCGAACTGATCATGGAAGACTGCATCATCCCGAAGGATCGTCTGCTGGGCGTCAAGGGCAAGGGCTTCCAGCTGGCCATGGCCACCCTGGACGGCGGCCGTATCGGCATCGCTGCCCAGGCTCTGGGCATTGCCGAGGGCGCCATTGATGAAACCGTCGCCTACGTCAAGGAACGTAAGCAGTTCGGCCGCTCCATCTCCGCTTTCCAGAACACCCAGTTCGAACTGGCCGAGATGAAGGCCCGCGTGGACGCTGCCAAGTACCTGGTCTACGCCGCGGCTCAGAAGAAGCAGGCCATCATGAACGGCGAAAAGGGCCGTTACAGCGTGGAGGCTGCTGAGGCCAAGCTGATCGCCGCCCGCACCGCCAGCGACGTGACCCGCCGCTGCCTGCAGCTGTTCGGCGGTTACGGCTACACCCGTGACTACCCCATCGAGCGCATGATGCGCGATGCCAAGATCACCGAGATCTACGAAGGCACCAGCGAAGTCCTGATGATGGTCATTTCCGGCGCGCTGCTGAAGTAAGGAGGCAAGACGTACAATGAAAGCTAT
>CALESJ010000017.1 GCA_937907025.1 uncultured Faecalibacterium sp.
CAGCGCCGAGGATGAAGCGAACGATATAGTAGGATTTTTTCAAAGCAAACTGGAATGAGCAAACCTGTAGAAGTTGAATTTTTGATGAAGGACAAACTCACGCCCGGCATGAACAAGGCCGAACGTGAGGCGCTGGAACTGCGTAATACCGTCAGACTGCTGGAGGCTGAACTGGAAAGGCTGCGCCTTGCCGGGGAGACGGCTGCCCCCAATCTGGACCAGAGTGCCAATATCGCGCAGATCCATGCACTGGAGAAGCAGCTTGAGGAATTGCGCGGCAAACTGAAACTGCTGCAGGAGGAATCGGAATCCGTGCAGGTCACCCCTGCAGACGTGCCCAATGCACAGCGCCAGTTCAACGGGCTTCATAACAGCATCCAGCAGATGGCCCGTGAAATGCCTTCCTTGGCAATGGGGCCGCAGATGTTCTTTCTGGCCATATCCAACAACCTGCCGATTTTTACGGACGAACTGGCCCGTGCCCGCAAGGAATACGATGAGCTGCAGAAGTCAGGCAAGAAGGGCACACCGGTATGGAAGCAGGTCTTGTCCTCACTTTTTTCCTGGCAGACGGCCATGACCACCGGCATCATGCTGCTGGTAATGTACGGTGACGAAATCTGGGATTGGACGAAAAACCTGTTCAGTGCCAAAAAAGGCGTGGATGAATTCAACATATCACTCAAGGAAATGACCGAGATAGAGAAGGACGGCCGTGCCCAGATGGTGCGTACCCGCTTCGAACTGAAATCGGTCATCGACGAGATAAAGAACTTCACCGGCAGCAAGGAACAGGAAAAGGCGAAGGTAGAGGAACTGAATCGCAAGTACGGGGAATCTTTCGGGTATTATAAAACACTTTCCGAATGGTATGATACCCTTATCCAAAAGAGCGAGGACTATGTACAGGTTCTGCTGCACCAGGCCAATGTCCAGAACCTTGTAAAAAAAGCTGCAGAAGCCGATGAAGAGGTGAATAAAATCAAGGCGCAGAAACCGGAAGAGGCGGAAAGCGCCATGGGCTTTTTCGGGAAATGGGGACAATATATCATGCAGTCAAGCATGGCAGAATCCGGGCAGTTCTATGACGCACAGGCTGCCATTAAGAAACATGATCAGGAAGCTTATGACATACTGTTGAAAAATGCCGAAAACAAACGCGACGGTTATCTGAAAAAAGCGGAGGAAGAGGTAAAGAAAGCGGCAGAAGCAGCCAAAAAAGGAAATATCGGCGGACATACCGACCCCGAACAGTCCGGGAAGAATCCGGAAGCGGAAGCCAAGCAACGGCTTGCCACAGAGCGCAGGCTGGCGCAGGATCTTGCCGCCCTGCAGGCCGAGAACCGGAAGGAAGAGATAGACCGCATGCAAGCCGGAACCGAAAAGAAACTGGCACAAATCGAATATGACTATAAAGCGAGAAAAGAAGAAATTAACCGGCAGGAAGCCGACTGGAAGCGTGAGAACAAGGAAGCCGGCATATCCACCGGCGGAAACGGATTGACCCCGGAACAGACGGATGCCCTTGCTGCTGCCCGGGATTCCAACGACAAGAACCGGAGTGTAGCTCTTGCTGCCACCTTTGAGGAAGAAAAGGAACAAGAAGCCGAAGCCATGCGAGATTACCTGTCGGAATATGGCAACTACGAGGAAAAGAAACTGGCCATCACGCAGGAGTATGAAAAACGCATTGCAGAAGCCGCGACAGAAGGCGAACAAAAAACACTTCAGGAGGAGTTGAAGAAAAAGATGGCAGATCTGGACATGGAGGAACTGAAGGAAGGGTTGGACTGGGAATCCGTCTTCGGAGACCTTGACAAGGTATCCACTGAAAGCCTGCAGTCACTCCGTACCCGTCTGAAGGAATATATCGATACACAAAAGGATCTGAAGCCGGACAGTCTGAAAGACCTGGTACGTGCGATAGATTCTATCGACAAGAAACTGAACGAACGCAATCCTTTTACAGCGTTGAAAACATCCATATCCCAGGTGCAATCCACGACCTTGTCAGTCAAGGAAGCCCAGGAAGCCTACAACAAGGCCGTCAGGGAAGGAACGGAAGCCGAGCAACAGAATGCCAAGGCTACGCTGGATGCAGCGCGGAACGCAAAGCAGAAGGCTTTGGCTGAAGCTACGGACTCCCTGCATAACAGTGTGGGCCAGGTGAAGGAATATGTGGGTGCTGCGGAAGACCTGCTTGGGCTGGTGGAGCAGTTCGGCATCGATCCCCCCGAATGGATGGGCGAATGGCTGGATGGTATGGGGCAGACGCTGGACGGGCTGGAGAGCATAGACCTGACGCGGCCGATGAGCATTCTGACCGGTGGTATCAAGGCATTGGGCGGTGTGGTGAAACAGGTGTTCAGCCTGGGCGGTATCATCAACTGGAGCGGCAGCAATGCCAAGGAGGTGCAAGCCACCATGGAGCGTCTGACCAACCGGAACGAGATGCTGCAGACCTCGATTGAGGACCTGACCGACACCCTCAAGCAGAGCCGTGGTACAAAGAGTGTGGCGGCTTACCGCGATGCGTACAAGATGCAGCAGGAAACGAATTCGAACTACCTGCAGATGGCGATGGCACAAGCCGGATACCACGGCAGTCACCACAGCTGGAACTACTACTGGGGCGGTTTCAGCCAGGCACAGATAGACAAACTGAGCGGACAGATTGGCCGCCAGTGGGACGGGAACCTGTGGAGCCTGAGTCCGGAGGAGATGAAGGCGCTGCGTTCGAATGTGGACATGTGGACGCAGATACAGAACACCGGCAAGGGCGGTTACGGCGGGCGACTGACCGAGAAACTGGATGACTACATAGCGCAGGCCGGCAAGCTGGAGGAACTGACCGACCAGCTGTATGAAGGGCTGACGGGCATTTCGTTCGACGGTATGTACAGCAGCTTCATCGACAACCTGATGAACATGAAGTATGGCGCGAAGGATGCGGCAGAGGATATATCCGAGTACTTCATGCGGGCGATGCTGAGCAACAAGATCGGTGAGATGTACAGCGAAAAACTGAAAGGCTGGTGGGAGAAGTTCGGCAAGGCCATGGAGGACAACGAACTGACCGAGGCGGAACGGAACGCGCTGACTGAAGAGTACATGAAGTATGTGGACGAAGCCCTTGCCCTGCGTGACAACCTGGCGGCAGCCACGGGCTACGACAAGACCGAAGCCGGCGGTACCAGCCAGAGTGCGAAAGCGGGCGGCTTTACGGCCATGACGCAGGACCAGGGGACGAAGCTGGAGGGCATGTTCACCAGCGGGTTGCAGCACTGGAGCAGCATGGATGACCGGCTGGAAAGCGTGGTGGAGAAGATGGACACGGCTGAAGGGCATCTGGCCCGGATAGCCGAGAACACCGGTGTGAGCGCCGGACACCTGGGCGAGCTGAAGGAAGTGATAAAGAAAATGATACGTGACGGACTAAAAGTGAAGTGATATGGGCAATATACTGAGCGGACTGGTGCTGGTGAACGGCACGGACATCTGGACGGAATACGGCGTGTTCCTGGTGGAAGACCGGCGCGGG
>CALESJ010000018.1 GCA_937907025.1 uncultured Faecalibacterium sp.
TCACGGTGGACGGCAAGCCGGTGCAGCGCACCATCGTGCGGGAAGCCTTCGACGCCGCCGACTGTGCCTGGTATTACAACCTGTCTGACCGCACCATCTGGGTCAAGTATCCCAAACCGGCGAAGGATGACTACGATGTGGTCATCTCCACCGAAAAGTTCGACCTGGTGGGTATGGTCAAGCCCGAAGAATAATCGCGTTTCCCTTCCTTCCATAACCGGAAATGCCGCAGCGAAAGCTGCGGCATTTCTGCATTTCCGGGGCCTTTTGCCCAAAACCCGGACCGGCGCGACACATGCCGCCACAATCCGCACCCCGCCGCCGCTATAATAGCAGGCATGGCGGGCTTGTCCCCGCCCAAACCAAGCGGAAGGTGGAGAGCGAAAACGAGGAAACATACAAAACAATGGGGCAGGCGGCTGTGTGCACTGGGACTGGCCGCACTGCTCAGTCTGCTGCTGCCGGTCCCGGCCCCGGCCCGGACAGCCACGGGGGAGAGTGCCGCTCCGGCCGCCACCGGGGAAACAGCCGCAGCACCGCCCGCTGCAAGCTCTGAAACGTCCCGGCCGACGGCCAACGGGGCGCCGAAACTTCTGGCGTCGGATGCGGTACTTACGGATGCGGTATCCCCGGTGGGAACCACCATCAACCTGTTTGATTACTGGATCACCACCCGGGATGCCCCCGATACCACCAATCCGCCCGATATGGACCAGGGCATCAACCATGGCAAGCTGCTGCGGTTCACGGCAGAAGCCCCCACCGCACCCAACGGTGGCATCAACGATTATACCGGCAGCGCCAAACCCCGCACCGGCATCGTGCAGGACCTGCTGCAGGGCAATTATCCCATCCTCAGCCAGGGGGACCAGTCCCTGGACTACCTGTTCAACCCCAACCAGGCCAACCCGGGCAAGGCATCTTTCCCGGGGGTGCGGGACCTGCTGCAGATCGACGATCAGGGCTACTATTACTACGACAGCGCGCTCAATTTTGCCCAGTATGACCAGGACACCAATTCCTTTGTCCTGTACGATGCCCCCGGGGTGCTTTCGGGCGGGTCCTCCGGGCAGGCGGGGCAGTTTTTCCCCTTCAATGTGTACAGCCAGGTCAGGAACCTGCGCTCCACCAACCCGGCGCTCAACCACTATTTCGGCGTCACCATGACCACCCGCTTTGTGCAGCAGCCCTACGGCACCGTGGACGGCACGGCCGGGGGAACCCCCGTGACCTATGAGTTCACCGGCGACGATGATGTGTGGGTGTTCATCGACGATGTGCTGGTGGGGGACCTGGGCGGCATCCATGATGCAGCCTCGCTGAAGATCGACTTCCAGAACGGGCAGGTGTTCATCAACGGTAGCCAGGCCGGTACCATCCGGGATAAGTTTATTGCCGCCGGGGTGCCCTGGACCAACACCGGGTCCGATACCTTTGCGGATGATACCTACCACACCCTGAAATTCTTCTACCTGGAGCGTGGCAACTACGATTCCAACATGAAGCTCAAGTTCAACCTGGTATCCATCCCCCAAAGCGACCTGATCAAGGTGGACCAGATCGGGGACCCGGTGCCCGGGGCGGAATTCCGGCTGTACTACGCCGACGAGGACTACGCCTACGACCCGCAGGACCTGATTGCCACCGGCACCACCGGGGCCAACGGCTACTTTGTGTTCCAGAACCCGGACGGTACCCTGCTGAGCCTGAACAACCTGAAAAATGAGTACGGCGGCCCCGGGCAGACCGGCAAGTTTGTCCTGGTGGAAAGCGTCACACCGGCGGGCTACCGCTCGCCGCCGCCCATGGAACTGTATTTCCCTGCCGGATACGCCGAACTGGCCACCCTGCTCTCGGCCAACTCCTGGGATACGGGCGCCTACGCCAGCCCCATGGTCACGGTCACCCTGCCCGAAGACCCCGAGGACCTGTCCGGCACCACCTATTCCGCCGATACCGGCACCTACTTTGCGGTGGTGCTCAAGCGGCAGAACGCTTCGGGCAGCGGCAGCAGTACCGAAAGCCAGTGGTACCCGGTATCCGGGGACCCCATCACCGGCTGGAACGTTTCTTCCGGTACCTCCATGCAGGATGTGCTCACCGCCGCCAGGGCCAACCCGTACCTGTTCACCCTGGACAGCAGCGGCGCCTACAAAACCACCATCGACAACCTGCCCGGGGACATTCTGACCTACTATTATGTGCTGGCCACCAACGGGGAACTCAGCGGGGACAACGCCCAGTATACGGTGGGATTCTACCGCACCAGCGCTCCCAACCTGGCCGGGGCCGACGCCTCCAACACCGTGCGCCTCAACGATGACCTCACCAGCCAGTACGGCAGTTTCCAGCGGGAATTCTCGGTGCGGCTGTTTGTGCCGGACATCAAGAATTACATATTTGTGCAGAAGGTGGGGGCGGATGATGACACCACCCTTACGGGGGCAGAGTTCGCCCTGTACAAGGCCGCCGATGTCACCGACGGCCAGGTGAATCCCGGTGCCCAGCCTTACGATACGGTGACCACCGCCAACCTGAGCCAGGATAAGGGGGACATCATCACCCTGAACGGCGCGGGGACCTTCCCCAACACCAAGACGGTGCTGCCGGACGGCACCTACTACCTGAAAGAACTTTCCGCACCGGACGGCTATGCACCCTCGGCCCAGCTTACGCCGGTGGTGGTGGACAACACCGGCGTGTATGCCGATGCCGGCACCGCCGCCGATGATGTGGCGGTGCTGCGGGGTGTGGGCAAGGTGGTACGCAGCATGCTGCAGTTTGCCGTGCCCGACGACATCAACGCCACTCTCACCGACATCAAGGCCGCTCTGTATACCGCCGGCAGCTACACCCCCGGTACCGGGGACGACTGGGCCCTGTGGACCCCTTCCGCCCTGCCGCCGTTGGACCTTTCCTATTACACAAACAGCCAGATTCTTGAATACGGTCCCACCGACTCCGGCGGTCCGGTCTATTTTCCGGTGGAAGCCGGTTGGTCCCGGCTGAAACTGACCCAGAACTACGCTGCCGGCACCGACCAGGACCTGAAAATCGACCTGGGAAACCAGGATATCAGCAACCTGTTCTCCCGCAGCACCATCGTGCGCTACCGCAATGACCCCACCCGCCTGACACTGTCCAAGCGGGTGACCGGCGCCATGGGGGATAAAAACAAGGATTTTGACTTTACCGTGACCCTCACCGCCGCCGATGGCACCCCTCTCACCGGCCTGTATGGCGGGCTGGATTTTGATGCCGACGGCAAAGCCACCCTGACCCTGCGCCACGGGGAAAGCCGGATCATCGAGGGGCTGGACCCCGGTACTTTGTGTACCATAGCGGAAACACAAACGGAAAATTACCGTACCACCGTACAACTCAACGGCGAAGCCCCGCAGCAGACCAACGAAATACAGGTATCGCTGCCCCTGGGTGGTACAGCCGTCCTCTTCACTAACGAAAGTACCCTGAAGCCCACACCGGCGCCGTCCGCCACACCAGGGCCCACTGCTACGCCAGCGGCAAGCCCGGTACCGACCCGGTTGCCGTCAAAAGTGATGTCGTCCGGCAGCAATCCGCAGGGCACCACGGCATCAGTCACTTCACCACAGGAAGGATCACTGCCTGCCACGTCGGACCTGTCCCATCTGTGGCTGTGGGTGGTACTTCTGGGGGCGGCCGGTGCCGCCCTGGTTCTGGCCGCGGCTGTCCGTGCCGGAAAAGAACATAAATAAAAAGCAGGCCGATGCCCGAATGGCACCGGCCTGTTTTGGTCCAATTTAGGAAGTTTGCAGCTGGCACAAGACCACATACCGCACCTGGTCGTCATGGCTGGTGCAGGTCAGCAGTGCCAGCAGGGGAGAACTGCCGTCCCAGGCAACTGTTCCGGTAAAGGTGGTGTGTGCGGCGGCGTACTCTGTCAGCGCGCCGGGGTGCGTGTCAAATTCCCGGTCCACCCATTCCTGGGCAGGAATCTCAAACCCGTACAGTACCGGCAGTGTGCAGTCAGCTTCCGGGGTGGCCAGTTCCAGCGCCGGATGGGCGTCGAACCAGCTTTGGTCGTTATAGTTCTCCAGGCAGGCAAACATGGACCCGTCGTTCATGTTGTGGCCGTATATGACC
The DNA here is from genome assembly GCA_937907025.1 of uncultured Faecalibacterium sp. Lineage (GTDB taxonomy): Bacteria > Bacillota > Clostridia > Oscillospirales > Ruminococcaceae > Gemmiger. Next base: position 4,126 of record CALESJ010000018.1, read on the forward strand.
GAAACGGCATCGGAAAAATCCGCCGCGCAGCGGTAATCCAGAAACAGGGAACCGCTCATGTTCCAGGTGCCGTCGGGCAGGCGGCGCAGGTAATAGTCATTGTCGGCGGCCTGCATGACGGGATAATCCAGGTCGGTGCCATCACACCGCAGCCAGGCCACGGCATCGGGATACCGGGCCAGCAGGGAAGCAAAATCCACCCCGTCAGCCGGGGCGGCGGGGTCTGAGCTGTCGGCGGGGGCTGTTACCTGGGCACGGATGGCCTCGTACCCGGCCGCCCCCTGGCGATACTGCCACAGGGTATAGCCGATTTTGCCCAGACAGAACAGGATCACCGCCGCCAGCAGCAGTTCCGGCACAAGAAGCCACCGCCCGCTCTTATTTTTTTTGCTGTTGCTCCGGCCCATCAAAATACCCCCTTGACCTGCGCCGTACCGTAAAAAATCTTTCCCCAGTGTAGCACATCCGGGGGCTGCGGGCAATACGTCGGTGGCGTTCCCGGGCGAAAAAACCATTGACGCCGCCGTTTTGGGGGGCTATAATAGGCCCAAACAGAAAACCGGGGGAGCTCGTGATGACGGGCTGAGAGGAAGGAAACACCTTCGACCCTTATACCTGATGCGGATAATGCCGTCGTAGGAAGTTGTGGAAGAAGAACTTTTTTCGGGAGGCACCGCTACGGTGCCTCCCGTTTTTGTTTGCTTTTTGGGAAAGGAAGTGGAAAACGCGCGTCCGCGGCGCACTGCGGCGGGCAGAGGGGGAGCGCCCTGTGCCTTGTACAGCCAGCGATGGGAAGCCGTGTTCCGGCGTGAGAGGAGGCCAGTAAGCCTCGACCGCAATTTCCATGCGAGCCGCGGGAAAATCCCCCGCGGGAATCTCTTGCGGGGAAAGTGTCGCTGTGCCGGCCGTTTTCCGCAAATGACCAAAAAGGAGCGTCAAATCATGAAAAATGCCAAGATTCAAAAGCTGGCTCTGGCCGGTGTGTTCTGTGCCGTGGCTGTGGTGGGCAGCATGTTCTCCTTCCCTGTGTTCGGCAGCAAATGTGCCCCCGTGCAGCACATGATCAACATTCTGTGCGCCGTGCTGCTGGGGCCCTGGTATGGTGTGGGTGTGGCTTTTGTGGCCAGCCTGCTGCGCAATCTGCTGGGGTTGGGCAGCCTGATGGCCTTCCCGGGCAGCATGTTCGGCGCGCTGCTGTGCGGCGTGGCCTACTGGCTCAGCAAGAACATTCCCCTTACCCTGGTGGCGGAAGTGTTCGGCACCTCCATCCTGGGCGGTCTGTGCGCCTACCCGGTGGCCATTCTGCTCATGGGGCAGAGCGCTGCCGATATCGCTTTTTATGCTTACATCGTGCCCTTCCTGGTTTCCACCGTGGGCGGCAGCATCATCGCCGGGGCTCTGGTCTATGGCCTGAAGAACACCGGCGCCCTGGGCACCATGCAGAAAAAACTGGCAAGATAAGGAAGATCTCATGTTCGGACCGTATCTGGAAGCGGTGCGCCGCAAAGCGCCGCTGATTCACAACATCACCAACTATGTCACCGCCAACGACTGCGCCAACCTGCTGCTGGCCAGCGGGGCATCCCCCATCATGGCCGATGACCCCGCCGAGGTGGCCGAGGTGCAGCGGGTCTGTGCGGGGCTGCACCTGAACATCGGTACCCTGCATACCGGCACCGTGCCGGCCCTGCTCAATGCGGGGCGGGCGGCCAACGTGCTGGGCCATCCGGTGGTGTTCGACCCCGTGGGGGTGGGCGTTTCGGCCCTGCGCAGCGGTACGGCCCGGCAATTGCTGGAAACGCTGCGCATCGCGGTCATCCGGGGCAACCTGTCCGAGATCAAGGTCCTGGCCCGGGGCAGCGGCACTGTCCACGGGGTGGATGCCGACGCCGCCGATGTCATCACCGAGGATACGCTGGACGGGGTAATTGCTCTGGCCAGGGCATTGTCCCGCCGCACCGGGGCGGTGGTGGCAATCAGCGGGGCCATCGACCTGGTGGCGGACGGACAGACGGCCTACTGCATCCGCAACGGCTGCGCCATGATGCGCCGGGTCACCGGCACCGGCTGCCAGCTCTCCGCTTTGACAGCGGCTTTCGTGGCCGCCAGCCCCGAACACCCGCTGGAAGCGGCGGCCGCCGCCGTCTGCGCCATGGGTCTGTGCGGGGAAATTGCCCAACAGCATCTGCGCCCCGGGGAGGGCAACTTTGCCCTGCGGGGGCATATCATCGACGCCATGTACAACCTGACACCCCAGCAGCTGGAGGAGGGAGAACGCTGTGAAACTCGATAACACTGCCATGCGGCTGTATGCCGTCACCGACCGCGCCTGGGTGGGGCGGCAGACCCTGTATGAACAGGTGGAAGCCGCCATCCGGGGCGGGGCCACCTGCGTGCAGCTGCGGGAAAAACAGATGGACAAGGAGGCTTTTCTGGCGGAGGCCCGTCAGATCGCCGCTCTCTGCAAAGCCCGCGGGGTGCCTTTCATCATCAATGATGATCTGGACATTGCCCTGGCCTGTGGGGCCGACGGGGTGCATGTGGGGCAGGACGACATGCCTGCCGCCGAGGTGCGCCGCCGCGCTGGGCGGGACCTGATCGTGGGCGTTTCGGCCCACAACGTGGCCGAAGCCCGCAAGGCCGCTGCTGACGGGGCCGACTACCTGGGCGTAGGGGCGGTGTTCGCCACCTCCACCAAGCAGGATGTGACCGCCCTCTCCCACGAAGGACTCAAAGCCATCTGCGACGCCGTGGACATCCCGGTGGTGGCCATCGGCGGCATCAACGCACACAACATTTCGGAACTCAAAGGCACCGGGGTGGACGGCGTGGCGGTGGTTTCGGCCCTGTTCGGGGCCGATGATATTGAGGCTGCCGCCCGCCATCTGCGGGCCCTGTCCGAAGAAATGACCCAAAAATAGACCGTAAAGACAGCGGACCGGCTGAAAAAAGCAGCCCGCTGCGGCGGCAGACCGGGGGCACCACTCTCTGTCGCCTAAGAAAAGATAATGCAGAAGCGCAAAGAAGGGAGTATTTTCCATGAAAACAGCATTATCCATCGCCGGAAGCGATTCCAGCGGAGGCGCCGGTATTCAGGCCGATCTCAAGACGATGACCATGAACGGCGTTTTTGCCATGACGGCCATCACCGCCTTGACCGCCCAAAACACCACCGGCGTACAGGCAATCCAGGAAACCACCCCGGAATTTCTTGCCCAGCAGCTGGACGCGGTATTTACCGATATCCGCCCCGATGCTGTCAAGATCGGGATGGTTTCCTCCCCCGAACTCATCCGCACCATTGCCGAAAGGCTGCGGTTCTACCACGCCCCAAACATCGTGGTGGACCCGGTCATGGTGGCCACCAGCGGGGCACGGCTCATCCGGCCCGAAGCGGTGGACACTTTGACCAAAGAGCTGCTGCCCCTGGCCCTGGTGGTGACCCCCAACATTCCCGAAGCGGAGCTGTTGAGCGGGTGCACCATCCATGACCGGACCGAGATGGAAACGGCGGCCAGAGCCATTGGAAAAACCTACGGCTGCGCTGTCCTGCTCAAGGGCGGGCACAGTGTGCAGGATGCCAACGACCTGCTGTATGCCGATGGGAACTTCCGGTGGTTTGAAGGTGCCCGCATCCAGAACCCCAACACCCACGGCACCGGCTGCACCCTGTCCAGCGCCATTGCCGCCAATCTGGCCAAAGAATTTACCTTGCCGGAATCGGTGGAACGAGCCAAGGCGTACATTTCCGGCGCCTTGTCTGCCATGCTGGACCTGGGGCAGGGGAGCGGACCCATGAACCATGCCTGGACCCTGCAGGGATTTTTTGCCGAGGAATCGGTCTGAATACAAAAGGAGTGTTATATCATGAGCGAACGGAACTATGCCACCCAGATGGAGGCGGCGCGCAAGGGCATCGTGACCCCGCAGATGGAGGTCGTGGCCAAAAAGGAACGCATGACGGTGGAAGAGCTGATGCCGCTGGTGGCCTCGGGCAAGGTGGTCATCCCGGCCAACAAGAACCACACCTGCCTGGACCCCGAAGGCGTGGGCTCCATGCTGCGCACCAAGATCAACGTGAACCTGGGCGTTTCCCGGGACTGCAAGGACTATGACGTGGAGATGCAGAAGGTGATGGAGGCGGTCAAACTGGGCGGTGAGGCCATCATGGACCTGTCCAGCCACGGCAACACCCAGCCTTTCCGCCGGAAACTGACCCATGAATGCCCCGCCATGATCGGCACCGTGCCGGTGTATGACAGCGTCATCCACTACCAGCGGGACCTGGATACCCTGAGCGCCAAGGACTTCATCGACGTGGTGCGGCTGCATGCCCAGGACGGCGTGGACTTCGTCACCCTGCACTGCGGCATCACCCGCAAGACCATCGACCAGATCCGCAAGCACAAGCGCAAGATGAACATCGTTTCCCGCGGTGGGTCCCTGGTCTTTGCCTGGATGTGCATGACCGGCCAGGAAAACCCCTTCTATGAGTATTTCGACGAGATCCTGGACATCTGCCGGGAATACGATGTGACCATCTCCCTGGGGGACGCCTGCCGTCCCGGCTGCCTGGCCGATGCCACCGATGTCTGCCAGATCGAAGAGCTGGTCCGCCTGGGTGAGCTGACCAAGCGCGCCTGGGAGAAGGACGTGCAGGTCATGGTGGAAGGCCCCGGCCATGTGCCCATGGACCAGATCGCCGCCAACATGAAGGTGCAGCAGTCCATCTGCATGGGCGCTCCCTTCTATGTGCTGGGTCCTCTGGTCACCGATATCGCGCCCGGCTACGACCACATCACCGCCGCCATCGGCGGGGCCATTGCGGCCATGAACGGCGCGGCTTTCCTGTGCTATGTCACCCCCGCCGAGCACCTGGCCCTGCCCAATGTGGAGGACGTGAAGCAGGGTATCATCGCCAGCAAGATCGCCGCCCACGCCGCCGACATTGCCAAGGGCGTGCGCGGTGCCCGGGAGATGGACGACAAGATGGGGGATGCCCGCCGTGCCCTGGACTGGGAAGCCCAGTGGGCCTGCGCCCTGGACCCCGAAACCGCTAAGGCCATCCGGGCGGACCGCTCCCCCGAACACGAGGACACCTGCTCCATGTGCGGCAAGTTCTGCGCCGTGCGCAGCATGAACAAGGCCCTCAACGGCGAACATATCGACATTCTGTAAAACTCTCCGTTTACTGAAACAGAAAGGACCCCGTTCACCGGCTGCCTGCCGGAGGACGGGGTCCTTTCCATATTACAGAACGTTACAGCGTCAGCTCCACCCCGCTGTGCAGGGCGCGCAGACGGTCGCCCATGATTTCCTGCATCCGCTCCTGGGCGGGGCGGCCGGTGCAGTGCCCGGTGTAAAACAGGCTTTTGTGTTTCAGCAGGGCGCGGGCGGTGTCTTCAATGACCTGCCATTCTTCGGGGGTGTAGTCGGTGCCCTTTTTCATGTGAAAGCCGCTGATGACCACATCCGGGTCCCCGCCGAAAATCTCCGCGTACCGGTCCAGGATGTTCAGGATGCCGTTGTGGGCACAGCCGGACAACAGCACCCGCTTGCCGTCGGCTTCCACCACCAGGCATTGCTCATGGGAAAAATCGTCCTGCACCGGCACACCGTTTTCCACCACCCGCAGAGCCAGGTTGCTCTGCGGCCAGTACCGCCGCCCGGTGATGCCGCTGAACAGAACCAGCTCCTCATCCAGGCGCAGGTCCCCGTCTACAAAGCGGACCTGGGGCAGGGCAAGAATGGCCTTGTCCATGCCGATGTACTTCTCCCCGTGGTAAAAATCCCGCCCGGCGCCCCGCTGCATCCAGATGGGGGCGCCCGGGGCCAGCTGTGCCATGCGCAGCAGCCCGCCTGCGTGGTCGTAGTGCCCGTGGCTGAGCACCACCGTGTCCACAGTGGTCAGGTCGATGCCCACCGCGGCGGCGTTGTCCGCAAAGGCACCGGTAGCGCCGGTGTCCAGCACAAGACGGTGCCGGGACGTCTGCACATACAGGCTCAACCCGTGTTCGTGGGCGCAGCCCTCGGCGCCCGGGGTGTTCTCGATGAGGGTGACGATGCGCATTGCCAAAACCTCCCAGTCTGAAGCGTTCACTCTATTTTCAGTATAGCGTACAAACCCCGTCAGAACAAGATAAAAAACTGAATGCAGTCCTTTTATACCCGGCGGATACAAAAATGACATACAAAAAACAAATCGCATTTTTAGCCACTTTTCGGCTGGACAGCGCGTAAATTGTATGATAAGGTTTAAGTATGAAGTTCGCCGGACAAGCTGTGCGGCGTTCGGACCTTGTACGAAAAAACGGCGGCGGTACCGTCACGGGTGCCGCCGCCCGTTTTATGGTGCGGGGCAAAAAGTTCCACCGGCAGAAACAGGAGGTACATGGCCGGAATTCGCCTGCATCCGCAGGGTCCTTGTTCAAAACTAGCTATGGAAAGAAGGGCGGAGCTTATGAAAAAGAGTATTCGCGCAGCATCCCTGTTGCTGGCATCCGTGATGTCCCTGGGGCTGCTGGCCGGATGCGGAGGCGCCTCCGGTTCGGACGGCCGGCAGATCATCCGCATCGGCCACAACCAGTCCACCAACCATCCCACCCACATTGCGCTGGTGAAATTTGAGGAATTCATCGAGAGCAAGCTGGGGGACAAGTATGATGTAGAAGTCTTCCCCAGTGAGCTGCTGGGTTCCCAGAATGAGATGGTCCAGCTGACCCAGACCGGCGCCATCAACTTCTGCGTGGCGTCCAACTCTCTGCTGGAAACTTTCAGCGACAACTACACCCTGTTCAACCTGCCGTATCTGTTCGCGTCCAGCACGGCGTACCATGCCGCCATGGATGATGAGAACATCACCGGCCCCATCTTTGAATCCACCAAGCAGGCCGGTTTCGAGGCCGTGACCTGGCTGGATGCGGGCACCCGCAATTTCTACACCGTAAACACCCCCATCGAAAGCCCTGCCGACCTGAAGGGCCTGAAGATCCGCGTGCAGCAGTCGCCCACCAACGTGGAAATGATGAACCTGCTGGGCGGTTCTGCCACCCCCATGGGCTTCGGTGACGTGTACACGGCGCTGCAGTCCAAGATCATTGACGGCGCCGAGAACAACGAACTGGCCCTGACCGATAACGGCCACGGCGACGTGTGCAAGTACTATTCCTACGATATGCACCAGATGATCCCCGACATCCTCATCGGCAACGTGGACTTCCTGGACGGACTGAGCGACGAGGAGCGGGCCATCTTTGATGAAGGCTTCGAGCTGGTCAACCAGGTCCAGCGGGAAGAATGGGGCACTGCCGTGGAGGAAGCCAAGGACCGCGCCCAGAATGAGCAGGGCGTGCAGTTCCTGTACCCGGACACCAAGCCTTTCCAGGAAGCCTGCGAGCCCATGCACGAGGAAATGCTCGAAAAGTACCCGGACCTGAAGCCCATCTATGATGCCATCCAGGCCTACAACGAGCAGTATCCCACCGATACCGAGGGAGGTGCTGAAGGATGAAAGCCCTGAGAAATGTGCTGACCAAGGCGCTGAACGTGCTGGCCGGCGTCAGCTTTATCGCCATGGTCCTGCTGACCTGCTGGCAGGTCTTTACCCGTTACGTCTTGCAGAACCCGTCCTCCTGGTCGGAGGAGCTGGTTTCCTATCTGTTCGCCTGGGCCAGCCTGCTGGGGGCCTCCCTCATTACCGGGGAGCGCGGCCATATGAATATTCCCATCCTGGTGGACCGCATGAGCCTGCCGGTGCAGAAAGCCCTGAATGTCTTCGGTGAACTCATCGCCTTTGCCTTCTCGGGCATCATCCTGGTGTACGGCGGCATTGAGATTTCTCAGCTGGCCATGGGCCAGATGACCTCGTCCCTGGGCGTGGCCGTGGGTGTGTTCTATGTGGTCATGCCTCTGTGCGGTGTGCTCAACATGATTTATACCGTCCTGAATATCGTGGATATCTGCAAGGGCGGGACCGAAGAAAAGAAGGAGGCGTAAGACATGGCCATTCAGTCTTTGATTATCATCGTTGTTGCGCTGGCGGTGCTTCTGGTCGTGGGCGTGCCTATCTCCTACGCCATCGGCATTTCCTCGCTGATTGCCATTCTGCAGACCGTTCCCCTGGATATTTCGGTGGTCACCGGCGCCCAGCGTATCTTCGTGGGCATGAGCAAATTCAGCCTGACCGCCATTCCGTTCTTTATCCTGGCCGGCAACTTGATGAACCAGGGCGGCATTGCCAAACGGCTGGTTGACTTCGTCATGGCGCTGCTGGGCAAGCTGCCCGGTGCGCTGCTGGTCACCAACGTGGGCGCCAACGCCCTGTTCGGTGCCATCTCCGGCTCCGCTTCCGCCGCCGCCGCTGCCGTGGGCAGCATGGTGGAGGAAGGGGAGGAGGAGCAGGGCTACGACAAGGCCCTGTGCGCCGCCACCAACGGTGCTTCCGCCCCCTCCGGCCTGCTGATTCCCCCGTCCAACGCCCTGATCACTTACTCCCTGGCCGCAGGCGGCACCTCGGTGGCCGCGCTGTTCCTGGCCGGCTATGTGCCCGGCATCATCTGGGCCATCGCCTGTATGGTCGTGGCGGTCATCATCGCCAAAAAGAAGGGCTACAAAGGCACCCCCGGCAAGTATGACTGGAAGAACCTGGGCCGCGCCACCCTGGCCGCCCTGCCCAGCCTGTCCCTGATCGTGGTGGTCATCGGCGGCATTGTCGGCGGCATCTTCACCGCCACCGAAGGCTCTGCCATCGCTGTGGTCTACGCCCTGATCCTGGGCATCTGCTACCGCAACATCACCCTCAAGTCCTTCTGGAACATCGTGGTGGAAAGCGCCAAGATGAGCGGCATGGTCGTCTTCCTCATCGGCGTGTCCAACATTCTGGGCTGGGTCATGGCCTTCACCCAGATCCCGCAGGCCATCTCCGAGGCGCTGCTGGGTGTGACCACCAACCCCATCCTGATCCTGCTCATCATGAATGTGATCCTGCTGGTGGCCGGTACCTTCATGGACGTTACCCCTGCCATCCTCATCTTCACCCCGCTGTTCCTGCCCATCGTCAAGACCTTTGGCATGGACCCGGTGCAGTTCGGCCTGATCCTAGTGTACAACCTGTGCATCGGCAACATCACCCCGCCCGTGGGCAACACCCTGTTTGTGGCCATCAAGGTGGGCCGTTCCAGCCTGTCCAAGGTCATGCCCTATATGCTGGCCTACTATGTGGCCATTCTGGTGGGCCTGCTGCTGGTGACCTATGTGCCGTTCATCAGCCTGGGTCTGCCCCAGGTGGCCGGACTGCTGTAATCCGACCTTACTGCCGCACAGCGGCATTTCGCACAAAACAGAGAGAGGGGACACCAAAACGGTGTCCCCTCTCTCTGTCATTTCAGGCGTTGTGATAAACCCACTCTCCGCTGCCGGCTTCGGTTTCTTCGTACCATCCGGCGGTTTCGGTGCTGCAGGTCAGGTCCACCACCCGGGTGCGCCGCACCGGGCGCCCGGTAAGCAGGGCAAAAAGCAGGATCACCGAAAATACCAGAAAAGCCAGGCTGGCCAGGTTCCGTTTGGCGGCAGATTGGTTGCTCATAACAATCCCTTTCCTTTCTGCAACGGCAGTACGCCGGAAGTTTTCTTTTGGATGTTACCCAGCATACCGGGGCCATGTATCGGGAATGTATCGGCAAAACAAGATTTTCCTTTCAATATAATCGGAATTTATTTGGGTATAATCGGAATTTATTTGTGTTTTTTTCCTGTTTGCGGTATGATAAATGTGACATAAAATGCCGGGGTATGCCCGGTATTGCACTCCGATTCGGAATCAGCGGGGGCGCTGCGCCACCCCCGGGCAGGAGGTTTACATGAAAGTTGTTGTTATCGGCGGCGTGGCCGCCGGCACCAAGGCTGCTGCCAAGCTCAAGCGGGAACAGCCGGATGCCGAGGTTGTCATCTACACCAAGGGCCAGGACATCTCCTATGCGGGCTGCGGCCTGCCCTACTACCTGGGCGGCGATATTCCCACCCGGGAAGGCCTGATCGTCAACACCCCCCAGAAGTATGCCGGGCTCACCCGGGTACAGGTGCACACCGGCCAGGAGGCTGTGGCAGTGGATGCCGCTGCCAAGACCGTGACCGTGCGTGCCATCGACACCGGTGCCGACCACACCGAGAGCTATGACAAGCTGATCCTGGCCGTGGGCGCCGAGCCTTTTGTGCCTAACGTGCCCGGCACTGCGCTGCCCGGCGTGTTCAAGATGCGCACCCCGGACGACGCCATTGCTGCCCGTGATTATGTGGACAAGAACGCCTGCCGCCGTGCCGTGGTCGTGGGCGGTGGTTTCATCGGCCTGGAAGTGGCCGAAAACCTGATGGCCAAGGGCGTTTCGGTCACGGTGGTGGATATGGCCAACCAGCTCATGCCCAACATCTTTGACCCCGAAATGGCCGGCTACGTCAAGCGCAAGCTGCAGGAAGCCGGCATGCGCATCATGACCGGCACCGCCCTGCAGGGCATCACCGGCACCGATAAGGCCACCGGCATCACCACCGACGCCGGCTCCATCCCCGCCGATATGGTCGTGCTGGCCATCGGTATCCGCCCGGCCACCGCGTTCCTGGCCAACAGCGGCCTGGATATGTTCAAGGGCACCATCAAGGTGGACAACAAGCAGCAGACCAACCTGCCCGATGTGTACGCCGTGGGCGACTGTGCCATGGTGTTCAATGCCCTGACCGGTGCACCCCAGTGGTCCGCCATGGGCTCCACCGCCAACATCACCGGCCGCTGCCTGGCCCGCAACCTTTCCGGCCATGAGAGTCTGTACGGCGGCTGCCTGGGCACCGGCGTGGTCCGCCTGCTGCCCACCCTCAACGCCGGCCGCACCGGCCTGACCGAAGCCCAGGCCAAGGACGCCGGCTTCGATCCCGTCACCGTGATTTGTGTTACCGATGACAAGGCCCACTACTATCCGGGTGCCGACAGCTTCGTGACCAAGCTCATTGCCGACAAGACCACCCACAAGCTGCTGGGCATCCAGGTCCTGGGTGCCGGCGCCGTGGACAAGATGGTGGACATCGCCGTTACCGGTATCTCCCTGGGTGCCACGCTGGAAAGCTTCAACACCCTGGACTTTGCCTATGCGCCGCCTTTCTCCACCGCCATCCATCCCTTCGTGCAAGCCTGCTACATTCTGGAAAACAAGCTCTCCGGCGCGTTCGAAACCTTCACCCCTGCCGAGTATGCCGCCGGTGCGGCCGAGGGCTATCAGGTCATCGACGTGCAGCCGGAACCCAAGATCCCCGGCGCCCGCTGGGTCAACCTGTCCCAGGCCACCGGCCCCATCGAGGGTCTGGACAAGGACGCCAAGCTGCTGCTGGTCTGCGCTAAGGGCAAGCGCGGCTACTTCCTGCAGAACCGCCTGAAGAGCTTCGGCTACACCAACACCCGCGTGCTGGAAGGCGGCGCCTATTTCAACAAGGTCAAGGCCGGCCCCGTCAAGGGCACGCTGACCCCTGAGGAAATCAAGCGGGTCAAGGGCCTGGGCTGCCTGCAGGACAAGCGTTACCCGGATGTGTTCAACGTCCGCGTCATCACCCGCAACGGCAAGATCACGGCCGAGGAGCAGCGGGCCATCACCGAAGCCGCCGAGAAGTACGGCTCCGGTGAAGTCACCATGACCACCCGTCTGACCCTGGAGATCCAGGGCGTACATTACGCCGACCTGGAGGATCTGATGGACTTCCTGCAGCAGGCGGGCCTGCGCACCGGCGGCACCGGCTCTCTGGTGCGCCCGGTGGTTTCCTGCAAGGGTACCACCTGCCAGTACGGCCTGCTGGATTCCTTCGGCCTGAGCGAAAAGCTGCATGAACGCTTCTATGTGGGCTACCACAACGTGACCCTGCCCCACAAGTTCAAGATCGCCGTGGGCGGCTGCCCGAACAACTGCGTCAAGCCCGACCTGAACGACTTGGGCATCGTGGGCCAGCGCGTGCCCATGATCGACCCGTCCAAGTGCCGCAACTGCAAGGTCTGCCAGGTGGAAAAGAACTGCCCCATCCATGTGGCCAAGCTGGAGAACGGTGTGCTGAACATCGACCCCAACGCCTGCAACCACTGCGGCCGCTGCAAGGGCAAGTGCCCCTTCGGCGTCACCGAGGACTTCGTGGACGGCTACAAGATCTACATCGGCGGCCGCTGGGGCAAGAAGATCGCCCATGGCCATGCCCTGGACAAGATCTTTACCTCCGAGGAGGAAGTGCTGGATATTGTGGAACGCGCCATCCTGTTCTTCCGCAATGAAGGCATCACCGGCGAGCGCTTCGCCGATACCATCGAGCGCCTGGGCTTCGATTATGTCCAGGACAAGCTCCTCACCGCGCCCATGGACAAGGAAGCGGCGCTGAAGAAGACCGTGGTGGGCGGCGCCACCTGCTAAACCGCAGAAAAGCCGCAGCACAGCAAAAACCGGAAAAAGCATATACGGATCTGCCGGACCGCAAGACGGAAAAGGGCTTTAAAACGATCCTCTGCTTGCCTGTAACAAAGCAGCAGGGGCGTGGTGTACCCTCAACGCCGGGCGGCCCGGCTTTTTTCGGTCAAGAGGGGAACAATTTTATCTGCAATCGGGAAAGGAACAACACATGAAAAAACTTCTTGCATCCACTCTGGCGCTGGCCCTGCTGGCCGGCTGCACGCCGGGCACCAGCACCGCCCAGACCGCCGAAAGCGCCGAAACCGCTGTCCAGACGCCCCAGTCCGCCGCCACGGCCGAAAGCAGTACCGGCGCCGTGACCATCGTGGATGACCTGGGCCGCAGCGTCACCGTGGATAACCCCCAGCGGGTGGCGGTGCTCATCGGCAGCTTTGCGGATGTGTGGTGCCTGGCAGGCGGGGAGGACAGCCTGGTGGCCACCGCCAACGATGCCTGGACCTACTTCGATTATCTGCCGCTGGACAACGTGGTCAACCTGGGCGACACCAAGGACATCAGCCTGGAAACCCTCATTGCGGCGGAACCGGACTTCATCGTGGCCAGCTGCAACACCGAGCTGGACCTGGAACTCATGCCCACCTTTGAGGAGATGGGCATTCCGGCCGCCTACTTTGAGGTCAGCACCTTTGAGGACTATCTGAGCATGCTGGACCGCTGCACCCAGATCACCGGTGACACCGAATCCTACAAGACCAACGGCACCGACGTGCAGGCCCAGGTGGATGAAGCCATCGCCCGGGCGGACGGCAGCCAGCCTTCCGTCTTGTACATCCGGGTGTCCAGTTCCGGCTGCAAGGTCAAGAACAGCCAGGACAACGTCCTGGGCGAGATGCTGGCGGCGCTGGGCTGCGTCAACATTGCCGACCGGGACGACTCCCTGCTGGAGGACCTGAGCATGGAGGTCATCATGCAGGAGGACCCGGATTATATCTTCCTCATCTACCAGACCTCCGACCCCTCGGTGGCCGAAGGGGTGGCCGACCAGACCCTGCGCAGCAACCCGGCCTGGAGCAGCCTGCGGGCCGTGCAAGAGGGCCGCTGCTATGTGATGGACCCGACCTTGTACAACCTGAAACCGAACGCACGTTGGGGGCAAGCCTATGAACAGTTGGCGGATATCCTGTATCCGGCTGCGTAAGCATCCGGCAGCGGCCGCCCTGTTTCTGGCGGTTCTGACCCTGCTGCTGGCGGTGCTCAGCCTGTGCATCGGCGCGGTGGAAATTTCCCCCGCCCAGGTGGTGCGGGCCCTGTTCACCAACGACCCCGCCGATGTGTCCGCCCGGGTGGTGCTGTACTCCCGGCTGCCCCGCACCTGCGGTAGCCTGCTGGCCGGGGCGGCGCTGGCCGTGTCCGGCGTTATCATCCAGACGGTGCTGGGCAACCCCCTGGCGGCGCCCCATATCATCGGCGTCAACGCCGGGGCCGGGCTGGCCGTCACCATCAGCTGTGCCATCGCCCCCATGGCCGCCGTACGGCCGCTGGCGGCTTTCGGCGGCGCCATGGTGGGGGTGCTGCTGGTGCTGCTCTTTGCCGAAACCACCGGTGCCTCCCGCATCACCCTGGTGCTGGCCGGCGTGGCCATTTCCAGCATCTTTACCGCCCTCATCGACGCGGTGACCACCATCTTTCCCGATGCCCTCATCGGCTACACCGATTTCCGCATCGGCGGTCTGGCGGGGGTCACCATGGCCCGGCTGGGCCCGGCGGCGGCCCTCATTGCGGTCAGCCTGATATTGACCCTGTCCCTGTCCGGCCTGCTGGATGTGCTGGCCCTGGGCCCTGAAACAGCCCAGAGCCTGGGACTTTCGGTGCGGCCCACCCGCCTGTTGTTTCTGACCCTGGCAGCGGCCCTGGCCGGGGCGGCGGTCAGCTTCTGCGGTCTGGTTGGCTTTGTGGGCCTGCTGGTGCCCCATGCGGTGCGCTCGGTGGTGGGGGAGGAGAGCCGTCCCCTGGTTCTCTGCTCCGCTCTGGGCGGGGCGGCGCTCATGACCCTGTGCGACCTGGTGGCCCGCACGGTGGTGGCTCCCTTTGAGCTGCCGGTGGGCACCATCCTGAGCATTCTGGGCGGGCCGTTCTTCCTGTGGCTGCTGGTCCGCCAGAGAGGAGGCCGCACCCATGATTGAATTGCAGCATGTGCAGGCCGGGTACCATAAACGCCCGGTACTGCGCGGGGTGGACCTGACTTTCCGCCCCGGAGAGGTGTTGGCGCTTATCGGGCCCAACGGCAGCGGCAAAAGTACCCTGCTGCGCACGGCCCTGGGGCTTTTGCCCTGCACCGGGGGACAGGTCTTGTACGACGGTGCGCCCCTGACCGGGCTTTCGCCCCGGCAGGTGGCCCAGCAGGCGGCCTTTTTGTCCCAGACCCGCACCACCCCCAATATCACCGCCAAGCGGATGGTGCTGCACGGGCGGTTCCCCCATCTGTCCTATCCCCGGCACTACCGGCCGGAAGACAAGGCCATCGTGCGGCAGGCGCTGGAGGAAGCGGACGCCGCCGACCTGGCCGACCGCCCTATGAACGAGCTCAGCGGCGGCCAGCGGCAGAAAGTCTATCTGGCCATGGCCATTGCCCAGCAGACGCCCACCGTCCTCATGGATGAGCCCACTACCTTTCTGGATATTGCCCACCAGCTGGGGGTCATGGAGATGGCCCACCGGCTGGCGGAAGGCGGCCGGGCGGTGGTGCTGGTGCTGCACGACCTGCCCCTGGCCATGGGCGGTGCCGACCGTCTGGCGGTGTTGGAAAACGGCCTGCTGGTGCACAGCGGCACCCCGGAAGAAATCTATGACAGCGGCGTGCTGGAAACGGTGTTTGCCATCCGGCAGGGCCGCACCAAAACCGCCGACGGATGGCGGTATTACTGTGAACTGCCCCGGAAGGAGGAAGGTTAAATGCCCTGGTTCCCCATGTTTATACAGCTGCGGGACGCGCCCGTCCTGATCGCGGGCGGTGGCACGGTGGCGCTGCGCAAAGCGGAAAAACTGCGGCCCTACGGACCCCGCATCACGGTGGTGGCCCCGGAGATCGCCCCCGAACTGGCGGCGCTGCCGGGTCTGACCTTCTGCCGCCGTCCCTTTGCGGAAAGCGATCTGCAGGGGCCGCCGGTCCTGGTCATTGCGGCTACCGATGACACTTCCCTCAACCACAAAATTTCCGCCCTGTGCCGGGAACAGCGCATCCCGGTGAATGTGGTGGATGACCCGGCGGCCTGCGGATTCCTGTTCCCGGCGCTGGTGCGGCGGGGACGGCTGTCGGTGGGCATCTCCACCGGCGGGGCCAGCCCCACGGCGGCGGTGTGGCTGAAGGAGCGCATCGAGAGCATTCTGCCGCCCCATTTCGGCGCGGCGCTGGACCGGCTGGAAGCCCTGCGCCCCACCCTGAAAGCCCAGGTCCCCGACGAACACGAGCGGGCTGCCCGGTTCCGCGCCGCCTTTGAGCGGGAGCTGGCCGTGCCTGCCGACGATGCCGCCGCACGTCCGTCCGGCCATGTGGCGCTGGTGGGGGCCGGGTGCGGCAAGGCTGACCTGATCACCGTGCGGGGGCTGCGGCTGCTGCGGCAGTGCACCGCTCTGGTGTACGATGACCTTATCGACGACAGCCTGCTGGACGAACTGCCCCCCGATGCCCAGACCTTCTACATGGGCAAGCGCAGCGGTCACCACGCCGCGCCCCAGGGGGAGATCAACGCCAAACTCATCGAGCTGGCCCGGGCCGGCCACCAGGTGGTGCGGCTCAAGGGCGGCGACCCCTTCGTCTTCGGGCGGGGCGGGGAGGAAGCCCTGGCCCTGCGGCAGGCGGGCATCGACTTTGAGGTGGTGCCCGGCATTTCCTCGGCCATTGCCATTCCCGGGGAGGCGGGCATACCCGTTACCCATCGGGGACTGAGCCGGGAGGTCCACATCATCACCGCCCACACCAAAGCGGAGGAAGAACTGGACTACCGCTGGTATGCGGCGCTGGAAGGCACGCTGGTCTTTCTCATGGGCTTGCAGCGGCTGGAGATCATCGCCCGTGACCTGCAGGCGGGCGGCATGGCAGGGGACACCCCGGCCGCCGTCATCAGCGGCGGAAACGCCGCCCACCGGGCCGCCGTGCGGGCACCGCTGTGCGAGATTGCCGCTGCCACCCGGCAGGCGGGGGTGGAAGCCCCGGCCATCATTGTGGTGGGCGAGGTAGCAGCCCTGGACCTGTACAACGGGACAATCCCCGAAACCGAATAAAACCCGAAAAAACGGGAGAGCGAAACTTCGCTCTCCCGTTTTCTGTTGGCGGTTTATTGCCCGCTGCGGGCTTTCCGGCGGCGCCGGGCCAGCCCGGCCGCCACCAGCAGGAGCACCACCGCGGCGATGCCCACGGCCAGCGCCGGAAGCGGTACTTCCGGCTGTACCACGGCGGCCAGGGTGTCCTCCCCGGGTAGGGCGGTGAACACCAGATAGCTACCATCCTCGGTGGTATCGGCACAGCGCCAGCTGCCGTCGGCGGCGCGCAGATACACCTTGGTGTTCTTCTGCTGGGGCAGGTAGTGCAGCTGCCAGGAACTGCCGGCGCTTTCCGGCAGGGTGAACTGCCAGCTTTCGGTGTGCTGCCCGGCAACCAGGGGCGCGGCATCGCTGGCGGTCAGAGCCAGCTCTCCGGGGCGGAAACTGCCCTCGGCCAGCAGTACGGCCCGGCCGTCGTCCCGCTGCTCGGCACTGGAAACCACGGTGGTCAGCGGTGTATACACCGCGTCAATGACCTGGTCGAACCGGATGTTTTCGGTGGTAAAGTCAGGCCAGGCGGCGGTGCAGCCGTCCTTGGGCGGGATGGCCGGGGCGTTGTTCAGATCAAAATTGCCGCCGTAATCCACCGTTTCGGTGGTCAGCACCGCGCCGTCTGCCCGGAAGGTCAGCACAATGGTGCGGAAGGCTTCGGGCAGCCCTTCCTGCTCGGTCAGGGCGGCAAAATCGGCAAAGGCCAGAGGTTCGGCCTGCCCGGCGTAGCTCACGCCGCCAATGCCGCCCAGGGTATCGCTCACAAAGTAGTTGCCGCTCTGCTCGCTGTCGGTATCCTGCAAGGCATCGGTCAGGCTGTCGCTTTCCAGGGCACCCGCAATGGCGCCCACCCACTCGGTGCCGGAAGCCAGCACCAGGGACCGGCACCCGGTCACGGTATAGCCGCTGCCCGTGATGCCGCCCACATATTCGTCGCCTTCCAGGCGGCACTTGGCGGCACAGTCACGGACAGCGCTCCGGCTGCGCCCGGCAATGCCGCCCACATAGTCGGTGTCGGCGGTGCCCAGGTCTGCATAGTTCCGGCTGTTCATCACGGTGCCCATGTCCATGCTGCCCACGATGCCGCCGGCACATTCTTTCTTGGCCTGTACGCTGCCGGCGTTCTCACAGTCCCGGATGACGATGCGGGTCTTGTAGGTCACATTCAGGGAGCTGCTGCCGGAAATTTTCGTGTCGTCCTCCGGGTCCAGGTCGTTCTCCCGGGCCATGGCGCCGGTGATGCCGCCTGCGTTGATGTCGGCGTTCACGCTGCCCTCGTTGCGGCAGTTGAACACCTTGCCTTCGGTATCGCTATCGGTGTCGCTGTCCGAAACATCCTGGAACAGGTCGGCGTTGGTGTCGGGTTCGGCAGCGCCCAGCAGGGTGTTGCCGATGACGTTCAGCTGGTCGGTGATGGCCTGGATGTCCTGAATCAGGGCCTGGGTGTGGTCGCCGGTGTCGGTGTTCAGGCTGCCCACGCCGTCGGCCAGAGAGGCCAGACTGCCGTTCAGGCTGTTGCGGGCGGCGGTGATCTGGTCGCTGCCGGTCACATCCAGGCTGGGCACAGTCAGGGAAAGCTGGCCGTCCACTGTCAGGGAGCCATCGTGCTGCAAGTCGCCGTCCATGTCAAGAGTGGGGGCACCGTGAACGGCAGCGCTGCGGTCGGCCGGTTCGGCAGGGGCCTCCGGATCTGCGGGTGCTTCCGGAATCTCGGTGGCATCGGGGGAAGGTGTTGTGGATTCATCGGGGGAAGGCACCTCACCGGGCTGGGGCTCCGGCGATGCTTCCGGCGTGGGTGTGGGCGTCGGTTCCGCCGAGGGGGCCGGCGTTGCATCCGGTACTTCGGTGGGGGTCGGAGTAGGGCTGCTGCCGATGCCCAGCGAAGTATCACCGTTGGTGGTGCTGTTGCCGGGCAGCTTGGTCAGGTCGGTGAGGGTGATCTCCTGGGTGCCGATGCTGATGCCGTTGGCCAGCTGGTCCAGAAGATTGCTGACCGCCGTGCGGGCGGTGTCCACCTGGCTTTGCAGCTGACTCAGCCGTCCGGTCAGCTCGCTGGAGGAAGCCGACGCATCCTGGGTGGCTTTGTTCATCAGCCCCTGCAGGGTGTTCAGTTCGCCCTGCAATTTCTGCAGGGTGTCGGCGCTGTACTGCAAAATGCTGGAAGGCTCCATCTGGCCCACAATGCCGCCGCCCTCTTTGCGGGCGTGGACGGTGCCGTAGTTTACACAGCCTTCGATGTAGCCGGTCTGGCTGCCTGCAATGCCGCCCACGTTGTAGCCGATGTGGTCGTATCCCACATCGCCCCGGTTCACGCAGGCCCGGATGACCCCGGCAGAACTGCCCGCCATGCCGCCGATGTCGGTAATGTCGGCGGCGCGCTCGGTCTTGAGCAAGTCCTCCACGGTCAGGTCTTCCAGGTCCACCTCGTTCTGGCTCACGGTGGTGTTCACGGAGGCCAGGTTGGTACAGCCGGTCACCACGCCGTCGTTGCGGCCGGTCATGCCGCCGATGAAGTGGTCACCGTACACGCTGCCGCTGACCGTGCATCCGCTGATGACGCCGTCGGCGGTGTTCACGCCTGCCATGCCGCCCACCTGGGTGGTGCCGGACACGGTGCCGTCGAACCGGCAGTTCTCGATGGTGCCGGCGTTCTCCCCGGCAAAGCCGCCCACCTCGGCCCGGGACCCGCCCGGCTGGACCGTGCCTTGCAGGGTGGTGGCCCGCACAGTGGCGTCGGTCTGGATGTAGCGGAACAGTCCCTGCACGCTGCCGTCGGCGGTCAGGGTCAGGCCGCTGATGGTGTGGTTCTGGCCGTCCCACAGGCCGCCGAAGCTGGGAATGCCGCCGAAATCGGTGCCGCTCAGGTCAATATCGGCATCCAGATAGACGGTCTTGCCCCGGCTCCAGCTGTCCAGGCGGCAGTCCGCGGCCAGCTGAATCAGGTCGTCGGCGCTGGTCAGATGGATGATGCCGGGCTCTTCTTCGGCCAGGGCACCCACCGGCACGCAACAGACCAGCAGGGCGGCGCTCAGCAGGGAACAGAGGCCCCGTTTCACTGTCTTGGTCATCATACTTCCTCCCCTTCGGTATAGTTCTGGGCCCAGACTTCGGCGTCGGCCACTTCCTGGGGCAGGTAGTAGTCCGGCTCGGCGGGCTCGATGGTGGTGCCGGAAGTTACCGAGGCTTTCAGGGTGCCGTTCAGGGTGCCCTTGATCTCGGCGTCAATTACACCGTTCACATACCCGCGCACCCGGCCGCTCACCCGCATGCTGCCGCTGGCAGAGCGGTTGATGCGGGACAGGTCGATGGGGGCTTTCATGGCAAAGCTGGTGCGCTCCACAATGGAATCACCCACCAGCAGAATCTGGGGCAGGACCGCCAGCACCAGCACAATGGAGATCACGGTGCCGCGGCCCAGGCAGGTGCCGATGGCCGCAATGACCGGGTTGGTGGTCATTGCGCCGATCAGCACGCCGGACACGGCCAGAATGGTGCCGGAGGTGAAGATGGTGGGGAACGCTTCGTTCAGGGCGGCAATTATGGCCTGCTGGATGGGCATTTCCTTTTTCAGGTCGGAGTAATGGCTGGAGATAACGATGGCGTAGTCGATATTGGCGCCCATCTGGATGGCGTTGACGATGAGGTAGCCCAGGAAATATAAAGGCTGGTCGGCCAGGGTGGGCACCGAGAAGTTGATCCAGATACTGCCCTGAATGACCAGGATCAGCAGGATGGGCAGACCCACCGACTTGAAGGTGAACAGCAGGATCAGCACCACGAACAGGGCCGAAAGAATGCTGATGAGCATGTTGTCCTGGATGAAGGAACTGGACAGGTCCTTCACGTTGGTAGAGTTGCCCACCACATAGTAGTCGCCGCTGTAATACTGCCCGATGATGCTGTGCATGGTGTCCAGGAAAGCCATGGTTTCATCGCTTTCTTCCGGCAGGTTCAGGTATACCACCATCCGGCTGTACTTGTCGCTCTGCAGCTGGACCTGCGCCCAGTTCAGCTGGTCGAACAGGTCGTCCAGGGTGTCCTGCATGTCCCCCTCCAGGGTGATGTTGCCCTCTTTCATCTCATCCTGCAGGAACATGAACATGTCAAACAGCGGCACCTTGTAATCCCCGATGCCGTTCAGTACGCTGCCGTACTGGTTCTGGTCCACGGCATAGGCCACATACAGGGCCTCCGCTGCCTCGTAGTCGATGCCCGCAATCTCCGAAAGCTGGCGCGGGGTCACGGCATCGGCCAGCATGTAGCCGTCCTGGGCTTCGGTGTTGGCCAGCCCCTGGGCGGACTTCACCTCCGGGCAGTCCTCCAGCTGCTGCAGGATCTGCCGCTCGGCGTCATAGTTGCCCTTGGGCACAATGACAGCCACCATGTTGTTGTTGTCAAAGGTGTTCTTGATCTTCTGGTGGGCAATCTGGCTTTCACTCTGTTTGGCCGTCACCAGATCGGTGAAGCTGTAACAGTAGGGGCACCGGTTGGCCAGCACGGCGGCGATGACCACCACCACCGCGAACACCGGCGGCACAATGTACCGGGTGGCCACGTCGAACTTGCCCAAAAAGGTGATGTGGGGGATGAGCTTGCGGTGTCGGGTGGCGTCGATTTTCTTGCTGAAGACCATCAGCAGCCCGGGCATGAGGGTGAACACTGACAGCAGACTGAACAGAATGGCCTTGATGAGGACGGTGGCCATGTCCCGCCCGATGCCGAAGTGCATGAAGGCCAGGGCGCCCAGACCGGAAATGGTGGTCAGGGAGGAGGAGCTGATCTCCGGGATGGCCTTGGACAAGGCGGCAATGCAGGCTTCCCGGGTGTCCTTGGTTTCGTGTTCGTCGGAGAAGCGGTGGCACAGGATGATGGCATAGTCGATGGCCAGCGCCAGCTGCAGGATCACCGTCACCGAGTTGGAGATGAAGGAGATGGTCCCGCACAGGAAGTTGGTGCCCATGTTCAGGATGGCGGCGGCGCCGAAGGTCAGAATCAGTACCGGAACCTCGGCGTAGGAGCGGGAGGTCAGGGTCAGCACCACCACGATGATGACCGCGGCAATGACCAGAATGACCCCCATCTCGCTGGCCAGGTCGGCGGACATATCCTGCCCCACCTCGGTGTCCACATAGGCATCATACCCGGACAAGGCCTCGTCGATGCCGTCCAGGGCCTGCAGGCTGATGTCGTCGGTGGCGGTGCCGTCAAAAGTCACCGAGTACAGGGCCGAAGCCTGCTTGTAATGGTCGGCGGTGTCGTCAAACTCCACGCTGTACACCCCGTCCACATCCTCAATGGTGTGGGCCAGCTCCTGGGCGGTGGCGTAATCCACGTTGGAAACCATCACCCGTGCGGTGCCGAAGGTGGTGAAGTTGTCGTTCATGACGGTGAGCCCCTGGCGGGTTTCGGTGTCGGCGGGCAGGTAGGTGGTGATGTCGTTCTCCACCTTGACCCAGCCCGACGCCACGATGCTGAAGATCAGCGCCAGCGCATACAGCAGGAAAAACAGGTTGCGCTTATCCACAATAAAGGTCGCGATCTTTTCCAGCCCGCCGGTTTTCGGCTTCTTTTCTTCCATGGCAGAAAAATCCTCCCGGTTTCAAGTTAAAAAACAGCCCGAATCTTCCGGATCGTACTACTATCTTAATACGGGCGGAGGGCAAAAACCATATACAATATTGAACATCTGTCAAAAAAATGAAACGGAAAGGCCGGAATTTTCAGCGCCCGGTTTGGCTTGTCAAGAGCCAAAATCACCAAAAGAAAGGCGTAAAATTTGCTGTCCACACATGGTGCACACATCA
The DNA here is from genome assembly GCA_937907025.1 of uncultured Faecalibacterium sp. Taxonomy (GTDB): domain Bacteria; phylum Bacillota; class Clostridia; order Oscillospirales; family Ruminococcaceae; genus Gemmiger. The sequence continues at coordinate 26,669 of CALESJ010000018.1, forward strand.
GAAGGACATGGTATAATTAAACCATAAATGCCCCTGCCGGTTTCCGGCAGAAGCCTTTGTCAGCGGCAGCGGCCACCCCTCGCTGCAAGAATACAAATCAAGAAAAAGGAGAGATTCCCCATGGTTTCCCGCATTGTTCTGAATACCATTTCCTACCATGGCCACGGCGCCATCGAAAACATTGTCCCCGAGCTGACCTCCCGCGGCTACAAGAAGGCTTTCGTCTGCTCTGACCCCGACCTGATCAAGTTCGGCGTCACCAAGAAGGTCACCGACCTGCTGGATGCGGCCGGTTTCGCCTACTCCGTGTACAGCGAGATCAAGCCCAACCCCACCATCCAGAACGTGCAGGACGGTGTGGAAGCCTTCAAGAAGGCGGAAGCCGATTGCATCGTGACCATCGGCGGCGGCTCCTCCATGGACACCGCAAAGGCCATCGGCATCATCATCAACAACCCTGAATTTGCCGATGTGCGCAGCCTGGAGGGCGTGGCTCCCACCAAGAAGCATGCGGTCTTCACCATCGCCGTGCCCACCACCGCCGGCACCGCAGCCGAAGTCACCATCAACTACGTCATCACCGACGTGGAGAAGAAGCGCAAGTTCGTCTGCGTGGATACCAACGACATTCCCGAAGTGGCCGTGGTCGACCCCGACATGATGGCCTCCATGCCCAAGGGCCTGACTGCCGCCACCGGCATGGACGCCCTGACCCATGCCATTGAGGGCTACATCACCAAGGGCCACTGCACCATCTCCGATATGTTCCATCTGGAAGCCATCCGCCTGATTTCCGAGAACCTGCGCGGCGCCGTGCAGAACACCCCGGAAGGCCGCGAGGGCATGGCCCTGGGCCAGTACATTGCCGGCATGGGCTTCTCCAACGTGGGTCTGGGCGTGGTCCACAGCATGGCCCACGGCCTGTCCGCCCTGTATGATACCCCCCACGGTGTGGCCTGCGCCATCCTGCTGCCGGTGGGCCTGGAATACAACAAGAGCGTGGCCGGCGAGCGCTATCGCGCCGTGGGCAAGGCCATGGGCGTGGAGGGCATCGACGCCATGAGCGATGCCGAGGCCGCTGACGCCACCATCGCCGCCGTCAAGAAGCTTTCCGCTGACGTGGGCATTCCCGCCAACCTGCACGGCATCCTGAAGGAAGAGGACATTCCCTTCCTGTCCGAATCTGCCTTTGCCGACGCCTGCTGCCCGGGCAACCCCCGCGACACCAGCGTGGAGGAGATCGCCGAGCTGTACAAGAGCCAGCTGTAATTCTTCTTTCCCCATATAACAAGAGGGCACGGTCCGAAAGGACCGTGCCCTCTTGTTTTCTTTATTTTTTCGGCTCCATACCCCAGAACAGGAGATTCATGGCGATCACCACGGCGGCTACCACCGCCAGGGCCACCCAGAACCCCATATTCAGGCCGAACAGTTCGGTGGTGCCGAACAGCCGGAGCCACAGTTCCGTCCATTTCATGGGAATGCCCTCATTTTACAGCAATTCTTTGTAGTGGCGCACATACGCCTTTTTCAGGCTGGTGGCCAGGACCATGTACAGCAGGATGCAGGGGATCAGATACACAAAGTAGGCCATGGGTAGGGCCACAAAGCCCAGCAGATGCCCGAACCCGGTAAAGGGAATGACGGTCAGCACGGCAATGCCGGTAAAGGTCAGCAGCGTGACCGGCGCCGAAGCATGGCTTTCCAGGAACGGCAGCTTGGGGGTGCGGATCATGTGGATGACCAGGGTCTGGCTCCACATGGATTCCACAAACCAGCCGGCCTGGAACATGGCAATGTAGGAAGCCTGCATATGGGCCAGCTCGGCGCCGCTGAAATGGTTGGCCAGATCGTTGAACAGCACCCCGTGGGAAACAAACAGGGGGCAGAAGACGAAATACAGGAAGATGTAGGTGGTGAAGTCAAAGATGGAGCTGGTGGGGCCCAGCCAGAGCATGAAGTTGCCCACGCTGGAAGCGTCCCACTTGCGGGGCACCCGGAGGAACTCCTCATCCACGTTATCCCAGGGAATGGCGGTGCAGGACAGGTCGTAGATCAGGTTCAGGAAGATCAGATGCAGGCTTTCCATGGGCAGGAAGGGGAGCAGGGCCGACGCCGCCAGCACCGAGAACATGTTGCCGAAGTTGGAGCTGGCCGTCATCTTGATGTACTTGATCATGTTGGCGTAGGTCTTGCGCCCTTCCACAATGCCTTCTTCCAGCACCATCAGGTCCTTTTCCAGCAGGATGATGTCCGCCGATTCCTTGGCCACGTCCACGGCGGTGTCCACCGAGATGCCGATGTCCGCGGATTTCATGGCGGCCGCGTCGTTGATGCCGTCCCCCATGAATCCCACCGTGTGGCCGTTCTCCCGCAGGACCGTCACCACCCGGGCTTTCTGGTCGGGGGTCAGCTTGGCGAACACGTCGGTGTCCTCGGCCACCTGGGCCAGCTCGGCATCGCTCATGTATTCCAGGTCGGACCCCAGCACCATGTTGCGCACCTTCAGCCCCACCTGCTTGCAGATGGTCCGGGTCACCTTGTCGTTGTCGCCGGTCAGGATCTTGGTGGTCACGCCGTGGTCTTTCAGCGCCTGGATGGCCGCAGCGGTGGATTCCTTGGGCGGGTCCAGGAAAGCCAGATAGCCCATCAGCACCATGCCGTCCTCATCCTGCACGCCAAAGGCACCGGCCGGGGCGGGGTTGCTCTTCTGGGCAATGGCCAGCACCCGGAACCCCTTGTCGTTCAGCCCGTCCACCGTGTCCAGAATGCGGCGGCGCAGGTCGGCGGTCATGGGGGCCACTTCTCCGCCCACCTCCGCGAAGGTGCAGATGGACAGCATCTCCTCCACGGCGCCCTTGGTCACCATCTGGGTCTTGCCGGTGCGGTCCCGCACCACGGTGGTCAGTCGGCGCCGGGCAAAGTCGAAGGGAATCTCGTCCACCTTTTCGTACTGTTCGGACAGGTCCACCAGCGTCGGGTCGGCGGCTTCCTCCTCCTCGGTCTTCTGGATGATGGCCAGGTCCATCAGGTTCTTGTACCCGGTCTGGAAATAGCTGTTCAGATAAGCGTGGCGCAGCACCCGGCGGTCGTCCTCGCCGTTCACGTTCAGGTGGTATTCCAGCACCACCTTGTCCTGGGTCAGGGTGCCGGTCTTGTCGGTGCACAGGATGTCCATGGCGCCGAAGTTCTGGATGGAGTTCAGATTCTTGACGATGGTCTGCTTCTTGCTCATGGACACTGCGCCCTTGGCCAGGCAGGTGGTCACGATCATAGGCAGCATCTCCGGCGTGAGCCCCACTGCGATGGAGATGCCGAAGAGGAAGGCCGAAAGCCAGTCGCCTTTGGTGATGCCGTTGATGACGAACACCAGCGGTACCATGACCATCATAAAGCGAATCAGCACCCAGGACACCGCGTTGACCCCGCGGGAAAAGCTGGTTTCCACCGCTTCCCCGGCCACGGCAGAGGCCATGGACCCGAACAGGGTGTGGTCGCCCACCGCCACCACCACCGCCGTGGCGGTGCCGGAGATGACGTTGCTGCCCATAAAGGCGATGTTGGTGTGGTCGGTGACGGATTCCTGCAGGGAAACCACGGCGGCGGTCTTTTCCACCGGTTCGCTCTCCCCGGTCAGGCTGGCCTGGCTCACAAACAGGTCCTTGGCGTCCAGGATGCGCACGTCGGCGGGCAGCATATCCCCGGCGGACAGGTGCACGATGTCCCCCGCCACCACCTCGTCCAGCGGAATTTCGATTTTTCCTTCGCCCCGGCGGGTGACGGTGCAGGTGGTGGTGATCATGGCCAGCAGCTTTTCGGCGGCATTGCCGCTGCGGCTTTCCTGCACGAAGCGCAGGGTCCCGGACAGGATGACCATGGTTAAAATGATGACCACGGTCATGCAGTCGAAGTCCTCAGGGCTGTTGCCGAACAGGGAAAGGGACGGCAGCAGCATATCGGTGACCGAGGACACCACCGCCAGAATGATGAGGATGGCAGTGAACGGGTTGATGAAGGCCTCCGCCAGGCGGCGGGGCAGGGACTTCTTTTTCTCCCGGGTGACTTTGTTGGCGCCGTGGCTGGCGCGGCTTTCGGTTACCTGCTCGGGGTCCAGCCCGCACAGCCCGGTGTTCAGGGCCTGCAGGACTTCCTTGACGGGATGGGTGGCTGCAAACTGCAGGCGGCGGTTCTCCTCATCCCGGATGACGGCCCGCTGGGCGGCGGGCGTACTTCCATACGACGGTTCTTCTTGTTCATGTTCTGATGCCTCCTTTGCAAAACAGGAAGGCAAACCCCGGATACGGCGGGAAAAACGATGGCCGCTTTCCCGGCGGTACACGGTTTGCCGTTTACTTCGCGGACTTCCGTCTGCGGTCATGGTTTTCTCACCTCCTTGGGTGGAACATTCGGGGGTGGCGGGCTTTCTTGCCGCCCCTCTATCAGTATAAAAAACCGCAAGGGAAATCCCATGGTCAAAACCTTGCGATTCCCTTGCGATGCGGCAAGAATTTTCTTTTTTCGGTGGTTACAGTGCGTCGTTGAGCTTGTACCCGATGCCCCAGATGGTCAGGATGTACTGGGGCGCATCCGGGTTTGGCTCAATCTTTTTGCGCAGCTTGCGGATGAACGCCATGATGTTGCTGTCGTCCAGCAGGTATTCCCCGTCCCATACAGCCTGGTAGATCTGTTCTTTCGTGAATACCTCGCCCCGGTTGCGGGCCAGGAACAGCAGGATGTCGTATTCCTTGGGGGTCAGGGTGATCTCCTGCCCGTCCCGGACCACCCGGCGGGCCCGGGGATACAGGCACAGCCCCCCGCAGCGGATCTCGTCGCTGTCCGGGGTGGCGGGCGCAGTGTCGTCGGCCATTTCCAACATCAGGGTGCGGCAGCGGCCTTCGGCCAGGGCGCCCAGGGCCTGCTCCAGGTCGGCGGCCCCGACGGCCTGCACCGGCGCGCTGCGCAGCCGTTCCCGCAGCCAGGCTGTCAACGAGGCGCCCAAATCCACATATCCGATGTTTGTCTTCATGGGTTTGCCTCCTTTCAGCTCAGGTCGCGGTACTTGCGGATGTATACGGTCTTGGCCAGCGAAACCACCAGCAGATACCCGGCCACCACCGCCACCAGGAACCCCAGGTAGACGGGCGGCATGGGCACCAGCCCCAGCAGGCGCCCCGGCGGGGTCAGGGGCAGCAGGGTATACAGCACGATGCCCAGCAGCGTCACCCCCAGCACCGCCCGGGACGGACGACTGCGGAGAAACGGCAGCTGCCGGGTGCGCAGCAGATGCAAAATCAGCACCTGGGTCCACATGGATTCCAGGAACCACCCGGTCTGGAACAGGGCGATGAACCGTTCCTGCCCGGCGGCGTTCAGGGCCCCGAAGGCCCCACCGCAGATCCGGGGACAGAGCATGAAATACAGGAAAGCGAAAGTCAGCAGGTCAAACACCGAACTCAGCGGCCCGAAGAAGGTCATGAACCGGCCCAGCGTGCGGCCGGACCACTCGGGCGGGCGGCGCAGCAGCTCTGGGTCCACATTGTCCCAGGGCAGCACCAGGCACAGCAGGTCGTACAGCAGATTCAGCAGAAGCAGCTGCACCGAGGTCATGGGGAAGAAGGGCAGCAGCACGCTGGCCGCCACAATGGCGCAGATGTTGCCGAAGTTGGAGGACGCGGTGATGCGGATGTATTTGGTCATGTTGGCAAAAGCCCGGCGCCCTTCCAGAATGCCTTCCTCCAGCACATTCAGGTCCTTTTTCAGCAGCAGTACACTGGCGGCGTCCCGCACGGCCTCGGCGGCGTTCTCCACCGAGATGCCCACATCCGCCCGCAGCAGACCGGGCATATCGTTCATGCCGTCCCCCAGAAATCCCACAGTGTGCCCGTTCTCCTGCAAGTTTTCCACAACAAAGGCCTTCTGCCGTGGAGAAAGTTCCGCAAACACCGAGGTCTTTTCGATGACCACCGGTCGCTCGTTGTCGGTCAGGGCCTCCAGCTCGGCCCCGGTCAGGCAGGTGGAGGTATCCAGGCCCAGGCGGCGGCAGATGGACAGCGCCACCTGTTTCTGGTCGCCGCTCAGCACCTTGACCCCCACCCGCAGCTCCTGCAGCTTGGCCACGGCGCTGGCCGCGCTCTGCTTGGGCGCGTCGAAGAAGGCCAGATACCCCAGCAGGGTGAAGCCGTCCTCCCGGGGTTGCAGAACCGTTCCGGCGGGGCAGTGCTTGCAGGCCACAGCCAGGACCTTCATGCCGTCCTCCAGCATCTCGTCCACCACGGCGTGTACACTGGCGGCGGCATCCGCGCCCATGTCCAGCACCTGCCCCCGGTATTCCACCCGGCTGCAGCGGGGCACCACCGCATCCAGGCTGCCTTTCAGGATCAGCAGATCCTGCTCCTCATCCCGCAGCAGCACACAGGAGGAGCGGGCGGCGGAATCAAAGGGCAGTTCGTCCACCTTGGGGTGGGCGGCGGCCAGTTCGTCGTAATACGCCGCCTGACCGGGCATCTCCCGTGCCCGACGGATGGCGGTGTCCAGATGGTTGGGTACACCGGTGTGGTACACGCTGGCCAGATAAGCCAGGTCCAACACCCGGCGGCTCTCGTTGCCCAGCACATCCATGTAGTATTCCAGCCGGATGGTGTCCCCGGTCAGGGTGCCGGTCTTGTCCACACACAGCACATCCATGCAGCCCAGGGCCTGCATGGCGTCAATGTCCTTGACCACTGTCTGCTTCTGGCCCATGGTGTAGCTGCCTTTGGCCAGGCAGGCGTTGACCACCATGGGCAGCAGTTCGGGGGTCAGACCCACCGCCACCGATACCGCAAACAGAAAAGCCTCCAGCCAGTCGCCCTTGGTCAGGCCGCTGGCCACAAAGACCACCGGCACCAGAATGACCATAAAGCGGATGAGCACCCGGGCGATGGACCCGGCTCCCCGGGCAAATCCCCGCCGCCGCTGTACCGCCGCCGGCGTGCCGCCATATACCGTGTCCCCGTCCACCGCCAGTACAATGCCGGTACCGGTGCCGCCGGTGACGGTGGTGCCGCAGAACAGGATGTTGCGGTAATCGGCCAGAATGTCCGGCACTTCGGTCAGGGCTTCGGCGGTCTTTTCCAGCACCGCGCTCTCCCCGGTAAGGACCGATTGGGACACAAACAGGTCGGCGGCTTCGGTCAGGCGCAGGTCGGCAGGGACCCGGTCCCCGGCGTGCAGCCGGACCACATCCCCCACCCGCAGGCTGTCGGCGGCACATTCCACCCAGTCTTCGCCCCGGCGCACCGTCACGGTGGTGTCGGTCAGACGGAACAGGGTGTCCGCCACCCGCTTGGCCCGCAGTTCCTCGGCCAGACGTACCACCCCGCTGACCAGCAGCATCACAAAGATGATGAGGACGGTGGTGGGGCTTTTCTGGTATCCGGCGGGCAGAAGCACGTCGGTCACGAAGGAGATCAGCCCCAGCACAAACAGGATGACCGAAAACGGGTTGAGGAAAGACCGGCGGATGCAGTGCAGCACCGTGGCGGGGCGGTCTTTTTTCAGGCGGGCCGGCTCCCGCGGTGCGGAAGCGGCAAGGGAGGGCAGGGCCCGGGCGGCCTCCTCGGGGGGCAGCAGGGCACAACGGCGCAGACGTGCGCGGATGGTTTCGTTCGGGTTCACCGGAACACCCCTCTCAGCATGCAATTCACCCTCATCATACCACAGCGGGCAGGCCGCGAACACCCCCGGCGGCAAAAAGGCAAAACAAAAAAGCAGGCTGAAACATACGTTTCAGCCTGCTTTTGGTCGAGGTGACAGGACTCGAACCTGCGGCCTCCTGGTCCCAAACCAGGCGCGCTACCAGCTGCGCAACACCTCGGCGGTAATACTCATTATAACCGCTGAGGCAGCGCCCGTCAAGCGCACAGAAAAGGGATATCAGTAGGTCTGGGGTTCTTCTTCGCCGGTCATGACGCGCAGCGCGCCCTGGGCCAGGGCCAGCAGTTCGTCTTCGCCGGGATACACGGTGATGGGGGCGATCCAGCCCAGGCTTTCGGTGAGCTTGTCCACCGTCAGCTGGGAGTAGGCGATGCCGCCGGTCAGGATGATCTGGTCCACCTTGCCGTGCAGAACGGCTGCCATGGCGCCGGCGTCCTTGGAAATCTGATAGTAGAAAGCGTCCTGGATGAGCTTGGCGTACTCGTTGCCTTCGTCCACCATCTTCTGCACCTCACGGGCATCGTTGGTGTGCAGATAAGCGTTGAAGCCGCCGTTGCCGCAGATCTTCTTGTAGATCTCCTTCTGGGTGTACTTGCCGGAGAAGCACATCTTGATCAGGTCGCCCACCGGCACAGTGCCGGCGCGCTCGGGGCTGAAGCAGCCTTCGCCGTCCAGGATGTTGTTCACGTCGATGACCTTGCCCTTGGAATGAGCGCCCACGGACACGCCGCCGCCCATATGGATGACGATGAGGTTCAGGGCATCATAGGTGGTGCCGTGTTCCTTGGCGTAGCGGCGGGCCACGGCCTTCTGGTTCAGGGCATGGAAGATGCTACGGCGGGGCAGTTCGGGCATACCGGAGATACGGGCCACATCGGTCAGCTCATCCACGACCACGGGGTCCACGATGTAGGAGGGCTTGCCGATGGCATCGCCGATCTCCCGGGCCAGGATGCCGCCCAGGTTGGAGGCATGCTGGCCCTGCACACCGGCCACCAGGTCGGCCAGCAGGGCATCGCTGACGGGATAAGTGCCGCCCGGAATGGGCTTGAGCAGGCCGCCGCGGCCCACGATGACATCAAAGGAATGGATATCGCAGTTGTCCTCTTTCAGGGCGTCCAGAATGATCTGCTTGCGGAAGTCTTTCTGGTCGATGATGGAGGCATACTTGGCAATTTCTTCGGTGGGGTGACGCAGGGTCTTGTCGAACAGCAGGGTTTCGTCCTCAAAAACGCCGATCTTGGTGGAGGTGGAACCGGGATTGATGATAAGGCTCTTGATAGACATGGTAGCTCGCTTCCTTCTTCAAATGTTATTCTTCTCGTACCGTTCTCGCAAAATCAATGTTCACTTATTCAGGGCAGCGGCCACCACGGCAGCCAGAGCGATGGAATTGACCTTGGTCTTGAAGGAGTCGGAGCGGCTGGTCAGGATGGCGGGCACCTTGGTGCCGGTCAGGATGCAGCCGTTTTCGCACTTGGCGGTGTGGACCAGGGTCTTGTAGACCAGGTTGCCGGCCTGGATGTCGGGGAACAGCAGCACGTCGGCCTTGCCGGCGGCGGGACGGTCCTGGGCACCCTTGTGGGCAGCGGCTTCGGGGTCAATGGCAATATCCATGGACAGGGGACCGTCCACCACGCAGCCGGTGATCTTGCCTTCTTCGCTCATCTTGCGCAGCTCGTCGGCATCCACGGTGCAGGGCATCTTGGGGTTCACGACCTCAACAGCGGCCAGGGGCGCGACCTTGGGGCATTCCACGCCACAGGCATGGGCCACTTCCACGGTGTTCTCGATGATGTGGACCTTGTCTTCCAGGGTGGGGTAGGTGATGAAAGCCACGTCGGACAGGAACAGCAGCTGCTCCACGCCCTCGATCTGGAACACGGCCACATGGCTCAGGGTCTTGCCGGTGCGCAGGCCCACTTCCTTGTCCAGAATGCTCTTCAGGAAAGTCTTGGTGTCCAGCAGGCCCTTCATGTACATGTCGGCTTCGCCGTCATGGGCCAGCTTCACAGCCTTCAGGGAGGCAGCGGTCTTGTCCGGCTCGTTGATGATGCGGTAGTCGGACAGGTCCATGTTCATCTCGGCGGCGATGGAACGGATCTTGGCTTCGTCGCCCACCAGGATGGCGTCGGCAATGCCCTGCTTGTGGGCTTCGGCCACAGCTTCCAGAACGGCGTCGTCTTCGGCGGCAGCCACCGCGATGGTCTTCTTGCCGCATTCCTTGACCTTGGAGATCAGTTCGTCAAAACTCTTCACCATAAAAAACACCTCGTTTTATCATCACAAAGCCGTGTAGGCCGGGGCGGAATTGCCGCGGTACAGGCAGTATCTGTTAAAAGAATAACACCTGTCCGGCGGACGGTCAAGACCTTTGGGGGATTTTGTCGGCGGTTTGCGGAGAAATGGGGACAAAAGCGAAAAATTCGCCCATTTTGCCAAAGAATGTTGTGCCGCATCCCCATAATATAGGTAGGAAAATGGGGGAATTTGGACAAAAAGTCAAAAAGAACCGGAAAAAGACGTTGAATTTGAACAAGTTCAGGTATTGACAAAACCTTAACAACATGCAAAAATAAAGGTATCAGCGCGGAGTGCCCCGCACCCCGCCTGAGCGCACGCACCCAGCCACCGCGACCCGGCCCGGCGCCCCTTGAAAACGCCGATCATGCACCGTATGACAGACCGTAACGGGACGGGTGCTATATTTGCGTCCGGAGCTGTTAGAATTTTAACAGCAAGCGTGCGGCAAATCCAAACAGAAGAAGGCCCATCAATGACAACAGCCATGTACCCCGGCAGTTTCGACCCGGTGACCCGCGGTCATCTGGACATCATCAAGCGCGCGTCCCGCATGTTCGACAAACTGATCGTTGCGGTGCTCAACAACAGCGCCAAGACTCCGCTTTTCACGGTGGAGCAGCGTGTGGAGATGCTGCGGGAATGCTGCAAGGGCATTCCCAACGTGGAAGTTGCCAGCTTTGACGGTCTGACCGTCAACTTCGCCAAGGCATGCGGCGCCACCGTCATGGTGCGGGGGCTGCGTGCCGTCACCGACTTTGAGAACGAGATGCAGCTCGCACACACCAACCACGCCCTGCTGCCCGGTATCGAAACGGTGTTCCTGGCCACTTCCATCAAGTGGAGCTACCTGTCCAGCACCATCGTGAAGGAAGCTGCCCACTACCGGCAGGACGTATCCAAGTTCGTCACCCCCAATGTGGAAGCCGCGTTGCTGGCCAAACAGCGCTGCGGCGATGTGTAGAACCTTTTTAAACAAGTCCGTATCCGCCTTTCGGGGCGGTTGGAATAGAACCCCAAACAGGCTATCCATCGAATTTTAATCCAATTTCAGGAGGCTGCTAAATTATGAAGAAGATCGTTATTGCGTCCGCCTGCCGTACTGCCATCGGCAAGTTCGGCGGCACCCTGTCCAACGTTCCCGCCGCTGAGCTGGGCTCCATCGTCATCAAGGAAGCCATCGCCCGCGCCGGCATCACCGCTGAGCAGGTCGATCATGTGTACATGGGCTGCGTCATCCAGGCCGGTCTGGGCCAGAACGTCGCTCGTCAGGCCTCTCTGAAAGCCGGCCTGCCCGTCACCATCCCGGCTGTCACCGTCAACGTGGTCTGCGGCTCCGGCCTGAACTGCGTCAACATGGCTGCTCAGATGATCGAAGCCGGCGACGCTGACATCGTCGTCGCGGGCGGCACTGAGAACATGGATATGGCTCCCTTCGCCATGATGAAGGGCCGTTACGGCTACCGCATGGGCTATCCCATGGGCAAGAGCGAACTGGTCGACACCATGGTCAACGACGCTCTGTGGGACGCTTTCAACAACTACCACATGGGCATCACCGCCGAGAACGTTGCCGAACAGTGGCACCTGACCCGTGAGCAGCTGGATGAGTTTGCTTACAACAGCCAGGTCAAGGCCGACGCCGCCATCAAGTCCGGCGCTTTCAAGGACGAGATCGTTCCCGTCACCATCAAGAATAAGAAGGGCGACATCGTCTTCGATACCGATGAAGGCCCCCGCCTGAGCCCGATGGAAGTTCTGGGCAAGCTGAAGCCCGCCTTCAAGAAGGACGGCATCGTCACCGCCGGCAACT
>CALESJ010000019.1 GCA_937907025.1 uncultured Faecalibacterium sp.
AACAGACTGATGGCATGACAAGCCATTTTCAAAAAACATGACAAGAATTTAATTGTGTGTTATTATGAAAATAAAAAAACATGACAGGAGGGAGAAGATGGATCAGATCATCAACCATGCGGTTTTGTCGCTGGATTTCTGGCAGGACACCGTAACCTATGAGGGGTGTACGATGCCCACAGGAACCATTGGCTGCGAGGTGCTGAACATCCCGGACAGTACCATTGAAGAGTTGAATACTCCCTGCAATGTGCTGAACCAGCTGCTTCAGGGGATGAACACCGGTTCCGTGGATATGGAGCTGCTGCCGCAGGTGCAGCAAGCCGCTGACGAGATCATCTCCTTTTTGCAGGTTACACCACCCTTCTCCCGATCGAATCGAAGCTATTTTGAGCAAAAACTTGCAGCCATCTTTTCCGAAGAATATATGGAGGACGCAAAAGCCTATTTGCAGCTTACGCAGCAGGAGCAGCTGATTTGTGCATTGACTGGTCAGCATAGCAAGGCGACCATGCTCGTCCGAATAGCGCAGGTGCTGGGGCATTTGAGCTATTCTCTGGGGCAATACAAGGAGGCTCTGACGAAATTTGCAGAGCGCTTGAATGAGCCAGACTATGACCGTACTCCGGACGGTTATGCTGCAATGTTCGGACAGTTCTTCAAAGGTGAGCCAACTCTGTCGCTGGATAACCCGGCCTGGATGACCCTAACCAATGCTTCGGTGCAGTATGTATCCGCCGTTCGGCCTGGAAAGACGGAGCCACAGTTGGTCAAGCGGATGCACTATGTCTCCTTTGTGGGAATGTTCCGTTCCGATCTGTTTGAGGGGCTTTGTGTGGGCCATGCACCTAAGAAATGCCCCATCTGCGGTAGATGGTTTCTTACCATTGACGCGCGGCACACCAAATACTGCGGCGGGCTGGCACCCGGTGACCAGCGGGGACGGACGTGCCGACAAATCGGCAATCTGAGAGGCCGGGAGCAGCGGGAGCTTGCAGACGATCATCCCATTAAGGCGATTTATACCCGCCGTATGAACACCATCCTACAAAATACCCGCCGGGGAAAGCTGGATGGAGGAACGGCAGCAACTATGAAAAAGCTGGCAAAAGATAAGATGTTCCGTGCGCTTTCAGATCAGCGCTATGCCAGCACTGTCTATGAGCAGGAAATGACCCAAGATGCACTTTTGAAGGCCGCACAAAAGAAATAAGCAACGAAACATCCGAAAGGTGGTGAGGGAAAATGGATGCAGTGTGGACATGGGAATTGTCTGGCCACTGTGCCAAATACAGCTTTCTGACGGAACCCAAGGGCTTGACCATGCGGGAAGTGGAACGCATCTTTCAGCTCGACCCGGAACCGCCTGTCCATCAAAATCTGAACGATTATATTATTAAGGCTGTGCAGAGCCGTAATTTGCGCTGGTTTTCCTTTTTCCTGCACCACTATGAAAACCGGCTTAATGGTCGTGTTCGCCGTTTCCTGTTGCGGGAGGGGCTGGATCGCTATGACCCGGAACGCTTTTTGGATTATAAAATGGGCTGTGTGCTTGCCATGCTGGATTGTCTCCGAGAGTACAATCCAACACAAGGAGCAGATTTTCTGACCTATGCCCATCATTTTATCGGGAATACTCTTTTGACCTGCCGGATGCAGGAGGAGGCCGGTTCCTTTGAAAATGTGGATGAGTACAAAGCTGTGCGTGGGATTGCTTGGCTCTATAATCAATCCGGTCAGTCTGAACAGGCAGCAATCCAGAAATATGCCCGGAAAAACGGTTGTACCGAAGAAACCGCAGCAAAGTTTTTGGCATTGGCCAAACAAAATCGCAGCCGTGTTCCGCTTTACCAAACCATACAGGACGAGGACAGCGTAGAAACCGGCGAGGATGTCAGTCGGGATGACCATTGGGACTATGCGGAGATTCTATGGAACGGCATCCAGGCTGAAGCTGTCCGGGAAGCGTTTGAAAAGCTGAATTACCGGGAGCAGACACTTTTGGAAAAGCAAAACGCCATCTGTATGACCTGTGGTAGGGTCAGTCCCATCAACACCCGACTGACCTTTGAAGAACTGGCAGTCCTCTTTGAGGGCAGCACAGCCAATGGTGCAGAACGGGCCTACCGCAGAGCCGTGGAGCATTTGTCTTGTTTGCTGACAGAAGCCAGGGTGCTTCACATGATCCGGCTGAAACGCAAATCTCAGACCAAACGCAAAAAGAAAATCGCCGCCGCTGTCTACCTGTATCAGGTGGACAACGACGGCGAATGGGGTGAGATTTCGTTTGATTTTGAGGCTGGAACAGCGGAGATCGTGCGGTTGGCAGAGTGGGATACCACAGAGAGCAACATTTTTGCCAAAAGAATAATTCATTATATATTTCAGCACATAGGAGCATTCCTTTCACAACACATTCCCATGATAGTATTTGCGCCCTGATTATTTCAAACAACAGGCAGCATAATATAGCATTTCATTAGAATATTAGCGTTATAATAGAAAACTATATACCTCTGGATTATACTCTCCAAAAGGTCTGTTTCCAACCTCTATATCAGTTAACGTTTCTTATGGCTCTACTCGCATCATGCGATACCCGACTCCGATATGGGTCTGGATATATTGCGGAGAACCCGGCTCTTTTTCCAATTTCTTACGCAGGGTAGCCATAAATACGCGAAGTGAGGCAACATCATTTTCCCAGCTTCTTCCCCAAATCTGCTGGGTAATGAAAGTATGGGTCAGCACCTTGCCCACATTTTTACAAAGTAGGCACAGCAGTTTGTATTCACTGGGGGTTAAGTGAAGCTCTTGCCCATCCAAAAAAGCACAGCCAGCTGCGTAATCCACTTTTAACTTGCCATTTGTAAAAACCGCATCTGTATTGATAGAACCAATCTGCAGTGCGGCTAAGCGCCGCTGTGTCACGCGCAGTCTTGCAAGCAATTCTTCCACAGAAAAGGGCTTGGTCAGATAATCATCGGCACCAGCATCCAGCGCATCAATTTTATCCGTATCCTCACTCCGGGCGCTGATTACAATAATGGGCATATTGGACCAGGAACGAACTTTGTGGATGACTTCCACGCCATCCATGTCCGGCAGTCCCAAATCCAGCAAAATGATTTCCGGATTGTGGGAGGAAGCCTCCAGAATAGCTGATTCTCCGTTTGCCGCAGTCAAAAAGCGGTAATCATGGGCTTTTAATGTTGTAGTAATTAAGTTGCGAACGGGTGTATCGTCCTCAACCACTAAGATCAAAGGTTTATTCATGCAGTTCTACCTCCCCGGCTGGTACAGAAAATGTAAAAATGGATCCATGAGGCAAATGATCGGTGACCATGATTTCTCCTCCATGTGCATTGACAATGGATTTACACAATGCCAAACCCAATCCCATGCTGCGGCGGCTATCCGCAATCTGATTGGACGCACTGTAAAACATATCAAAAATATGCGGTTTGTCTTTGTCAGAGATTCCCGGTCCGTTATCTGCAACGGAAATATAGATGTAGCTTCCTTTTTGTTTCCACCCAATGTCAATTTCGGACCCTGGCGGAGTGTACTTGATGGCATTATCCACCAGATTGATAATAACCTGAACGATGAGTTTTGCGTCAATCTGCGCCAAAAGGTATTCCTCACTGTTTTGCACCTTCAGGTGATACTCCGCACTCTTCCGGTTAATATGACGCAGGGCCTCCGCAACCACCTCATCCATCAACTCCGTAGATACATGCAGGTTCATCCGTCCTTCTTCCAACCGACTGACAGACAGCAGATTTTCCACCAGGTTAATGAGCCACATGGCGTCATCATAGATATCGGTATACATCTGTTCCTTGGTCTTTGCGTCAAACAAATCCCCATTGGAGAGCAGATTGCTGGCGTTTCCCGAAATAGAAGTAAGCGGAGTACGTAAATCATGAGAAATCGATCGAAGCAGATTGGCGCGAAGCTGTTCATTTTTGGCCAAAACCACAGCAGCTTCTTTTTCCTCTAAATTCTTCTGGTTTTCAAAGGCAAGTGCAGATTCGCCTAAAACAGAAAGAAGAATACTTGTTTCAAAGGAGTCCAGTGGCTTATCCGATGCGGCAATGCCCACGACCCCATAAATCTGCTTTCCCGTCCGTACCGATAGATAGGTGCAACAGGAATCGGAAAGGTTTTCTGTTCCTGCACCAGCCCGCTTATTGTTTGTTATCACCCACTGCGCTACCTCACGCTCCTTTTCAGAGGTGTAACGCTCCGGAGAAGCCGTACTGTCTGCAAGAAATATTTCCGGCATCACAGGTTTTTCTTCCTTTATGCGGTATGCAATGATATCTCGTTGGAATATTTTTAATAACTGTTTTGCCGTTACCGAGATAATTTCTTCCTCCGTTCGAGCCTTTTGAAGATTCTGATTCGTTTCAAGGAGAAGCTTTGTACGCCATGCTACCTGAGCAGATCGTTTGGCATGGGACTTCAGTTTGGATGCTAAAGAGCCTGTAAGCAGGGAGGCCAGAAACATGACAAGAAAAGTAACCGGGTATCCGCTATCGTAAGCATGCAGAGAAAATCTGGGTTCCGTAAAAAAGAAATTGAATGTAAGCACACTGACGAAGGAAGCGATAAAACTACAGACAGAACTCTTTGTGGATATGGAAACCAGCATAACGCCCAAAATATAAAGCGTAATAATATTGGCCTCCGTAAAGCCCAAATGATAAAACAAAAATCCTATAACCGTAGCTAAAACAAGGAGCAGCGCGCTTTTTAACAAATCAAGAATTGACAAGGTCGGCAGACGCATGATTTCCCGATGCTTAGCAGCAAACCGACCATTCAATCCATTATCGGGAATGATGTGAATGTCAAGTTCCGGAATAAGTTCGATTAGCCGCTCAGCTAAAGATGGCTTCCGGAACAACATATGATGCGGGAGCCCGCTACGGCCAAGCACAATTTTTGTGACCTCTGACAGACGTGAAAATTCGGCAATCTGATACGCAACATCATCGCCATAAACGGTTTCAATGGATGCCCCCAATTGCTGCGCCAGATGAATATTAGTCTGGAGGCGTTCTTTATCCGTCTGAGGCATCCACTGAAATTCCTTTGTTTCTACAAATAGTGCAGTAAATCCGCAACGGAAAGCGCTTGCCATCCGTGCTGCTGTGCGTATAATTTTCTCATTAGAAGGGGCAGAAGAAAGGCACACCAAAATGTGCTCACGAGTGCGGTATTCCATTTTACTCTGGGAACCTTGGGTATATAAAGCTGCTCTGTCTGCGCAACGGCGCAAACCAATCTCCCGTAGTGCGCTTAATTGTGACAAAGTACAGTCGGAAAGCAGCTCTCCCTTCTTCTGCTGGAGCAGACGCTGCTGCAGCCGTTCCGGCTCGATATCAACAAACTCCACCTGGTCTGCCTGATCAAACACACGGTCTGGAATACGCTCTGATACAGAAGACCCCAGTATGGAAAAAACGGTATCCTGGATGCTCTCAATGTGCTGAACATTCAGTGTTGTATAAACATCCACGCCTGCTTTCAACAATTCCGCTATATCCTGATAGCGTTTCATATGGCGCGAAACATCCATGTTCAAGTGAGATAAATCATCAACCAAAATCAAATCCGGCGCTCTTTTTAGACAGGCATCCAAATCCATTTCATAATCAGTTCGCCCGGCCCGGATTATTGTTTTATAAGGCAACACCTCAAACTTGTCAGCCAACAATTGAGTTTGAGGCCACTGCTCGCAGGAGAGTAAGCCAATGACTACATCCAGCCCCGCTTGTCTTGCCTGTTCAGCGCGCTCCAACATAGAATAACTTTTGCCAGCACCAGTAAAGTAGCTGGCAAAAACAGTGAGCTTTCCTTGTTTCTTCTCTGTAAGCTGCTCAGGCAGCGTGACTGTATTCAATATGAGCCCTCCTTCCAAGCAAATGTATTATAGCATAAATTTACGACTTCTGGCCGCAGAGTTGGTGAATAAAATGCAGCACCAAAGATTGGTTATCGCTGCCTTTCCACAGAACTTTTTGATGCTGAGGATTTTTCTCAACAGTTTTCACGTCAACAATTCCATTGTCTATGGAAAAGGACTGCGGATTTAGAGTAATGCTTTTCCACCGTGCCAGTCTTTCACTTTCTACATCGGAATCGGCGGATATAATTACCACATCGGCATCTCCGCAATCAAAGGACTTTATAACGTCCTGTTCATGGCCAACAGATAGATTGCAATGTACATCAGAATACAAATGATTGATATCTTTCAGAATATTTGAAACAGTCGGTATGACGTTAACGCATGAGGTCGCAATATTTAAACGGGTTGTTTGCGCCTGTTCTTCGTTCGCCTGCAGGATCTTATCTAAAAAATTATCCAATTTTGCCATAATGTAATACCCAAATATTGCAATTGCCGCAAAACCACCCAGTAAAACGACGTCTTCCATTCCCATTTCTATCCCTCCTTCTTGGGTCGTAAGGGTACTGTACTCATATATGGAAGCACTTCTGAATATCACGCTGTGTTCCCAAAACCAGAATCGTGCTGTTTTCCGGCAAACATGTATCCGGGGTGATGACCGTCATAGCGAATTTTCCGCTCTGCTTAATTGCCAGGATGTTGACATGGTAGCGTTTCCGCGCATCCAATTGTCCGATCGTCTTTCCAACCCAGTTATTAGGGACTTCAATTTCAAATATTGCGTGGTCATCACCCAGAGCAATATAGTCGTAAATATGATCGGAACTATAACGGATCGCACTCCAAATTGCCATCTGCTTTTCCGGATATACAACTTCGTCGGCACCATTGCGGAGCAAAAACTTTGCCTGTACATCCCGCGCAGCTCTTGCCACCACTTTTTTTGCCCCTAATTCCTTTAATAAGGATGCAGTTTCTAAGGAACTTTGAAAATTATCTCCAATCGCAACAATACAAACATCAAAATTTCGCACACCAATAGCAGAAAGGAATTCTTCACTGGTGCTATCCCCAATCTGGGCATTGGTCACAAAGGGAAGAACTGCATTGACTCGTTCCTCATCTTTGTCTATCGCCATAACCTGATGATTCAGTTCGTTTAGCTTCATCGCAATATGGCGGCCAAAACGGCCTAAGCCAATCAACAAAATGGTTTTCATAAGTCCTCCATATTTATTTCTTTACCCCACTGTAATTCGTTCCTGAGGGAGTCGAGCACTGTTGCCCTGTATGTTGGAGAGGGCTGCAAATATTAATGTAAGTCCGCCAACCCGACCAAAAAACATCAGCACAATTAGAATGAGATGTGATATCCACCCCAACTGCGGAGTAATCCCCAACGAAAGGCCTACCGTTCCTATGGCAGAGGCTGTCTCAAAAAGGCAGGTAAGGACAGGCAGATTCTCTAACCTGCTGATGATCAGCCCGCCAGTTAAAAACAGAATCAGGTACATCATCATAATCGTGGCCGCCTGAGTCACTGTTTCATTTGGCACGCGCCGATTGAAAAAGTGCGGATTCTCTCTACGACGAAAAACTGCAAAAGCACTCGCCAATAAGACTGCCAAAGTGGTGGTTTTCATACCTCCAGCGGTAGATCCCGGAGAGCCGCCGATCAGCATTAGAATCGTAATTATCGACTGCCCGGTTTCGCTCATGGCCGTGAGATCCGCCGTGTTGAAGCCGGCGGTCCTGGGCGTGACGGCCTGAAAAATCGATAAAAGAAATCGCTCTCCGATAGGCGCATCCTCAAACTCAAAAAAGAAAAAATAGATTGTCGGAAGCAGGATCAAGATGCCGGTCACGGTCAGAATCACTTTGCTCTGCATCCGGTATTTGCGGAGGTTCAGCCGATTGGTGCGAATATCCTCCCAGGTCAGAAAGCCAATTCCTCCCACCACGATCAAAAGCGCAATCACAAGGGAAACTATCGGGTTCCTTGCATAATCCGTCAAGGAGGAAAAAGGAGCTTTCATTCCCATCAGATCAAACCCTGCATTACAAAAAGCGGATATGGAGTGGAATAAAGCATACCAAGCACCCTTAATAAGTCCAAACTCTTGGTAAAACACAGGAAAAAGAAGCGCGGCTCCTAATAATTCGACTATCAGGGCTGTCTTTAGAATAAACTGGGTCAGACGAACAATGCCTCCCACATTGGGGGCTGCAATTGCTTCCTGTATGGTACTTCGCTGCATGAGTCCGATTTTTCGCCCCGAGAGAATGGCAAAGGCGCCTGCCACCGTCACGACACCAAGTCCGCCTATTTGTATCAGCAAAATAATGATAAATTGTCCAAAATTCGACCAGTAAGTAGCTGTATCATGTATCACCAATCCTGTTACACAGACAGCGGATGTGGAAGTAAACAGAGCATCCAAAAATGAGGTACTGGTTCCCTCTTGTGTTGATACTGGAAGCATAAGAAGGAAACTTCCCATTAATATGACCAGAAAAAATCCCAATATGATAACCCGGAAAGGGGACTTATTGTTCTTATGCAAAAGCTGCCACATAAGCCTCCACCTCTTAATACGCCTTTATTATTTCTTTATACCCCCATTATCCATATCTGGTCTAAAGGAGGTGTTAATGTATTAGGGCGCATATTAAGACGGTATTAAGGCACAAGTCACTCCTCTTATTGGCAACTACTTTTTAGAAGCCGCAATCTCTGCAATCAGTCTACGGCGAGTGACAATTCCACAAAGTGCGTTTCTGCTATCAACAACCGGGACAAAATTTTGTCGAAGCGAGGCATCTACCACGACATCATACTCCGCCTCAATAGAAAGCGCCGGGCAAAAGTCGCGCCGTTAAATGTCTCCCACGGAATACAGCTCCTGTTCCTTGATATCTGTTATACCGGTTTTTATGATATGTCGAAGGAAGTCTCCTTCCGTAACGCTTCCGACATAATGCTCCTCGGCGTCCAGCACGGGAATGGCCGTATAATGGCAACGTGCCAAGACTTCCAATCCCTGCCGGATCGTGCTGCGCTCATGCAAAACAACGGTGCAAACCTTAGGAATCATAATTTTGGCAATATTCATATTCAACACTTTCTTGAACCGCAAACCCATCTCATATCCAGCCAAGCAGGAAAGCAATTGGCAAAGTAATAATGGTTGTACATACACAAACTGCTGCCAAGGTAACAAGAGGCATTCCAATGAAGATCATTAAAAACCCCAAAAACTTGTGGTGAAAAATAAACTTTTCAATTGAGGCGTCAATATGGTTTTCAAAACGAGAGACACTCTTTATTAACGCAAACATATCTGTCTCCTCCTTATGGCATTATGATAGCGCGCAGAAACTAAAACCGGGAAAAGGATTGCACATATGGAATTAAGAACAGATAAAAGGCCGCCGGTCTGCCTGAACTGTACAGGCAGATCGGCGGCCTTTTGCATGGCATAGGAAGATGAACTTATTGATTCAGCGGGAAGAGGATCTTCATCAGCACATGTTCTGCGGCATTGGTGTGATCCACGCTGAAATAGAGGCGTTTCCCCGCGCTGTCCATAAGCTCAAACTGACTTCCATTGCAGAGAAATCGGATGCCCAATTGTTCCAAAGTGTGGTAAAGTGCCAAATGCCACTCGATCCAGTTTGGGACACCGTCTTGCAGCAATGCATCCCTGATCCATTCAAATTCAGGCGGGACCAAATGTTTTTCCAAAAACAGATGCCATAAGCTTTCCTTTTGCTGCAGCTGCAATCCAGACAAACAGTCAACGGGGCTCTCTTGTGCCGAGTCAGTATCCAACGAAACATAGCAGTAGGACAATGTGCGATCTTCCATGAACAGCTTCTGCTGGTTCAGAAAATCAGCAAATCTCCAGTCAAAAGCAACCACATACTCATCATGTACGGCTGCGCATAAAAGCTGGTACATACAACCAGCCGACAAAGGATCAGGAAACTGGATACATAAATAGATATCTTGAAAATTGTCACACCAAATTCCAGAGATATTGTGTTGCTGCACAATGTACTCGCCGCCCATTTCAGAAAATGAAAGTTCAATCAATTCGCGGTTCTCCGCCATTCCAAAAATCTGAACGGGCCATATGGGATCGACTTTGCAAACCAGGGGGGCGAATGTCTGTGCAAACTCCAAAACCGGCACGGACAGGACTTCATAGCCCAATTGAAGCTGCGTCTTTCCGTCTTGATAGGATACTCTGCACGATTGACCAAGCCATTCTTTTAAGGACTTTGCCAGGCATATCGTCAGCCACGCCGGAGTTTCATCTGCAATCAAGGTCATTGCTTTGATTTTCTGCTTTAGCGTTTTGTCATAATGGAATTGCATAGTGTGCCTCCGTTATCGAAAACCAGCGGGGAGGGCACTTACTTGGACGCATCCACCACAAGGCCCATCGCCTTGGCAATGTCCAGGTTCACGCCGAGAACATTGACGGTTTCTTCCCCGAAAATACCGAACAGCTTACCCTCTGTGTTATCCGCCACAATCTGCTCCAATTCCTCCTCACTCAGCCCGGAAGCTGCTGCCAGCGCAGGAATCTGAATGCGGGCGGACGCAGGTGTAATGTGCGGGTCCAGTCCGGAACCGGAAGCCGTCATCAGATCAGCAGGAATATCCTCCCGTTTCACATCCGGGTTTGCTTCCAGGAACGCCTCGATGTCGGACTCAACCCGTTCCGTCAGGGCAGGATTGGAGGCTGCATAGTTGTTGGAACCGGAACTGAGCCCGGCAAACGCACTGCCATCGTTGTAATACTGGTTGCCCTGTTCATCTTCATAATAGGTGTTATAGTTGTAAGCCGAAGGACGACCCTTCATGAAATAGGGCTCAGTGAAATCCTGTCCTACATTTGCTGCCCCCACAGCCTGGCCGTCTGCATAAACCAGGTTGCCACTGGCTTGGCTGGGGAAAATCAACGCAGAAATGCCGGTGAGCAATACAGGAAATATAAAACCACAGAGCAGCAACAATATTAATGTTACCGCCAAAGATTGACGCAGACCGTGAAAGAATGCGTTCTTGTTTGCTGTTTCGTTCATAGTAAGGGACCTCCTCAGATGCCCATTGCCGTCAGTACGGGAGCAATGATCATGTCAATGATTTTGATTCCGATGAATGGAGTGACAACGCCGCCCAGACCATAGATCATCATATTCCGAGCCAACATTTTCCCGGAAGACATGGGGCGGTACTTGACGCCTTTCATCGCCAGAGGAATCAGGCAGGGAATGATGATCGCATTAAAAATCAATGCAGACAGGATGGCACTGTTTTGTGTACTCAGGTGCATGATATTCAGAACACCCAGCTGCGGGATGGCCGCCATAAACATAGCGGGAATGATCGCAAAATACTTTGCGATATCGTTTGCAATCGAGAAGGTGGTGAGAGAGCCGCGGGTGATGAGCAGCTGCTTGCCGATCTCCACCACCTCCAGGATCTTGGTGGGGTCGGAGTCCAGATCCACCATGTTGGCGGCTTCCTTGGCCGCGGTGGTGCCGGAGTTCATGGCAAGGCCCACATTTGCCTGGGCAAGGGCGGGCGCGTCGTTGGTACCGTCGCCGGTCATGGCAACGATCTTTCCCTCCGCCTGCTCCTTTTTGATAACGCTGATCTTGTCCTCCGGCTTGCACTCGGCAATAAAGCCGTCCACCCCGGCTTCCTTGGCGATGGTGGCTGCAGTCAAGGGGTTGTCGCCGGTACACATGATGGTCTTGATGCCGATGGCCCGCAGGCGCTCAAAACGCTCTGCCATGCCGGGCTTTACAGTGTCTTTCAGATAAATAACGCCAAGCACCTGCTTATTTTGGCATACAACCAGAGGGGTGCCGCCCAGGGAAGAAACCTTTTCCACATGGGCATGCAAATCAGCCGGAACCTTTCCGCCCTGAGACATAACATACTGCTCAATGGCATCCGAGGCCCCCTTGCGAACCTTGGTGCCATCGGGAAGATCCACGCCGCTCATGCGGGTCTGGGCTGTAAATTCCATAAAGGAAGAACCGGGGATTTCCTCACTGTTGTCTCCCAGACGGCGTGCCAGTTCCAGAGTGGATTTACCCTCAGGAGTTTCATCATGAAGGCTGGTCAGAGCCGCACAACGAATCAGATCGCTGCGGCTTGCCCCCTCCACGGGGAAGAAATC
Source organism: uncultured Faecalibacterium sp. (assembly GCA_937907025.1). GTDB lineage: Bacteria > Bacillota > Clostridia > Oscillospirales > Ruminococcaceae > Gemmiger. The sequence goes on from CALESJ010000019.1 coordinate 12,127, forward strand.
AGCGGCCAGGCGGTTGCCAAAGGTAATGGTGCCGGTCTTATCCAGAATCATGGTGTCCACATCGCCGCAGGCTTCCACCGCCTTACCGGACATGGCGATCACATTGAAGCGGGTCACACGGTCCATACCAGCAATGCCAATGGCGGAGAGCAGACCGCCGATGGTGGTGGGGATTAGACAAACCATCAGGGCAATCAGGGTGGACAGCGGCAGCTGAACCCCACAATACATACCGATGGGATACAGGGTGACAATCACAATCAGGAAAATGATGGTCAGGGAAACGAGGAGAGTGCTCAATGCAATTTCGTTGGGCGTTTTCTTCCGAGAGGCACCTTCCACCAGAGCGATCATCCGATCCAGAAAGCTGTTGCCGGGATCAGAGGTGATGCGGATTTTCAGCCAGTCGGATACCACGGTGGTACCGCCGGTAACGGAGCAGAAGTCGCCGCCGCTCTCACGAACTACGGGAGCGGATTCGCCGGTGATAGCCGATTCATCCACTGACGCAATGCCCTCAATCACCTCGCCGTCGCCGGGGATGACCTCACCGGCCACTACCATAACAACATCGCCCTTTTTCAGCTCACTGGAAGAAACGATGGTTTCGTTACCGTTCTGGTCCAGCAAATGGGCTTCGGTGTCCTTCTGGGTTTTCTTCAGGCTGGCAGCCTGCGCCTTGCCCCGCCCCTCTGCCACAGACTCCGCAAAGTTAGCAAACAGCACCGTCACCAGCAGAATGATGGAAACAATCAAATTGTAAGTACGCAGACCGGTATCGCCCTCACCAAACAGCCCCGGCACAATCGTCAACAGCAGCGTGATCAGGAAGCCGATTTCCACGACGAACATGACCGGATTCTTGATCATATATCGGGGGTCCAGCTTTTTTACCGAACCGATGAGAGCTTGTTTCAGGATCTCTGGGGTCAGCAGCTTTTTATTTTGTTCCTTACTCATATTACGAAAATCCTCCTTAGCCCCAAAGGGTCAGATGTTCAGCAATGGGGCCCAGCGCCAGCGCCGGGAAGAATGTCAGCGCAGCAAAGATATACACCACGAACACAAGAATCACAGCAAAACTTACGGTGCTGGTCCGCAGCGTGCCAGCAGACTCGTTTACATAGTTTTTCTTCATCAGCGAGCCTGCAATGGCCAATTGAATCACGATGGGCAGATACCGCCCCAGGAACATGACAATACCGGTGGTAATGTTCCAGAAGTAGGTATTATCTGCCAGCCCTTCAAATCCGGATCCGTTATTCGCTGCAGAGGAGGCGTATTCATACAGCACCTGGCTCAAGCCGTGGAAGCCGGGATTGGTGATGCCTGCCTGACCGGTTGCCGTCGCTACTGCCAGAGCAGAGAAAGCCAGAATCAGCAGCGGGTGGATAATGATGGCCAATGCGGTAAGCTTCATCTCGCGCCCCTCGATCTTCTTGCCAAGATATTCGGGGGTACGTCCTACCATCAACCCACAAATAAATACTGCCAGGATGGCGTACAGAATCATATTCATGAGGCCCACACCCTTGCCTCCAAAGACGCAGTTGAGCATCATGTGCAGCAGCGGCACCATGCCACCCAGCGGCGTCAATGTGTCGTGCATATTATTGACCGTACCTGTAGTGAAAGATGTAGTCACCGTGGTAAATAGAGCGGATTGGGCAATACCGAAGCGTACCTCTTTGCCCTCCATGCTGCCTGCGGACTGGTTGAGGCCGATCTCAGCCAGAGCCGGATTGCCCTGCAACTCCGCCCAGTAGCAAAGGCTCAGGCCTACCAGGAACAAAATTCCCATAGCCAAAAAGATGCTTCGGCCTTCTTTGCCGAACAGCCGGGCGGTGATTCCTTCCTGATGAGCAGGCAGAGCATTTTCCGGGGTCTTGCTCTTCTGATGCTGGAGACGACCGTCTCCCACCATTTTTCCAAAGGTAATGACGCAGGCGCCGGGCAGCAGCATCATGGAATACAGCTCGATCAGGTTGGACAGGATGGTAGGGTTCTCCATGGGTGTGGTGGAATTGGCGCCAAAAAATCCGCCGCCATTGGTACCCAGGTGCTTAATGATTTCAAGTGCCGCTACGGGACCCATAGCCAGGACCTGGTATGTACCTTCCAGGGTTTGCACCACCACATTCTCCGAAAAGTTCTGCGGCACACCCTGCCATACCAGCAGCAGTCCGCCTACCAGAGAGAAGGGCAGCAGTACACGGGTGGTGATGCGAACCAGATCGGCAAAAAAGTTTCCCACATTGTCCTTCGTTTTTCCAGCCAGGCCACGGATAAAGGCCACACAGGCAGCATAGCCGCTGGCTGCCGAAACAAACATCATAAAGATAATGACCAGCATCTGAGAAAGATAGCTCAATCCGCTCTCACCAGAGTAGTGCTGCAGATTGGTGTTGGTCATAAAACTGATGATGGTATTGAAGGCCAGAGTGGGTTCCATTCCATCAATCCCATTGGGATTCAAGAGGGGGAGACTCTGAATCCGGAGAATGATATAGCCGATGGCGATCATCACTGCGTTGGTGCCAATAAGGGCCATGGCGTACTGTTTCCAGTTCATACCCTTGTGGGGATCTACCCCGCCCAACTTATAAATTGCCCCGTCTACTCGATCAAATACGGGGTCGGCAAAGGTGTGTTTTCCTGCGGCAATATGATACAGATACCGCCCCATCGGAATGACAAGGATCAAATAAATGATCAATGTCAGAACCAGCTGTAACATATGAAACTCCTCCTATACTGTGTCCTCGACATTAAAATCGCTCCGGATGCGCCAAGGCGTATACCAGATATCCGCCCAGCAGCAAAACAATAATTCCGAGCAAAATCATACTGTTCAACTCCTACTCTCCATTATTCCTGAGAATCGACTTGCCGCTGGCACCAATTCACCAGCATCCAGACAAGGCCAAAACCGGCCAACAGGGTTCCTACCATAAAGCAATCCATCATACTCGGGGCTCCTTTCGTTGATATAAATGATGCCATGCCACATGCGCCATTTTCCTGGCAGTGATCGTCAGCGCAAACATTCCAATGATGACGCCGATCATAGCCATGCGAAGCAGCATATACTCTGCCATAAGATAGTTCTCCTTTCGCAATTGACAGGCAAGCAAAACACACAACATCTGTTTTGCGTTCATAGCATACCGCAATCTGTAATAAGTGGGGATTAAGGAAGATGACGGGACATTAACAGGAGATTAATATTTCATTTCCTCAGCAGAAACCAAGGGAAGCGTAAACTGGAATGTAGTCCCGGCTGGCATATGGTCCAGTACATCAATTTTTCCCCCGTGCATGGCGACAATAGATTGGCATAGATTGAGCCCAAGCCCCAGACCTCTTTGACAATCCGCTTTCCCTTGCCCGGCAGTGTAGAACAAATCAAACAAGTGCCTTTTTGCATCATTCGGAATTCCCGGGCCATCATCGGTGACGCTTATCTGCACAACATTTCCTTTCTTTATGGCACTCAGTTCAATATTTGATTCCTTAGGCGTGTACTGAATTGCGTTGTTCATAATATTGATGATGACGCGCTGAATCAGTCTTGCGTTCATAGCAGCCATGAGTGTGGCATCTTCCAAATGGACAGATATGTGATGTTCTGCAGCTCTGCGATCCAGATGTGCAACTACACTCTGGAAAAGATCTTCGATCAGTTCCGGACTCATTTTGAAGGATTCCTTATCTGTTTCCAGATGAGTGGCTACCAACAGATTTTCTGTCATGTTAATCAGCCAGTTTGTATCGTCATAAATTGCCGTGTACAGCTTTTTCCTGATTGCCGGATCAAGTTCAGACTCTTCTTGCATCAGCATATCGGCACTGCCGCTGATGTTTGTGAGCGGTGTACGTAAATCATGAGAGACTGCTCGAAGCAAATTGGCTTGCAGCCGCTCTTTTTGTGTCTGAAGCGCTGCTTTATTTCGTTCTTCCTGCAGCCGGATACGTTCCTGGCTGAGACCGCATTCACTTAATATGGCAATCATAAGGTTTTTTTCGAATGCGTCCGGGATGGAATAACCTGCAATGGGAATTCCAACAATCCCCATTACTCCCTGCGTTCCCCGGACAGACAGGAAAAGCCATTTAGAGTCCGGCAGTGTGTTTGTGGTTGCACCCGCGTGCTTGTTGTTTCTTTGTACCCATTTGGCCACCCCGATTTCTTCGGAACCCAATTCCATCAAAATATTCTGTTCATCGGACGGTTCTACCCGAAACGCCAATTCCTTTTCCGTTCCACTTAGAGCATAGAGAACAGGTCGGTCAAAAAGCCGATTTAATTGTTCCGCAGTCAACCGAAGGCAATCCCATTCAGTCCGCCCTTTTTGCAGTTTCTGACTGCTTCCCAAAAGCAGTTCCGTATAGTAGCTTTTTTGTGCCGCCAAACGGGCCTGTGCTTTTACGCGACTGGCCAATGAGCTTGCAATCACGCTGGAGAAAAGCATAATGAGAAATGTAACAGGGTAGCTGGGATCGTTGGCTTGAAAGGTAAAACGAGGTTCTGTAAAAAGAAAATTGAAAGCGGCAACACTGAGGAGAGAATCAATTGCGCCATAAAAGTGACCATTTGTCCAAACCGCCGTAATAAGAACTCCCAAGATGTAAACCGTAATGATGTTTGATTCGCTGAATCCAGCGTAATAAAAGCCAAATCCCGCAAGGGAGGAAAGCAGTAAAGAGGCCAGCATAATGCCTGTGTCTTTCCATGTAAAGCGTGTTTTTGGAACATGAAGCTTTCCAAGAGGCTTTTTATATAGCGGTTGGTGATCCGGAATAATGTATACATCCAGATCTGTTAGTTCAATCAGACGATCAGCCAGACTCTTTTTCCCTGTAATAGGGTTTTGCTTATGGTTGATGCGCCCCATAACGATTTTTGTCACGCCGCTGACACGGGCATATTCCGCAATCTGTACGGCGGGTTCCGTTCCATATACCGTAGAAATCTGTGCGCCCAGCTGCTCCGCGAGACGCAGATTACTACGCAGGCGCTTCAGGTTTTCGCCGGATAATTCTTTTGTTTCCGGTGTCTGCACAAAGAGCGCTGTAAAACCGCTGTGAAAGGCTTCCGCCATTCGTGCAGCGGTTCGGATCACTTTCGCATTGGAAGGTGCAGACGAAAGACAGATCAAAATGTGTTCCCCGGCTTTCGCGCTCTTTTCCTTACCTTCCTGCAGCGCCGCGCGGTTCAGCTGATCCGCAGTACGCCGCATAGCGATCTCACGCAGGGCAGCCAAATTTTCGGTGGTAAAAAAGTTTTGGAGGGCCTGTTTTGCTTGGCGCTCCCGGTACACTTTTCCCATCTGGAGGCGTTTCACCAACTCATCAGGCTCAATATCCACCAGTTCAACCTGATTGGCCCGGTCAAAAATATGATCCGGGATTCGCTCATTGACCGCAATGCCTGTGATGGAGGACACCAAATCGTTCAACGACTCCAAATGCTGCACATTCACCGTGGTATAGACGTTGATCCCAGCCTGGAGTAGTTCTTCTACATCCTGATACCGCTTTGTGTGTCGGCACCCTTGGGCATTATTGTGGGCCAATTCGTCTACCAGAATGAGTTGTGGTTTCCTCTGCAACGCTCGGTCCAGATCAAACTCTTTCAGCTTAATTCCGCGATAGTCAATCTCTTTGCAAGGTAAACTCTCCAGCCCATCCAAGAGCGCCAATGTATCTGGTCTGGCATGGGGCTCCACATAGCCCACCACAACATCCATGCCCTCTTTTTGCGCCTGATGGGCTGCCTCGAGCATGGCATAGGTCTTGCCTACACCTGCTGCATAGCCAAAAAAAATTTTTAGCTTTCCGGTAAGGAGTGTGCTGTCTGCACCTATCTCAACACCTGACCTTGTCTGCTGTATCTTCTCCATATGTATCTTCTCCTACAATATCGGCCTGTGGTATACATGAGTGTTTATATCTTACCATGCGGAATACTATAAAATAATAAGAGATTGCCTAAACGTATTAAGATCAAATAAAGATATATACAAATAAAACAAGCCGAATGGCTGTTTCAAACAGCATTCGGCTTGTGAAATAGATGAGAAAAACAATATTGGATTGAACTATCAATAAGGCATTGGTGTGAATTACTTTAGAACTCTGTCATGACAGCAAAAAGACATTTCCATCTTAGAGAAATATTATAAGCGTGGGTTTGTGGTATCTTTAACTATGGGAAACTCCGGTTTCCCACTTGCTCACCGCCGGAGCCGATACGCCCACCCGGTCGGCCAGCTGTTCCTGGGTCCAGCCTTTGGCTTTGCGAAAGGCCGCAATTCGGCTGCCCAGGGTTTCCGTTGTGATTTCCATCGTTCTGAACCTCGCTTTTTCTGGTTTCAGCACCCGGGTGTCTGTACCTGTATTGTACCGCAGCCGCGGCGGTTTCCACAAGCGAGGGCCCTTCAACCGCAGGGCAGGTTTTATTAACCGGTGTTCAGGTCCCGGCCGTCAGGAACAGCTGCATACCGTATCCGGCGCGGTCATTGGGGATGGCGGCAAAACCGAAGGAGGCATAAAAAGGTTCCTTGCCTTCGGCGGAAACCAGAGTGATGGAACAGCGCTCCCCCGGGGTCAGGTCCTGCCGGACCCGGTCCAGCAGCGTCTGGACCATCCGGCGGCCAATGCCGTGCTGCTGTGCAGAGGGCACCACCGCCACATCACAGAGAAAATAGTAAATCCCGTCCCCGATCAGCCGGGCCATGCCGACGGGCTTTCCCGCTTCCCGGGCCACGATGCTGTAACGGGTAGCAGGGATGGCCTGCTCCAGACGGGAAAGAGGGTAGGCGTTCCAACCCACGGCGGTGCGGATGGTATTCATAATTCCCGGCGTCAGAGCGTTTTCCTCATAGATGGTCATGGTGCGAGCCTCCCTATCCTTACTCGAAAATACAGCGGCCCGGCGCGGGCCGTTCTGCTTACAGCATAAAACGGCAGAAAACAGCTGTCAATGCAAAACTGCGGTCCGGGCCCTTCGTTGACGTAGCGGCGGCAAGACCGTATAATGGATTCTGTTCGACGCCAACGCACAAGGGAGGGTCCAAAATGGAAAAAGTGCTGGTCATCGGCTGCCCCGGCGGCGGGAAAAGCACCTTTGCCCGGGCGCTGCGGGAGAAAACCGGGCTGCCGCTGGTCTATCTGGACCGGATCTGGCATAAACCGGATGGGACCCAGGTGTTCCGGCAGACCTTTGATGCCAGGCTGGAAGAATGTCTGGCCGGGGACCGCTGGATCATCGATGGAAACTATCTGCGCACCATGGAACGCCGTCTGCAGGCCTGCGACACCGTGTTCCTGCTGGACTATCCGCTGGAAGTCTGCCTGGCCGGAGCGGCGGCCCGTGTGGGCAAACCTCACGAGGACCTGCCCTGGGTCGAGCGGGAGTTCGACCCGGAATTCCGGCAATGGATCGAGGAGTTCCCCCAAAAGCAGCTGCCGGTCATTCGGGAACTGCTGGAAAAATACCGGCCGGGACGCACCATCCGGGTTTTCCATACCCGGGCTGAGGCAGATGCCTGGCTGGCCGGGCAAATACAGGGGGACAACAGATGAAACAGGCAAAAATCACGAAAACACAAAAGCTTTTGCGGGGGCTGGGCATCCTGCTGGCGGTGCTGGTACTGCTGGCGGGGGCCTTCTTCTGGTATGTGTCCGACTACTACCGGGCCGAGGATGTGGCCCTGGCCGTGATGAACGACGGCAGCAACATCACGGTGCAGGACAACCTGACCGTGCTGGCGCCGTCGGTGCCGGGGGATACGGCGCTCATCTTTTACCCCGGCGCCAAGGTGGAGGCCCAGGCATACCTGCCGCTTCTGGACAGTCTGCGGCAGACCGGCCTGACCTGCATTCTGGTGGATATGCCCTTCCATATGGCCATTTTTGACGCGGACGCCGCCCAGGACGTGATGGCGCAGTTTCCGCAGTACAGCCACTGGTACATCGCCGGGCATTCCATGGGCGGGGCCATGGCTTCTCAGTTCGCCGCAAATCATCCCGACGAGGTGGACGGCCTGATTCTGCTGGGAGCCTACATCTACGGCGATTATCCGCCCGCTGACACCCTGACCGTTTACGGTTCGCTGAACCAGAGTGTGGAGGATAAACTGGACTACACCGAGAATGTGGTGGAGATCCAGGGCGGCAACCATGCCCAGTTCGGCAACTACGGCCCCCAGAAAGGGGACGCCCCGGCCACCATCTCCGCCGAAGAACAGCAGGCGCAGACGGTGGAGGCCGTTACAAAATTTATCCGGCAGCGGCAGGCTGCCTGAATGCAAAAAGCTCCCGCATCTTCTACCATGAGCACCATGGGAAGATGCGGGAGCTTTTTGTATGATTGCGGGACAAAAACGGTTTATCTCCCCGCTGCGGCCGCAGTACGGCGCCCGGGCCGAGAAATCTGCATCAAGCGGTTATTTCAGCGCAGCGCCGTCGTGAAAGGCGTTGCCCGCCTTTTCGCCCAGCTTGCGGTAGGCGTTGTGGATGGGGTCAAAGGTGATGGGCTGCAGCTTGTCCGGGTCGATCTTGCCGGCGTCGTCCAGCACCGATTCGTCGGCGCTCACATTGACGATCTCCCCCACCAGGCGGCAGGTTTCGGGGTCATAGCTGACCAGACGGCATTCCACAGCCATGGGCAGCTCGTCGATAAGGGGTGCGTCCACAAATTCCGACTTGGTGGTGTGCCAGCCGGTTTTGGCCAGCTTGTCGGCCACGTTGTTGCCGGAAGCCATGCCCACATAGTCGCAGGGCACCACCTGGGCGGCGGTGGCCATGCTGACCGTGAAGGCTTTGCGGGCCAGAATGTTGGCGGTGGTCTTGTGCCCGGCACTCAGGCACATGGACAGCTGGGTGTCATCACTGATGCCGCCCCACGCCGCATTCATGGCATCGGGGGTGCCGTCCTCCCCGTAGGTGGCAATGATAAAAACCGGCTGGGGATAGGTCCAGGGTTTGGCTCCAAAATTCTTACGCATGGCAAAAACCTCCTTGTGCCGCACCGGCGCCCGGCGGTTCCGGGCGGAGAAAACACGGCTGTTTCTTCTTTTATTGTAACACACGGTGCAACGGGGGTTCACACCCAGTAGATGGCCACCTCGGCATTTTCAAAGACAGGGTGCTTGCCCGGCGGCAGGCTGCCCGGCCAGCGCCTGGCCCATACCAGGCAGGTGACGCCCTCGGCCCGGCAAAGGCTTTCCCGCACATCGGCGGGGGTGGCAGCGTCGAATACCTCTGCAATCACCGCCCGGCGGTGTTCCACCATATCGGCGGGTACGCCCATATTGCTCATGGCATAGGTCCAGCCCTCCATGTAGCACTGTACGCCGGAAAAGGCGGTGTACACGTTGGAGATACCGTCCTGCCCATCCGGGTCAGATGTGGGCAGACCACTGGTGCGGTTGGTCAGAAACACGGTCCCGGCGGGAGCGTGGTTCCGCAGCCACTGCCCGGCTTCCTCATCACAGGCGGTCACGGCGGCGGGGGTGTACAGTCCGCTGTCCGGCAAACGGGACAGCACAGCGATTCCTTTGCCGCTCAGGGCCAGCACCATACACAGGGTGGTAAGCAGCCCTGCCGCCCCGGTCGCCAGGGTGATCAGGGGCGGGAACTTGGCACGGCGCAGGCCGGGCAGCTGTTCGGCGGCCAAAATGCTCATGCAGAGCATGGCAAACAGGGCAAAGTAGACCTGGCTGGAACTTTCGTGGCTGAACAGGTGATAGGCCAGAAAACCGCCCACCGTACCGGCATGGAGCAGCAGGTGTGCGGCGTCCAGCCGGGGCAGATGCCGCAAAGCCTCCGACAGGCTGTGCCCCCAAAGACAAAACTGAAAGGGACAAAAGAAAAAGGTATCAATCACCCCGATGAGCACCAGCCACACATACCCCGAAACCGGCAGATGAACGCAAAGCCAGTCGGCCAAAGGCTCCAACCGGGCATAGGTCAGGGTGTTGCGCAGGCAGAAAATGGAAAACTGCATGCTGGTGTTGGCCCCGGCGGCGTACAAAATGTGGTAGAGCAGCGCAAACAGCCCGGCCAGCAGGGCGGAAAACAGCACTGCCAGCGGATACCGGGGCTTCTGGAACAACAGCACCAGCACCATGGCCGCCCCGCAGGCGCACAGTGACAGAACGGCTTCGGGCCCCTTGGCCACCGCAAACAGAGCGAAGGCAGCCAGGCACAGCCCCCACAGCCGGGCCCCGCCCCCGAACCGGGCCCTGGCCAGGCAAGCAAACAGAGCCAGAAAAATACAGAAAAACACCACCGCCGATGCCTGAGCGTTGATGTTGGAGGTCAGGTGCCGCAGCATGGTGTTGCCAAAGATGCTGTCCCCGGTGCGAAAGACCTTCCACAAGGACCCGCACTGGAAACAGAACAATACAAATGGTATATACAGCGCATTTATTGACTTTTTGTATATAACGAGCCCCAGCCAATACAGGGCGGCAATGGCCCCGGCCAGCCAGACCGGCGGCAGAAAAAAGGCAAACAGGTCATAGCAGGACGCCCCGCTGACCAGGGACAGGGCAGCGGTCAGCAGTTCGGTGAGGTAGTGGTAGGAAAAACGCACCCCCGCAAACCGGATATCCTGGGCGGGAAAGGCTTTGCAGAAGGCTTCGGCATTGCCCACGTTCCACAAAAGGTCCCGGTCCAGGGACACCGCCCCCGCCGTGGCCGGGTGCGGGTTCACGGCGCTGAAGCTCAGGGCCGAAAACACGCACAGCCCCACCCAAAGCACCAGCAGCGCCCGGGGAAACCGGGTCTTGCGCGCAGAGCGGAGATTCAGGAACAACCCACCCCGGAACCACAGCAGCACGCACAGCAGAAGGGGCGGACCCAGGCGTAAAACCAGAGGCTGCCGCAAGACCATGGCCCCCCAATAACAGCCCAACAGCAGGTAGCAGCCGCAGAGCAGGGTGCACAGAGGACGCAGTCCGGGTTTGTCCGGCACAAGCCTGTCGGCCAGCAGCCGGCCGGGGGCCAGCAGGTACACCAGCAGGCACAGATACACCCGGAACCCGGCAAACAGATCGGCACCACACAGGGCATATACGCCCGCGCACAGTCCGCTGCCCGCCAGGAGCACTGCCCCGGTCAGGGCAGTCAGGGACAGTGGGGGAAAACGGCGGACCGAAAGGGCAGACAAACCGGACATGAAACAACACACTCCTTTTCCCTTATCAGGATAGCGTGCCCATGTTTCGGTTTCCTTTAGAAAACGAAATAGGCAAAAAAGAGCGCCCCCGCGGGCCTTTCGGCCGGCGGGGGCGCAGCAGGAGAAAAAATGGAGCAAGAAATGGGGAATGTTACAGCATACCGTCCTTGAGGACGTGGTGGTCGCGGAGAAGTTTCTCCACCACCGTGCCCTGCACCGCTTTCAGCAGGGGCTTTTTCAGCAGGTTCAGGGGGCCGGGCAGCTCAATTTCCAGCGGGGACTTTCCGTCCATCAGCCGGACCGAGCTTTCCAGCAGCTCCCGCACATCGTACACGCTGCCCCACACTTCGGGCACGCCGCGGTCCACACCCAGCAGGCCGTACACGGCCTCCATGGCGGTGCGCACCGAGTACTCGGTGGTGAACACGGTGTCCCGGGGGGTATCGGCAAACTGACCCAGGAAGGCAAAGTTCACGCAGCCGTCGGGGATGACATCGGGGCGGTCGCCCTTGGCCCGGGGCATGAAGAAGGCGGTGATATAGGGCATCATGGTGGGCACGCAGACGGCGCTGTGGGCTGCCAGTTCGGGAATGTCCTCCACCGGCACGCCCAGGTGGTACAGCCATTCCTCGGTGATTTCCCGGCCGGTGCAGTCCTTCATGGGCTTCTTCACATAATCGCCGGGCACATCGGTGAACAGGCCGTATACCCAGATGCAGACCTTCTCGGGGTCCTGTTCCTTGAACTGCCCCTGCCGGTTGATGGTCCAGCTCAGCAGCCAGGCGGAATCCTTGCAGCTGACGATGCCGCCGGTGACGACCTTGCCGCTGCGGGGGTCCCGCTGGCAGATCTTGGTGATATAGGGGAGGATCTTTTCGTCCAGGGTGGTGATGGTGGCGGATTCCCAGTTGGTTTTGGATACATCGGAGCAGAACTTTTCCGGATGGCCGAAGGCCGGGTCCTGTTTGGCGATGTTCTTCCACAGGTTCCAGCATCCGCTGGTGCGCACCTCGGCGTCACCGTTGGGGGCGTGGTCCTGGTCACCGTAGATGGTGCCCTCGGTGCAGCTGCCGTTGGTCACAAAAACCAGGTCGTTCTCGGTGAGGACGATGCCCTTTTCCGCCCCGTTGACCTTGCACTCAATGGCAGTAGCCACCTTGCGGCCGTCGTGGATGTCAAACAGCACGTTGGTGACCTCGGTGCCGAACTGGAAGTCCACCCCGGCGTCCTCCAGGTACTTCTGCATGGGCAGGATCAGGGATTCATACTGGTTGTAGCGGGTGAATTTCAGGGCACTGAAATCCGGCAGACCCGCAATGTGGTGGATGAACCGCTGGAAGTACAGCTTCATCTCCAGGGCGCTGTGCCAGTTCTCGAAGGCGAACATGGTGCGCCAGTACAGCCAGAAGGTGGAGTTGAACACCTCGTCGTCAAACACGTCCTCGATGGTCTTGTCGTACAGGTCCTCATCGGGGGTCATGAACAGCTTGACGATCTCCATGCAGGCTTTCTGGCTCAGGTTGAACCGGCCGTCGGTGTGGGCATCCTGGCCCCGGTTCTCGGTGGCACGGCAGAGGGAATAGTTGGGGTCGTGCTTGTTCAGCCAGTAGAATTCATCCAGCACCGAAGCCCCCGGCTTTTCCAGGGAGGGAATGCTGCGGAACAGGTCCCACAGGCATTCAAAGTGGTTCTCCATCTCCCGGCCGCCCCGCATGATGTAGCCGCGGGTGGGGTCGTGGATGCCGTCGCAGGCGCCGCCCGCCACGTCCATGGCTTCCAGAATGTGGATGTGGGAGCCGGGCATCTGGCCGTCCCTCACCAGAAAACAGGCCGCCGCCAGGGATGCCAGACCGCTGCCCACCAGGTAGGCGTGCTTGTCGTCCACCCCGGCGGGCTTTTCCGGCCGGGCGAAAGCTTCATAGTTGCCGTTGGAGTAGTAGATGCCCTTGCTGTTTTTTTCGTGCATGCCCAGCTCGGTGTTCCGGTAATCGGAAACAGGGGCTGCCGGCTTCTTTTCGGTCAGGTGCTTCTTGGCCAGGGCTACGGCTGCCCCGGCGCCGGCCAGACCGGCTGCCGCCGCCGTCAGTTTTACAAAATTGCTTGCCATATTCAAAACCGCCTTTCAGTTTCGGGACCGCGGATGCGGTGTTGGTTCGGGTGTGGATATATCCTACCCCGAAACCACCCCGTATACAATTGACAAAAAAGGCCCGGTGATTAAAAACTAATCACCGGGTCGGTTTTGTACAGCGGGTTCAGCGGGCGGCGGAAAAGTTCCGGATGGCGTTGTCGATGCTGCCCTGCATGGTCAGGGCCACCCGGGTGGTGATCTCGTGGTAATCGCTGCTCATGCCCTGCTTGATCCAGTCCAGCATGACGCCCACGAAACTGTACTTGTAAAATTCGGCAATGAAGGCTTTGTCCTGCTCCGAGATGGCCACCCCCTGGCTCTTTTCGTCCACCACGCCCCGGATCAGCCCATAGGTCAGCTTGTACAGGAAATTCTCCATCTGGTCCCGGCTGATGCAGCGGTACGCGTTGAGGACAAAGGGCTTGTTTTCCAGCACGGCCTCAAAGACCTGGGTCAGCCCTTCCTGCCAGGTATCGCAGGTCTTTTTGCCCTGCAGGACCTGGGTGGCGTCCTCTACGCAGGCCCACTCCACAAGGTCGTAAATGTCCTTGAAATGGTAGTAGAAGGCCATGCGGCTGATGCCGCAGTCGTCGGTGATATCATGGATGGTGATTTTAGCCAGGGGCTTTTTCAGCAGCATCTTTTTCAGGGATGCCTCCAGCGCCTGCTTGGTGGTGTTTGCCATGGCTCGGTCCTCCTGCGGTCTGATGTATACCGCATTATACCGTATATTTGTTACAAATCCATGGATAGGCTGCAAAAAAATGCCGCCCGGCACCAAAGAGGCACCGGGCGGTGATGATATGCGAAAAAACTTACAGGGTCTTGGCGGCGGCTTCGCACAGACGGCTCAGGTCGTCGGCGTCGGGATGGGGCAGGGCCTGGTCGAAGTTGTCCAGCATGGACTGGCGGCGGGGGCTTTCGGGCATGGACTCATAGCGGCGACGGACGGCCTCGGGCATCTTGCCCTGGCACATGTACCGGCCCACCACCGGCACGCCGGCGGGCAGATTGCCGGCTGCGGCGTTGAGGATCTTGTCAAAGTAGATGGGGGAGCCGCCGAAACCGGCGGTGCCGAACAGGTACACTTCCTTGCCGGCGGGCACGCTCTGCAGGAAAGCGGCGGTGTCGGCATCACAGGTGCCCTTGTCGGTCCAGAACCCCACATATACGCGGTCGGCGTTCAGGGCTTCGGGGGCGGGGGTGCCGAAATAGACGCAGTCTTCCGCGGGCAGGGCGTTGTGCAGGGCGTCAGCCAGCTGGCGGGTGTTGCCGGTGCGGCTGCTGTAAACGATGGCGTATTTCATCATCAGGACTTCCTTTCTTCCTTCTTTTCATAGATGCAGTGGACACCGCGGTGGGACATCATGCCGCCCAGACATTCGCGGTTGCAGCGGACACAGTGGTGGATGGAGCCGACCTGCCCGGCGGCCACCTTGTTGGGCCACTCGGGGTCGGCAATGAGCTGGCGGCTCATGGCGGCACAGTCGATGCGGCCGGCAACCAGCTGGGCTTCGATGAAATCGGGGTCGGTGAGCCCGCCCACACCGCAGATGGGGCAGGAGGTCAGGGCGCGGACCTGATCACAGAATTTCAGGAAGCAGCCTTCCTCGTGGAATTCCGGATGGTTGGCCGGGGGGATGGTATCGCTGAGGTTGCAGTGGTCGGCCAGGGTCACATGGAAGCTGGTCACGCCTGCCTTTTCCAGCGCGGGCACAAAGACGGGCAGCTCTTCTTCCAGCACGCCTGCCCGGCCGTATGCCGGGTCGGCCTGGCGCACGGCCAGCTTGTAGTCGATGGGCATGTCCGGCAGGCGGCGGCGCACGGCGCTGACCGCCTCCACCGCAAACCGGGTCCGGTTCTCCGCACTGCCGCCGTACTCGTCGGTACGGTGGTTGAAGACCGAGGAGCTGAAGCTGCCGCACATGCGGTCCCCGTGGACCTGGACCATATCGAACCCGGCCTTTCTGGCCAGCACGGCGGCCTCGCCGAAGGCCTCGGTGATCTCGTGAATCTTGCTCTGGGGCATGTTGGTCACCAGCGGACCGGCGCCGTCGTTGAGCTTGGCGCGCAGCTCATCCGCCGTGATCTTTTTGAACAGAAAGGCGGGGGTGTAGCGCAGCAGCGCCTTGAAATCGGAGTCCGACTGGTGCAGCTGGGCACAGAGCAGGCAGCCTTCGGCATGGACCAGCTCCGCCGCCTTCTGGTAAAGGGCAAAGCCTTTTTTGTTGTACAGTGACGGGCCGAACCCGTGGCGCAGCACCGGCACATCACCCAGAATGATCATGGCACAGCCGCCCCTGGCCAGGGTCTGCAGCCGTTCCAGCCATTCATCGGTGGATACGCCCATGGAGGTGGGGGCAAAGATGATGCGGTTTTTCAGGCGCAGTCCGCCGTAATTGATGGGAGAGTTTATCGTCGGGTACATAGTTTGGAATCAGCCTTCTTTTCTTTCACTTTTTTCAGCAGGTCCAGCAGCTGGGTCTGCTCCGCGGCAGAAAGCCCTTCCAGCGCCTGCTTGTCCCAGTCAAAAAAGACTTCATGACAGATCTCAAAGGCGTTCTGCCCTTTTTCGCTGAGGTCCAGCCGGTAGGCGCGGCCCTCTTTTTCCCGCAGCAGGAACCCGTCCTCCACCAGCTTAAGGGTGCTGCGCTGGCAGTACCCCCAGTCCAGCCCCAGGGACTGGGTCAGTTCCGACTGGGTGCAGCCCGGGTGCCGCCCCACATACAAAAGCAGGAACATCAGCCCGTGGCTCAGCCCCAGCTCCCGCATGCGGCGGGAAGTATAGGCTGCAAAATCCCGGTACAGAACGGTGGAATAGTAGGACAGCGTTTGCATCATGGTGTTGTTGACCTCTCTTTCTTGACTTAGTCAAGTATAAACTTTTTACTTGCAGCAGTCAAGTAAAAACGGGGAAGTTTTCAAAACGTTCATAAAGAAAAACGGGCCGGCACCTCTCAACCAGGAGGTGCCGGCCCGAAAATGCGGATACAGCGGATAAGATCACTCCAAGACCCGGGCGGCAAACCGGCGCATGGGGCGGTTGACCTGCCGGGCCACCAGCCCCACACAGAAAGCGGCGGCCACGGTGCCTTCCCGTACGCCGTACAGCCCGCCCAGGAACACCAGGGACAGCACACTGGCAATGACCACCAGCGTTACATCAAACCCGATCTTGGCATTGCCGAAAGGCACGGGGAATACCTTGCACACGGCCAGGACCATACCCTCGCCGGCCAGGGTCACAATGTTGGCGGTGACCTCAAAGCTGACGCCCACGCCCACCAGCAGGATGCCCACGATGCACAGCCCCCACCGGGCGGGGTAGGCGCTGACGCTGATGCCCTGCAGGGCCCAGACGCTGAAATCGGTCAGACTGCCGAACACCAGCGCCACCGGCAGCTGGGCCAGCTGTACCGGGTCATACCGGCGGCGCAGCAGCAAAATCTGCAAAAGGATCAGGGTGATGTGCATGGCAATGGTGGCGGTGCCCACGGTCAGCGGCACGGGCAGGTTCAGCAGGCTGAGCACATAGGGCAGGCTGGAAATGGGGGAGGTACCCAGCCCCGCCTTGATGGAAAAGGCCACGCCGAAGGCCATGATCACCAGCCCCACCACCAGGAGCAGGCAGCGGCGCAGCGGATGTTTGACAGCGGTTTGCATTTAAAAAGACTTCCTTTCCGGTTCGGCGGTGGCATCGTACACCTTTTGCAGCAGCTTCTGCAGATACAGGGTTTCCTCCCGGGTCAGGCCGGCCTGGGCGCGGGCGTCTGCGCGCTGAAAGATCTGCTGCATCTGCACGGCCACCCGGCGGCCCTGTTCGGTCAGCGATACATACAGTGCCCGGCGGTTGCCGTCTTTCTGGGTGCGGCGTATCAGGCCGTCCCGCTCCATGCGCAGCAGAATACTGCCCACGGTGGCCTGTTCGATCTCACAGTAAGCGGCAATGGCCTTCTGGTTGCATTCGCCGCATTCGGTCAGGCATTCCAGCACCTTGGGCTGCCCCGGGGAAAGCCCAAGGGCGGCGGCTTCGGCCATGATCTGGCGATTCAGGCGGGTGTGGGTCTTCATCAACAGATAGTGCAGGGGTTCCATCGGCGTACCTCAATACTAAGCATGCTTATTATAACGAACCTTACTATTATAGCCTCCGGGCGGGAAATCTGCAAGGGCCGGGCCGCGGTAAAACTTTTGGGCAGGCTCTGTTTTTGACCGGGCGAGTGTGGTATAATCAATCTGATACCAAAAAATCGGACAGGCCGAAACAGGGAAAGGAGGGGCACGCATGCCCAACAGGGAAGGCGGCTACGGCGGCTATCGGCAGGACCCCAACGAACGCGAGGGCCGCAAGGTTCACACGCCCGGCACGGGCGGCGTGCGCCGTATGGGCCAGGACGCCCCGGAAGGAACGTATTATCACACCCCGTACACGCCCCGGCAGGACGGCAAAGGAACCCGCCCGGCCCGCTACGACCCCGACGGTCTGAAAGAAGACTGGGTCCGCGCTGAGGAATACACCATGCCCCGCACCCAGCCCCAGCCGCCCCGCACGCCCCAGCCGCCCCGCCGGCGCACCAACACGGCCCGGCAGCAGGCGGTCCGGGAACGCCGCCGTGCCCAACGGCGGCTGCTGGCCCTGGGTACGGTGGCGGGCATTCTGGTGGTGTCCGGCATCGTGACGCTGGTCCTGCCCGAAAGCATCACCACCCCGCCGTCCCAGATGGCCAGCCCCGAAACGGCCCTGGCCGCCCGGCTGGTGGCACCGCTGCCCTACGGCGGCGGGGACGGCAGCGAAAGCACAGCGACCCAGGCGGTGAACTGGGGTACTGTTGGCCCGGTAAAGCAGACGGATTCTTATACCTACACCGCTTTGCCCGCCGCGCCGGACTCGGTGCCGGAATTCGGCCGGGTCACCACCGAGTGGTTCGCCGATGCGGCCTTCCTGGGCGACTCTCTCACGGTGGGATATATTGACTACGATATTGATCTGGACGGTGCGCGGGTTCTGGCGTATGAGGGCGCTTCGCCCAACAACTTTGTCAACCGCACCACCATGAAGAACGCCAACGATGAGGACGAAATTCCCTTTGACGTGCTGGCGGCCAACCCGCCCGCCAAGCTCTATGTGCTGGTGGGCACCAACGCCATCGCCAGCGGCACGGCGGACGATTCGTTCCTGAATTACTACGGCCGGATGCTGGACGACCTGAAGAGCATCCTGCCCGATACCAAGATTTTTGTGCAGTCCATCCTGCCGGTGCGCCCCGAGGTGCTGGAATCCTCCCCGGGTATGGCCACCGACCACCTGAACACCCTCAACGCGGCCATCCGGGATATGTGCGCCGAAAAGGGCTGCTATTACCTGGACCTGGCCTCGGTCTTTACCGACTCGGAGGGCAACCTGATGGAAGAGTATGCCCAGCCCGACGGTATCCACCTGACGGTGTCCGGGTACAGCAACTGGGTGTCTTATCTGTGCACCCATGTGCCCTATGACAAAGACAATCCCTACCAGGCGGGCAGCGATTATTATCTGGACGATTCGATCAAACAGCTGCTCACCGACCTGCCCTGAGGACGGACTCAACTTGCGGAAAGAAGGAATCATATCATGCCCTCCCCGTACTACGATGACCAGGAAAAGCGCCGCACGGCCGCTCCGCCGGTGAACCGGCGCCCGGCGGCACCGGACCGTCAGCAGTACCGCCGCGGCGACGCGCCGTTCCAGATTCCCATCTGGGTGGTCATCCTGACTTTCTGTTTTGGTATGTGGCCGGTATCCATCGTGCTGCTGATCCTCAACTATCTGCTGCGTACCGGGCAGCTCAACTCGGAGGCTTTCCGCAGCCGCCGGCGTTATGAACCGGTGCGCAGCATATACAACCAGCCTGCGGCCGGACCGGAATCCCAGAGCAAACCAGCCGCCCCGGCAAAATCCGCCCGGCGGACCACCAAGCGGAAAACCGCCGAATCCCAGCAGGGGGACGGCGGCGCCAACGTGCTGGCCATTGTGGGGATTGCGGTGGGCGCCGTTGGTCTGCTGGCCACCGTGAGCAGCCTGCACGAAATGATCTTCTACGGCGGTGCGGAGTACTGGCACCTGTATGTGGAGGATGTGATCGCCGGGTCCCTGCCTTTGTTTGCGGGCATCGGTATGTTCATCGGTGCCAACATCATGCGCACCGGCCGGCGTATCCGCCGCAAGATCGACAAGATCGTGGGCAAGGCCGACCACATGTACATTAAGGAAATTGCCGACGCGCTGCCCTGCAGTTACGAAAAATGCCGCCGCTACCTGGAGGACTGCATCGACAAAGGGTTGTTCGGGGACGATGCCTATCTGGATATGCGCACCCGCTGCCTGGTGGTGCGGGGCGATGCACCTCAGCCGGAACAGGTCGCGCCCGCCCCGGAGGCCCCCAAGGCCCCGGCCGCACCCCAGAGCGAGTACGACAAGACCCTGGCACGGCTGCATGAGCTGAACGACGCCATCCCCGATGAGGAGATGAGCGACCGTATCGCCCGGCTGGAGGCCGTGACCGCCAAAATCTTTGCCCAGGCGGAATCCGACCCTGAAAAACTGCCCCAGATGCGCAAATTTCTGGACTACTACCTTCCCACCTCCATCAAGCTGCTGGAAGCCTACGCGGAGATGGATGCCCAGGGCATCGAGGGCGAGAACATCTCGGAATCCAAGCGCCGCATTGAGCAGACCATGGGCACCCTGGTCACCGCCTTTGAAAATCAGCTGGATAAGCTGTTCCAGTCGGATGCGCTGGACCTTTCGGCGGACATTGACGTGATGGAAAAGATGCTCCAGGCCGACGGCCTGGCCGGGGACAACGACCCCTTTGACCTGAGAACACCCAAAGCTCCCGAAGCCCCCGACCTGCATCTGTAAGAACCAAAAACAAAACCCCGCCCCGGAAACTCTTCCGGGACGGGGTATTTTTTATGCTATGATGCAGCGCGGGGGAAAACTCAGGCCTTCACGGTCTGGGCCACGGCGTCGGCCAGGGCGGCCACGTCGCCATCCTGGGCAGCGTTCAGGGCGCCGCGCACAGTCAGCTTGGTTTCCAGCACGGTGCAGTTCTTCAGGCCTTCCAGCTTGGCGCTCATCAGGCGGGCAGACATGGGAGCCCAGCTGCCGTTCTCGATGAGGGCGAAGGTGCGGTTCTGCAGACCCAGGGCCTGCAGGTCATCCAGCAGAGAGGCCACCGGGGGATACAGGCCACCGTTGTAGGTGGGGCTGGCCAGCACGATGGTGGAAGCACGCCAGCACTCGGCCACGGCCTCGCTCACATCAGCCACGGACAGGTCCAGCACCTTCACGTTGGCCACGCCGCGAGCACCCACCTGGGCGGCTACGGCCTCGGCAGCGGAAGCGGTGTTGCCGTACAGGCTGCCGTACAGCACCACAACGGCCTTTTCTTCGGCTTCCCAGCGGCTCCACAGGTCATACTTGCCCAGGAACCAGGCCAGGTCCTTGCGCCAGATGGGACCATGCAGCGGGGCGATGGTCTGGATGGGCAGGGCGCCGGCCTTCTTCAGCACGTTCTGCACCTGCACGCCGTACTTGCCCACGATGTTGGCATAGTAGCGGCGGGCGTCATCCAGCCAGTCACGCTCGAAGTTCACTTCATCGGCAAACAGGCTGCCGCCCAGGGCACCGAAGGTGCCGAAAGCGTCGGCACTGAACAGGGTGCCGGTGGCGGTGTCGAAAGCCATCATGACTTCCGGCCAGTGGACCATGGGCGCCATGACAAAGCTCAGGCTGTGCTTGCCCAGCTCCAGGGTGTCGCCTTCCTTGACCAGCAGGGCACCGTCGATGGCGGCGGCGTCACCGGGGAAGAACGCCTTCAGCATGGGCACGGTCTTGGCGTTGCAGACGATCTGCACACCGGGCCAGCGCAGCAGCACGGCCTCGATCATGGCGGCGTGGTCGGGCTCCATGTGGTCGATGACCAGGTAGTCCAGCGCACGGCCGTTCAGCGCGGCGGCCACATTCTCCAGGAACTGGGCGCCCACCGAAGCATCGGCGGTGTCCATCAGCGCGGTCTTCTCGTCCAGAATGACGTAGGAGTTGTAGGAAACACCGCGGGGGATGGGGAACAGGTTCTCGAATTTGGCCAGACGGCGGTCGCTGGCGCCCACATAAAGGATATCCGGGGCAATGGTCTGAATGTTATGCATGATCTATAACCTCCCTGAAATTGTTTGGACTTCAGCATGTTGACTGGATTTGGGCTCTACTCCTCATTGTAGCAAAAATGCCTTATAAAAAATAGTGGCTGCGGCAACAAAACAGCCGGGCACCCGGCCCGGCTGAAAAAAATTATACACGCTCCAGCATTTTGCGCAGACGATCACCGTGGGGAGCATACCACCAGGCGGTCAAGTGGTCGGCCATGTGGTCCAGCAGCAGTGCCAGCAGGATGCCGCCCATGGCGTCCATGGCGGAGTGCTGCTTCAGCAGCATGGTGGAAGCCACAATGGCGGCCATCAGCAGATGGGAAAGCCCGCCGCCCAGCAGCTGCAGTTTCCGGCTGCCCCGGCGCACATACCGCTGCCAGGCCAGGTCCAGGGTCACGGCGTTGAGCACATGAATGGACGGGAACACGTTGGTGGGGGTGTCGGTGTGGTACAACTCCCGCACCGCCCGGGCGAACACATCGGTGCCGGGCACATAGGACGGGCGCAGATACACGCCGTTGGGCACCACGGCGCAGAACAGCAGCGCCAGGGTCATGCCCACGAACAGCGGCAGACACAGCCGCCAGAAATCCCAGCGCGTTCCTTTCCAGAGGAAGAAGAAGAGGGTGCCGGGAATCCAGGCAAACCATAAGTAATAGGGAATGATGGCGTATTTGCAGAAGGAAATCAGATCGTCCAGGGCACAATGGAGAACCAGATCCGGGACCTGTACAGTCTTTTCCAGCAAGACGAAAAACGCAAGATAGAATACCAGATACCCGGCCATGAAAATGACCGGATGATTTCTGCACCAGCTGCGCATAAGAAAGGCTCCTTTTGTTCGCATCGAGAACATCCCGATGATAGACCACATTATACTTCGCTCCGCACAGGAAAACAAGCGCGAAACCAGACAACTTTTGCAAAGGCTGTCCGGGACGTTTTTGGCGGATTTGACAATAAAACCGCTGTAATAACGCACTTTTTTTGCAGTTTGTTCTCCGGCTGAAAACACAGGCACGGATTTTTTCCGCGCTTGTTCTATACTACGAAGGGCGCCGGCACTTTTTTGCAGGCAAAAGGTGAAAAAGTTGTAAACAAAAAGCCCCGTGCAACCGGTAAGCCCGGGCACGGGGCAAAAGGCGAAGGAATCAGTCGGCGTCGGCCAGGCTGTTCAGGTCCTGCAGGCTGATGGCGGGCACCAGATACTCACAGTAGGTATGTGCGGTGCCGTCGCTTGCGGCGGAGCCCTCATCGGCGGTGAAGCACCAGTAAGGCAGGTACCAGGCACTGTCCCGGCTTTCAGTGTAGCGCAGATGCACATATGCCAGGTTTTCCAGCACGCCCGCGCCGTCCAGACTGCCGCCGTCGGTGAGGAACAGGTCCTGGGTCAGCAGGTCTTCTGCCTCTGCCCGGGTGAGTGTGGAATAGGTACCCGCAGTCCGGGTCAGGTCGGCATTGTGCCACACCACCCGGCACAGGCGGCCGTCTGCATCGGCGGCCACTTCCACGCTGTTCAGCGCCCCGGCCTCGATATTGCCGGTCGCAGTGTCGGAAGAGTCATAAAACTGCACATGCCATCCGCCGTCGGTTCCGGTGTAGGTCATGGCAACAGGCGTCTGCCCTGCCAGCGCTGCCACACCGGGCCAATCTGCCTGAACCGTCCGGGCGGTTTCATCGACCGCCTGCTGCGTGGCAGCGGTTTCGGTTCCCGGTGTCTGGGCGGTGACGGTACCGGTGTTGTCTGCTGTCAGGGTCAGACCATCCGGCCATGCCTCACAGGGGGATACTTCCAGGGTCAGACCGGCGGCGTCGGCCCAGAACTGCAGCTCGTCGCGCTCGCTTCCGCCGTTCTGCCGCAGAACCGCTGCCTGCTCGTCGGCTTCCTCCTGGGTCAGACCGGTATACACGGCGCTGTCTGCCAGGGTGGTGTCCAGACCCAACGCCTGCAGCATCGACCGTATCCGGCCGTACATGCCGCTGGTGTCAATGGTCCGGGCTGCCGCCATGCTGCGATAGACGGTCACGGTGTCCGGCAGCATCCAGTCCGAAAGCCGGGCCCGGTCTGCCGGCAGGGGGGACGTATCCAGTGTGTACGGTCCGCTGCCTGTGTCCAGCCGGTCCGCCAGGGCGGCAGGAAGAACGGAAAGACTTTCTCCAGCTTCATTATATAAGGCGGTCAGACCATCGTATGCCTTGGTCTGGGCGGTGCCGGCTTCTTCGCTGGCGGTGTCGCTGCGGGCGGACCCGCCGGCGGATTCCTGCAGGGCTGCCTCGGGGGCAACAGCCGCCGCGGTATCAGGCGCGGCAGTCCCCTTCATGGTAGTTTTCTGCCACAATACGGCACCCACCACCAGGCACAGGCAGGCGGCCAGCGGTGCCGCCCGGAACAGAACCGGCCGCCAGTTCCGCTGCGGCCGGGCGGGCGGCTCATCCGCCGCCAGAATCAGGTCATCGTCTACATCGCCGATGGCCTGAAACAGTTCCCGCGCATTCATACATTCACCCCCTGTTCGGATAGTTCTTTCTTCAGCTTGTTGCGGGTCCGGTGCAGAATCACCCGCACCCGGCCTTCCGGTATGCCGTACCGCACCGCAATATCGGCGGTGGAATCACAATACCAGTACCGGCGGAGGAAGATGCCCCGGGCAGGTTCCGGCTGCCGGCGCAGAAAATCGCTGATAAACCGGGCAGTTTCGGCGGCTTCTGCGGCATGTTCCACCCGGGCCGGGCTGGCCAGACAACCCTCCAGCTCTTCCAGCACCACTTCGGCCTGGCCACCGCCCCGTTTCTGTGCCAGGGCTTTGTCCCGGCGGTCCAGAGCAAGGTTGCGGGTGATGCGCCCTAAGTACGGGGCCAGTCGGGCCGGTCGGTTTTCCGGCATGCTGTTCCAGGCGGCCATCCAGGTGTCGTTCTCCACTTCCTCGGCGTCGGGGTCGCTGCCCAGCAGATTGAATGCGATTTTGCGGCAGTAAGCTCCGAACTTGGCGGCGGTTTCAGTCAGGGCCTGTTCATCCCGCGCCCAGTATAAGGCGACAATGGCGGAATCCTCCATGCCGTCACCTCCATTCCCTTCTTTTCCTATTATATAACACGGTATTCGGCCTGCCGTGTTACATACTCTATATAAAAGAATATAGCCGACCGGCCGGTCGACTGCAAGGACCAATAAAAATAAAAAAGCGGCGCCGAAACGCCGCTGTGTGTTACAGCATATGCTTTTTGTGCAGGAACCAGGCTGCCCCGGCGCAGATGGCCAGGATGAAGGCACATACCACCCCGAATCCCCAGGGGGCGTAGGCAAAAGGCATGCCGTCCAGATTGACGTTCATACCGTACAGGCCGGATACTACCGTAGGCACGGCCATGATGAGGGTGACCGAAGTCAGGTATTTCATGGCGTTGTTCAAGCGGTTGTCCAACACGGCGCTGAACAGTTCCCGGGTACCTTTGATATCGTCGCGGTAGATGGTGGTCATCTCAATGGCCTGGCGCATCTCCACAATGACATCATCCAGCAGTTCCATGTCGTCGGGGTACTGTTCCAGCCGCTTGTACCGGGTCAGGCGGTCCAGCACCGTGCTGTTGGCACGCAGACTGGTGGCAAAGTAGACCAGGGTGGATTCCAGCGCATGCAGTTCAATAAGATCACTGTCGCGCATAGTCCCGGACAGGTTCTTTTCGATCTCCTGCCGACGGCGGTCGATGAGCCGCAGTTCCTGCTGGTACATCATGGCAGCCCGGTTCATGATCTGATAGACGAAACGCATCTTCTTCCGGGTGCTGAATTCACGGACCCGGCAGGCGGCAAAGTCCTGCAATACCTGCGAGTCCACCGCACAGACCGTGGTGATGGTCTGCTGGGTGAGCAGGATGCCCAAAGGAATGGTGGTGTATACACCCACACCTTTGTCCGGTACCTGAACGGGTACGTCCACGATGATCACAGTATAGCCGTCCTCCAAAGAAACACGGGCGGATTCTTCAGGGTCCAGGGCGGCCTGCAGGTCTGCAGGCTCAATATCCAGTGTGGCAGCGACCTGCCGGACCTCCTCCGGGGAAGGGGCGGTCAGACTGATCCAGGTGCCGTCTGCGATTTCTCCAGTACGCGCCGGGCGCTTGTCCACAGTCTGATAGATCTTCATCATAGTTCGCCACCACCGTTACTTGATCATACTATATTAGTATAAGGCGTGATACACAAAAGCGCAAGCGGAAAGAGATTGGACAAAACTTGTGTTTTATTCCACTGTAAGGCACAAGATACGGATTGGGAAAATTCCTGTAAAAAAATGTCGGGAAAAGTGTTGACAAACGCCCGCATGAATGGTATTATATCTAAGCTGTTCCGCGAGGGACGGCAGGCGCTGAGAAAAGAAGTTCGAAAGAACTTCACAGCTCAAAAAAATCTCAAAAAAGTGCTTGACAAAAGAAACTTGATGAGATATAATAAATAAGCTGTCCCGCGAGGGCAGCGCCAAGCAGGACCTTGAAAATTGAACAA
>CALESJ010000020.1 GCA_937907025.1 uncultured Faecalibacterium sp.
TACTGCTTTTTCCCGATGTGCAGCAATGAACGAAAGCAAAAAGCACCTTCGCGCCGGCAAGCGCTTGAAAAGGCCAGCCAAACACAGGAAGGAGCAGAGCAAGGCGTTCGCAAGAGAATTGAAGAAATCTATTGGCAGGAAACATTGCCGGATAGATAAGGAAATCAGATTCTGTTTGCCGGAGCACAAAGAAACCGAAACACTAACATTGTAGATGTTTATTGATAGATAGTGCCGATTTTTGATATAATAATGATAAATTTCGAAGAATCAACTCTATCTGGAATATAGTATATATGGCGGCGGGCTATGATTGAATGTATTCGTTTTTTGCAAGAGAGGCGAGATGGGGCATAGACGTTAAAATCCAAGATCTCTTGAGTTCTGGAAGAATATTATGGATATACGTACCGTTTCAAGCCCTTAAGGTCGGATCGAAAATATATTTCTGACATTTTTACAGAAAGCATAAACACAATATGCAAAGCGAGAGCAAAACTCGCATTTGAAAATTTTGACTTGTAAAACATTGTAACTAGTACAGCTGAATGGATTGGTATGATTGAAATAAGGAGGAACTATGGCAAAAAGTCCTTTGGAAAGGCAGCTTGAAGCTCAAATGAAGCAGGAAAAACAGCTGGCCAACAAACAAAAGCGTGAAGGAGAGCGACGGGCAAGGGAGCAGAAGAAGATGGAGCGTGAAGCGATGATTCGAGAACGAGCCGCATCTATTGTAAATGGACAACCATTAATAGAAGGCTTTCGCATCATGGATAAAACCGCAGAAGAAATACTGAGGTGTTTGCTGGCGTGCAGCGCTCGAAAAGATTCACATGTTAATTTTTGTGACGATATCTTTCCTTCCTATGTGCAAATGTCTATCGGGTTAGAACTCGAAAAATTGACACAATACGGAATGGTCGGAGGAGTTTTCGTTTTTGGTAATGGCGGTATGCTTGACCTACTGCCACCAGCTTTCTCTTATTTTGAAGAAAAGAAAGCAGCTTTAGCTAGACAAGAGCAGCACGAAAAGGAACGTCAGCAAAGCATTATTAATTACGGAAATTTGGTCTTCGGCAATGTTTCGGGCTCTACATTTACTGTAGATAATTCCATACATCAAATCGAGCAAGCCATAGATGAAAAGGGTGGCGAAGATAAAGAGGAACTCCATGAAGTTCTAGATGAAGTCAAGGAATTAATTGAAAACATACAGTCAAGTAGGTCTATTCCCAAACAAAAAAGATTGTTTGAAAAGATTACTCACCACATGGAAAAGCATGGTTGGTTCTATGGTGCCGTAATTCAGCTTTTGGGGACTGCTGCATTAGGCCTACTGGGGACTTAATTGACAATAAATGGAATTACATAATATGTCAAGGCGGGATGAATGATGGCAAGAATTGAAACTTTGTCCGCGTATAGATGCACGTTTAGTTATCTGCAGAGAAACAATCCGCTAAAAGAAGAATTGCAAGAGAAGATTAAAGCAGATATCCCACCAGAATATACATTTGCTGATTTTATTGAAGATTTTTGTAAGGCGACCTCGTCTTTAGCCAAAGGCGAAGTTACCGAAAGAGCAATTATGCTGCCAGAAGAAAATGTCTATTCTCGCCCAAGTGAAAGTGGTATAAAGAAATGGAGAATAGTTCCCTATGCAGGGAAGCAGGGGAAACCATTTAGAATTATCAAAACAACCACCGGGAAAAAATATGACTTCGGTTCCGACAGCGCCGCGCTTTATGAACACAATATATTTGTGTATCAAGATGAAGATTCGGCGATACTTATATTTCACCGTCAAAGCGGTTCTGGGTGTAAAAGTGTCTTCTTGGAAGTTGCTAATAAAATGTTGCGGCAAAAAGGAATAAAATTAAATATGGAACTTTATTTGCCATTGGTTTCCCCAGAGGACCTTGACGTAATTCCTACTAAAATACAATTGCAATTTGTTCGTGATTCAACATCAACAGATATTGCTGAAAACACACATAAGAAGAAACAACGTGAAGTAGTCAAGGAATTAGGTCTAAATCTTGGATCTTACGAAAATAATGCAATTAAAGATATTTTGCGTTCTGTGCAAATCGGAAAAATCGATCGAGCTGTTGCGTTTGCGAGAATAAAAGCGGAGTGCCCAGACGCAAAAGACTATAATGATGCTAAGATATTCTTTCGGGTTGGAAAGCGAATTTGTCCAGTTCAATGGAATGAATTTGACTCCATTATGGGAGTATATGACATTACAGATCGGCTGCACCAAAGATTCAGATCATCTGGTGATTTTATCGGAGAATTATCAGCGATATCGGACGAATATTATAAGAGCATAATAAAGGAGGAGGATGTAAATGCCGGATAGAAACATCTGGCTGTTTACTGCAGCTGCTCTTGTAGTTGTTATGCTTTTTTTCAACAGAAAGGTTCGACTCTGGGCTGTTTTAAAAGAACAGATCAAAGTTTTTAAAAACGCGAAAAAACAAAGAATTTCTCTTTGGGATTGCTTATGCTTTTTAGTTTTTCCTTGGGTATTTTCGTACATCTGCGTTTATCAGTTAGATTTTGTCATTGAGGAAGAGTTGGCACAGTTATTAACTACAGTTTTTTCAATTGTCTTCACAGTGTTATTTGGATTTGCAGCCGTTATGGTGAGCAAAATTGATAGTACTCACAAAACAGAAAAACAAGTTGCCGAGGAAACTTTTGTATCAATTGTTTCTGCAAACTTAATGTCTTTGATCGCAGCGATTTTGTCTATTGTCCTTACACAAACAAAATCAGAGATTATTGTAAAAATATCATCGGTCGTCCTTTTGGGAAGCTCTCTTATAATCATTCTGTTGCTCCTGTTAATTACCAAAAGAACCTTTTTTCTATATGTGGACAATAAAGACTGATGCCTTTGGGAGCGGACTCGGTTCTTTATCAGCAGCTTCTCTGACCACCATCTGACCACTCCTTCATCCCAGCCGGTTCCGTGTATCGTTTTTTACGTCCCAATATTCTTTTATAACCACCACAACCAGCGCCGGAAGTTGTGCACACCACACAATTTCCGGCGCTGTATCATGCTATTTGCCTGTTTGTCACAGTTCTCCGACTCCAAAGGCCAGAGGTTCGAATCCCCCCGGCCGCAGCGAGCAGCATCTTTGTGGATGCTGCTCTTTTTATTTTGGCGTGGTGGTTTTCTGCCCCCGCCGTGAACAGCTCCAGCCCGTAGCAGCTGGTGGCCAGGGCTTCCCCCGATGCTGCCGATCATGTGACCGTCTGGCGTGTAGTATCCTGCCGGGAAAAAGCTGCTCCAGATCCTGGGCGATAGCATACAGTGCCTTGATCTTTTCGGCCACCGATGTCTGCAAGTCAACCGGGCTCATCTTAAACCATTTTTTCGTAAGATCTTTTGAACAAACTATTTTTTACTTCAGCAGATCCTGCTCCTCGGGGTGCGTTTCAAACCAGTGCACGGCGTAAGAGCAGGTAGGCTTGGCCTTGCGGCCATCCTGGCGCAGGGTATCGGCCACTGCGCGCAGAAGCTGTCCGGCGATTCCCTGTCCCCGCAGAGAACCGTCCACAAAGGTATGGTTGATGACGGCAACGCCCTCCTGTTCCGGGAAAGTCACCTCCGCCAGCAACTTTCCTGTTTCATCTGTGGCAAAAATCCGGCCGGGTTCTTTGCGAAACTCCATAATGATCACCTCTTCCCTCAGTGTAGCAAAGAAATCCGGCAAGAGCAACCGCCATATTCCTGCCGCTTTGTCCGGAATATGGCGGTAAAGATTTATTTATACTCCCATCTCTTTCCCAGCTTTTCCTGTGCCTCCATAATCGTAGCCGCGGGATACCACAATGAGATAACTGTTTTGCCCTCGTTTTCGGCTGCTTGCCATCTTGACCTCTCCTTTGTATGGTTTGACACAAAGGATACCAGCCTTTTCGATACAAAGCCATCACCAAACCCAACGAAGGACGGTCACGATACTTGTGCAAACCGGGCAAAGCACCAAAAGTTTGCGAACATAACTGATAGTGGGGATTTTCCCGAAAAGGCTATGCCTGCGTGGGCCAGAGAAAAGCAACGTCACACAAAGTAAAGTCAACAAGGAAAGGCAGTGAAGACCGCGGACAGAACGGAAGACAGCAAGAGCACGACCTTACTTATAGGAAAGGCCATCCCGTAATGACGAGCAGGCGGGCGAACCCAACAGCATCCAGCGCCAGAAATTCATGTTGACTTTTTTCGATTTGAGGTATATACTGTGAACCGTTCGAACAAAATAGATTTGAGCGAGGTGGGAGTATGCACGATTACGCTGCGGATGCGAAGGTTTTCAAAGCCTTCTGCGATGTGAACCGTTTGCAAATTCTGGAACAGCTTCGCAGCGGCGAAAAATGCTCCTGTGTTCTGCTGGAAAAACTGCATATCAGCCAATCAACCTTGTCCTATCACATGAAAATCCTGTGTGATTCAGGCATTGTGGTCGGCCGTGCAGAAGGCAAATGGACGCACTACGGAATCAGCGACGAAGGCAGTCAGTATGCCAAAGAGCTGTTGCAGATTCTGACCCAAAAAAACATCTGTGGCACAGAATGTACTTGCCAGGAATAAAAGCCATCGGCTGGCCGATGGCTTTTATTCCGAACATTAAATCGAAAAAAATAGAACTATATGTCGGCAAAAGGAGAACCTTTTATGGAAGCGATTCGTACGATCTGGCTGTTTTTCCAGGATCAGATCCTTGGAATGAAATGGCTGAATGCTCTGATTGGTAATGCCCTGACGGCAATGGGCTTATCTCTTGACAGCATTATCGGCGGTGCGTTGCAATTTTTTATCTACGATACCGTCAAAATCTTTATTCTGCTCTCGGTACTGATTTTCGGTATTTCTTACATTCAGAGCTACTTTCCGCCGGAGCGCACCAAAAAGATTCTGGGGCGGTTCCACGGCATCGGAGCCAACTCGGTGGCAGCGCTGCTGGGCACGGTGACGCCTTTCTGCTCCTGCTCCTCTATTCCCATTTTCATGGGCTTTACCAGTGCTGGCTTGCCGGTAGGCGTGACCTTTTCCTTCCTGATTTCTTCCCCGATGGTGGATTTGGGCTCTCTGGTCCTGCTGATGAGCATCTTTGGTGCAAAAGTAGCTGTTTTGTATGTTGTTCTTGGCCTGGTCATCGCTGTAATCGGCGGTACTCTGTTGGAAAAACTGGGGATGGAGCGCTATGTAGAGGACTTCATCAAAAATGCACCTCACATTGAAGCAGAAGGTCAGGAGCTGACCCGCCATGATCGCGTACAGTATGCAAAAGAACAGCTACTCGGAACCATCAAGAAAGTGGCCCCCTACATCTTTGTCGGTGTAGCTATTGGCGCCTTTATCCACAATGTGGTTCCGCAGGAGTGGGTAGAAATGATCCTGGGCAGCAATAATCCCTTTGCCGTTATCCTGGCCACTCTGGTGGGTGTTCCCATGTATGCCGACATCTTCGGCACCATCCCTGTGGCGGAAAGCCTGCTGTTCAAGGGCGCCGGCCTGGGCACCATCCTGTCCTTTATGATGGCCGTTACCACTTTGAGCCTGCCTTCTATGATTATGCTGAAGAAGGCCGTGAAGCCCAAGCTGCTGGCCACCTTTATCGCCATCTGCACCGTAGGCATCATCATTGTTGGCTATTTCTTCAACGCGATCCAGTTCCTGCTGATCTGAGGGAGGCTTTCTCTATGTTTACTGCAATCCTATATGAAGTACACAGGGCCTGGTTCCGGCATTAAGGGGGCTTTGATCAGTTTTATTTTGGGTTCTGCTGCCGCCGGGCCGCTGTACGCGGCATTTCCTGTTGCAGCTATGATGCTGAAAAAGGCAGCTCGCTGTTCAATGTCTTTCTGTTTATTGGCGCATGGTCAACCACAAAAATTCCCATGTTGACCTTTGAAGCAGGCAGTCTGGGCGTTCCGTTTACAGCGGCACGACTTTGCATGAGCATGATTGGCATCAATTTCATTGCCGCGATCATGAATGGTACGCTCTCTCAAAAGGACAAAGCTGCGATATACGAAAAAAATACTGAAAGAGGCGAGAATCGTCATGGCACAAAAATGGTATCCGGTCATTGATTATATGTCTTGTGCAGAGTGTGGCGCTTGTGTAAATTTCTGTCCGCACCACGTCTACAACAAGGATAAGGCACCCGTTCCGGTAGTGGAACACCCTGAACAGTGTGTTGATCACTGCCACGGCTGCGGCAATCGCTGCTCCAAAGGAGCCATTACCTATGTGGGGGAGGACAGTGGTTGGAAACCGCCGCATGGGGCACAAAAGGATGAGCAGCCCGGCTGTGGCTGTGGTTGCGGCTGCGGAACCTGATGCATCCTCTTTTCATGGAGCAACCGGCTGTCGCAGTTGGACAGGACAGCTTGCCTTGTGGCATTCTGCCGATTGGCTGCCATCTGTTCTGACCGGCGTTTTCATTGTCATCATAACATCATCATGGGAGGTATTTATTATGGGACTGTTTGGTTTTGGTAAGAAGAAAAAAGAAGAAAGCACACCTGCCTGTGCTTGCCAGTGTGGCTGCCCCACTGCTGAGGTGGATGTGTCCGAAGTCGCAAAGGAAGCAGGCAGCACTGCCGATGGTGCGCTCTCTATCAAGGTATTGGGGGCGGGCTGCGCCTCTTGCCATGCCCTGCTGGAAAGCACGAAAGAAGCCGTGGCAAAACTGGGTCTTGGCGTAGAAGTAGAGTATGTGACGGATATGACCAAGATTGCCGGCTATGGTGTCATGAGTGTTCCTGCGCTGGTGGTCAACGAGAAGGTTGTCACGATGGGCAAGGTTTTGAAAGCAAATGAGGTAGAAACCCTGCTGAACAAGCTGGGGGTTGCCCAGCCTGCCGCCGCTTCCTGCTGCTCTTGCGGCGGCGCTTGCGGAACCCAAAGCGATGCGGCATCCATTCTGATCCTCGGCCCCGGCTGTAAGAACTGTCAGGCGCTGGAGGCCAATACGCGTGCCGCTCTGGAGCAGATTGGGGATACCACTTCCGCCATCGGTCATGTGACCGACTTTTCTGAGATCGCCAAGTACGGCATTATGAGCACCCCCGGCCTGGTCGTGGACGGCAAGGTGGTGTCCTATGGCAAGGTTCTCAAGCCGGAAGATATTGTTACGATTCTCAAAAAAGTACGGGGCTGATTGAACATTCTCCAAGCATACGCCGTATGGGAAGGAACCCAGGATGCCAACAATTTTGATTGATGCAGACGGCTGCCCGGTGGTGGACCTGACGGTGCGAATCGGCCGGGCCCACAGCGTGCCGGTGAAAATCCTGTGCGATACGGCGCAGCGCACGCCACTTATGGCGCAAACACACGGCAGATACACTCCCAACCCGGCCGCCGTCCCACGGGACGCCTTTTTCCTTTTCTTATATATGGTTATGGTCTAACAAACTCGGAATAGCGAGTCAAGATTCTCACTTTTTCGTTTTTTCTCTGCAAAACAGCCAGCGCCGGAATTCGTGCACATCACACAAATTCCGGCGCTGGCTCATTCTATTTTGTTTTGGCGGGTCCTGGCCGAGCCTGCGGTTTCCGGCAATCCTCCCCGGAAGCGTTTTCACAAATACAGGTCAGGGGCTTTTTTCATTATGTGGAAACACATTCTTCCGTTGTGATACGGGCACTTCCAGGGTTCCGCAATGGGGTTCTCCCTATCGGGCTTTTTCTTTGATTCAGGCTTCGTTGTTTTGCTGCAGCAGGGCGCAGCGGACGCGCCCCACCGAGATGTAACCGTCAAACACCGCCTGCATATCGCTGCCGGGTTCCGCTTCGGCACAGCGGTCGCTCCACAGGGTCAGGCGGCTGCCGCCCCCGGGCAGGGGTTCGGGGGTGTAGCGGTTATGATAAAACTGCATGGCCGAGGGGAACCGGTCATACAGCACCCCCCGCAGACGGTCAGGGTCACAGGAGGGGAAGTTCAGGTTCCACATCTCCCAGGGGCGGATGGGCTGTTCCAGCAATTCCCGCACCAGGGGCAGCATCCAGGCATCCGCCACCCGCAGGTCCTCCCCGTTTTCGGTGGAGAATGCCATGGCCGGGATGCCGTTGGCCAGCGCTTCCATGGTCACGCCAATGGTGCCGGAATACAGAATGTCGGTACCCACATTGTACCCCTGGTTGATCCCCGAAAAGACCAGGTCCGGCTTTTCAGGCATCACGCAGGCCAGGGCCACTTTGACGCAATCCGCCGGGGACCCGCTGACAGTCCAGGCATGGACCCCCGCCACAGGGTAGTCCGGCACTTCCTGCAGGTCCAGGGTACCGAACACCGAAATGCGCTGGGACATGGCACTGCACTGGCTATCCGGCGCCACCACCCATACTTCGCCCAGGGTAGCGGCCATACGGGCCAGGTGTTCCAGCCCGGGGGAACGGATGCCGTCATCGTTTGCCACTAAAATTCTCATGCTTTGACCTCCCCCTGTTCCAGTACGATGGTCTGGCCTTCCTCGGGCAGAATGCGTTGCCCGATGCAGCGGGAGTTGACCTGTTCGGGACGCTGGCTGTGCAAGGGCACCAGGGTTTTGGGGGCAATGGTGTCCACCATCTGCTTGAGATAATAGGGGCGGGCATGGCCGCCCAGGCCCAGATTGTGGAAAGGAATGCCCAGATTCTGCAGTTGCAGCAGCATTTTCTGGTAGGACGGGTCGTAGGCGCCCAGGGGTGCGCCATCCATGTGCAGGTAGCCGCTGACCGCCGGGCGCAGGTCAAACAGCTCGTAAAAATCCCGGTAGTCCAGCTGCAGGACATAGATCCGGGGACGACGCAGCAGATCGTCCCGGCCGATGAGCACCGCCCGTTCGGGCACAGCGTGTTCGAACACCGTTTCGGCATATACATACAGCGGGTCCTCGGGATAGAATGCGGCCAGATAATCGGCCTGCACAGCGTCCAGCACCAGGCGGCGGTTCTGTTGGGCCAGGCGCAGGTTCAGGTTGTGGATGCGCTCCACATTGCGGTTGTAGGGATTAATGACTACCATTCCCGGGGCCTGGGCACAGAAATCGGCGGTTTCGGCCAGCAGGTCGGCTTCGGTACGGTCCTTGGGGTCGGGGGCTTCCAGGGACAGCATATCCACATCCCCAAAACTGACGGTGACACCCTCGGTGATCAGCACGTCTGCCCCCCGGCAGACCTCGGCAAAGGCAGCGGTGCGGTCGGGATGGTAGCCGTGGAAGCGGTAATCCCCTGTATAGCAGATGCTGCCGTCGGGGGTGTGGATCAGGAAGCCGCAGGCCCCCACGCAGTCATGGTCTATGGGCAAAACCTGTACCGTGATGTCCTCCACCGAAAAGGACTGCCCGCCGGGCACGCCGATGCAGGCGGGATGTTCCCGGAAGGTCAATTTGCTCTGCGCCGCCAGACGGCGGTAGAGGGTTTCGGATTCATCCGTCATGTACACCGGGATGCGGGGGTCCAGCATATCCAGCCCGCCCATGTGGTCGATGTGCATGTGAGAGAGCAGGAAGAAATGGGGCTTTTCGGTTTCGCCGTAGGGTACCACCCCCAGGTCGGCGGCGGTCTGCGGTTCATAGATGCCGTCGGCGCAGGGCAGCATGCCCGCCCGGACGTAGTCCTGGGGAATATGCCCCGGGCGCAGGCGGATGGATTCGTCGGCCCGGTCGTTGACGGTAAAGCCGAAATCAAACATGCAGACAGCCCGGTCGGTTTCGACGGCCACAAAGGTACCGCCGATCACCCGCAGGCCCTTATAAAAGGTGATTTTTGTCATGGATGTTCCTCATCTGTTTCTGGGGCAAAAAAGGGAGAGCCGCGCCCCACGGCAGCCGCTCTCCCCTTTTGCATCGGTTTAATGGTCCGTTTTTGTTCGGTTACAGCGCGCCGTTGACCGCATCCACCAGTTCTTTCATGGCGGTGGTGCTGTCGGCCTTGTTCAGGATCAGCTCTTCCAGCTTGCTGTTGACTGCGTTCTGGATATCATAGCTGCCGTCGAACGCCGGAGAGGAGAAGAAGGCGTCGGCCTGGGCATAGGAAGCGGTGGCGGTAGCGTCGTTCTGCATGAAGTTCTGGTAGGTTTCGGATTCATAGGCAGAGGTACGAACCGGCAGATACCCGGTATCCATAGCCCACTTGGTGGTGGCTTCGGTGCTGGTCAGGAATTTCAGATATTCCCAGGCAGCCTTCTGCTGGTTTTCGTCCTGAGAGAACATGACGATGTTGGTGCCGGCGGTGTTGGCGGCTTTTTCGGTGTTGCCGGGCAGCGGGGCCACCCCCAGCTCCCATCCGTCATGGGTGATGTAGGACACGCCGGTGGAAGAACCGATGTACGCCGGGATCAGCTGGTTGCTGAAGGGGCCGGAGAAGTAGTTATCCTCGCCAACCAGACGGGCATAGCCGTTGTTGTACATTTCCATGATGAAGTCCAGGGCTTCCTGGCCGGCTTCGTTGTCAAACTGGGCGCCTTCCTCATTGACATAATCGCAGCCGTTCTGGCGCAGAGTGGCTTCCAGCATGCCGGCCATATCGTCAAAGCCCAGGGACACCATCCCCTTCTTTTCCTGGAAGGTCTTACCGATGTTCAGCAGATCATCCCAGGTCTGGGGAGCTTGCAGGCCCAACTCGTCGAACATGGTCTTGTTGTAGAAGTACACATAGGTGCTCTTGTTGAAAGGCATGGCGTTGATGAAGCCGAACTGGCTGGTTTCGTCGCGGTAGCTCTGCACGATATCCTCGTAGTCATCGTAATCGTTGGCCACAAAATCGTCCAGGTGCACCACCTTGTCCAGGTAGGGGATCAGCCAGCTGTTGTATGCCTGGGACAGATCCGGCAGGGTGTCGGCGGCGGCGTTGGCGGTCAGCTTGGTGGAAAGATCGTTGTAGCTGCCCTGGTTGACCAGGGTCACCTTGATGCCGTACTGGTTTTCGGAGTTGAACTGATCGGTGAGCTCGGTCAGGGAGGTTTCCTGCTCACCGGTCATGGCATGCCAGAAGGTCACTTCGCAGGGCTGGATTCCGGTGTCGGAAGCGGCGGCTTCCTGGGTGGCGGAAGCGGCCGAAGCCGACGTGGATCCGGTGGTGGAAGCCGTGGAACTGCTGCTGCCGCAGCCGACCAGGGAACCGGCAGCCATCGCCGCCGCCAGGGTAAGACAAAGGATGGATTTGCGTTTCATTTTCTTCTGCTCCTTACCATTGTTGTATCGTCAGGATTGGATTTTTATTTGTAAACGAAAGCGGGGCCTTTCAGCCTTTGACGCCATTGAACGCCACACCTTCGAGTACATACTTGCGCAGGAAGAGGAATATCAGCACGATGGGCATGACCAGAATGCAGGAAGCCGCCATGACCAGCTCGTAGGAAGTGCCCGCTTCAGTCTGGAATCGGATCAGGCCGGTGGACAGCACCCGCATTTCCTGGCTGTTGGTGACCAGCAGCGGCCACAGGAAGGAGTTCCACGACCCGATGATATTCAGAATGGCGATGGTGGTGATGGCGCTCTTGTTCATGGGCACCATGATCTTGAGCATGAACTTCAGGTCGCTGCACTTGTCCACCTTGGCGGCCAGATACAGGGTATCCGGCACCTGCATGAAGAACTGGGTCAGCAGGTAAATGTAAAAGACGTTGGAGATCCAGGGCACCACCATGGCCTGGTAGGTATCAATCCACTTGAGCTTGGTGATGGTCATGAAGTTGGTGATGATGAGCATTTCCCCGGGGATCATCAGGGTGGCCATGAACAGTGAAAAGACCAGGTCCTTGCCGGGGAACTTCAGGCGGGAAAAGGCGAAGGCCGACAGCACCGAGGTGATGAGTACCCCCACGGTGGTCAGGATGGTCACGATGACGGTGTTCACCAGGTAGCGGGCAAAGGGCGCCGCCGCCCAGGCCTCGGCATAGTTGGAAAACTGTGGTACAGCGGGGATCATGACCGGCGGGATCTTGACGATCTCGGCGGGGGTCTTGAGTGACGAGCTGATCATCCACAGAAAGGGCAGCAGGGTAAAGAACGCGCCCAGGCACAGCACCGCATACTGGGCAACGCGGGCCGCAACGGCCGACGGTTTGCGGGATTTCATCAGGCTGCCTCCTTTTCTTTGGCAATGGCTTTCTGGACCATGGTCAGGACCAGAATGATGAGGAACAGCACCACGGCCGCCGCCGAAGCCACGCCGTAATCGCCGCTGTTGTATAACTTATCGTAAATGTAGTACACCACGGTGATGGCACTGTTGGCCGGGCCGGCCTTGCTCTGGAACAGCGAGAACACTTCGTTGTAGACCTTGAAGGCGCTGATCAGCCCCATGAGCACGGCGTACACGATGATGGGCCGCAGTTGAGGCACTGTGATCTTGAAGAATACCCGCATGCGCGGGGTGGAATCGATGCGGGCCGCCTGATAGATTTCCTCCGAAATGGAGGTCAGGCCGGACAGGAAAATCAGGATGTTGAACGCCAGGCTTTTCCAGATGCTGAAGATGATCAGCGCAGCCAAGGCATAGTGCGGGTCATTGAGCCAGGGAATGGCTTCGATGCCGAACAGGCTGAGGAAGTAGTTCAACAGACCGTAGTTGCTGTTGAAGATCCAGCTCCACACAATACCGATGGCGATGACGCTGGTGACGTAGGGCAGGAAGTACAGGGTCTGGAAGACGGCCTTGCCCCGGGCGGCGTTGTGGATGAGCACCGCGATAATCAGGGACAGCAGGATGGACACCGGCACCACAAAGACCACATAAATGCTGGTGTTGCTTAACGCCTTGAGAAAGACATCGTCGGCAAACAGATCCTTGTAGTTCTGCAGGTTGATGCCCTTGAAGCTGCCGTTGATGATGCTGTAATCTTCGCAGAAGCTCATGGCAAAAGCCTTGATCAGCGGGTAGATGGTGAACACCAGCAGGATGATCAGGGAAGGCGCCAGGTACAGATATCCCTTGTAGGTACGGAAGAAGCGGCGAACAGATTGGTTGTGTTGCATGGTTGCGCCCCCGTTCACACCTTGGCCAGGGTCTTGCCGTCAGCCCCGAAGATAAACAGCTGCCCGGGGCGCACCTCCACGCGGAAGTTGCTGCCCCGCTCCAACAGACGGTCCGAATGGGCCAGCAGACGCATTTCGGTGTTGTCCATTCGGAAGAACACCAGCAGGTCACGGCCGGTCATGCGCACATGGGAAGCGGTCTGGGGCAAGCCACGGTCGGCCTGGTCGCACAGCTCGAAGTTTTCGGGCCGGATGCCCATGCGGTACCGCCCGTTGGGCAGGTCCTGCCCGGCCGCCATCTCCCGGCGCGGACGCAGCAGATGCCCGTTGAGCCAGACGCCGTCGGTGGTGATATCGCCCTCAAACATGTTGATCTGGGGCATACCCAGGAAGTTGGCCACAAACTCATTCACCGGGTTCAGGTACATTTCCTGGGGTTTTTCGTACTGCTGCAGCACCCCGCGGTCCATCACCGCAATCCTGTCGGAAATGCTCATTGCTTCCTCCTGGTCGTGGGTGACAAAGATGGTGGTAATCTGCACTTCCTGCTGGATGCGGCGGATCTCCTCCCGGGTTTCCACGCGCAGCTTGGCGTCCAGATTGGAAAGGGGTTCGTCCAGCAGCAGTACCTTGGGGCGCTTGACCAGTGCGCGGGCAATAGCCACCCGCTGCTGCTGTCCGCCGGAAAGAGCTTTGGGCTTGCGGTGCAGAAGACCTTCCAGATGGACCACCTCGGCCATTTTTTCTGCCCGGTCCCGGGCTTCGGCCTTGGGGATCTTGCGGTTGATCAGCGGGAACATGATGTTTTCCAGCACTGTCATATGGGGATACAAGGCATAGTTCTGAAACACCAGACCAATTTCCCGGTCTTCCGGAGGAATCGTCGTCACGTCGTTATCCTCGAACAGGATGCGGCCGCCGCTGGGCTCGGTCAGACCCGAAAGCATAAACAGAGTGGTTGATTTTCCGCAGCCGGAAGGCCCCAGAAGCCCCACCAGTTCCCCGTCCCGGATCTCCAGGTTCAGGTCGTCCACCGCCTTGAAATCTCCGTATTGTTTTGTCAGATGCTCTATGGTTATTTTCATTCCGGTTTCCCCTTGGGGCCCATGGTTGCCCCCATGTTGTTTTGATGATTTTATTCTTAGCGCAAGATTTATGGTATCACCCCTATTTCACCTGTTCCACCATGCCCGGGAAAAACTTTGGTAAAACCTTGTTGTTTGCCAAAACGCTTTGTGTATGAAACCCGAAAAAAAACTTCGGCTTTTGTCAAAAAGCTGCAAACAAATTACCGGTCTTTGTAAAAAGCAGTTTTTCTCTCCTTTTATCTCTTCTACTCCCTCCATACTTCCAGTGCCCCACCATCCCAAGCAAACCAATCAGACGGGAACAGCGTGGCTAGAGAGGTAGCATTTGACCATATGACCATTCCTTCTTCCCAGCCGGTTCCGTGTATCGTTTTTCGCGCTTCCACATTCTTTTAGACCCACAGCAAAAAGCGCCGGAAATTGTGTGCGTCACACAATTTCCGACGCCGGTTCATTGTATTTCCCCGTCCGTCACAGTTTTCTGACTCCAAAGGCCAGCAGTTCGAATCCCCCCGGCCGCACCAAGAGCAACATCCTTTCGGGTGCTGCTCTTTTTACTTTTTATTTTTATGGTATCGGCCATATTTTCAAATAGGGACGAGCATTTTGTCTGGCGGAAAATTGGGAATTCCTGTATAATAGAGAACATAAGATTCCGCACAGGAGGAAGAATGCCATGGCCATTTCGCAAATTGTCCGGTCCCTGGATGACCAGAAGCCGTTGCAGGATGGCGACCTGATCGTGGTGGAGCTGAAGGCTGAAAGAGCTCTGGCACATTGAAGACTAAAAAGCAATACCACAATCGCAAACATAAACGGGGGGCACGGCTCGAAGCAATTCTTCGGTCCGTGCCCCGTTTCGTATGCTGTGTTACCCCCATCCCCTCTCCCTGCTTTTGCTGTGGTTTTATCATAGGCAGAGGCGTAGATATCCCGTATGGGACTGGGCGGACAGATAGTCCTGTCCCGCATGGTACGGCAGGTGGCAGCGGTCCCCTTTCGTATGCGGCATTTTGCCGGGTATGTGTTTTATGCTATAATAGACAAAATGTTCTGTGGGGCGGTCCGAGCCATTTTCGGCTGTGGCATGGCAGGCCTCGCCCGACGAAAATTTTCTTTTATTTCTTCAAGGACTGCGCGCGGAAAGCGCTGATTCTTACAGCCGGCACCGCCGGTGGAACTTCGCGTTGTACGGCAAAAACAAATGTCAGGAGGCAAACAAGTACCGTGAGCACACTGTCAGTATGCATGATTGTTAAAAACGAGGCAGACATCCTGGACGAATGCCTGGAACAGGCGGCACAGTTTGCTGACGAAATCGTGGTGGTGGATACCGGTTCCACAGACGCCACCCGGGAAATTGCCCGCCGGTACGCCTGCACGGTACGCGATTTTGCGTGGAATGGCAGCTTTGCCGATGCCCGCAACTACGCCTTTTCACTGGGGCGCTGCGACTATCTGCTGTCCGTGGATGCGGACGAGCGGTTCTCTGCGGACACCCCCTCCGGCAGATGCCGGACCTGAAGCAGCGGATGACCGGCGATGTGATTCTGGTCTGGTGTGAGCGGCCGGAATTCGGTACCCGTGCGCTGCAGCCCCGGATTGCCCGGCGGACCGGGGGCCCCTACTGGGAGGGTACCGTACATGAATCCCTGCGTTTGCAGGGTACGGTGGCGGCGGCGCCGATCACGCTGCTTCACCGGCATCGCGGCCCCCTTGTGCGCGGCGAACGGGTAGAGCTGATCGACCGGCTTCCGGCCCGGGAACTGCAGACTCAGTTCTGGCTGTGCGCCAATTGCTGGCTGGACCTGGTGCTGGCGGGGGAAACCGAAAAGGCGGCCCGGCTTTTTCAATATCTGGAAAACAATCCCCAGCCCTACGAGGAAAAGAGGGACGTTTTGCGGCTTTTGCAGCAGGCGCTGCAAACCCGGAACCGAACCAGAGAGGCCGGGCAGCTGCTGGGGCTTTCTTTGCGGGCACTGGCTCGCCAGCGCCGGGAAAGGAGCTGAGCCCATGGCCAGTTTGAGTGTGTGCATGATTGTCCGGGATGAGGAACCGGTCATCGGGCGGTGCCTCTCTGCGGTTGCGGTCTTTGCGGACGAGATCATCGTGCTGGACACCGGTTCCCGGGACCGGACGGCGGAAATTGCCCGGACCTATACGGACCGGGTGTTCAGCGAGCCATGGCAGGATGATTTCGCGGCGGCCCGCAACGCATCCTACCGCAAGGCCCGCTGCGACTATGTCATGTGGATGGACGCGGACGATGTCGTGCGGCCCGAACAGGCACAGCTTCTGCGTCGGCGGATGGACGCCCTGCCGGACACGGTGGACGGGGTGCTGCTCCCCTATGCTGTACACGAGCCGGGAAGGGCAGAGGTATTTGATTCCTATCTGCTGCGGGACCGCATCCTTCGCCGCAGCCTGCACCCGGTTTGGGAAAATGCCGTGCACGAAGCGATTTCCCTGGACCCGGACTGGCAGCTGGAAATCTGGCGGGATATTCCCGTTTATCACGACAAGCTGGTGGTGAACGAGGAGGGCCGCAATCTGCGGATTTTTGAAACGCAGATGGCCCGGGGATGGGTGCTGGACAACTTCAGCGCAGGCTATTACTGCCGGGAGCTCTTCCTGGCAGGGCAGCATGAGCAGGCCGTGCGCGTGTTTGAAAAACTCGTTGATTCAGGGGCGGAGGATTTCATTGTGTACAACGCCCTGCAATATTATATTTCGTCCATGGAAACGCTCAAGCGTTACCGGCAGCTGGCGGACACCTTGTTGGACTATGTGCAGCGCTGGGGCGAAACAGAGTTGGTCTGCTGCGAGCTGGGCCGCTGCTTTCTGAAAGAAAAGGACTGGAATACTGCGGAGCACTGGTATCAACGAGCACTGGCCGTGAAGCTGGATGACACCGACTTGAAGATTCATTGCCGGGCCTGGAATACCGTGGTGCCCTGGGTGCAGCTGGCCAGGATTTCGCTGAAAAAACGGCAGCCAGACCAGGCGCAGGTATACTTGGACCAGGCCAAGCGCCTGGCCGGCAACGATAAAATGGTGCTTCTTGTCCAGCTGATGGTGGAGCGCCAAAAGGCTGGACAGGCGGAGCAAAAAGCAGTATATTATAAGGGTTAGGAGGTCGATTTATATGAATGAATTGATCAAAAAAGTACTTGCGTCCGACGAAAACGCATTAAATTCCATAGATACCTTTGCAGGTGCCGCCCGCAAACTGGGGTATACCCAGCAGGAGATTGATGCGGCGCTGGATCAGCTGGACGACTTTCCTCTGGACGACGACCAGCTGGAGGACATCGCCGGTGGTTTTGCCACCGTGAAGGCCCCGTGCGTGAACACGACGAAGCCCAAACAGTATACACCGACGCCTCTTATCTGAGGAAGCCTGCACCAAGGTGCCGTCGGCTGACAAAGAACAAAAGATCCGGGTGGTCCCGTAAGGGGCCGCCCGGATCTTTTTGCATCATAATGAATTCTCAGTGAATGGGTGCCGGGCCTTTGGCAAAGGCCGGCCAAGCTCCCGAAAACATGCCACTCTTATCCTTGATATTCCTTATAAATAAAATATCCGAAGTCCGCGTAACTGCGGTGAGCGTCCATATCCTGGGCACAAATACCCACCATGGCCCCGGTGAAGGCGCAGCGACTGCGGCGGGTTTCCACATAATCGTCGCTGAGATGATCGGCGGGCTGCACCTCCCCCAGCGGCTGCCAGCCATCGCCCGTGTCGTAGAAGAACCTGGCTTCTGCGCCATCCACTTCCGCCTTCAGCTTCACTTTTCCAGCCGGCAAGGGAGTTGCCTTGCTACCGTAGGAAAAATCCTTGAAGTCGCAGCGAAGGATACGCAGAACACGGCATTCCTGTTCTTCGTCCCAGGTCATATAGGCATAGATCCAGTTGCAGGTATCGTAGAACAACACCAGACCAGCCACCTGCTGGAAGCTTTCGGGGGCGAAATCCAGTTTTGTTTCGGCGGTAAAGCGGAAACTCTGCCAGCGCCGGGCAAACAAAGTCTGTTTGTGATGGCTGGACAAGCTCTGGCCACCGTACAGCCGCAGCCAGCCCGGACGGGCAGTGAGGCTGTAATCCGTTTCCGCTTCCAAGGGGGTGCGCAGGGTCTTGAAGCTGGGCGGCAAGGGCGTTTCCGGGGCGAAATGCACCTCTTCGCTGTGATCCAGGACCTGCACCACATTTCCTGCCGCCTTGGGTACCGGCACTTCCAAGTCGGGGTGGAAGGTTCCATTGACCAGCCTGGGCCAGCCGTCCACCCACTCGATTTTTTGCAGCGCAGTTTCCCGGCCCAGGGTACAATGTCCGCGCCGGGTCAGCGGCCGGGCACAGATATGGGTGATGTACCACTCCTCCCCGATGGGCACAAAGCAGGCGTGACCGCTCTTTTGCAGCGGA
Source organism: uncultured Faecalibacterium sp. (assembly GCA_937907025.1). Taxonomy (GTDB): domain Bacteria; phylum Bacillota; class Clostridia; order Oscillospirales; family Ruminococcaceae; genus Gemmiger. Next base: position 18,502 of record CALESJ010000020.1, read on the forward strand.
TTGTCCGGGTCGTCCCGTGCTGTGAGCAGCGGGAAAAAGGGAGAATCCTCCCAGGGGCCCTGCAGGCTCTTGGCCCGGGCCACGGTAGCGGCATGGTCGTACCCGGTGCCGCCTGCGGCACAGAGCAAATAATAATAGCCGTCCTTTTTCAGAATCTGCGGACCTTCGCACACGCCCAGGGAAGTGCCCCGGTAAAAGTGGGAGCGCTTGCCCACCAGCTGCCGGGTCTTGATGTCAAATTTCTGAATGACCGTACCCGCAAAGCCGGGATTTTCCAGCCGCCAGTCAAACAACATGTTCAGGAAATAATGCCGGCCGTCGTCATCGTGGAACAGTGCCGGGTCAAAGCCGCTGGCTGTGACCCGGGTGGGGGCGCTCCAGGGACCGGTGACGGATGGGGCGGTGATGACATAGTTCAGCGTATCCTTGAAAGCGGTGCTGCTCTTCACATCGGTGTAAACCAGCCAGAACAATCCTTCCGAATAGGAAAGATGGGGGGCCCACAGGCTGCCGGAATTGTAATTGCCCAGCATCTCACTGGGGACCATCTCCCGCCGGGCGATGGGAGCGGCCACCCATTTCCAGTTTGCCAGATCCCGGGAATGGTAGATTTCGATACCCGGCCACCATTCAAAGGTGGAAGTGGCAATATAGTAATCCTGCCCTACCTGCACCGCGCTGGCATCGGGAGAGAATCCCGGCAGGATGGGGTTGCGTATCATGTTTTCCATGGGTATTACACCTCGTTTTCCAGCAAAATAGCGGCAGCGTCAAAGTCTTGCAAGCCGGCCACACACAAAGCATTTGTTTGTGTCACGGTCAGGCCGCCGCGGGCAAAAGCAGCGGCAATCCGTCCGGTCACGGGCAGGGTGATTTGCTGCGGCGCGTTGCCGAAGGTATGCAGCACCACCAGTGTTTGCTTTTTCCCTTTGCGCACCATGGCCTGCCAGCCTTGGGGCGCCCGGTAACTGAGCACCGGCGGGCCAAAGCGATGACTGGTGCCCCGGTCAATGATCGGGGCAGCCTGGGCATAGAAACGGATGCCCTCCTCTATGACGGCCCACTGTTCTAGCGAAAGGGCATCCGGTTCGCCGGAAAAGCACAACCGCCCCAGCAAACCGCTGCAAATCTGGTAATACAGCTTTTGAATGGATTGTCCCGCCTTGACCACCGCCCAGATCTGGCTTTGCCGCGGCAGGATCATCCGGTGCATGTTGGCGGCAATGATGGGAATCTCGTCACATTCGTGGGCGTCGGAGAAGCTGGCCATGCAGGCCAGTTCGGTGAAGCTATGACAGAGCCGGTGTCCACCCGAAGCGCAGAGTTCCAGCACCAGGTCCGGCAGTTCCCGGCGGATGCGGGCAAAGAAGGCGCGGCTGGCTTTGATCTGCTGCCGCAGGCCTTCCCCCAGGCTTTCCTCTCCGTCGCACCCCAGGCCGATGGTTTCGTTGTAATCCACCTTCAGGTAGTCCAGTCGGTTTTCCCGCAGGAAATCAATCACTTTTCCGGCCAGATATTCCTGTACTTCCGGTTTGCGCATATCCCAAAACCGGCGATCCCCTGCCGTAATGGGAACGGCATTCCGTTTCAGCAGCCATTCCGTATGATTGAAACAGTCCGGTTCATCCCGACCGGCCATCTCAAATTCAAACCAGATGCCCGCTTTCATGCCGGCATCGTGGATGGCCTGCACCACCGGTTTCAGCCCATGAGGGAATGCTTTGCGGCTGACTTCCCACTCGCCCAAACGGTTGGCATCCTCAAAGGATTCATCATCATACCAACCCGCATCGATGACATAGCAGCCCAGCCGTCTGCCCTTCAATGCACGGATGTGCCGCAGGACGGTTTCTTCGGTGGGGCGTCCCCAGGTGGAGCAGAACTCATTGAAAAGGACTGGCATCTCCCGGTCCCAGGCAGGCAACTTGGGGTCGATACTGTGGCGAGTGTTTTCCGCCAATGCCTGTGCCGCCTCATCCACGCCGCCCCGCACCGCTGTAAGCACGGCTTTGGGTGCAGTGAAGGTTTCGCCGGGCACCAGGGTCTTGCACCAGGCACCGAATTCCCGGTCGGCCATCCCACCAGACATGGAAAGGCCATAATCCCGGCGGTACAGTTCTATCTGCCAGCTGCTGCCCTGTGTAGTGGCGGCAGCCCAGGTCACCCTGTGTGCCGCATCTTCCACCGCGCAGAAGGGTACAAATCCCCGCACCGGGAAACTGCCCACACTGCCGAACCGCACGCTGTTGGCAGAATACTGCTTCCAGCTGGGCTCCAGCTGCAGCTCCTCGGCGGGTTCGCTCACCAGCCGCCCTTCAGCACTCCAGGTGGAACGCATCCGGTGAATCATTATCGTGCCGGGAGCCAGACCTTGCGCGAAAGGAGAAAGGCTGCCCATGGTGAAGCTGGAGAGCATTTCCAATGTGCGGGTAACATCCCCGGTATTTTCCACCGTAACCTGCGTTTCGGCTGCAGGATTGTCTGCAAACAGGGTTAACGTATGGGTATACTGCAATCCCCTAGGGTCGGTTAGAATGGTAGAAATCACAGTTTTATCGGCTTCAGTTTGTACATTCTGACCGACATAGGTCATTGTCCGGGTGGTGGGACTGTTGCGCATGGTACGCCCGCCGCTGAAAAAAGCAGGGGCATCATCCTCCGCCAGCTTTGCCTGCACCAGGGGCTCGGCAGCGCAGTCGGCACGGCAGATTCGTTCTTCGGTACCGGCTGGCAGAAGCAGCAGTTCCACGGTACCGGCCTCGTCCCGGCGGTACACCCCTGTCAGCTTTCCTTGTGTAAAAACAGACAAAATCTCCCGTTTCAAGATTTTTCACTCCCTCTCAGACAAATGGTTTTGCTTATTTCCCCACGGAAAAAACATGGGGTTCCTGCTCTTCACATCCCTGACGCAAAATAGCCGGGCGCGGGTCTGGGTGCACAAGAGAAAAGTGCAGTCCGTCCATTACCAGCCCCCGGATATTCCGCAGGTCCATATGGGTGGTACGGCTCCAGTCCGGCCAGTAATTTTCACTGCCGGGGCCATAAGGAGTCAGAAGCCGGTCCGGCACTTCGGGATAGTTCTCCGGCAGGCTGCCAGGGCCCGTACCGCCAATGGCGATGTAGCGAAAATCCCGTATGCACACATCCTCGATGGGGTGCCGGGCGTTGGCGTCAAACCGGCATCCGCCAAAAGAGGGGCTGCCCATGACATCGTTGCCCAGACGCCGTTGGGGCCGGGACATGATTTCCTCATCCACCGCCGTGATACCTTCAAAGCGCAGCCGGGCAATCCGACCAATGGCAGGAATGTGGTCCAGTTCCACGCTGCTGCCCAGATCATCCGGCCGGAACCGGTTGTTCAACAGCACGAACAAGGGGCGCCGGACGTTGTGCATGACAATGTTCTGCACCAGCACATCGGTGATGGAACCGCCCTCACTGCATTCTATCTTGATGCCTTCCCGCCAGACATTGTGCATCGTACAGTTGGAGATGACCACACCCGAGATATCCCCGATGGATTTCAAGCCGATGCGGATACCGGCACACAGGGAAGTAAAGGAACAGTCCGAAATATGCACATCCTGTACAGACCGTCCGCTGGATTGCAGGCAGAGGTTGTCATCGGTCCCGTCTATATGGCAGCCGCGCACATAGACGTGGCTGCAGCCGTCAAAATCCAGTCCGTCCCCGTTATAGTTGGTATGGTTTTCGATGTACAGATCCGTGGTATGGATGAAATCGCTGTCCAGAAAAGCAGTGGTCCAGGCCGCCGCATTGACCAGATTCAGATTCTGCAGCCGGACATGCTTACAGCGCAGCATCCGCAGCATCATGGGCCGGGCGCTGTCCCCTTTATTGGGGAATTGCTCCGCATTTCCGTCAATGGTTCCACCGCCCTGCAACAAGATATGTACCGCATCCTCAGCGTACAAAAAGCACCTGTCCAGTTCGGGCTCATTGCGGTACCGATTATGGTGGGTATCCAAAGTATAATCCTCAATGTCCGGACTGGCCAGCAAAACGGCCCCGGGGGCAATCTTCAGAGTGAGGTTACTTTTCAGGTACAGGGTGCCGCAGCAGAAGCTTCCCCCCGCCAGCCGGACAACTCCGCCCCGGGCCGCAGCGGTGTCGATGGCCTTCTGTACCGCAGCGGTATCTTTGGTCACGCCGTCGGCAGCGGCGCCGAAATCACGCGGGTCAAACACAAGCGATGACATGAGATCCCCCCAAAGCAGTCAGTTTTTACAGGGGAGCCAGCGGCACCACCGCCCAGAGCGCCAAGTGCAACCGCTCCTGCAGGCCTTTGCCAGCCTCCCATACAAACCGGGAAAGGTGTGCCGTTGCTCTCAAAATCGGCCTTTATCAGAATTTGGAACATACGCCTTTCTTCTTACCACAGATAGATTCCCTCGCCGGTGAGTTTCAGCAGCGCTTCAAAGAAATAGTAGTCACCGTAGGTGAAATTGATATTGTGCTCCTTGCCGTGGTAATCGGCAGAGCAGTTCTGCAGCCATCCATCCCGGGTTTCGTCCCAGTCGGCGGTGTCATCCAGACGGTGCAGCATCTTCAGGGCGGGAGCCAGATACTGTTCCCGCTTGTCCGGTACCAGTTCCGCCAGCTCGATCAGGCCGCAGGCGGCCACGGCGGCAGCGATGTCATCATACCAGCGGGGTTCTTCCGGCTGGCAGAAGTCCACCGGGATGGCCCCGTTTTCGGGGATATGTGCCATGAAATAGGCGGCGATCTTTTCCGCCATGGCCAGATACCGCACCGCGCCGGTGTGCTTGTAACTCATCACAAAGCCATACAGCCCCCAGGCCTGGCCCCGGGTCCAGCTGGAACCCTGGGCATAGCCCTGGCCGCCGTAATCCCGCACAAACGCACCGGTTTCAGGGTCGAATTCCACAATGTGGCGCACACTGCCATCCGGCCGCACAAAGTTGGCGGCCACCGTATCGGCGTGGGTCATGGCGATTTTCTTGAACCGAGGATCTTTGGTTTCCTCGCTGGCCCAGTACAGCAAAGGAATGTTGAACATACAGTCAATGATGGCCCAGCCCCGGGTGTCGGTGTCCGGGTCCGGGAAATCGTTCCACGCCCGGATGAAACCGGCCGGGTTGAACCGGCCCGCCAGCAGATTGGCCGCATGCAGGCCGCGGCGGCGGGCATCGCCGTCACCGGTAAGGCGGTAATCCGCCACAGCACTGGGCAGCCACATGAAGCCTGCGTCGTGGTGCAGGCCGTAATAGCTCTGGAAGCATTCGTCCAGGCGGCGCTCGGTGTAGCGGGCGATGTCCGCATAGGCTGCGTCCCCTGTCATCTTGTACCCTTGCCACAGCAGGCCGGCCCAGAACCCGTTGGTCCACCAGCACAGACCGTCCTCCGGGGTATAGGTCCCGCCGTCGGCCTTGTTGTTGTGGACGCCGTCCACGGCTCGGTTGGGAATTTTTTCGGCGCTGCGGCCGCGCACGGCCCGGAGTTTGTGTTCAAACCGCCGGGCGGTATCGGCAGCCCAGCGGGATTCGGTTTCGTTCAGATGCAGCATAAAAAATTTCTCCTTTTCTTATATAGGGGGAATCCGTCGGGGCGGTGTCACTTTAACTGTATCTTACCGTTTTGCTCAAAAGGAAAAAAGGCGGAAATTTAAGGGCAACGTGGGGATTTTGAAGGCGTTCTCTCTCTTCGGCGTCAATTTCGGGTGCTTTCTCGGCAATTTTGCTTGACCAGCGCCTTGTGCTTTGTGCATATTGCTGTATAATCATAAACGTGTGTGCTTTTTTTCGTAAAACACATTAAATTCACCCACGTTGGTCTAAAAAAAGCGCCTGTTTCTTTGTGTGCCGATTCGGTACAATAATGACAACGAAAGGGGCTGGGCCCCAGAGAAAGCGAAAATCAGTGTAAAGGAGAAACATCATGAAAAAAGCATTGTCCGTTCTGATGGCAGCTGGTATGACCGCCGCCATGCTGGCAGGATGCGGCAGCACGCCGGCTTCCGAAAGCACCTCCGACAGCGCTTCCACCGCTACCACTGAAGCTGCGGCTTCCACCGAAAGCATCGTCACCGAACCCACCGAGATGACTTTCGTCTTTGCAGACGGCGACGACGCCTTCAAGACCCAGATGAACAAGATCGTGGACGGCTTCAATGAGAAGTATCCCGACATTACCATCACGATTCAGCCCGGCGACGGCGGCTCTTACAGCGAGTTCCTGAAGACCAAGGACAGCGTTGGTGAGTTCCCCGACATGATGGAAATGCGCGACACTGCCATGTATGTTCGCGCCGGCAAGATTGCTCCGTTGAGCGACGATGTGAAGGCGCTGTTCACCTCCACCGTGGAGTTTGACGGCGTGACCTACACCGCTCCGTACTCCGGCGCCAACACCATGGGCATGATGTACAACAAGCAGTACTTTGCCGACAACGGCCTGGAAATCCCCACCACCTGGGATGAGTTCATTACCCTGTGCCAGACCATTCAGGACAAGGGCGACATGGCCCCTCTGGTCGTAGGTGGCAGCGACGTGTGGCACATTGGTTTCCTGTATGACCTGTGCTACGCCAATGACGTGCTGGAAACCGACCCCGACTTCATTGAGGAGTGCTACACCGGCGAAAAGAACTTCTCCGACCCCAACTACCAGCAGGCTCTCACCGACCTGACCCAGCTGCTGGGCTTCGCGCAGGAGGGCTGGGCCTCCACCCCCGACGCCCAGATCACCACCTTCTTTGTCAATGACATGGCTGCCATGATGTTCTCCGGCACCCATATGTTCAGCCAGATCACCGACGCCGACCCCGAATTCGAATTTGGCTGGTTTGCCGTGCCCGACCGTGAGGGCAAGGTTTCCCTGCTGGGCGGCGGCACTGCCCAGGGCTGGGCTCTGAGCGCCGAAGCTGCCAAGGACCCCAACAAGCAGGCCGCTTTCGATGCCTTCTGCAAATACTTCTTCAGCGATGAAGTCTACGGCGAATACTGCGAAGTCATGGCCGCCATCCCCACCACCGCTACCATGCCTGCCATGGATGTGAGCGAGCAGTTCCAGGCTGTTCTGGACGCCCTGGAAAGTGCCGACTACCTGCATCTGATGTGGAACCAGGAGATCGGCAACAAGGAGCTGCCCCCTGACTTCCGTAACTTCACCTACAAGACCTGCATCGAAGTCGCTCAGGGCACCCGCGACATCACCTCTGCCTCGGATGAACTGCAGAAGACCTGGAACGTCGCCCTGCAGAGCTTTAACCCCACCACCGGTCTGGGCGTAGAGTAAAAGCAACAGACAAAAGGGGCGCGCTCCCCCGCCGGGATGCGCGCCCTCTTTCTGTCTGAAAATCGCCACACGGAAACGGAGGACCCCTGCCATGTTGCCAAAAAAGAAAAGATTTGATACGACTGCCTTTTTGTTCATTGCCCCGGCATTCGTCCTGTTCACCTTGTTCATCACCGTGCCCACGGTGTCCAGCTTTTATTACAGCTTCACCTCCTGGGACGGTATCAACCCGAATATTACCTTCATCGGGCTGGCCAACTACAAAGAGATTTTTACCAGCGCCCGGTTCGGCAACGCACTGAAAAACACTGCCCTGCTCACCGTGGTCATCTCCATCTGTGAGAACGTGCTGGCTCTGGGCCTGGCCCTGCTGGTGGACAATGTATGCCGTGCCAAAAACCTGTTCCGCGCCATCTTCTATCTTCCGGTCATCCTGTCCGGCATCGTTTCCGGCTTTATCTGGAAGATCATGTACAGCTACAATTTCGGTCCCATCAACAAGGTACTGGACATGGTGGGTCTGGAAGCGCTCAAACAGGACTGGCTGGGCAACGCCGACATTGCCATCTGGGCGGTGGCTGCGGTCATGATCTGGAAGGGTGCCGGCTATTACATGATCATTTATCTGGCCGCACTGCAGGGCGTACCCCAGGATGTACAGGAAGCCGCCACCATTGATGGCGCCACCGCTTTGCAGCGGTTCCGGTTCATCACGCTGCCCTTGATCTCCGGTTCCTTCACCATTTGCTTCACTCTGTCTTTGATCAACGGCCTGAAGGTCTTTGACCAGATTGCCGTTATGACCGACGGCGGCCCCGGTTTTGCCACCGAAACCATCGTCTACCTGCTGTACAAGTCCGGCTTCGGTGAAGGACGCCAGGGCTACGGCACTGCCGTGGGCGTGGTGCTGCTCTTCATCATCCTGATTCTGAACAGTATCCAGTCCACCATTCTTCGCAAACGGGAGGTGCAGCTGTAATGGCAACCAAAACCGCACAGGCTACCGAAACCATGCCCCTGAACAAGCAGAAATTCAAGGTTTCCACGGTCGTCACCCTGATCATCACCACAGTACTGGCCTTTCTCTTCGTCTATCCCATCTACTTTGCGGTGATCTCCGCCTTCAAGAGCAACGGTGACATCCTGAAATCCCCCTTGTCCTTTCCCACCGAACTGTACCTGCAAAACTTCCGGGATCTGTTCGCCAAAACCGACTTTTTCACCGCTATCTGGCACACTGTGTTCCTGACTGTGGTCAGTGAAGTACTCATCGTGCTCATCGTTCCTCTGGCCGCCTACGCCATTGAGCGCCACAAGAGCCGCTCCACCAAGTTTGTGTATCTGTACTTCACCGCCGGCATGATGGTTCCTTTCCACCTGTACATGTTCCCTCTGTTCAAGGAGATGAAGGTGTTCCACATCTACGGCACCCTGTGGGGCCCCATCATCTGCTACATCTCCGGCTCGGTGGCCTTCGGCACCCTGCTGTACACCAGCTTCCTGAAAGGCGTGCCCCTGGAGATCGAGGAAGCCGCCAAAATTGACGGCTGCACCGAGTTCACCGCTTTCTGGCGGGTGGTCTTCCCCCTGCTGGGACCCTGCACCGCCTCCCTGATCGTACTCAACGGTCTGGGTATCTGGAACGACTTCCTCATGCCTTACCTGGCACTGCCCTCCGACCAGGCCAAGACCATCACTGTGGCGGTTTACTCCTTCGTCGGTCAGTACACCGCCCGCTGGGATATCGTCTTTGCCGGCACGCTGATCTCGCTGGTTCCCGCCCTGATCATCTACATCTGCCTGCAGAAGTACTTCGTCAAGGGCATCATGTCCGGCGCGGCCAAAGGGTGAAAACACAACGCCGTTATGGTATGATTGGGTGCGGGCCCCTGCCCGCGCCCAATTTTTGATTTGTGGAGTGAATGCATCATGGAAAAGCCCAACCGTCCGTTCCGCATCAGCCTGTTTGCCAAATTTGCCGTCGTCACCATTCTGCTGGGCATTCTGCCCATTGTTCTGCTGACCACCGTGATGCAGCGCCGCATGCTGAGCGAATACCGCGACAGCCTGGAAACGGTCTATGAGGACGCCATCTCCTATTCTGCCTACTCCATCCGGGCGCGGCTGGACGATTACACCGACCTTTCCAAATTCTGCTACTATTACAATTATTCCTCCCAGGGAGATTTTTCTTACGATTACAACAACTACGATAACCTGCACAAGATCCTGACAGGGGAATATTTTAAGGGCAGCACCAATGTGCAGGAATCCATCCGCCGGGAGATGGGGCTGTTTTTGAATTATCTGAACAAGACCGACCCCAATATCGAAGCCTCTCATTTTGTCTATGCGCCGCAGGGAGCCACCCCGGTGTCTTACCACATGGGCAACTACAACAACTCCTATTTCAACGACGAACTTTTTCTGGAAATGGTAAATTACAGCCAGCTGGACACCACCAGCCGCAACATGCTGCTGATTCCCACCCACAAGCTGGACTACATCCGTTTCCGAGGGTCCCGCACCGAGTATGTGCTGACCGTAGGCCGCAACTATTACGATATTACCGGCTCCGTAGGCAATGAAAAATATCTGGGTACCCTGCTCATTGACCTGCGCACAGACACTTTCGACCAGCTGTTTGAAACCCTGAACCTGACCGAAGGTGGCACCGTCTATGTAACCGACAACGACGGCCATTGCTACTTTTCTTCCGACGCTTCCCTGGTGGGGCAGACTCTGGATGTGAGCCTGGACCCGGACCACGGTGAGATGCGCCTGTCCGAAGAGATACCGGAGTACGGGCTGACCGTCTGGTGCACCCAGAGCCGCCTGCCCATCGAAACGCAGATACAGGCCATGCGGCGGGTAATGGCGTTGGTGACTGCTCTGTCCCTGGTGTGTCTTCTGTTGGGTGCCATGTTCTTTTCCCGCCGGCTCACCCAGCCGCTGCGCAACATCATCCAGCACATGGGCCAGGTGGAAAGCGGCAACTTTTCCGGACGTATCCCGGTGACTTCCAACGATGAGCTGGGGGACCTGACCCGCCGGTTTAACCGTATGAGCGCCGAGCTGGACACCTACACCAAGCAGGTGTACATTTCCAAGATCAAGCAGACCGAAGCCGAGCTCAACGCCTTGAAAAGCCAGATCTATCCCCATTTTCTGTACAACACCCTGGAGATCATCCGCATGACCGCCGTCAGCCGCCAGGACAACATGGTGGCGGAAATGGTGGAAGCGCTGTCCGACCAGATCCGGTATGTGATCGGCACGGTGAACGACCTGGTTCCCCTGCGCAAGGAGATCGACATCCTGAACAAATATGTATATCTGCTGAACTGCCGCTTCAACAACAAGGTCAGCTTTTCCTGCAGCTGCGGCCGGCTGACCGACTGCCTGATCCCCAAGCTGATTCTGCAGCCCATCGTGGAAAACGCCTTCATCCACGGCATCAAACCTATGGACGGCCCCGGGCACATCCAGCTGGGGGCGGAAACGGTGGAAGACAAGATTGTGCTGACCGTGATGGACAACGGCGTTGGCATGACCAAGGAAGAAGTGAACCGGATCTATGCCCTGCTGGACAGTGACCAGCCCGGGGAAAAGAAGGACTATGAATGGGGCAGCATCGGGCTGAAAAACGTCCACGACCGGCTGCGGTACCTGTATGGCAGCGAATACGGCATTTCCCTGTTCAGCACCCCCGGCGTGGGCACGGTTATCCATGTGACCATTCCCGGAAACCTGCGGAACCTGGACGAAAAGGAGATTGACAGACATGCTGAAAATGCTCATTGCGGATGACGAACCGGTCATCATCAACGGGCTGAAAATGCTCATCGACTGGTCCCAGCTGGGCATCGAGATCTGCTGCACCTGCGAAAACGGCAGTGATGCCATGCGGGAGCTCCTGACCCGCAAGCCGGACCTGGCACTGCTGGATATTTCCATGCCAGGCATGCTGGGCATCGAGATCCTGAAATCATTGCATGCGATGCAGGCCCGTACAAAGGTCATCTTCATCAGCGGATTCCAGGATTTTTCCTACGCACGCGACGCTCTGCACTACGGCGCCGTGGAATATCTGCTCAAGCCTGTGAAGAAAGAGGAACTGTTGCGCGCCGTGCGTAAATGCCTGCCGGTACCGGTGGAGTACGAGGAGCCGGACACCACCGTGCCGGGTAACGGATTGCAGGAGGCGTTCAGCCGGGCGGTGGCACTTTCCCCTTCCCGCTATCTGCTGGTAGCCGTGCAGCCCCTGGGGCTGACCGGCCGAAACCAGATGGAGATGCAGCTCATCAAGTTTTCTTTTTTCGGGCAGCTGGACACCCTGTGTCAGCAGGAAAAATGCGGATTTGCCTTCCAGAAGGGACAGCACTATTATCTGCTGCTCACCGACATGACCGAATCTCAGGCGCAGACCTGGCTGCGGGGTGTACAGAAGAAACTGTCCCAGTGCAGCGGATGTTCGGTGGGGTTCGTGTACAGTCCCGCCACCACCGAGATGAACGAGGTGCCCACCTTTACCCATCCTTGCCGTGACACCTGCCTGCGCTATTTCTACTTTGAAGGCTGGCTGCCGGACACAGTCCTGGCCATGGAGCGCTCCCCCTTTGCGGACAGCCCCTGCACCCCCGCACAGTTGCACGCCCTGCAGGAAGAGATCGCTTCCGCCTTTGTGGAGCCGGACCGCACCGCCTGCAACAACGCCCTGGACCGGTATCTGGAGGCTGTGGTCCATGCGGCAGACGGCCGGGCCGACACCGCCATGTACCATCTGCTTGTCTGCCGCCGGATGGTACAGGATAAACTGGAACGCAACGGCATCCACTGCGCAGGCGGCAGCAGCGAGCTGATGGACGCCGCCCGGGAAGCCCCCGATTACCGCACCCTGACTGCCCTGTTCCGTCACTCACTGGATGATCTGTACGCACAGATCGCCGGACAGGTGCGCAAGAATGAGCACAAGGACATCCGCCGGGTCACCGACTACATTGCCGAGCATTACCGGGAAAACCTGACCCTGGAAGTGCTGGCCAAGCACATCCACATGAATTCCTTTTATTTCAGCAGCTATTTCAAAAAACAGGTGGGGCAGAATTTCAAGGATTATCTGAACCATGTGCGGATGGAACACGCCATGGAACTGCTGCTGAGCACCGACAAGCGGAGTTATGAGATTGCCGACGAGGTAGGATTCCGGGACTACCGCTATTTCAACGAAGTATTCAGCCGCTATTACGGCAAAACGCCGGCGGCTTACCGCAAGGAATTTCTTGCCGACAAAGAGGAGCCTCATGGAAATGAATGAACGCGCCCGATGGGTCGCCCGCGTGCTGGCCCTGCTGGAGCCCCTGAAACCCCACCTGACCCCCTCCGGGTCCGGCTTTGATTTGGGGTGCACCGCCGCCCACTATGAAACCGCCACCATCCCCATGGAAGCTTTCAGCCGTCCTTTGTGGGCGCTGGTTCCCCTGTGGGCCGGAGGAAGCCGCACCCCCGAATGGGAAGCGCTGTACCGCCGGGGGCTGGCGGCCGGCACCGACCCCCGCAATCCCGGTTATTGGGGACCATGCCGGGACCTGGACCAGAAATTTGTGGAGATGGCTGCCATCGCCTACGGTCTGCTGCTGACCCCGCAGGTCCTGTGGGACCCTCTGACCGACTCGGAAAAGGACTGCCTGGCCACCTGGCTGAGCGAGATCAACCGATACGAATGCAGCCAGAGCAACTGGCAGTTTTTCTGCATTCTGGTCAACTGTGCCCTGCAAAAGCTGGGCCGTCCTTACAGCCCGGAACGGCTGGAACTGGGCCTGACCCGCATAGACAGCTACTACACAGGCGATGGCTGGTACCGGGACGGCGCAAATGGACAAAAGGACTACTACAACGGCTTCGCCATCGTGTTCTATTCCCTGCTGTACGCCGCGGTCATGGCGGACGCCGACCCTGAACGGTGTGCCCGATTCCGGCAGCGAGCCGCAGAATTCGGGCAGAGTTTCGTGTACTGGTTCGGCGATGACGGCCCTGCTGTGGCCTACGGGCGCTCCCAGACCTATCGGTTTGCCCAGTGCGCTTTCTTTTCCCTGTGCATTGCCCTGGATCTGCCGGTGTTTTCCCCGGAAGTGCTCAAGGGCCTTTTGTTCCGTCACCTGGACTGGTGGCTGGCGCAGCCCATTTTCGACAACGGCGGGGTGCTGACCATCGGCTACCGCTATCCCAACCTGATGATGTCGGAAAACTACAATGCCCCCGGTTCCCCCTACTGGTGCATGAAAGCCTTTGCCTTCCTGATGTTGCCGGAAGATCACCCCTTCTGGCACACCGCACCCGCTCCTATGCCTGTGCTGAATGCCGTAAAGCCCCTGCCCCAGGCCGACATGCTGGCCCAGCGGGTGAACGGTGCGGCGGTACTGTATCCCGCCGGGCTGCGCATCGGCCATGCCTTCCCCCAGATGGAGGAAAAATACGCCAAATTCTGTTACAGTTCCCGGTACGCTTTCAGCATCGCCCGCTCCCAACGGACGCTGGAGGAAGCCGCCCCTGACTCCACACTGAGTTTCCGCTACCTGGGGCAGATCTTTGTGCGGGGTACCGGCGCAGACTGGACTCTGGCCGAAGAGGGCATCCGCTGGCAGTGGTCGCCTCTGCCAGGAGTAGACGTAACCACCCAGATCATCCTTTGCAAAAACGGACATCTCCGCCGCCACACGGTGACTTCGGCAATTTCGTGCGAGGCATTCGATGCAGGATTCGCGCTACCGGCGGACGTACCGGGAACCACCACATACCTTGACGGCTCAACCGCCCGTGTGAACTGCTCCACCGGCTTCTGCGAAGTTGCCTCCCTGTGCGGGGGCACACCGCTGGTGCTGACCCCCATGCCAAACACCAGCCTCCTTTTTCCCAAAAGTCAGATTCCCATGGTGCAATATACCATTCATCCCGGAACCAGCGTGTTAGAAACCCAGGTCCTGTTTTCCTGAGATCACACACTTTTACTGCAACGATTCCAATCCTTTTGATCACCACACATGCCACCGCCCGCGAAGTCAGTATCGAGAAGGCTTCGCGGCCTTTTTGTACAAGCACAACCAACGAAAACGCCGCTTGAAATCGCGGTTATCCTTATATGCCAGGTCACTCCAGCCCATAAATGTATAGTCGGCGCTTTCCCGTTTTTTCAGAGCTTTTCTTATTTTGTTTTTGCTTGCAAATCAGAAGCACCGGATGTACAATTTGGGAAAAAAGGAGGGATTCTCATGGAGGAAGCAGACCGCAGCGTATCCCAAAAGGAAACGCCGGAAGTCTGGGCCCGGCTTGTTCCCGGGGCGCTGACGCAGGACCCCCAGGCATTTCTGGCCGCGTGGATGGCCGGACGCGCCCTACGCAGCCGGCTGTTCTTCCGTCTTGCCGTCGGTCTGGCGGCGCTGGCCGCATTGCTGGGCACCACCGTCTGGGCCCTGCATGCCCTGCTGGATGGCGTGCCTGTGGCACTGTGGCAGTGCTTTCTGCCACTGTTACTTGCCCTTCTCCTGCTGGTCGCACTGAAAGACATGCCACTACGCCGGCAACTGCACCGGTCACTGCGGCAGATCCAAAGTGCGACGCTGTTTCCGGATCACCTGAATCTGGTGCTGGATACGGGCGTACAGGATCTTTCCCTGGCCGATCTTGCCCTGGTGCAGCGGTTTGACGGCTGGACCGTTCTGGCTTGGCAGGATGGGTTGCACCCGTTGCTTGTTCCCATTCCCGACAGCGGGTGTGACCCCCGCACGGAGCGGCCTTATGCCCGGCTGCGGCAAGCTGTACCCGGTACCCGGTTCCGGCACAGCTGGGCGCCGCCCCGGCGCAAACGGCATCTGCTGATTGGTTTGCTGGTTTTTCTGGTGATGTTCTCCTCCTCCTTTCTGCTGTTCCTCCGCTCCCAGGGCTTGCGTTTCTTCCTGAGCCGCAACGGCTTCTCCGACTTTGTGCTTGTGGGGTACGCCCAGAATCAGAACCGCCTGTTCGACGCCGACAAACAGGACTTCGCTTACCCTGCCGTGGGTGAGCCAAAATTTCAATGGTTCAGCAGTCGATGCTGTGCCGTGACCTATCCTTCTGCTGACGGCAGCGTCCGTGTCCAGCTGCTGGAATCCCTGCGGGGAAATTCCCCTCGCCTGGACCCGGCCCCGCCCACCGGAGAGTGGACTGGAGAAGATTTTGTCACCGGTTCCGCTCTGACCCTGCGCTGGGACGAAGATGGTTCGTATTATCATCTGCTCACCGCGGAGGGTGAAAGTACTTACCGGCAATGGGAGGAGTTTGACGGGCTGGGAATCGCCCTTTGCAACGATGACGGCCTGCCCGAATGGACAGTAACGCCTTCCTTTTCTCTTCTGCCTTTGCTGTTCAGCGGAGAAAGCGTTCCCACTCTGGAACTCTGCCCTGTTTCCATGGACGACACCCAATCCGTCTTTCTAGATAACGCCGACACCGGAAACGCCGAAACCAGTACACCAGAGTCCGCTTCATAAGGTATTCCTTCGCCCTTGTCGGCAGCCCCCTGACCGGGGGCATTTTTTATGCCTTTTCCCCGAGTATTTTCTCCTGTGCGCCGAAAGTACCCGGACCTCCCGCACCGCGCACACCCGTCATCCCCGATAAACACCACTTCCCGGAACCGCTGCCCCAACAGGGCGGCGGTTCTTTTTTTGTACGTTCCGGTTCCCGTTGGCTGCACAACCGTTTTGCGGGGGGATTCCGCGTATACTGTGAGCACAGGGTCGGGAAAGACCCGGCCCCACAAAGAAAGGTAGCATACTATGAACAACATGAACCATAAAAACATCGCAGCAGCGCAGGTCCCCACCGTCAATGAGGCCATTCTGGCCGCCCTGCGCACCGCCCACAACATGACCTCCCCGGCCTCCACTGCGCCGGAAGACCTGAAGCGGCAGCGGCTGGGCCAGGAAGCCCTGGGACGGCTGCTGACCCCGCCCATCGGCTTCACCTGGGAGCCCTTCGAGATCGATGGCATCCCCGCGGCCTGGGTCCGGCCGGAAGGCAAACACGACCGCAGCAAAATGATCCTGTACTGCCATGGCGGCGGCTACACCAGCGGTACCCTGGGGTACGCGCGGATGATGGCGGTCCGGATGGCACGGGCCACCGGCTATGAAGTGCTGGCGTTCCAGTATCGGCTGGCGCCTGAACACCCCTATCCGGCAGCGCTGGAGGACGCACGCCTGATCTGGGAGCATCTGATGTTCCTGGGTTGGGGTGCCAGAGAGATCATCCTGGCCGGCGATTCCGCCGGTGGGAATCTGGCGCTGGAACTGGCCCTGCATCTGCGGGATACCCAGCGGATGCTACCCTGGCGGATGGTGCTGTTCTCCCCCTGGACCGACATGACGGGTTCAGGCGACAGCCAGACGGAATGCCGGGACAAGGACCCCTTGCTGACCCGCGCCTACATCGAAGCGGTGCGGGAGGCCTACGCCCCCGGTGCGGACTGGAGCCGGCCGGAGTATTCGCCCCTGTTTGCCGATCTGCAGGGGCTGCCGCCCACCCTGATCCAGGTAGGTGGCCGGGAGATCCTGCGGGATGACTCCACCCGCCTGTATCACAAGCTGCAGGAGGCCGGGGTGCCGGCAGTACTGCAAAGCTGGCCCGAGATGTGGCATGTATTCCAGATGTTCCCGCTGAAAACCGCGGAGGATGCCATGGAACAGATGGCGCAGTTCCTGGAAACGCTGCGCTGAACATCCGGCGCCGGACGCCGGATGACCGAACACACGACCAAGCAGAACACACAAAACGCCCGCTGCCCCTTGCAGGATATCCGGTGTTGGAATGGTTCTTACAAGCAAAACAGGACAGGGAGTAACTATGACAGTATGGGTAGTATTGGCCGTGGCGGCCGTGATGGCGGCAAGCCTGCGTTCCGGCGTGGGAAAGACGCTGGCCGGGTACGGATGGTATGAATGGTTTTTTCTCTTTCTCAGCAGCGCCTTCCTGGGCGACTGCTTCGAAACGATCTTCGTTTTCCTGAGCACCGGTGTCTGGATGAGCCGCAGCAGCCTGCTGTATGCGCCCCTCAGCGTGGTGTGGGGCGCGGGCGCCGTGCTCATGACCCTGGTGCTGACCCCGCTGGCCCGCAAGGGCAACGCAGCCCTGTTCGCCGCCGGGGCGGTGCTGGGCGGAGGGTTTGAATATCTGGCCAGCTGGGTGCTGGAAAAGGCCACCGGACGACTGTTCTGGGATTATTCGTCCATGCCCTTCAACCTGGACGGCCGCACCAACCTGCTGTTTGCCCTGTTCTGGGGCGCCGCCGGGGTGTTCTGGATCAGGGTGGCCGCCCCGCGGCTGCTGGGTTGGCTGCACCGGATCCCCCGGCATTCGGGCCGGAAACTGGCCACGGTGGCCGCGCTGCTTCTGGTGGCCGACATGACCCTGTCCGGCGCCGCTCTGGTCCGGATGGAGGAGCGCAGCCGGGGGCTGGTGGCCTCCAACACGGTGGAACAGGCCCTGGACGTGCTGTACACCGACGCACGCCTGGAACAGCGGTACCGCAACATGCAGCTGCCGGGAGAAACCGCCCCCGCTGCCCAGGCACAGGCATAACGGCAAACCGCCAAAGTCGGTTGTCCGGCCAACCGTATTCATTCCCCGTAAAGACTATACTAACACTACGCTGAAGGGCCGAACCGGCCCGGCGTCCAACTATAAATACAAAACGGCCGATGGCCGGGGAGGAACCTATGAAAAAGAGCATGATTTTGTCGGTGGAGCAGGCGGCACAGGCCGCCCGCAAGCGGATTCTGAACAGCGGTGTGGCAGCGGGCGTGCTGCTCACCGGGCTGGGTGCGGCGGCGGTGTTCGCACCGCTGGTGGTAGGGTGGTCGCTGGCCGTCATCCTGATGGCAGGCTTCCTGCTGTCCGGGGCGGCGCAGCTGCTGGCCTTTCTGGACACGCCCCGGGGAGAGCGCAGCCTCTGGCCGCTGCTCAGCGGATTGGCCATGGCAGCCTTTGCCGGGTTCTCCCTCTGGGCCGCCTTCGCCTCCCCCGCCGGCAGCCTGGGCCTCATCGCCGGGCTGGGCACCGTGGTGGCCTTCTTCACGGTGATGCAGGGCATCTTCCAGATCATCACCTTTGATGAGATGCGCAGCGCAGGGCTCCCCGGCGCGGGCTGGGTCCTGGCCGCCGGTATCCTCAACGCCGTGGTGGGCAACCTCATCGTATGGCAGCCCATCGCCGGCTGGGTGGGCATCAGCACCGTCTGGGGCATCTACCTGGTGGTGTCCGGCGTGGCCCTGGCCGCCGATTCGCTGTCCGGGCATCGCGGCCGCAGCGTCCGGGCCTGAACCAAAAGAAAGAGCCTTCCCCCATATGGGGGAAGGCTCTTTCGGCTGTGCGGGGTTCATTCGTCGTTGGGGTCCGGTTCGTTCTCGGTGATGGGCATTTCCACCCGCAGTTCAAACCGGCTGCGGTCAAACTGCAGCAGCCCTTCGTCCCGCATCTTGCACAGTTCAAAGGAGAGGGCGCTGCGGTCCGCAAAGAGGAAATCCGCCATTTCCTGCCGGTTCAGCGGAATGGTGAAGGTGCGTTTGTCGCCGCCCTTGTGGTACTGGGCCGAAAGATAGTCCTGTACCTTGTCCCGCATGGTGCGGCGGACGCTGTCCTCCAGTTTGCGGGTCAGGTACTGGCCTTTCTGGGCCACGGCCAGGGTCAGGTTCTGTAAAAAGCGGATCTGGGTGGGGGCGGTGAGCACATTCTTGCGCAGCAGCTGGTCCACGCTCAGGTACAGAATCTCGGTGGGTTCCTCGGTAGCGATGGACAGGTGCAGCCGGTAACGGCCCACCGCGTTCAGTTCCCCCACCGCGTCCCCCGGATTCAGCACATAGAGCAGATTGTTGTTGCCGTTGCTATCGATATGGGCCAGGTGCAGGCTGCCCGAAAGGATGATGCCGATCTCCGGGAACAGGTCCCCATCCTGGGCCACCACCGTTTTTTTAGGATACCGCGCCCGGTGCGGTGCCATGGCGGCCACCGTCTGCCCGATCTCCTCATCGGTCATGTTGCGGAAAAGCATGCCTTTTCTCAGCAGGTCCAGGTCCAGTTCTTTTTTGTCCACGGTTTGTCCCTTCCTTCCTGTTATGATTCCAGTATAGTGTGCAAGCCGGGAATCTGCAACAGGGGCCCGCACAACAGCCGCAAAAAGCAAAGCAGCCCCCGGGCGGAGAACCGTCCGGAGGCTGTTTTGCATGTATGAAGAGAGAAAATCCGTACAGGAGAAACTCAATACAGGGGGAACGCGATGGTGCTCCAGATCACGCTGACGGCGCAGAAGAGGATGGCCGGCAGGATGGACTGTTTGAACACGCTCTTGATGTCGTAGCCGCCGGCAGCCATGTAGTAGGGCACCGCCGCGGTGGCCATGGGGGTCATGAAGGCGGTCAGGCAGGCAGCCTGGACGCAGATGACGATGCCGATGGGGTTGGCACCCATGCTCTTGCAGGCCTGGGCAGCCAGAGGGATGAAGATCAGCATGACGCCGCGGTTCTGCATGACCTGGGTCATCAGGAACGGGATCAGGAAGAACATCAGGTAGATCAGCAGGGGGTTGTTCAGGGTGTTGGCGGCAGCGGCCACGGCATCACCGATGAGCTGGCCGGCGCCGGTGTTGGTCAGGGCGCCGCCCATGGCCAGAGAGCCCACGAACAGCAGGTACATCCAGGTGGGCATGGCGGCCACGGCCTCGTCCTGGCTGAGCACGCCGCAGACGACCATCAGGATAGCGGCCACCATGCAGATGATCCAGGTGTCCAGACCGATGTACTTCTGGAGGATCAGGGCAACGGTGGTGCCGAAGAAGATCACGAAAGCGGCGATTTCCTGGAACATGGGCAGCTTCTTCTTGTTCAGGGCTGCCTGGGCGCCGCGGTTTTCGTTCTGTTTGATTTCCAGGATGGGTTCATCGGGGGCCAGACGCGGGGCGATGAAGATGCAGTACAGCGCGCAGACAATGACCAGGGGCAGGCGGGCCTTCATGGGGTCGGTGAGCTGCACCACAAAATCGGTGTAGCCGCCGGCGGCCAGGTAGCCGTTGAGCTCGGCGGCCACGGTGGCGCCGGAGCCCAGGGGGAATGCGGAGCAGGTGGCGATGGAAGCCACGCCCAGAGCAAACATGACCTTGCTGGGCTTGACGCCGATGGCTTCCACGGTCTGGGCCAGCAGGGGTGCCAGGATACCGAAGACCACCACCGGGCTCTGGATGAACTGGCTGAGCAGAATGGCCACCAGCACATAGCCGCACATGATCTTGGTCAGGTTTCCTTTGGCAAAGCGGTTCAGGCCGTCAGCCACGTTCTTGACGAACTGGGTTTTATTGAAACCTGCCGCCACCACGAACATGGACATGATCATGATGCCGTTGTTGTTGCCGAAGTAGCCCAGCACCGAAGCGCCGTCGATGCAGCCGGTGACCAGGAACGCGGCCACCGAAGCCATGGCGACCACCGCCATGGGGAATTTGCCGTAAATGTAGAACGCCACTGTGATGGCACAGATGATCAGACAGATGATCAGTTGTGGAGTCATGGGATTCATCCTTCCTCGTAATTTTACACCGTCATGCCGCAGGCCGGGCGGCTGTTCCGGTGTCCGCTGCAATGGAATCAGCTGGTTCCCGTTTGTGTAGTTTCATCCTACCGGGCGGTACGGGGAAAGTAAAATATCGTTTCTGTATCGGTCTATAATCCCGATGGAATCGTTTTGACCGGGCCGGGGCGTTTTTGTGCGCCCTGCCAAAATTGCCATTTTGCCTTTGTTCAACCTGCGGCATAAAGATAGCCGGGCCGCTATGGTTCCATCAATTTTTTCAATGGGGCCCATCGCCCCCAACCGACAAAAAAGGACCGCCCTTGCGGGCGGTCCAAGGCATATAAAAAGGCATACAGGAGTGGCAAAAAGAAAGTTTACAGGTCGCGCACCGAACCGTCAAAGGCGATCTGGCAGTTGATGCTGCGCTGGGCAGGGGGGAACTTTTCGGTGATGTCCTCCACCAGTTCGATACCGATACCGGGGGCATCCGGCACCACCAGGGAACCGTGGTCCAGCTTCAGTTCGGTGGTGATCATATCTTTTTCCCCGCCGGACAGGTAGAAGCTGGGGAATTCCTGGATGGCCACATTGGGCACGGCGGCGTCCAGCTGCAGGCAGGCGGCGGTGGACACGGGGCCCAGGGGGTTGTGGGGCACAATATCCACATAGTGGCTTTCGGCAATGGCGGCCACCTTCTTGCAGGCGGTGATGCCGCCCATGGCGCACAGGTCGGGGCGCACATAGCGGGCGGCCTTCTTCATGAGCAGGTTTTCAAACTCCTGCACCGTGATGAACCGCTCGCCGGTGGCAATGGGCAGCCAGGTCTTGGAGGCCACTTCGGCCATGACCTCGTCGCTGTCGGGGGCGATGGGGTCCTCCAGGAACAGGGGGTTGAACGGCTCCACCCCCTTGGCAAATGCCACGGCTTCGGGTACACTCATAGAGCGGTGTACTTCCAGGATCAGGTCAAAGTCCTCGCCCACAGCCTCGCGGCAGGCGCGGACCCGGGCCACCTGGGATGCCACCCGGTGGCTGAAGATGCTGTCCTCAACGCCGCAGGTGCGCTGGCGGGCGTCCCCGGTGATCATCAGCCGGGCGGCGGTAAAGCCCTGGGTCTTGATGTCGGCACAGGCGGCGGCCATTTCTTCCGGCGTAAACTTGAACACGGCGGGGTAGGTGCGGACCTTGTCCCGGCACTTGCCGCCCAGCAGCTCATACACCGGCACCCCCAGGGCCTTGCCCTTGATGTCCCACAGGGCAATGTCGATGGCGGCGATGGCCGACATGATCAGCGAGCCGCGGAAATACATGCTGCGGTACATGTACTGCCAGTGGTGTTCGATGCGCCGGGGGTCCTGGCCGATGAGATAGCCTTCCAGCTTTTTCAGCACGCCCATGGTACCATCCAGGTAGCCCCAGGAACCCACTTCCCCGATGCCGGTAATGCCTTCATCGGTGTGAATCTTGATGAACAGATATTTGCTGGCCGGGATGTAGTCGATGCGGGTAATCTTCATGACAGGTTTCCTCCTTGCAGGTTGGGATGCGGATGTACACGATCCTTTGTGTTTTCAGCATACCTGACAAACGGGGAAACGTCTAATACCATTGTTTGATGGAACCATAACCTGAGATCAATCAGGGATTTGCCAGGCGGGGCAGCAGCAGTTCCCGGGTCAGGTCGATCATCTCCCGGATCAGGGGCTCGTGGGGGGTGTTCTGCCGCCAGGCCGCCACCGAAGCCCGGGTATACACCGGTTCCTGCAGGGTGCAGAACGCCATCTGCCCCTGCAGGGCGGGCAGGAAACGGTCGAACAGGGCCGGGGTGATGAAGAGCATGCCCACCCCTTTGGCGCACAGCTGATAGGCCGTGTTCATGTTGGTGTAGTTCAAAATGCGCCCCGGCTTGACCCCCGCCTGGCCCAGCAGCAGCTGGGCGCAGCGGTAGAACCCGTTGCCCGGATAGGGCAGCAGGAAAGGCTGCCCGTGCACCTGGGCCGGGTCCAGCAGATAGGGCGATTCGGGGGTGCCTTCGGCGGCGCTCAGGTTGGCCACACAAGCGAAGGTGCGGGGCACTGCCAGCAGCACATCCTCATCGGCCAGCTTTTCGTAGCAAAGTTCGGGGTAGCCGGTATTCAGCACCCCGAAGGCCAGGTCCACCTCCCCCTGGCGGACCCCGTCTTCCAGCAGTGCCTCGCCCCGCTCGTGGAGCTGGATGGCCACCTCCGGGTGGCGGCGGCAGAATTCCGGGATGAGGTAGGGCAGCCAGTGGCTGCCCCGGGTGGCCCCGATGCCGAAATGGAACACCGTTTCCTGCAAGCCCAGAGCCCGCAGTTCGCTGAACAGGTTGTTTTCCGCCATCTGGATCTTTTTCATCCGCTCGATGTACAGCGCGCCCGCCCGGGTGATCTGAATGGGGCTGACCGTGCGGTCAAACAGCTTGACCCCCAGCTGGCTTTCCAGCCGGTTGATGTAGTTGGTCAGCGCCGGCTGCGAGATGAAGGTCTTTTTGGCGGCGCGGGTCAGGTTGCGTTCCTCGGCCAGTGCCAGCACATAATCCAGCTTGTCCAGACTCATGGAAGGTCCTCCGTTTCTGATTTTTTCTCACTTCTATTGTAAGCGTCCGCCCGGTCCTTGTCCATGGCAGAAGGCCATTCCTTTTTTCCTATCGAACCATACGGAATTACTATCGTCCCGCCGCCTTGTGAGGCACAAACACCGGCGATATAATGGAAAAAAAGCCGTTTTTGCGGTGAACGAGGTGTTTGTTATGGATCAAAAGGAAAAGCAGGCCCTGGCCGAAGCCATGCGGGCCAGCGCCCCCAAGCAGGCCCAGCCCCATATCTCCGCTGAGGAGATGGACCGCTATCCCTGCAGCGTGCGCCCCGTAACGGTAGAGGTTCCGGGGGAAGAACCGGTGCAGGTCTACCTGACGGTGCCTTTCCAGGTCACGCCGGGAGCCCCCATCCTGGTCAACTACCACGGCGGCGGGTTCATCCGGGGCCGCAGCGACCGGGACGAGCTGTTCTGCCGCCGTCTGGCCTGCACCTTCCAGTGCGTGGTGGTGGACGTGGACTACGCCCTGGCGCCGGGGTATCCCTTCCCCACCGCCGTGCACCAGGCCCGGGCCGCCGCCCTGTGGGCCAAGGCCCAGGCTGCCGGGCTGGACTGTGACCCCGGCAAGCTGATTCTGCTGGGACAGAGCGCCGGCGGCAACCTGGTGGCCAACGTCTGCATGGCCGAAGCCGATGAGGCCGCGGTGCAGCCGCTGGCCGCGGTGATCACCTACGCGCCCCTGGACCTGAAGACCGACCCGGCCGACAAGTTCCACCCCGAGCGGGATATGTCCCCCGAGCGTGCCCGCGGGTACAATGCCCTGTATTGCCCGGCCGACAAGGCCGATGACTGGCGGGTTTCTCCCCTGTTTGCCCCCGCCGGCCGTCTGGCGGCGCTGCCCCAGACCCTGATCATCACCGCCGGGGATGACAGCCTGGCCCCGGAAGATGAGGAGTTTGCCCTCAAGCTGGCCCGGGCCGGGGTTGAAGTGACCTGCAAGCGGTTTGCAGGCTGCGTCCACGGGTTCTTCATCAACCGGATGGACGCCTGGGAGGACGGCATCGCCCTGATCCACCGGTATCTGCGCAGCGTTCTGCAGGAGGCCGCACGATGAGCGCGCCGGAGAAGGTCGCCGATCCCACCCCGCTGGGCAACATCATCACCGGTCTGGTGCTGTTTACCCTGTGGCCGGTATTGTTCGGCCTGGCAGACACTTCCGCCATGGCGGCCATCCTGCCCTGGGCGCTGGCCGCCGCCCCGCTGGTCCTGCTCACCAGTGTGCAGGCCTTCAAGGCGGGCAACGTCATCGGTGCCGTGGCCAACGGCGTGCTGTCCGGCGTGACCCTGGTGCAGAACGGCATCTGGGGCGCGGTGGTCGTCACCTATACAGCGGCCGGGCGCACCGTGCCCGAAGCCATTGCCGGGGTCAAAGGCTATGTGGACGGCGCGGCCTTCCTGGCCGCAGCGTTCATGCTGCTGTGCATCTCCGCCACCTTTGTCCAGCTGAAAAATGCCCCCATGGCCTTCTTTATGGGGGTCATCTGCCTGGGCTTTACCTGCATGGGCCTGAGCGACCTGGGCCTTTGCAACCTGCGCCTGCCCGCCGCCGTCTGCGTCATGGCCTTTGCGGGCTGGATGCTCTATTCCGGCAGTGCCATGCTCATGAGCGTCACTCTGGGCCGCAAAGTTCTGCCCTATTGAAACCCTGAAAGGAATGTACCATGAAATACCAGTATCCTCATCTGTGCGCCCCCATCACCATCGCGGGCGTCACCTTCCGCAACCGGATGTTCTCTGCCCCCATGGGCGGCACCGACATCACCAATGACGGCTGCATCGGCCCCAAGTCCACGGCCTTTTATGAGCTGCGGGCCAAGGGCGGCGCAGCGGCCGTCACCGTGTCCGAGTGCATGGTCCACCCGGCCACCGACGGCTCCCACGCCTACCACCTGGACGAGAGCATCCTGAACTCCCTGGCCGCCGCCACCTACACGGCGGACGCCATCCGCCGCCACGGCGCCATGCCCAGCCTGGAACTGTCCCACTCCGGCATGTATGCCGGCACCTACATGACCGACAAGACCAAGCAGCACGAGATGCACCAGTGGGGCCCCAGCGATACCACCCGCCCCGACGGCGTGCCGGTGAAAGCCCTGTCCAAGGAGCAGATCGACGACATCGTCAAAGCCTACGGCCATGTAGCGGGCCTTGCCAAGCGGGCGGGCTTTGAGATGATCATGATCCACGGCGGCCACGGCTGGCTCATCAACCAGTTCTTCTCCCCCTACTTCAATCACCGCACCGACGAGTACGGCGGATGCCTGGAAAACCGCTGTCGCTTCGCCATCGAAGTGCTGAAATCCGTGCGGGAAGCCGTCGGCCCCCGGTTCCCGATTGAGTTCCGCATGTCCGGCTCTGAGCTCTTCGAGGGCGGCTACGACCTGGAAGAAGGCTGCCGCATTGCCCAGCAGATCGAGCCTTACATCGATTTGCTGCACGTTTCCGCCGGTACCTACCAGCGGGGCTTCGGCGATACCCACCCCAGCATGTTCAAGGAGCACGGCTGCAACGTCTACCTGGCGGCCGAGATCAAGAAGCATGTGAAGGTGCCGGTGGCCACCATCGGCGGCCTGAACGACCCCGCCCAGATGGAGGAGATCATCGCCTCCGGCAAGGCGGACATCGTCTACATGGCTCGCGCCCTGCTGGCCGACCCCCAGCTGCCCAACAAGGTCATGGCCAACCGCGGCAATGAGATCGTCCACTGCCTGCGCTGCTTTACCTGCATGGCGGAGCGCGCCGCCACCTCCACCCGCCGCTGCACCGTGAATCCCCTCATCGGCCGGGAGCTGGAGGGCGACACCATCTACCCCGCCCCCGAGAAGAAGAAGGTTCTGGTGGCGGGCGGCGGCCCCGGCGGTCTGTATGCGGCCTACACGGCGGCCCGCCGCGGCCATCAGGTCATTCTGTGCGAGAAGGACAGCGAGCTGGGCGGCATCCTGAAGAGCGAGCAGGCTCTGCCTTTCAAGCATGAGATGTACGAGCTGGCCGGCACCTACGCCGCCATGGCCCGCAAGGCCGGGGTGGAGATTCGGCTGAATACCGCCGTCACCCCCGAACTGGTGGAGGCCGAAGCCCCCGACGCCCTGATCATCGCCGTGGGCTCCGCGCCGCTGGTGCCGCCCATTCCGGGCCTGAAGGGCGACAACGTGGTCATCGTCAACAACTACTACAAGGAAAAAGATAAGGTCACCGACGACGTGGTGGTCTTCGGCGGCGGTCTGGCAGGCTGCGAGTGCGCCATCCATCTGGGCCAGGAGGGCAAGCGGGTCCACCTGGTGGAGATGCGGGACGCCCTGGCCCCCGATGCCAACGTGCGCCACCGTCCCTTGCTGCTGAAAGAAATCGAGAAATACGTCACGGTGCACACCGGCTGCAAGGGCCTGGAAGTGCGCCCCGACGGCATCCTGTGCGAGAACAAGGAGGGCGAACAGGTCCTGGTGCCCGGCACCAGCGTCATCTGCGCTCTGGGCCAGCGTTCCCGCACCGCCGATGTGGAAGCCCTGCGGGGCACCGCGCCCTTCGTGCGCATCATCGGCGACGCCGCCAAGGTGAGCACCATCACCAACGCCGTCTACTGGGGCTACCATGCAGCCCTGGACATCGGCACCGGCTGCTGAGCAGAAACAAAAAGGGGCATCCCGTACGGGATGCCCCTTTTTTGTGCGCCTGTGCGGCGCAGAAAGGTCAGTTCTTTTCGTAGAGGAATTTTTCCGGCAGGGTGACGCCGAAATCCACAGCCAGGTGGCGGAATTCATCGGGCTGGATGGTCTGGCGCTTCACCGGGGCGCCGGGCTGGGCCATGGACAGCACCTTGACCAGAATTTCGGCGCTCTTTTCCACCGTGTGCATCAGGCCGAAGGTGAGGTCGAAGTCCTCGCCGGAGCAGAACATGCCGTGGTGGGCCCAGATGGCCACATCATACTGCTTCATCAGCTCGCTGGTGGCCACGGCGATGTCCCGGCCGCCGGGCGCCATCCAGGGCACCACACCGATGCCCGAGGGGAAGACCACCGGGCATTCGGTGGCCATCTCCCACAGTTCCCGGGTGAAGGCCTCATCGGTCAGGGGCAGCACGAAGGTCAGGGCGATGGTGTTGGCGGGGTGGGCATGGTAGATGACCCGGTGCTTGCCGCCGGTGGCCAGCATCTTCACTTCGTGGTTCATCAGGTGGCTGGGCAGTTCGCTGGTGGGGCGGCCGCCGTTGACCAGGCCCCAGCAGATGCGGTAGTTTTCGCCCTTGTCGTCCAGCTCGATGATGCAGATGGAATCTTCCGGCTTGATGGAAACGTTGCGGAAATACTTGCCGCTGCCGGTGACCAGGAAGTACTCTCCGGCCAGCTTGGGCACGGTGGTGCCGATGGGCCGCCACTCGGCGGGGGTCAGCTGGTCGGCCACCTGGGCGATTTCCTCGGCCTTGATGCGGTAGCTCAGGTTGCCGCCGTTGCGCTCATGCCAGCCCTGGTTCCAGCCATCATCGGCCATGCGGATAAACCCTTTCACAAATTCTGCGTCCAAAACCTTCATGGTTGCATACTCCTTTTTTCTGTATCGTTCTATCTCAGACGCGCCGGCTCAGCACGTCGGTTTCGTAGCGGGTGATTTCCTGGAACCATTCGCCGTCGGCGGGTTTGCCGCAGCGGCGGCAATATTCGTCCCACACATCCCCGAAAGGCAGGGTCTTGCATTCTTCCTGCAGGACCATCAGGCGGGTGAAGTCCCCCTTGTCCTGCAGGGATTTCAGCGCATCGGTGGGCTGCAGCAGGGCAAAGAGCAGGGCTTTCTGGAAATTGCGGTAGCCGGTGACCCAGGCCGCAATACGGTTGATGGAAGCATCGAAGTAATCCAGCGCGATGTCCACCTTGCCGTCCAGGCCGCCGCAGCGCACGATTTCCCGGGCAATCTCCCGGGTTTCATCGTCGAACAGCACCACATGGTCGGAGTCCCAGCGGATGGGGCGGGTGACGTGCAGGGCGATCTCGTCAAAGAAGGTGAGCAGGGCGGGAATCTTGTCACTGACCACCTCGGTGGGGTGATAGTGGCCGTTGTCCATCAGGGGGATGCACTTATCCTTGTGCATGGCGGCGTACAGCAGGCTGAACTCTCCGCTGCCGGCGGTGTAGGCTTCCACACCGATGCCGAACACCTTGCTTTCCACGCAGGGCTTGACCTTGGCAAAATCGAAGGGTTCCGAAAGGATTGCGTCAATGGAATCCCGGTAGCGTTCCCGGGGCCCCATGCGGTCGCCGGGAACATCCTTGAAGCCGTCCCCGGTCCAGATGTTCATCACGCAGGGCTGGCCCAGTTCTTCGGCCAGATACTGGCTGATACGGATGCAGGCCTTGCCGTGGTCGATCCAGAATTTCCGGGTTTCCTCGTTGGGGCTGGACAGGGTCAGGGGGTCGCATTTTTCATGGGAGAAGAAGGTGGGGTTGAAATCACACCCCAGGCCCCGCTCCTTGCAGAACTGCACCCACCGGGCAAAGTGTTTGGGTTCCAGCTTGTCCCGGTCCACCCAGCCGCCGTTTTCCGCATCAAAAATGGCGTAGCAGGCGTGCAGGTTCATCTTGGGGGTGCCGGGGATGAGCTTCAGCACCTCGTCCAGGTCGGCCATCAGCTCTTCCGGGGTGCGGGCGCGGCCGGGGTAGTTGCCGGTGGTCTGGATGCCGCCGGTCAGGGGTTTGCTGGGGTCGCCGTCAAAACCGCGGACGTCGTCCCCCTGCCAGCAGTGCAGGGACACCGGCACCGTTTTGAGCCGCTGGATGGCGGCTTCGGTGTCCAGGCCCAGGGCTGCATATCTGGCTTTTGCTTCGGAATAACTCATATCTGTTCCTCCGTTCACTGTATTTTCTGTATGGCAAAGCTGGCACGGATGCCGGCGCGCGCTGCGGCCAGGTCGGCATATTCCCCGGCGCGGATCATCTGGACCACCAGGTTGCCGATGGCTGTGCCCTCCACCGGGCCCGCCCACACCGGCAGGCCGGTGACAGCGGCGGTCATGCGGTTGAGGTAGTTGTCCTGGCAGCCGCCGCCCACAATGTGCAGGGCGGTGCAGCGCTTTCCGGTCAGGGCCTGCAGCCCCTCCAGCGCGTCCCGGTAGCACAGGGTCAGGCTGCGGTACACGCACTGCATCAGCTGGCCCACCGTGGCGGGCACCGGCTGGCAGGTATCGGCGCAGGCTTTCTGCACGGCGGCGATCATACTGTCCGGCGCCAGGAAAGCTTCCTCGTTGGCGTCCACAACCGACTGGAACGCCGCTTCGCCCTCGGCGGCGGCGATGAGGTCGGGGAAGCTCCACTGCCTCTCCCCTGCCGCCACGTCCAGGGTCCAGGCGGCCCGGGCCTTGCCCGCCACATAGTCCACGCCGTTGAGTTCCCGGCGGATGGACTGGATCATCCACAGGCCCATGATGTTCTTCAGGTACCGGTAGCGATACCAGGCGCCGCCCTCGTTGGTGAAGTTCTGGGCCCGGCTGGCTTCGGTGGTGATGGGGACCTCATTTTCCACCCCCAGCAAGCTCCAGGTGCCGCTGGACAGGTACGCCGCCTTATCATCCGCAGCGGGCACGGCGAGGAAAGCCGAACCGGTATCATGGGTGGCGGGCAGGACCACGGTGGTTTCAAATCCCACTTCGGCGACGATCTCCGCCTTGAGGGGCCCCACCACCGTGCCGGGCATGGACAGCGGGCCGAAGAGCCGCCGGGGCAGGCCCAGCAGGTCCAGCAGGTCCCGGTCCCAGGTCTTTTTGGCCGCATGGACCAGGCCGGTGGTGGTGGCGTTGGTGTATTCCTGCTTCTGCACGCCGGTGAGGCAATAGTTGAAATAATCCGGAATCATCAGCAGGCTGTGGGCCGCCTCCAGTTGTTCGGGGTGCTCCTGCTGCAGGGCCATGAGCTGGTAGATGGTGTTGAACGGCTGTTTCTGGATGCCGGTGCGGGCGTACAGCTCCGCGGGGGAGATGCGGGCTTCCACAACCTTGTCCATGCCCTCGGTGCGGCTGTCCCGGTAGGCCACGGCATCGCCCAGGCGCTGCCCGTCCTTGTCCATCAGCACAAAGTCCACGGCCCAGGTATCAATGCCCACGGTGACAGGGACCTTGCCCAGCGCCCGGCAGGCTTTCAGCCCGTCCAGAATGCCCCGCCACAGGTGGTCGATGTCCCAGCAGTCGTGACCGTTCCTGCGCAGCTGGCGGTTGTCAAAGCGGTACACTTCCTCCAGCACCATCCGGCCCGCCTCCACATGGCCCAGAATGTGCCGCCCGCTGGAAGCACCGATATCAATGGCCAGATAATACCCTCCCATAGGGGATGCTCCTTTCGGTGGTTTTTTCTTTATTGTAGCCGTTCCCAGTTGCAGGGGTAAGGACGGCTTTTGGCCAAAACAGGGACCTTATTTGCAAATTGTGCAGGGCTGTGGTATGCTGGGGGCGGAAAGGCGGGGAACGGGTATGGATGAACGGCTGCTGGCGCGGCTGCGGCGCATCACCGAGGAGGAACAGGCGATTCTGGACGGCCGGGCCGGCGTACAGCGGGAGCGGTACACATCCGGCCGGGATTTTGTGGTGGACAGCGAAAAGCTGCTGGAAAAGGGCAAGCTGATCGAGATACGCCCCCACACCCGGTTCGTGCATTTTCCCCGGCACCGCCACAACTATGTGGAGATGCTGTACATGGGCAGCGGGTCCACCACCCACATTCTCAACGGCAGCCGGAAACTGGTGCTGCAGACGGGGGACCTGCTGTTCCTGAACCAGGGCGTATACCATGAGATCCTGCCCGCCGCCGAGGGGGACGTGGGGGTGAACTTCATCATCCTGCCCCAGTTTTTTGACCGCAGTTTCCGGATGCTGGAACAGGAGAGCGTGCTGCGGGATTTTCTGATCTCCACGCTGGCGGGGGAATCGGCTTTTGCAGGCTGGCTGCACATTGCGGCCCGGGACATTCTGCCGGTGGAAAACCTGCTGGAAAACATGATCTGGACCCTGCTGGAAAAGAAGCCCGGGGTAAACGTGCTGAACCAGACCACCATGGGACTGCTGCTGCAGAACCTGACCCTTTTTGCCGAGGACATCAACCGCACCATCCCCGACAGCCGGGAGGAGAACGCGGTGTTCACCGCCCTGAAATACATTGAAACCTCCTACAAGGACGGCACGCTGGAGGAGATCTCCGCCCGGCTGCATCTGCCGCCCTACGCCCTGAGCCGGCTGCTCAAGCGGCATACGGGGTCCAACTTCAAGCAGCTGCTGCAGCAGCGCAAACTGCAGCAGGCAGCGTATCTGCTGGCGCATACGGGAATGTCCGCCGATGGAGTGCTGGAGGCCATCGGGTATGAGAACAGCAGCTACTTTTACCGCAAATTCAAGGAAAAATACGGCTGTACCCCGGCGGCATACCGGGCCGCCCGGGAGTAAGGCATAAAAAAGCAGCAGGCAGACACGAGCAGTGTCTGCCTGCTGCTTTTTTCGTTTCAGAAGGTCCGGCGCCGGCGGGGCCTTACAGCCCGAACACCCGCCGGGCATTTTCCCGGCAGATGGCCGCATAGGCGGCGGAGCTCAGGCAGCCTTCGGCATACTGGCGGTCCAGCCACGCGCCCAGAGGAAACACCATCCCGGTGTTGACCATGTCGGTGGCAAAGAACAGGCGGTGGGCATACCGTTCCAGAAAGGCCAGCCCGAACGCCGGGTCCCGCATCAGGGCACACCCGGCGCTGTTGGCGCTCAGGTCGCCGTACAGGTTGGGGTACCGCTCAAACAGTTCCGGCACCCGGCCGCCGGGCACCACCGGCCCTTTGCCCCAGGCATTGCGTTCCTCGGGGGTGGTGGGGGCGTCCCCGCTGATCTCGATCCAGAACGGCTGGCTGTGCCCCACAAAAAGGGTGTGGGGGAAATCCTGCAGCGTCTTTTCCAGCAGGGGCAGGCCGGGGTCATCCACCACGCCGTACCCGAACCCCAGCCGGGGGCTCATATGGAAGGTCACCGGCATGCCCAGCTCCCCGGCGGCAGCAAAAAGCTCTTGCAGCAGCGGGTCGTCCAGGCGGCGGTTCAGCATCAGCTCCCCGACGCCCACGGCCCCCTGGGCCTGGTACCCGGCCAGCCGCTGCCGCAGGGTCCCCGGTTGTGCGGGGAAGGGGTTGCACATCCAGGCAAAGTGCACCGGGTCCGCCGCGCAGATACACCGGTTGGCTTCGTTGCCGCCCAGCGGGGCATCCGCCTCCCCGGCAGACATGAGCACGGCCTTTTCAATGCCCAGTTCCTCCAGGTGGGGGACCATCTCGGCGGCAGTGCTCACCGACATGCCGTCGGCTGCGGGCAGGGGCGTGCGGGTACAGTGCAGGTGCAGATCGATTTTTTTCACGGGATTCATCTCCTGACAGCGGACAAATGGAGTTTACCGGGCACGGATCTCAATCCAGCCGGAACACCTGTTCCAGCTTGGGCTGGGCGCCGGTGCCGGGGTCCATTTCCAGCTCCAGAATGTCTTTCATGTAGTCGTTCCAGCGCTCCACCACCGGGCTTTCGGCCTGGGTCTTTTCCGCAAAGGCCACGCCTTGCTCACACTCATAGTAGCCGAACAGTTCCTCGCCGCAGCAGAAGATGGAATAATTGCAGATGCCCGCAGATTTGAGCACTTCCACCATCTCGGGCCAGATTTCGTTGTGGCGGCGGATGTACTCCTCCTTTTTGCCGGGTTTGATGCGGCCTTTCCATGCCATGCGTTCCATAAAACTCTACCTCCCTTGTACTGGGTGCCGGTCACCGGGCCTCGGTGCCCCAGGCTTCGATCTGGGTCAGAGCCGGGAACGGGCTGGGGTCATCGGCTTTTTTCAGCTCACACAGCACCAGGCTGGTGACGGTGCGGGGGCTGATGGCAAAGGCCTGGGGCGCGGCGGTCTTTTCCAGTGCCAGCACCTCGGTGCTGCCGTTGCTGAACCGCACGGTGGCCTGGGTCCACCAGCTGTCGTGGGGGAAGTCTGCCCGCAGGGTCAGGCGCAGTTCGTCCAGGGTGACGGGGCGGCCGAAGTCCAGGGTCAAGGCCGCGTTGGGGTCCCGGTTGATGCCCCAGCTCTGGTAGGGCCAAACACCGTGGGCGTCGTTCTCATACAGGCCGTCCACCGCGTTGCGGGCGGCAAACACCGCCTCGCCCCGGGTTTCCACGTTGGCGCTGGCATGGGGGAAGAACCCGGTGTCCCCGTGTTCATCATAGGGGTTGAAGGCCAGGTTGCGGCGGGCGGCGATCTCCTCCGCCGTGGCAAACCGGGCGCGGATGATATGGCATTCCCCGGTAAAGGATTTGGGGCTGTACGTGATGGCCTGCTCCCCGAAGGGAATGTGGAAGTTGATCTCCCGCTTTTCCACATAGAGCAGGGCCGGGGGCATGGTGTCCTCGAACTGGGCCACGATGTACTGCCCGGGGGTGCCGATTTCCAGGGAAATGCGGTCCCCGGGGCGGTAGGCGGCCCGGTACACCAGGCTCAGCTGTTTCCCGGCGGGGCAGGTCAGCAGCGTGGTGCCCCCTTCGTCCAATACTTTCAGTTTGATGAGTTCCATAACCCGACTCCTTTTCTGTTCCAGATGTATATGGGAAAGTTCCTTATCCGATACGGACCCGCAGGTGTCCGGTGAACCGCACCACCGTGCGGTAGAGGGTTTCCGGCCAGGCCTGCCGCAGCCGGGGGTCGGTGATGGGCACCGCTTCGGTTTCAACGCCCAGGATCTCACCTTCCAGGGCCGCTTGCGCCAGGGTGCCGAAATGCAGGGTGCTGCCCTGCACGGCAGGGGCTTCCCGGCTCATCAGGGACAGGCGGACCTCCCCGGGATAATCGGTTTCATCGGTCAGGTCCAGCCCCGCTCCGGTGAGCCGGGCGGTACGGCGGTACCGGTTCAGCCCCGGCACCGGGCCGTAGGCGGGGGCCAGGTCCATGGCCAGACCGTCCGGCAGGGGTTCCACATCCCGGGCAGCGTACTCCGCCCCGGGCAGCTGGTCGTACACCCCGTCCGCCCCCACAAACCGGGGCAGATTGTGCCAGCAGGACTGCATGGTCCAGATCTCGTACCGCTGGGGGCTGAAGGTCTTTTTGCTGTACGTTTCCACCCCCACATCGATGAGCAAAGGCTGGCCGTCCTTGTACAGGGTCACGCTGCCGGTGTCGTTGTGGTTGTGGCTGTCGGCGTTGCCGCCGGCTTTTATGCCCGCTGTGTAGGCACCGGCCCGGCAGACTTTCAGGCCTACGCTGGGGTACCACACATTTTCCGGTGCGGCGGCCGTTGCGGGCCGGTACGCCCGGACTTCCTCCTCCGCAAAGGCGGTCTGCACCATATAGAACAGGTTGATGCCCTCGGAATCATCCGCCGCCTGGATGCGGTCGGGGTCCGTATCGGCCCGGAAATCGGCGGCGGCCAGGGCCATGAGGGGTTCGCTGCCCACCCGCTTGCCGAACAGGTATTCCCGCACGCCCCGGGTTCCCGCCAGCGGGCTGCAGTCGGAGAAGTTCAGGTAATACGGCCCCGCCACATGCATCTGGGCGATGTATTCGGCCATATGGCGGATCTTGGGCTGCTGCCACACGGTGTCGAACACGCCGGGGGCCAGCGCGCACAGGATCTCCAGCGCGTTGAACAGGGTCAGGGCCGCATGGCGGTAATACTGGGCGCCTTCACTGCAGCAGCCGTCCTCGCCGTAGTCTTTCAGGAAGCAGTCCACGCTGTATGCCGCCCGTTCCACCGCGGCCCGGATGCGTTTGCCGCTGCCGGGATGGAGCAGGGCCAGGGTGATCAGGCAGTTCTGGGTGCACCAGGTGGTCCAGTTGCACATGGGCTCATCCCCGTTGCCCATCCACCAGAAATGGCTGTTCTCCCAGGGGCGCAGGACCCGGCGGTCGGCTTCCCGCACCATGCGGGCGGCCAGGCCGGGATAGGCGCGGTCCAGGGCATGGCCCAGCAGATGATGCACCATGGCCATCAGGGCGCCGGTTTCGGCGGCGAACAGGTCCACCACCGGGCGGGTGGTGTCGGGCAGAGGCAGCTGGGGGGTATCCCGTATGTAGGTGTTGTGGGCGGGCAGCTGCCAGGCGCTCTCCTCACAGATGGCCCACACCAGGTCGGCAATGGCGGGCAGGTATTCCCCCGTATCCCCCATGCACTCGGCCATGACCAGGCGGCAGAGCAGACGCCGCCGGGTGAAATAGGCGTGCTCGTACCGGGAACGGTTGCCCGTGCGGGTAAAGTCCGTCCACAGGCTCAGGGGCAGGGCGGGAATCCGGCGGGCGGCCCGGGCGGCTTCTCCGCCGCCGTACAACCAGCGGTCATAGCCGGGCAGATTGTCCCAGGCGGCACGGTCCCGCAAAGGCGGGCAGGGGGTCCAGCGGCCGGGCGTAAAGTCCGGGCAGCTGCGCACAAGTTCAGTCAACATCGCCAACATCCTCCTTGGTATCGGTATCATCGCGCAGTTTGCGCAGATAGACCCGGGGGCTGACGCCCTCGATCTTTTTGAAGACCTTGCTGAAATAGAACGCACTTTCAAAGCCCAGCCGCTCGCTGATCTCATAGATCTTCAGGTCGGTGGAAGCCATCAGCTCCTTGGCGGCGGTGATGCGGGTTTCGGTGACGAATTCCACAAAGCTGGTTTCGCCGTTCTGGCTGAACAGTTGGCTCAGGTAGCCGGGGCTGAAATTGAACACCGCCGCCACATCGTTGAGGGACAGGCGCTTGCTGGGGTTTTTGCGGATATAATCCTGCACTTCGGCCACGATGCGGGCCCGGTGGTCCAGGGGGGACCGGGCTTCCGAGCGGTAAAAGACGATGGGTTCCTTTTCACTGAGCAGCGGCAGTCCCGACAGGGCGGTTTTCTGGCTCTGGGAGATGTTGTGCAGCACGGTGATGGGGCCGCCCACACTCCACCACAGGGTGGTGGAGAAGTATTTGTACAAAATCTCGGTGACTTTCTGCAGGATAGGGGTGAGCATCTCTTCCAGGCCTTCCGCCTTGTCCAGCAGAATCAGCACGCTGAAATGCCGCAGGTCCATACCGGTGACCTGGCAGGGCAGGTATTTGGGCAGGATATCGGCGGCCATGCGGGTCACTCCGGCGCTGAGGGCCAGCTGCTGTTCCGGGTCCAGTTCCCGGTTGCGGATGTCCGCAATGGCGGTGGTATAGGCGGCCGCA
This sequence comes from uncultured Faecalibacterium sp., assembly GCA_937907025.1. Classification (GTDB taxonomy): domain Bacteria; phylum Bacillota; class Clostridia; order Oscillospirales; family Ruminococcaceae; genus Gemmiger. The sequence continues at coordinate 55,151 of CALESJ010000020.1, forward strand.
TCCAGGGTCAGGCCCAGTTCTTGACAGTGTTCCCGGATATCCGTATCATGGGGAAATGCGCCGTTGTACAGCTGGATGAAAAACCGTTCCCGGTAGGATTCCAGGCTGCCGGTGGCGGCAGGGTCGGGGGCACGCAGGGCCTTTTCCTTCTCCACCGCCTGCCGGGCCCGGTCCAGGGCGGCGCCCAGGCTCTCGGCGGTCAGGTCCATCTTGACCAGGTAATCCACCGCGCCCAGGCCCATGCTGCGGCGCACATAGTCGAATTCCTCGTAGCTGGTGAGCATGATGAACACCGGCAGTGCACCGAACTCCTCGTGGGATTTTTCGGCCAGCTGCAGCCCGTCCATCACCGGCATGCGGATGTCGGACACCACCACATCCGGGTGCAGGCTGCGGATTTTTTCCAGCGCTTCGCCGCCGTTGCGTGCCGTGCCTACCAGCTCATATCCCTGGGCAGACCAGTCCAGCAGGCTCTGCATGCCGATCAGTACCAGGGGTTCGTCATCTGCCAGAAGCACACGGATCATGAGGATTCTCCTTTTCTCTTCGGTTCGCCGGGCAGGCGTATGGTCACGGTAGTTCCCTGCCCGGGGGTGGATTGGATGGACAGGCCGTAAGCCTCCCCGAAACTGTACTGCAGGCGGCGGTGGACGTTCCACACCCCCACATGGCGGTACTTGGCGGCGGCTTCCTCGGGGCCGGGTTCGGTCAGGGCCTGCTTGACCTGTTCCGGCGGCATGCCCACCCCGTCATCGGTCAGGCGGATGAGGATATCCCCGGTTTCCGGTTCGTGGGCGATGGTCAGCAGAATGCTGCCCGCACAGCCCTTGGGTTCGATGCCGTGGAAGATGGCGTTTTCCACCAGCGGCTGCAGGGTGAACCGGGGGATCATGCAGTCCCGGCACAGGCGTTCGTCCTCGATGTAGGTCACTTCCAGGGTCACGGTGCCGCCGTAACGGTACTGCTGGATGGTAAAGTAATCGGTAAGCAGGGCAAATTCTTCCTGCAGGGGCACCAGGCGCTCGTTGCCCTTGGACACGCTTTTCAGCAGGCGGGACAGGGCGGTGGTCATCTCGGCGATGCCGGTGGCGTGCTGGATGGTGGCCATCCATTTGATGCTGTTCAGGGTATTATAGATGAAATGGGGGTTGATCTGGTTCTGCAGCATGCGGTATTCCAGATCTTTCTTCTGGCGTTCATCCTCCAGGCGTTTTTCCATCAGCGAAGATACCGACCGGGACAGGCTGTTGATGCCCCGCCCGATATCCCCCATCTCATTGTCCCACTCAATGTCCGGGTTGGGGGCGAAATTGCCTTCGCCGATGCGTTCCAGCTGATCGTTCAGCGCCTGCACCGGGGTGGAGATGAGATTGCGCAGCAGCAGGGTCAGGATCACGCCCAGCAGCAGGATCATGAACAGCGCTCCCAGCAGGGGCATGTACATGGAAGTCACCGTGCCCATCACGGTGACGGCAGGCAGGGTCTGGGCCAGATACAGCCCGCCGCTGCCCACCGGATACACCAGGATGGTGACATCGTCCTGCCGCATGACCCGGGTCTGGATGTCCAGCAGGTCTGCGCTGAAATTTTCGGTCACATCCTTGAGCTCATCCCGGGCGATTTCCACCGGGAACAGGCTGTCGTCCTTCAGTTCATAAGCACTGCCGTTCATGATCCAGAACAAGCGGGAATCATCTTCCAGCGAATAGCCGCTCACCGCGTCGGTGATCAGGTCGGTGGACACCGTGATATACACCCGGGCGCTGGTTCCGGTGGAGGTGTTGGTCATGGTGCGCAGCACCGGGATGACCTGGCCGGAAGGCACCGTCATCAGGGGGTCTTCGGCAATCACCGTCCAGGAATCGGCCTTGGTCCCTTCAGCAAACAGGGGCAGAGAGTTCACCGTTTCGGCGTTGAGAGCCTTGGAGTGGGTGATGGCCGTTCCCTGCTGCAGAAAGCGGCTTTGTCCGTCGGAGATAAGCACCCGGCACAGATTGCGGAATGTATACTGCGAGGAATACTTATTTAATAAGGTGTTATAGCTGGAAAGCAGGTAGGTCTGCCAGTGCGAGGACAGAACATACCCGCGGATACTGCTGTCCACGGTGCACCAGTCGGCCAGGTTGTTGATCTCGTTCACATCCTGCAGCAGGCTTCCTGCGGCGACCTGCAGGTTGTACTCAATGCTCTGGGCGGTGGCGCGGGCCGCTTTTCTGTAATAGGAGCGGATGCTGGCCACGCACACCCCCACCGCAATGATCAGGGTGAACGACAGGGCAAGCAGCAGGACCTGCATCCGGATGGAAAAGCGGGGTTTTTGCATAGCAACAGCTCCTTTACACAACACAAAGCCGGAGGAGCAGGCCCGCCGGCATTTGTTACCCATTATACAAAAACCACGGACGCAAAGCAAAGTCTTTTTGGCAAAAAGATAAAAAATTGCAGGAAATAAAAAAATTACATCTTTTTCTGCAGGGCGGCAGACAAAGACCTTCTGATTTTGCAAGAAGTGCGACAAAATTTCCATCCATCCTACAAACGAATTCATTATAATTGAAACTGCAACCGGGAGTCAGGCTTGCGGCTCCCGAATTTTGAAGGAGGTACTAACAACATGAAAAAACTTCTGGCTTTGACCATGGCTGCGGCAATGACGCTGTCTTTGGCCGCCTGCGGTGCCAGCAGCGAGAGCACCGCCAGCACCACCGAAGGTTCCACCAGCGAAGCGGCCGCCACCGCCGAAGGCGATCAGGTCACCATCAACTGGGCTCTGTGGGACCTGGAAGCCAACGCCTACTGGACCAACCTGGCCGAGGGCTACATGGCTGAACACCCCAACGTCACCATCGAGATGACCGACCTGGGCTCTACCGATTACATGACGCAGCTGGCTACTCAGCTGGCCGGCAACAACAGCGAGCTGGATGTGGTTTCCATCAAGGATATCCCCGGCTACTCCAACCTGATCAACCTGGGTTACCTGGAACCCATGACCGATAACCTGACCATCCCCGCTGAAGATTTCGGCGGCATCATCGACCAGATCACCGCTGAAGACGGCAACTTCTACGCCGTGCCCTTCATCTCCAGCTTCTGGGTTGTCTACTACAACAAGGACATCTTCGATCAGGCCGGAATCGCTTACCCCACCAACGATATGACCATGGAACAGTGGGACTCCCTGATCCGCGAAGTGTATGACGCCACCGGCATCTACGGCAACCACTACCACACCTGGCGTTCCGACTACACCTTGTTCGGCGTCCTGGATGGCCAGCACACCATCATCGACGGCACCTACGACTTCCTGAAGCCCTACTACGAGATGGTCCTGTCTGAGCAGGAAGACGGCGTTGTGCCCGACTACGGCGAACTGAAGACCAGCGGCCTGCATTACTCCGCTGCCTTCGAAAACGGCCAGGCTGCCATGTGCAACCAGGGCACCTGGTTCCTGTCCACCCTGATCAACTACAACCGTGAAGCTGCTGACAACGGCGTGGAGCCGGTCAACTTCGGCATGGTCAAGTATCCTCATCCGGACGGTGTGGAAGCCGGCACCACCCTGGGCCAGATCACCAGCCTGGCTGTCAACGCCAACTCCGAGCACAAGGACGTGGCTATCGACTTTGTGAACTGGGTTGCTTCTGAAGCCGGCGCCAAGATCGTGGCTGAAGACGGCGCCTTCCCCGCTGTTTCCAGCGAAGAAACCAACGCGATCATCGCCTCCACCGAAGGCTTCCCCGAAGATGCCGAATCTCTGGAAGCTCTGAACACCACTGCTGTGTACCTGGAAATGCCTCTGTCCGACAAGGCCTCCGATATCGAGAGCGTCCTGAACGAAGAGCATGACGCCATCATGACCTACTCCAAGACCATTGATGAAGGCATTGCCGACATGAACTCCCGCGTGAGCGAGATCCTGGCCGGCTGACCCTGAAACCCCGGAATACCGACCTTACCACGGCGGGGCGGGCGAGTGCCCGCTCTGCCGTTCTTATTGGCGGGGCAGCCCGGAAACGATGACAGACCCTGCGTAAGGAATTTGATAGGAGGAAACTTTATGCCTGCAACCGCATCTACGGCTCATACCGCACCGGTGCCGAAACGCGGAATGAAAAAGTCTGTGCGGGAAAGCCTGATTGCCTACAGCTTTATCGCACCCAACTTCATCGGCTTTTGCGTGTTTACCCTGGTGCCCATGTTCTTCGCCATTTGCCTGGCGTTTTGCGACTGGGACGGTGCCCACCCCATTGAGTTTGTGGGCCTGCAGAACTTTATTGATCTGCTGGACGACGAAACCTTCAAAGCGTCCTTTGTGAACACCATCGTGTACACCGTGGGCACCGTGCCCCTGACCCTGATCTGCAGTCTGGGCCTGGCCGTGCTGCTGAACCAGAAGGTCAAGTTCCGCAACTTCTTCCGTACCGTTTCTTTCTTCCCCTACGTTGCCTCTCTGGTGGCTGTGGCCGCTGTGTGGAACATGATCTTCAGCCCCTCCATGGGCCCCGTGAACCAGATTCTGGCCGCTTTGGGCGTAGAGAACCTGCCCCGCTGGGCCGCCGGCAAGGAAACGGCCATGATCACCGTTATCCTGTTCAGCGTGTGGAAGAATATGGGCTACTACATGGTCATCTACCTGGCCGGCCTGCAGGGCACCAACCTGGAACTGAACGAAGCCGCCGAGCTGGACGGTGCCAACAAGTGGCAGATCTTCTGGCATGTGGTACTGCCCCAGCTGCGCCCCACCACCTTCTTTGTCGTTATCATGCTGACCATCTCCTCCTTCAAGGTGTATGACCAGATGTACATGATCACCCAGGGCGGCCCCGGCAACGCCACCATGACCCTGGTGTACGACATCTACAACGTGGCTTTCGTCAACACGCCGCGTTACGGCTACGCCAGCGCCATCTCCATGGTTCTGTTCGTGCTGGTCCTGATCGTCACCCTCGTGCAGTTCCGCGGATCTTCCGCCAACGACTAAGAAAGGAGGCAGTTGAAAATGGCACAAACCCTTGCTGTCAAGTCCCGTTCCGCCAAGCGGCAGCATCAGATCGCCATGGTTGCAGTGTATGTGCTGCTGATCGTGATTGCCTTTTTGATGCTGATTCCCTTCGTCTGGATGATCTCCGCGTCCTTCAAGATGAACAAGGACGTTTTCACCTTCCCCATCGAATGGATTCCCTCCAATCCCCGTCCCCGCAACTATGTGGACATCTGGACCCGCATTCCCCTGCTGACTTTCATTCTGAACACTGCCAAGCTGACCATCATCGTCACCATCCTGCAGCTGTTCACCTCCAGCTTTGCGGCCTACGCCTTTGCCAAGCTGAACTTCAAGGGCAAAAAGGTGCTGTTCCTGGGCTACATCGCCACCATCGCGGTGCCCTGGCAGGCCTACATGGTGCCCCAGTTCATGATGATGCGTTCCTGGGGGCTGAACAACACCCATCTGGCCATCATCCTGCTGCAGGCGTTCAGCGCCTTCGGCGTGTTCCTGATGAAGCAGTTCTATGAGGGCGTGCCCAGCGAACTGTGTGAAGCCGCCCGTATCGACGGTCTGTCCGAGTACGGCATCTGGTGGCGCATCATGCTGCCCCTGTCCAAGCCGGCTCTGTCCACCTTGGTGATCTTCACCTTCGTTTCCACCTGGAACGACTTCCTGGGCCCCATGATCTACCTGACCAAGACCGAACTCAAGACCATTCAGATCGGTCTGCGTATGTTCATCACCCAGTACTCTGCCGAGTACGGCCTGATCATGGCCGGATCGGTCATTGCCCTGATCCCCGTGCTGATCGTCTTCCTGGCTCTGCAGAAATACTTCGTGCAGGGCGTTGCATCCGCCGGTCTGAAAGGCTAAAATTTACCCCGAAGGGGCACGGCATATGGCCCGTGCCCCTTTTTTATATGAGGTGTTTTGTATGAAAACGTATACCCTGCCCGTTATGGACGACGCACAGGCCGCCGCTGCCCTGGACCGGGCCGTGGCCCAGGTGCGTATCAACCTGCCCCTGTACACCGACCGCTGTCAGAACCATTCCAGCGTGAACGGCATCTACCCCGCCTGCGAAAACAACCAGTGGACCTGCGGGTTCTGGCCCGGGGAAGTCTGGCTCTCCTATGAGCGCACCGGCGACGAGGCGTTCCGCAAGACCGCCGAAACCCTGGTGGAGAGCTTTGCTTACCGCATCGACCACAAGATCGAGGTGGACCACCACGACATGGGCTTCCTGTACAGCCCGTCCTGCGTGGCCGCCTACAAGCTGACCGGCAGCCAACTGGGCAAAGTATCCGCCGTCAAGGCCGCCGACCAGCTGATCTCCCGCTTTCAGGAGAAGGGCCAGTTCATCCAGGCCTGGGGCGAGATGGGCGCGCCGGAAAATTACCGCTACATCATCGACTGCCTGCTGAACCTGCCCCTGCTGTACTGGGCCAGCGAGGTCACCGGCGACGGCAAGTATGCCGACATTGCCCACCGGCACATCACCACCTGCCTGGCCAACTCCTTCCGGCCGGACGGTTCCACCTACCACACCTTCTTCATGAACCCCGACGGCACCCCCAGCCACGGTGCCACCTGCCAGGGCTACAAGGACGACAGCTTCTGGGCCCGGGGCCAGGCCTGGGGCGTGTACGGCAGCGTGCTGAGCTACCGCTACACCAAAAAGCCGGAATATCTGGACACCTTCCGCAAGGCGCTGGACTTCTACCTGACCCGCCTGCCCGAGGACCTGGTCCCCTACTGGGACATGATCTTCACCACCGGCACCGAAGAGCCGCGGGATTCCTCCAGCGCGGCCATCGTGGCCTGCGGCCTGCTGGAAGCCGCCAAGTATGTGGACAAGGCCGAGGCCGACGGGTACACCACCCTGGCCCGCCAGATGCTGGGCAGTCTGGATGCCCACTATGCCGTGCGCGACCGGCAGCCCGGCGCCGGCCAGCTGGCCCACGGCACTTACAGCAAAAAGAGCCCCTACAACACCTGCACCCCCGAAGGTGTGGACGAATGCACCAGCTGGGGCGATTATTTCTACATGGAAGCGCTGACCCGTCTGACCAAAGACTGGCAGCTGTACTGGTAACACCGGAGAAAACGAGGTAAACACCATGCTTTATCCCCAACAAAGCCCTGCCCGCCTGTGCCTGGCCCAGGACGGGCTCTGGGATTTCTGCCTCAGCCACGACCTGAACGCCGCCGACATCGACCCCGCTGCGCCCCTGCCCGGCGCCCGCCCCATGGCGGTACCCGCCAGCTACAACGACCAGGGCGAGGACAAGGCCCTGCGGGACCATTACGGCTGGGCCTTCTACCAGCGGGAGATCCTGCTGCCCGCCTTCTGCGCCGGGCAGCGGGCGGTGCTGCGGTTCGGCGCCGTCACCCACTATGCCCGGGTCTGGCTGGACGGCACCCTCATTGCCGAACACAAGGGCGGCTTTCTGCCCTTTGAAGCCGACGTCACCGGCCTGCTGACCCCCGGCGTCCCCGCCCGCCTCACCGTGGCCTGCGACAACCGGGTGAACCATTCCACCCTGCCCATCGGCAACGAACCTGGGCAGATTGCCTTTTTCGGCAGCGACAACGCGGGCATTCCCTCGGTGGAGCACGCCAAAGCGTCCGCCGCGCCCCAGAACCGCCCCAACTTCGACTTCTTCAACTTTGCGGGCATCCATCGCCCGGTGTGGCTGTACACCACCCCCGCCGCCTACATCCGGGACATCACCCTGGTGCCCCACAACGACGGCCGGGTGGAGTACCGGGTGGACACCGAGGGTGCCGGGGAGGTTTCCCTGGAAATTCTGGCCCCCGACGGCACCGCCGTGGCCGCCGCGGCGGGGGCTGCGGGCACCGTGACGGTGGACAATCCCCTTCTGTGGGAGCCCTGGCCCGGCACCCCCAACCTGTACACCGCCCGGGTGTGCTTCGGCACCGACCGGTACGAACAGACCTTCGGGTTCCGGGAAGTGCGGGTGGAGGGCGCCAAGGTGCTGCTCAACGGCAAGCCTGTCTACTTCAAGGGCTTCGGCAAGCATGAGGACTCCCCCTTCCACGGGCGCGGCCTGGACCGCTGCCTGAACGTGAAGGACGTGAACCTGCTGCACTGGCTGGGTGCCAACGCGGTGCGCACCAGCCATTATCCGTACAGCGAAGAATTTTACGACCTGTGCGACCGGGAAGGCATCCTGGTCATTGATGAAACCCCTGCGGTGGGCATTGGTGCCGGGGCCGCCCAGGACCCGTACAAGACCTTCCCCATCGCGGAACACCACCGGGATGTGCTGCGGGACATGATTGCCCGGGACAAGAACCATCCCTGCGTGGTCCTGTGGAGCCTGGGCAATGAGCCGGACCTGGAGCACTTTCCCCAGTCGGCCTACGACTACTGGCGGCCGCTGTATGAGCTGGCCCATGAACTGGACCCCCAGAACCGCCCCGTCACCCTGGTCTGCTGCCAGAACGACTACACCAAGGACATTACCACCCGCACCATGGACGTGGTGTGCCTGAACCGCTATTACGGCTGGTACAACCTGTCCGGCGACCTGGACGCCGCCTGCGCCGCCTGGAACGAGGAACTGGATTTCTGGGCCGGGCAGAACAAGCCGGTGGTGCTCACCGAGTACGGCGCCGACACGGTGGAAGGCCTGCACGACACCCGGGCGGGCATGTTCAGCGAGGAATACCAGGCGGAATACCTGGAACGCATCAACGCGGAACTGGACAAGCGTGCCTTCTTTGTGGGAGAAATGCCCTGGAACTTTGCCGATTTTGCCACCATCCAGGGCCCCATGCGGGTGGGCGGCAACCGCAAAGGACTTCTGACCCGGGACCGCCGCCCCAAGCTGGCCGCCCACGCCCTGCGCCGCCGCTGGCTGAGCATTCCCAATTTCGGGTATAAGGAGTGACCATCATGCAACTGCAAACTCGTCAGGATTTTGAAGCGCTGTTGTTGAAAATACTGAACCCGCTGAAGCCTCTGTACTCTGAAGAGCGAGCTTTGCTGCAGCTGGGGGACACAGGTACCACCTACCCCCGGCGCACCATCGGCATGGAAGGATTTTCTCGCCCGCTGTGGGGCCTGGCGCCCTGCTGGCTGGGCGGCGGCAAGGCCGAAGATTTTGCCGATATCTACCGTCGAGGCCTGGCCGCCGGCACCGACCCGGCCAGCCCCGAATACTGGGGTTCCACCAAAAACTGCGACCAGAAAGATGTAGAAATGGCAGCGATTGCGTGTGCCATCCTGGAAGTGCCCCAGATCGTCTGGGCGCCCCTGTCCGACGCGGCCAAGGCCAACCTGGCCCGCTGGCTGGACACCATCAACCACCACGAACTGCCCCACTGCAACTGGCTGTTCTTCCGCATTCTGGTGAACCTGGCGCTGGATTCCGTGGGCATGCCCTGTGACCTGGACCTTATGGAACAGGACCTGAACGAGGTGGACACCTGGTATGTGGGCGACGGCTGGTACACCGACGGCACCCCCGACATCAAGCCCCAGCGGGACTACTACATCCCCTGGGCCCTCCAGTATTACGGGGTGCTGTACAGCGTGTTTGCCGCCAAGCGTGACCCCCGCCGGGCCGAAGTCTTCCGGCAGCGGGCGCTGGAATTCGGCAAGGAATTTGCCCACTGGTTCGATGAAAACGGCGCCGCCCTGCCCTACGGCCGCAGCCTGGGCTACCGCTTCGGCCAGTGCGCTTTCTACTCCGCCTGCGTCTTTGCGGGGCTGGAGCCCCTGCCCCTGGGCGTCATGAAGGGCATCATCGTGCGCAACCTGCAATGGTGGTGCGCACGGCCCATCTTTGACCGGGACGGCGTGCTCACCATCGGCTACGCCTATCCCCAGCTGTACATGAGCGAGCGGTACAACTCCCCGGGCAGTCCCTACTGGGGCATGAAGACCTTCCTGGTCATGGCCCTGCCGGAAGACCACCCCTTCTGGAATGCGGCCGCCGAGCCCCTGCCCCCGCTGCCCGCCCTGTATGCCATGAAGAGCGCCAACCTGCTGTTCCAGCGCCTGCCCGACGGCCAGGTGAACGCCTACGCCCCCGCCGAGGTGGAGTACAGCGAACACGGCCAGTTCAGCGAGAAGTACGGCAAGTTCGTGTACAACACCCGGTTCGGCTTCTCCGCCTCCCGCAGCTATGTGCAGCTGGAGCAGGCCGCCCCGGACAGCATGCTGGCCTTCGTCATTGACGGCTATACCTTCATCCGCCGCCACAGCGAGAGCTTCAAGCTGGAAGAGGACCGGCTGATCAGCCGCTGGTCCCCCTTTGCGGGCATCACCGTGACCACCGAGCTCATCCCCCAGGGCAGCGGGCATATCCGCCGCCACACCGTGCAGAGCAACGTGGCCTGCACCGCCTACGACTGCGGTTTTGCGGTGCCCAAGTTCTGTGAGGGCTTTGCCTCCTCCGCCGAGGGCGCCGGGGCCGAAGCCCACAACGCCGAGCTGGCCTGCACCGTCACCGGGCAGGACGGCGGCACCGGTGTGATTGTGGACGCCTGGCCCAACACCAGCCTGTACACCCCCAACACGGTCATTCCCGCCGTGCGGTATGAGATTCCCGCCGGAAAAGTGGAACTGACCACCCGGGTGGAGAGCACCTGCCGGTAACGGCGGCCCTGTTTTCCCGCACAACCAGGAGCGGCATCCGTACGGATGCCGCTCTTTTTTGTGGGCGGGGTTCCTTGTATTGTTTTTTCCCGGGAATTATAATAAAAAAATCGGAGAAAGGGCGGTGTAGCTGCATGAAACGGATTTTCTTTGTGGAGGACGATGTCAGCCTGCGCAGCGGGCTTTCCTTTGCCATCCAGAAACAGGGGTATGCCATTGAGGTGGCCCGGACCAGCCTGGAGGCGCAGGCCCTGTGGCAGGACGGCAAGTACGACCTGGTAATTCTGGATGTATCCCTGCCGGACGGGTCCGGGTACGACCTGTGCCGCAAGATCCGCCAGACCTCCAGAGTGCCCATCATCTTTCTGACGGCGGCGGACGAGGAAACCGACATCATCATGGGCCTGGACCTGGGCGGGGATGATTACATCACCAAGCCTTTCAAGCTGGCGGTGTTCCTTTCCCGGGTGAATGCCCTGCTGCGCCGCAGCGAGAATTTCCCAAAGACCCGGACGCAGTTGAGCGCCAACGGCATCACGGTGCAGCTGCTGACCCAGGAGGTCTGCAAGGACGGGGTGCCCGTGGAACTGACGGCCAGCGAGTACAAGATGCTGTGCCTGTTCATGGAAAACCCCAACGTGGTACTGTCGGCGGAGCAGATTCTGAGCCGTCTGTGGGACTGTGAGGAAAACTACATCGACAACAGCACCCTGACCGTGTACATCCGCCGCCTGCGCACCAAGATCGAGGACGACCCCGCCAACCCGCAGAAGATCGTCACGGTGCGCCGCATGGGGTACAAGTGGAACGTGACCGAGTGAGGTGTGCAGTATGCGAATTCTGGCGAATCGGGAGATACGGGGGCTGTTCTGCCGTCTGCTGGCGCTGGTGGCCGGGTTCACGGTGCTGTGCGCGGCGGCCGCGGCCCTGCCCCACAGCGTGCCGGTGATCCTGGCGGCGGGGGTCTGCCTGGCGGGTCTGCTGGCGGCTGTTCTGTACGGCTATTTCCGGGCCCAGGACCGGGTGATGGAGCAGGCCGTGGACCGGATCCAGGCCTATCTGGCCGGGGACCGGGAGGCCCGTATCGACTGCGACGAGGAGGGCGAGCTGTACCGGCTGTTCCACGAGGTCAACTCCCTGGCAGCCATCCTGCACGCTCACGCGGAGAACGAAGGGGCCGCCAAGCTGTTTCTGAAGGACACCCTTTCCAACATTTCCCACCAGCTGAAAACACCCCTGGCGGCGCTGAACATCTACAACGGCCTCCTGCAGGAGGAAGCCCGGGACCTGCCCACCGTCCGGCAGTTCACCGACCTGTCCGAGCAGGAGCTGGACCGGATGGAGGGGCTGGTGCAGAACCTGCTGAAGATCGCCAAGCTGGATTCCGGGACCATCGTGCTGGAAAAGACGGTGGAGAATGTGGCCGAGCTCATGGACTGCATCCAGCGGCATTTTGCCTGGCAGGCCGAGCAGGAAGGCAAGCAGCTGGTGCTGGCCGGGGAGGACACGGTCACCCTTTCCTGCGACCGGACCTGGCTGATGGAGGCGGTGAGCAACCTGGTCAAGAACGCCTTTGACCACACCAAAGCCGGGGATACCATCCGCCTGGAATGGAAGGAATTTGCCGCCATTGTGCAGATCACGGTGCAGGACACCGGCAGCGGCATCCACCCGGAGGACCTGCCCCACATTTTCAAGCGGTTCTACCGCAGCCGGTTTTCCAAGGACACCCAGGGCGTGGGGCTGGGCCTGCCCCTGGCCAAGGCCGTTGTGGAAGCCCACAGCGGCACCATCCAGGTGGACAGCGAGCCGGGCCGCGGCACCACCTTCACCCTGCGGTTCCTGATTCCTACAAAATTGTAGGCCGGGTGTCGGGGCAGTGTAGGGTTGCCGTGGTACTCTTTCCTCAGTTCCAAGAAAGAGGTGTCTGCATGAGCTTACTGGAAGTACAAGACCTTTCCAAAACCTATGGGAAAGGCGAAACCGCCGTCCACGCCCTGAAAGGGGCCACCTTCTCGGTACCCAAGGGAGAGTTTGTGGCGGTGGTGGGGGAATCCGGCTCCGGCAAAAGTACCCTGCTGAATCTCATCGGCGGGCTGGATACCCCCACCTCCGGCCGGGTGCTGATCGACGGAAAAGACATTTTTTCCATGAAGGACCGGAACCTGACCGTGTTCCGCCGTCGGAACATCGGCTTTGTGTTTCAGAGTTTCAACCTGATTCCCGAGCTGACGGTGGAGCAGAACATCCTGTTCCCGGTGCTGCTGGACTACCAGAAACCCAACCGGGCGTATCTGGAAGAGCTGCTGGCGGTGCTGCGGCTGACCGAGCGGCGCGATCATCTGCCCGGGCAGCTTTCCGGCGGGCAGCAGCAGCGGGCCGCCATCGGCCGGGCCCTCATCACCCGCCCGTCCCTGATTCTGGCCGACGAGCCCACCGGCAACCTGGACACCCGCAACAGCAGCGAGGTCATCGCCCTGCTGAAAGAGGCGTCCCGGAAATACGAACAGACCATCCTGATGATCACCCACAGCAAGAGCATCGCCCAGTCCGCCGACCGCATCCTGCAGGTTTCCGACGGGGTGCTGACCGATTTCGGGAGGTGCCGGGAATGAAAAGCTATCTGAGCCTGATTCCCATTTCGGCCCGGGTGCGCCGGCGCCAGAACCGGATGACCGTGCTGTGCATCGTCATTGCGGTGCTGCTGGTCACCGCCATTTTCAGCATGGCGGACATGGCCGTGCGGCTGGAGAAGACCCGGGTGATGGAGGAGCACGGCAACTGGCACGCCATGCTCCAATCCCTGCCCGAGGAAACCGCCGACGCCATCACGGCAGAGGAGGATGTGGCCGCCTGGTCCCGGTATGACGGGCTGAACTTTGCCCTGACGGAGGATTACACCATCGGCGGCAGGTCCTGCGTGGTGGTGGGCGGCGACGAAGCCATCCTGACCGAGATTTACGACGACCTGGCCGAAGGGCATTTTCCCCAGTCCCCGGAGGAGATTCTGCTTTCCCGGCGGGCCAAGACCCTGCTCTCGGTGGCGGTGGGGGACCGGATTACCCTCCACACCCCGGCGGGGGATTTTTCCTATACCGTTTCCGGCTTCGGCGCCGATGTGACCATCAGCACCGACGCCAGCGTGGTGGGGGCGGTCCTCAACTGGGATGCCTTTACACAGCTGGCAAATGCCGAGGGAGAAAAGACGGCGCCGGTCTGGTTTGTGCGCCTGGACGATGCCGCCAACGCCCGCAAGGTGCTGGCCCGGTGGCGGCAGCAGTACGGCCTGACCGACCAGACCCTCTCCGAGAACACCGCCCTGCTGGGCCTGTCCGGCTTCAGCACCGACTCTTATGTGCTGGGGCTGTACACGGTGGCGGCTTTCCTGTTTGTGCTGGTGCTGGCGGCGGGAGTGTTCATGATCGCGGGCAGCCTGAACAGCCGCACCGCCGAGCGCACCCGGTTTTTCGGCATGCTGCGCTGCATCGGCGCCAGCAAGGCCCAGGTCATGCGCATCGTCCGGTGGGAAGCCCTGTACTGGTGCCGCACCGCCGTGCCCATCGGGGTGGGGCTGGGGATTCTAGTCACCTGGGGGCTGTGCGCCCTGCTGCGCTTCGGCGCGGGGGAGGAGTTTGTCCAGATTCCCCTGTTCGGCGTCAGCGCCATCGGCATCGTCAGCGGGGTGGTCGTGGGCGTGCTGACCGTGCTGCTGTCCTCCCTGGCCCCGGCCCGGCGGGCGGCGGGGGTATCCCCGGTGGCAGCCGTCACCGGGAATCTTGCCCGCCAGGGCACGGCCGCCCGGCCCATCCGCCACATGGCCGGCCGCATCGAGATCACCCTGGGCATCCACCACGCCGTGGCGTCGGTGAAGAACCTGCTACTCATGACCGGTTCCTTTGCCCTGAGCATCCTGCTGATTTTCAGCTTTTCGGTCCTCATCCAGTGGGTCCAGCTAGCCCTCAACCCGCTGAAACCCTGGGCGCCGGACGTGTTTTACAGCAGCCCGGCAAATCTGTGCGAAATCGATAAAAATTTCGTTGCGGAATTGGAGGACCTGCCCTGTGTCACCCGGGCGTTCGGGCGGATGTACCAGAGCCTGCCCGCCGAGTATGAGGGAAAATCCGGGACCATCGACCTGATCTCCTATGAAGACCAGCAGTTCGGCTGGGCCGAAGCGGACCTGGTCGCGGGGGACATGGACGCGGTGCGCGCCGGGCAGGGCGTGCTGACGGTGTTTGACAAGAGCAACACCCTGCAGGTGGGGGACACCATCCAGCTGGCCGACACCACCCTGACGGTGGCCGGCGTGCTGAACGACAGTCCCTTCGACACCTCCGACCAGCCCACGATCATCTGTTCCGAAGCCCTGTTCCGGCAGATCACCGGGCTGGATGCCTATGCCATCGTGGATGTACAGCTGACCAAGGACGCCACCCGGGACGATGTGAACCGGCTGACGGCCCTGGCCGGAAACCTGGATTTTTACGACCGGCTGGAACAGAACCGGGACACCCGGAACACCTACTATGTGTTCTGCCTGTTCGTGTACGGGTTTCTGGCGGTCATCACCCTCATCACCATGATCCACACGGTGAACAGTATTGCCATGAGCGTATCGGCCCGGACCCGGCAATACGGCGCCATGCGGGCCGTGGGCATGGATGGCGCCCAGGTCCGCCGGATGATCTTTGCCGAGGCCGCCGCCTACACGGTCCTGGGCTTTGCGGCGGGCTGCGTGCTGGGGCTGCCCCTGCACCGGTTCCTGTACGGGCAGATGATCACCAAGTACTGGGGCGTGGCCTGGCAGGTCCCCATCGGGACCATCGGCGGGGTCCTGCTTCTGCTGGCGTTCACCGCGCTGGCGGCTCCCTTTGCCCCCGCCCGGCGCATCTGCACCATGCCGGTGGCCGAGAGCATCAACGAGCCGTGACCCGGTCCGTTATTGACATATGTCATAAACAAGTGTATAGTGGATGCCAGAAACCACAAAGGAGATGCCCATGCCCAGACCGACCAAATGCAGACGGGTCTGCCACTATCCCCGGATGGCAGAATTCTGCCCCGCCGGGCAGACCGAAGACGCGGACCCCATTCTGCTGACCGTGGATGAATACGAAACCATCCGGCTCATCGACGGAGAAGGTCTGTCCCAGGAGCAGTGCAGCGCCTGCATGCAGATTGCCCGCACCACCGTGCAGAAGATCTACGAAAGTGCCCGCCGCAAGCTGGCGGACATGCTGGTACACGGGCGGGCGCTGCGCATTGAGGGCGGCGAATACCGCCTGTGCGACGGTCAGGGCGCCGGGTGCGGCTTCTCCGGGTGTTTCAAACAACAGTATCACCGGCAATACCGGAAACCGGAAGGAGATTTCCTTATGCGAATTGCAGTCACCTATGAAAACGGCCAGATCTTCCAGCATTTCGGCCACACCGCCCAGTTCAAGATCTACGATGTGCAGGACGGCAAGATTCTGTCCTCCCAGGTGGTGGACACCAACGGGAGCGGCCACGGCGCCCTGGCCGGGGTGCTGACCGCCCTGAATGTGGATGCCCTGATCTGCGGCGGCATCGGCGGAGGCGCCCAGATGGCGCTGGCAGCCGCCAACATCCGGCTGTACGGCGGGGTGAGCGGCAGCGCCGACGAGGCAGCCCGGGCCCTGGCCGAAGGCCGTCTGACCTTTGACCCCAACGCCCATTGCGACCACCACGACCACGCCCACGGGGAAGGCCATTCCTGCGGTGAGCACGGCTGCGGCGGCCACTGCGGCGAACACTGAGCCACCATAAAAAAGCCCGGAAACCAGGCAGTTCCCTGGTTTCCGGGCTTTTTTGCGTGGGGTCATCGGTGGTTGAAATAGCGGATAAGAATCTCCTTGATATAGTGGTACCGGCGGGCGTAGGTGTTGTCCACCCGGATGAGCTCAAAGCCGTGTTCCTGGCAGATGCGTTCCTTCTGGCGGTCCCGCTCCTGCACCAGGGGGTCTTCCCGGTGCTCCCGGCCGTCCAGCTCGATGGCCAGCAAAGGGGTGAGCTGCCGGCCTTCCCGCTGGTAGACCACAAAATCGAACCGGCCGGTGTAGAACAGGTCCACCGCCCCGGGGTTATTCTCAAACACATGGGCGATGGCCACTTCCCGCCGGACCACGCAGCGGCTGCCCGCCGTGAAGACGTTGTCCAGGGCGTGGTTGAGGTTTTCCAGAAAGTCGTCCTCGGTACGGGTGCTGTACGGCTTGATGCCCAGTGCCCGGGACGCCGCCGGTTTGGGCGCCACTTCGGACACGCCGCTGGTGCGCACATACCGGTACAGGTCATACAGGTCGTCATCGGTTTCCCCGGCGTGCAGCCGTTCCAGTTCCTGCCGGCTGGAGAGCAGGATGAGCTGTTCCCGGGCGCGGGAGGTGGCCACATTGATGAGTTCCTTGTTGTTTTTCAGCCAGCGGTAGGTCTGGGGACCGGTCTTGTCGGTCAGGGCCAGAGAGAACAGCACGATGTCCTTCTCGTCCCCCTGAAAGGCATGGACGGTGCCGCAGCTGGCGTTTTGGTACCGGCGGTCCCGCAGCATCTGTTCGATCTGTTCCCGCTGGCGGGCAAAGGGGGTGATGATGCCCACCGAAGCCTCCGGGTTGGCGGCCAGATACCGGTCGATGGCCGCCACCTCCGCCGGGGCCGTGTTTTTGTCGGCGGCGGTATCGTCAGGCACGTTCACATACACCAGCGGCCGGGGATTTGTCCCCTGGCTGGCGATCTCCAGCTTGCCGTTGTAGTATTTCTTGTTGTTGAAGCCGATGATCTTGGGATCACAGCGGTAATGGTAGCGCAGCAGCACCTCGTCGCTGACGGAATCGCAGGCCAGGAAACACTTGTAGATGGAATTTTCGATGTAGTCGTATTCCTCGCTCACATGGTAACGGCGGCGCAGCACGGCGTTGTCGTGGGGGTCCAGCAGAATCACCGGCTGCAGCTGCTGGGGGTCGCCCACCAGCATGAGGGATTCGCCCCGCAGGATGGGCACCAGGGACACGGCGGTGTTGCACTGGCTGGCTTCGTCCATGATGACCATATCGAACACCGGTTCCGGCTCCCCCAGCCGCTGGGCCGAGATGCAGGTGGTGGCCACAAAGGGAAAGATGCGCAGGAATTTTTTCAGGTTTTCGGTCCTGGACAGGTATTTGTTGAAGGCCGTGACCACCTTGCCTTCCTCCTCCCGGCTGAAGATGATGTCCAGCAGGTCCTTGTTCTTGGGCTCACCCAGGCGGCGGATGTATTTAGCGGAGGTGTAGTACAGGTACTTGAGGAAATCCTCCGTGTCCCGGTCCAGCAGGGCCAGGGCGTCCTCGGTGGTGACAGTGCCCCGCCGTTTCAGTTCCTGTTCCACCTGGGGCAGCTGGCCCGCCTGCAGCTCATACTGGAAGTTCAGGTGGCTACGGGCTTCTAGCAGGCGGCGGATGGTTTCCCGCCGTTCCTGCAGGTCCAGGATTTCCTCGTACCGTTCCAGCAGTTCGGTCAGGCGGCGGGCGCCCCCGGCCCGCTCGGCGTGGTTGCGGTCCAGGGTCTTTTCGTAGATGGTCAGCTTCCGGCAGGTATCGTACATATGCCGGATGGTCAGAATGGCCTGCCACACGCAGTCCCGGTTGCCCAGCCGCACCAGCGGAAAGGGGATTTTCTGGCCGCGGTAGGTCAGATTCTGCAATTTTTCCACCACGCCGTCGATGGGGTGGTTGTTGTAGGAAACAAACAGCACGGTGCGCTCATTGAAAAAGGCCGTGGTCATGGTGTTGACGATGGTACTGGTCTTGCCGGTGCCGGGCGGGCCCTGCACATAGGCCAGAGGATACCGCATGGCGTTGTTGATGGCCAGCAGCTGGTCCAGGTTGGCGTTGTGGTTGAGCAGCGCCAGGGGGAAGGACTTGCGCCGCCGGGGCCGGGCGGTCATCTGGCCGAAAAAGGCCCGGATGGGCGGGGTGGGGCCGGTGCCGTCGGTGCTTTCGAACTGGTCGGTGATGCCCTTGTACTCGTGTTCCAGGTCCACCAGGCAGTCCCGCCCGATGGCCACCAGATAGGGCAGGTCGTTGACCCCGCGGCGGGTACAGCTGGTGCGGGTGATGCAGTCCTTGATGACTTCGGCGTTGCGGTCGAAGTCTTCCAGCAGGGCGTAGTCCTCGGCGTCCAGAAAGCTGTGGGCGCTGATCTTGACCCCGTCGATGGTGAATTCCCGGCAGATGACCGTTTCGTCCCCGGCGCGCAGGCGGCGTTCGGCCACATCCAGGAACACCGGGCGGTAGGCCAGCACATACAGCCCCCGGGGGGTGTCCACGCTGAGCAGGTTCATGGCCAGCTGCTGCAGCCGGATGGGGCTGCCATCCCGGGGCGTTTCCCGGCGGCGCTGGAACTGCCGCACAATGGCCGTGAACTGGTCCGGGGTCAGGTCCATCCCGCCCCCGGCCAGGCGGTCGGCGTCCAGGCACTGGATGAGGGCATAGTCGGTGCGGTACGGGGTGGAATCCAGCTTGCTGCACAGGGCCAGGTATTCCAGCACCCGCAGATTGGCCGTATCCCCGAACCAGGCTTCGTACCGGCGGGGATGCTCCAGAATATCCTGCACCAGCGCCCGGTTCACCGGGCACCAGGAGCCGTCGATGACCTCGGCGGTCTGGATGCCCTCGATGCGCACCGAAAGTTCCTGCACCGTATACCGGCCCAGGTGCAGCCCGTCCACCGTCATCTGGCCGGTGCGGGGGTTCATCCCCTTGATGCCCAGCCAGTACTTGGTGGTCTGCCCGGCCTGGTTCCTGTATTCCACGCTCAGCCATTTGCCTTCGTGAATGGCCTTGAAAATCGCCCTGCAGACGCCGGTCACGGTGGTTTTCCCCTTTCTTTGTATGGTTTCCTATCCATGATGGACGATACCGCGGCAATTGTCAATCTCCGCCCCCGCCAGCGGGCAGAAAAAGGCCCCCGGCAGGGGCAATTTCCCGCCGGGGGTCACGGTTTACGGGGTTTTGGGCTCACTCAGCCCACCGGGCCACAGCATCCCGCAGAAAGCGGGCGCAGCCGGGGACCGTGCGGTCGTAGTACTGGGTGAAGCGCTCATCCAGCACATACAGCTCCGCAATGCCCCGGTGTTTGTCCGGGTCCATGCCGGGGGTGGTCATGGCCAGCCAGCGGCGGTGCAGTTCGCACAGCGCCCGGCCTTCCGCCCCTTCGGGCAGGATGCCCGCCTGCACCGCGGCTTCCAGCCGCTGCCGCAGCTCCGCGTCCAGCGCCTTCCAGGTATCGTAGGTTTCCCGGGTCATGCCCAGCATCTTGGCCTTGGCCTCGTCCACTGTCTTGTCGCCGTATTTCTGCCGGGCTTCCTGGCCGTATTCAGCCTCGTTCCTGTCGGCCTGTTTCTGCTTGAACACGGCAAATTTTGCTTCGTCGTCCATGGTTTTCTTCCCTTCTTCACAGGCGATGGTGGTTTCCACCGCCCGGATCAGTGTGTCCAGCCGCGCTTTGCGGTCCCGCAGCGCCGTCAGGTGGTCCCGCAGCACGGTCAGCCGGTCGAAGGAGGGGTCATCCAGACAATCCTTGATGCGGGCCAGCTCCACCCCGAGGGCCCGATAGGTCAGAATATCCTGCAGCCGGTCCACCTGGGCCGGCCCGTAATACCGGTAGCCGCTGGGGGCCACCCGGCCCGGTTTCAGCAGCCCGATTTCATCGTACCAGCGCAGCGTGCGGGTGGACACGCCGGACAGGTGCGAAAGGTCACGAATCGAATACTCCATGCTGTTTGCCTTCCTTCCGACTTCAGTGTATCAGTTGACGGCACGGCAGAGTCAAGGGGGTGCCGGAAATATTTTCGCATGGCTGCCCTTACCATACCACGGTGCCGCCGCCGATGCAAGGGTATGGCAGGCAACTTTTCTCTGTTTTTTCACGAAAGGCGGGCGGGGTGGCCGCTATCCTTGACAGGGGCGGCGCTCCTGTTGTATGCTGGAAAAAAAATCACGAAAGAAGGTGCAGCCCATGGCCCAGACCATCCTGATCGCGGAGGACGACGCCGACATCCGTGCGGTGTTGCGCCTGTACCTGGAAAGCGAAGGCTACACGGTGCTGGAAGCCCCCGACGGCGAGAGCGCCCTGCAGGCCGCCCTGGCCCAGAGCCCCGACGCCGCCATCCTGGACGTGATGATGCCCCGGATGAACGGGTACGAGCTGACCCGGGCGCTGCGCCGCACCAGCGACATCCCGGTGCTGATCCTTTCGGCCAAGAGCCAGGACAACGACAAGATCCTGGGGCTGAACCTGGGGGCGGACGACTACATCGCCAAGCCCTTCAACCCCATGGAGGTGGTGGCCCGGCTGAAAGCCCATCTTCGCCGGGCGGGGGGCACCCGCCGGGAGTCCCTGACCGTGGGCGAACTGACCCTGGACACCGCCGCCATGCAGCTGTACAAAAACGGGGCGCCCATTGCCCTGACCCCCACCGAGTACAAAATTCTGGCCCAGCTCATGCGGGCGCCGGGGCGCATCTTTACCAAGGTACAGCTGTACGAGGGCATTGCGGGGGAATATTTCGAAAGCAACGACAACACCATGATGGTGCATATCTCCAAGCTGCGGGAAAAGATCGAGGACGACCCGAAGAACCCGCGGCATATCGTCACCATCCGGGGATTGGGGTACAAGATTGAAGCGTAAGGAAAGCCGCCTGTTTGCCCTGCTGGTCAAGAATTATCTGCTGTTCACCCTGGTGCTGCTGTTTCTGGCCGGGGGCATCTACTGGCTGTGGGACCGGCAGTTTGAGCGGGTGTTGTACCCGGTGGACTGGGACGCCCTGCTCAGCGACCCTGCTCTGGAGCAGGAGAATTACAGCGCGCTGAACCGCTATCTGCACGGGGAAGGCAACGGCTTTTCGGTGCTGGACGGCACCGGCGCCGAGCTGTACCGGGCGGGTACCGCCGCCGGGGAACTGGACGCCGGGGAGCTGGCCTGTGTGGTCCCCTACCGCAGTGACGAGTATGTGGAGGCCTTTCCCGAAGCGGAGGGCGGCCCGGTGCGGTACCGGGTGCTGCGCACCCGCATGTGGCAGGACGGCACCGCCGAAATCACCGGGGATATGGCCCTGGACGCCGATTTCCGGGTGCTGTCCGGGGCGCTGATTCCCGGCAAGACCGCCTACACCGCCCGGGAATACGCCATCCTGTCCGGGGCCTACCCGGCCCACGGCAGCCTGTACCGGTATGACTTCACCGCCGCCGACGGCAGCGCCCGCACCCTGCTGCTCTGCGCCGCCCCCCTCAACGAGGAAGCCCTGGCCCGGGTGTCGGGCAGCGGGTGGCTGGTCTGGCTGGCCGCCCTGCCCCTGTATGCCGCGGCCCTGGCCTTCTTCATCTGGCGGCTGGGACGGCGCATCCGCCCGCCCCTGGAACGGCTGCGGGCCGCCCTGGACGCCCAGGCCCGTGGGCAACGGGTGCCGGTGGGCGACTGCGGCGGGGTGCAGGAACTGCAGCGCATCGGCCGCAGCCTGGATGACCTTTCCGCCAAGCTGGCCGAGAGCGAGCACGAGCGGGAGGAGATGGACCGGGAGCGGCAGCGGATGATTGCCAACATCTCCCACGACCTGAAAACCCCGGTGACGGTGATTGCCGGGTATGTGGACGCCCTGGCGGACGGCAAGATTCCGCCGGCGGAACAGGGGCGGTATCTGGCTGCCATCCGCAGCCGCACCGACGCCCTGACGGGGCTCATCAACGCCTTTCACGAATACAGCAAGGTGGACCATCCCCAGTTCCGCCTGCAGCGGCGGGAGGTGGACCTGTGCGAGTATCTGCGGGAATACCTGGCCGGGCAGTACGACGCCATTGAGCTGGCGGGCTTCGCCCTGGTGGTATCCATCCCCGAAACGCCCTGTCCCTGTTCCCTGGACCCCTTCCAGATGAGCCGGGCACTGGACAACCTCATCGGCAACGCGCTGCGGTACAACCGGCTGGGCACCATCCTCACCGTAAGCCTGGAGCCGGAAGCCGGGTCCGCCCTGCTCACCGTGGCCGACAACGGCGAGGGCATCCCGCCCGAGCGGGCCGCCGCCATCTTTGAGCCTTTTGTGGTGGGCAGCGACGCCCGCAGCGGGGGCGGCAGCGGGCTGGGGCTTTCCATCACCCGCCGCCTGGTGGAATTGCACGGCGGCACCATCACCCTGGACAACCACCCGGGGGAGGGCACGGCCTTCCTCATCCGCCTGCCCCTGCCCCAATAAATCAGAACCTGCCCTGCCGGGGCGGAAAAGCAACTGCTTTTCCGCCCCGGTTTTTGTTTTCTTTACAAATCTTAAGGTTGCCTAGAGAAAGAACCAAGGTTGACCCGGTATACTGGGACCCGTCAAGCAAGGAGGAGGTGACCGGTTTGCAAAACCCCTGTCCGAGAAAACGCCCGCTCATTGAGGTGCGGGACATCCGCAAGGAATACCCGTTGGGCGACGAAACCGTCGTGGCCCTGAAACGGATCAATCTGAATATCATGCGGGGCGAGATCTGCTGTATCTTCGGCACGTCCGGCTCCGGCAAAAGTACCTTTCTGAACCAGCTGGCCGGCATGGAAAAACCCACCCGCGGCCTGGTATCCATCGGCGGCGTGCCCATTTCCCGCCTGGATGAAAACCAGCTGGCAGCGTTCCGGCAGCGGCACATCGGGTTCGTGTTCCAGTCTTACAATCTGCTGCCCAACCTGACCGCCACCGAGAATGTGGCCCTGCCCCTGATGTTCCGGGGTGTGCCCCGCAAGGAGCGGGAGGAGGCCGCCCGCCGCATGCTCTGCCGGGTGGGGCTTTCCCACCGGCTGGACCACTTCCCCCGCCAGATGTCCGGCGGTCAGCAGCAGCGCGCCGGCATTGCCCGGGCGTTCATCGCCCGGCCGGACGTGGTCTTTGCCGATGAACCCACCGGCAACCTGGATTCCAAAACCACGGTGGAGATCATGGAGATGATCTGCGGCTTTGCCCGCCGCTACCACCAGACCATCATCCTGGTCACCCACGACCCGGAAATGGCCGCCTATGCCGACCGCATCGTACGGCTCATCGACGGCGAGATCGTCAGCGACGAGATCCGACATTCATAAAAGGAGGACGCCTCATGTCTTTGGTACACAAATCCGCCGCCCTGCTGCTGGCCCTGACCCTGGCCGCCGGGGCCTTGGCTCCCGCCGCCTTTGCGGAGGAAACCCCCGCCGGCCTCACGGTCCCCACCGTGACCGAAGCGGCCCCCGAAGCCGAATCCGCCCCCGCGGCCGACCCCAATTTTCTGACCCTGAGCTACACCGCCAGCCGGAACACCATCCGCCGGGGCGACAAGACCGACCTTTCCCTGACCGTGAAGGACACCGCCCTCCTGACCCGGGATTTCAAGCAGGAAGACTACGATTTCAGCAAGCTGCTGGACAGCTTTTCCGCCTGCACCCCCACGGTGGAGGTGCTGTCCCAGGCCGAAGAACCCCTGACCCTGCGGCTGACCTGTGCCGGGGTGGAGTACAGCGGCACCGGCCGCAGCCTGAAGGTGAGCATCGCCCGCAAGGGCGGCGGCAATCCCCAGCCCCTGGAAGTGAACGTGACCCAGGCCGAGGAGTATGTGGCGCCCACGCCCACCCCCGCGCCGGAAACCCCCGCCCCCAAAGAGCAGGCCGCCCCGCCGGTGCTGGTGACCCGGTCGGCCCTGGGCAAGCCCCTGGGGGCCAACGAGGCCGCCGACATCGTAGTGACCATCCAGAACGCGGGCAGCACCAAAATGCTCAAGCCCCTGGCGTCCTTCTCGGCGTCGGAATCCCTGCTCATCGCCAACGACGTGAGCAATGTGGTCCTGCCGGACATCGAACCGGGCAAAAGCACCAGCGTCACCCTGCGGGTACAGGCGGCCAAGGAGATCGCTTCCGGGGCCCAGTCTTTGCAGGTGGACCTGAAATACGGCTATGAGAGCGCCGGGCAGCTGCTGCAGGCCACCTCCTCGGACAAGCTGAACCTGTCCGCCTCCCCCACCGGCACCCCGGGCCCCGCCATGGAAAGCTCCACCCCCAACATCGTCATCCGGGATTTCAGCTACGGCAACGACAACATTGCCGCCGGGTCCCGGTTCAACCTGTCCTTCAAGTTCCAGAACATGGGCCGCATGAAGGTGGAAAACGTGCTGGCCAGCATCGACGGCGGCGAGAACTTCGCCCTGGACGGCGGCACCAGCACCTTCTATTACGATTCTCTGGCCGCCAAAGGGGAAATGACCCAGGCGGTGCCCCTGCAGGCCCTGCCCACCGCCAAGAGCGGCGCCCAGGCCGTGACCGTGCAGTTCAAATACGAGTATGTGGACGGCGGCAAGCGCACCGCCGCCACCTCCGAAGTCAAGGTGGCCGTGCCGGTGGTGCAGAAGGACCGGTTCCAGGTCAATGCGCCCGCCCTGCCCGAAAGCTGCACCGTGGGCGAGGAATGCGTGCTGACCCTGAACTACGTCAACCGCGGCAAGACCGAGGTGGGCAACGTGGAGGCCACGGTGGAGGGCGACGGGGTGGACGCCGCCGCCAAGACCCAGTTTGTGGGCAACATTGCCGCCGGGGCCAACGGCAGCATCGGGTTTGCCCTGACCCCCAACCGCAGCGGTCCGCTGAAAGTGGTGCTGAAAGTCACCTACGAGGACCCCAACCTGGAGTCCCGGACCCTGGAGTTTCCGGTGGAGCTGACCGCCGCCGAGGGGGTGGACGACGCCGACCTGGGTATGGATGTGCCGGAGGAAGCCGGCGGATTCAAGTTTCCCTGGCCGGTGCTGCTGGTCATTCCCGCCGCCGGGCTGATTGCCGGGGCGGTGGTGCTGCTCCGCCGCCGCAGCGAGCAGGCAGACAACGAGCCCAACCAGGACGACTGGGGCACCGGCGCCTGGGACAACACCGGCTGGGACGACGACGAACCGGAGGTATGAGCCATGAAGCACGAAGACCTGCTGCGGGTCTGCCTGCAGAATCTGCTGCGGCGCAAATCCCGCACCATCCTGACCGTGCTGGGGGTGCTCATCGGCTGCTGTTCCATCGTCATCATGGTGTCTTTGGGCATCGGCATGAAGGAAAGCCAGGAAAAGCTGCTGGCCGAGATGGGCGACCTGACCATCATCACCGTCACCGCCCCCCAGAAAGGCAAAGGCAAGAAAAAGCTGGACGACAAGCTTCTCAAGCAGCTGCGGGAGATGGACGGCGTGGAGGGTGTGACCCCCAAGCTGGGCTTTGAGGAATACACCTGCCGCCTGCTGGCCGGGCCGGGCAACCGGTATGTGGCCGACTGGACCACCATTGCCGGGCTGGACACCGCCCAGATGGACAAAATGGGCTACCAGCTCACCGGGGGCACCTACCCCGGCGGGGCGGGCGAAGTGGCCGTGGGCCAGTACTTTGCCTACAATTTCCAGGATACCATGCGGCCCGAAGGCGCCAACACCATCAACCGATGGGACAACGGCGTGGACGAGAACGGCAACCTGAAGCCGCCCCCGGACCCCTACTTTGACCCCCTGCACGAAACCCTGACCCTGGAGGTGGAAACCCGGGACGGCAAGTTCACCGTGCCCCTGAAACCCATGGGCATGGTGAAGGAGACAACGCCAAAGGCTACGAAACCTCCGAGGGTATCCTGATGAGCGTGGAGGACCTGCGGGCCCTGCAAAAGCGGGCCAGCGGCGGCACCGCCGCCGCGGCGCCCTATGATGCGGTGCTGGTCAAGGTGAAGGACATCAAGCAGGTAGACCCGGTGGAAAGCGCCATCAAGAATCTGGGCTACACCACCGAATCCATGGAGAGCGTGCGCAAACCCATGGAGAAGGAAGCCCGCCAGAAGCAGATGATGCTGGGCGGCCTGGGCGCCATCTCCCTCATCGTGGCGGCGCTGGGCATCACCAACACCATGATCATGTCCATCTCCGAGCGCACCAAGGAGATCGGCGTCATGAAGTCCCTGGGCTGCTACGTCTACGACATCCGGGTACTGTTTCTGGGCGAAGCCGGGGCCATCGGCTTCATCGGGGGCATTGTGGGCAGCGTCATCAGTTTTCTGCTGTCCCTGATCATCAATCTGGTGTCCATGGGCCCCGCCCTGGAAAACATCATTCCTGCCATCGTCGGCGGCGAAGGTCTGAGCCGGGTTTCGGTCATTCCCCCCTGGCTGTACCTGTTTGCCCTGGTTTTCTCGGTCCTGATCGGCCTGGGGTCCGGCTACTACCCCGCCAACAAGGCGGTGCAGATACCGGCTCTGGAGGCCATCAAGAGCGATTGACATAGATGGACGGGGCGGAGAAAGGAAGGTCCCTTTCTCCGCCCCGTCCCTTTTGTTGTTTCAGATGCCCAGCACCAGATGCAGCACCAGCCCGGCCACGCCGCAGGCGCACATGGTGGAGATCTGCCCGGTCTTGTACCGCCGCAGCACGATGAGCGCCGCCACAAAACAGCCGGTGTCGATCCAGTCCACCGAAGCCAGAGCCGGGGCGGCGCCGTCAAATACCACCATGCCCAGAATGGACAGCCCCGCCCCCAGGATCAGCGCTACCACCACCGGTCGCAGGCAGGCAAGCACATTTTGTAAAATACTTAAATCTTTATACTTGTTGTAGATATACGCCAACAGGGACACCAGCACCAGCGCCGGGGCGATACAGCCCAGCGTGGCCACCAGCGCCCCGGGAATGCCCGCAATGCGCACCCCCACAAAGGTAGCTGCGTTGATGGCGATGGGCCCGGGGGTCATGCCGGCGATGGTGACCAGGTCGGTGTATTCCTGCAGGGTGAGCCAGGGGTGCTGGTTCACCACCTGCTCCTGGATCAGGGGCATGGCCGCATACCCGCCGCCGATGCTAAACAGCCCCACCTGCAGAAAGCTGAAAAACAACTGAAGGTAGATCATTTCTGTGCCTCCTTCCGGTGGTGCAGGGCCGCCCGCACCACCCCGAAAGCCGCCGCGGCCAGGATGATGAGCACCACATTGACCCCGAAGACGAAGCTGGCCACAAAGGCCGCCACCATCAGGCCGTTGTACAGCCAGGAGCGGGAGCGCACCACATCGGCGCCCAGGTCCAGCACCACATCCAGGATGACCGCCGCCACACCGGCCTGCAGCCCCTTGAGCACCAGAGCCACATACACGTTGCTGGCAAAGGCCGCATAAAAGAAGGAGATGACCGTCAGGGTGACCAGGGGCGGCAGCACCGACCCCAGCACCGCCACCGCCATGCCGGGCAGCCCGGCAATGCGCCACCCCACCAGGATGGCCGCGTTCACCGCAATGGCCCCGGGGCTGGACTGGGCCAGGGCGGTCATGTCCAGCATCTCCTGCTCGTCGATCCAGTGCAGCTCGTCCACGAATTTTTTCTTCATCAGGGTCACGATGACAAATCCGCCCCCGAAGGTGAAAGCGCTGATATACAGCGTGCCGAAAAACAAAGCCCGCAGCCGCGCCGCGCGGCTCATAGGCCGGGAATTCTGGTCCATGGTCGGTCCTCCTTTTTGTCCTGTCCTATCATACCGCAGCGGCCTGCGTCTGAAAACCCCGTTTTTCCTCTTTTTTTGCGCACCACCCCTTTTTCCGCCCGGCAGCGGCTGTCTTTTTGCCGCCGGGTGCAGTATAATGGGACCATACTGCAGCGGATTCCGATGGGGGGATTTTGTTTTGAAGAAAAACCGGATTCTGACTTTCCTGTGGGTCAGTCTGATTTGTCTGGCCGCCCTGTGCGTGGCGGTGTTCGGCGTCATCGCCCGGGTCATGGTGAAGCGGAGCGACCGCACCCTGACCCAGGTGGCCAACCTGTACATGGAGGAGATCAACGGCCAGCTGCAGCGCCACTTTGATTCTTTGGTGGAGATGCAGCTGTCCCAGGTGGAGGGCATCACCCTGGCGGTGCCGCCTTCCTCCGTGGACACGCTGGATGCCACGGTGGTGAATACCATGACCACCGCCGGGCGTGCCCGGGATTTTGCGTATCTGGCCCTGTACAACACCGAAGGCAAGGCGGACGTGATCTATGGGGAGCCGGTGACCATCCGGGAAGAGGACGCCTTCCTGGCTTCGCTGCACCGTGCCGTCCGCCCCGCAGACGATCTCCCCCACGGCGGAAGCTCCCTGCAGGTCCACCGTCTGTGTTTCCCAGTGCCAGGCGGCGGGGGCCGCGGTTTCGGCGGTGGCGGAAGCGGCAGACTGCCCGCAGCCGGCCAGCAGCACAGCGGCCAGGGTCACGGCCAACAGGTTCGGGCTCTTCATGGAGATTCCTCCCTTGGTTTTCTGTACTTTCATTCTACCTCACCTGCCTTGAATTGTCCTTGAAAAAACGCCAAAGTTTTTCAAGGTCTTTTCAAGACAAATCTGGTATACTGGTAAGAAAAGGAGGGGTTTGGTATGCGCATCCTGCTCATTGAGGACGACACCGCCCTGTGTGCCGCCCTAGCCCCGGCTCTGAACGGGCTGGGCAAGGCGGAATTCTGCCACACCGGGCCGGAGGGGCTTGCTCTGCTGGTCAGCGGCGGATACGATCTGTGCATTCCAGACCGGATGCTCCCCGGTCTGGACGGGCTGACCCTGCTGCGGGCAGCCCGGGCCCGGGGCGTGACCACCCCGGTGCTGCTGCTCACCGCCCTGGCCGGCGCCGGGGACACGGTGGACGGGCTGGACGCAGGCGCGGACGATTATCTGGCAAAACCCTTCGATACCCCGGTACTGCTGGCCCGGCTGCGGGCTTTGCTGCGCCGCAGCGGCGGCACCGCGGCCCTGACGGCGGGGGACCTGCGGCTGGACACCGGGGAACTGACCCTGACCGGCCCCACGGGCAGCGCCGTGCTTTCCCGCAAGGAATGCGACCTGCTGGAAGCCCTGCTGCGGGCCCCCGGACGGCTGCAGACCCGCAGCGTCCTGCTGGCCCGGGTGTGGGGGCCTTTGGCCGAGGTGGAGGACGCCAACCTGGACTGCTACATCCATTTTGTGCGGCGGCGGCTGACCGGGGTGGGCAGCCGGGCTCGGGTGGTGACGGTGCGGGGCAGCGGCTACCGGCTGGAGGCAGACCCATGCTGACCTCCCTGCGCCGCCGCCTGGCCCTGCTGTTTGTGCTGCTCACCCTGCCGGTGCTCACCGCCGCTCTGGTGGCCGGGGGCTGGCTGTACCGCCGGCAGCAGCGGGAAGCGGCAGACACCCTGTTTCTGCACACCGCCCAAAATCTGTGCGACAGCCTGACCCAGGCCGACTCGGTAAAGGACAGCTGGCTGGCCCAGCAGCAACAGGCCGTGGGCGGCATTCTGGACCTGACCGACAACGGCAGCCCCACCCAGTTTTCCCGGCGAAACCGCCAGCTCCCGGCCACCGCGGCCCTGCTGGAGCAGGCCGCCGCCCAGGCAGCCGATTCCGGGCTGGATTCTTCCCCGGCCGGAACGGACGGCAGCCTTCCTTACCAGTTTGTGTCCTTCACCATCACCGATGCCGCCGGGTCCGCCTGGCGGGGGGCGGCGGCGGTGCTGCCCCGGAGCGGCGGCAGCCGGCTGGAGCTGATGCTGCTGCAGCCCGCCGGGCTGGCTTTCGGCATCGGTCCGGCGGTGTTCCTGGCCGCGCTGTGGCTGGCGGGGGCCGGGCTGCTGACCGGCGCCGGCTGGCTGCTGGCCGGGCGGATGCTCCAGCCGGTGAGGCAGGCCTGGCAGCGGCAGAACGAGTTCATTGCAGCGGCCGGGCATGAGCTGCGCAGTCCCCTGGCGGTCATCAAGGCCAGCCTGACCGCCGCCGGGGCGGCAGAGCCCGGGCAGCAGGGGGCTTTTCTGGCCGCGGCACGGCGGGAAACCGACCGCCTGGCGCTCCTCACCGACGACCTGCTGGTACTGGCCGCCGGGGAAGCGGGGGCGCTGGCGGTGCATCCCGGGCCGGTGGCCCCGGACACCCTGTGCATTGACTTGTATGAGCAGTTTTACCTGCTGGCCCGGGAAAAAGGCCACGCCCTGACCCTGGACCTGCCCGAAGACCCGGTGCCGCCCCTGACCACCGATGCCCCGCGGCTGACCCAGCTGCTGTCCATTCTGCTGCAGAACGCCCTGGACCACACCCCGCCGGGGACCCCGGTGACGCTGGCCCTGCAGCGGGAGGCCGGGCGGCGGCCGGTGGTGCGGTTTGTGGTGGAGGACCACGGCCCCGGCATCCCCGACGAATGCAAGGAACAGGTTTTTCTGCGGTTTTACCGGGGGGATGAGAGCCGCACCCGCAAGCAGAACTTCGGCCTGGGGCTGAGCGTGGCCCGGGAACTGGCCCGTCTGCTGGGCGCCGACCTGACCCTGCGGGACACCCCGGGCGGCGGTGCCACTTTCGCGGTGGAACTGCGGGAAAGTTAGGCCGCCGGGGCGTTCCGGGTCCGGCAAATCTTACAAACACAAAGCTCTTTCTTTGAGCAGAGTGCCGAAGTTGGCGGAATCTTCTTGACATCCCGTTCCGGGTCTGCTATACTCCGGGCAATTCAACAGGTTAAACCGTTGAAGCAAAACCGTTGACGCAGAGAAGTACGCAGGGAACCGTTTTCCCAAGAGAGCCGCAGGCGGTGAGATTGCGGTGTGAACGGCCCTGCCGAATGGACTGCCGAGGGCGGGCCCAACGGACGCAAGTCCCAGTAGGTTCCGACGGATTTCCTCCGTTACAGGGAACGGTGTGTGTTGGCACGCCGAAAGAGCGGGCGGGAATTCCCCGTCAATTTGGGTGGCACCGCAGAAGCACAAAAGGCTTTTGTCCCAAAGGGTATTTTTCACACATGCCCTGTGGGACAAGAGCCTTTTTCCTTTTCCCGCCGGGCGCACGGAAAGGAGCCGCATCATGGCCGCAGAGAAAATCCCGTACAAGATCTACCTGTCCGAAGAAGAAATGCCCCGCACCTGGTACAACGTCCGCGCAGACATGAAGAACAAGCCTGCGCCGCTGCTGAACCCGGCCACCGGGCAGCCCATGGGGTATGAGGACCTGCGCCCGGTGTTCTGTGATGAACTCATCCGCCAGGAACTGGACAACGACACCCGGGAAATTCCAATCCCGGATGAAATCCTCGATTTCTACAAAATGTATAGGCCCTCGCCCCTGGTACGGGCCTACTGCCTGGAGAAAAAGCTGGGCACCCCCGCCAAAATCTACTACAAGTTCGAGGGCAACAACACCTCCGGCAGCCACAAGCTGAACAGCGCCATCGCCCAGGCCTACTACGCCAAGCAGCAGGGCCTGAAAGGCGTGACCACCGAAACCGGCGCCGGCCAGTGGGGCACCGCGTTGTCCATGGCCTGTGCGTACCTGGGCCTGGACTGCCGGGTGTATATGGTCAAGTGCTCCTATGAGCAGAAGCCTTTCCGCCGGGAGGTCATGCGGGTGTACGGCGCCTCGGTGACGCCCTCCCCTTCCACCACCACCCAGGTGGGCCGCCGCATCCTGGCGGAACACCCCGGTACCACCGGTTCCCTGGGCTGCGCCATCAGCGAAGCGGTGGAAGTGGCCACTTCCACCCCCGGTTACCGGTATGTGCTGGGCAGCGTACTCAACCAGGTGCTGCTGCACCAGAGCGTCATCGGCCTGGAATCCAAGGCCGCCCTGGACAAATACGGGGTGGTGCCGGACATCATCATCGGCTGCGCCGGGGGCGGCAGCAACCTGGGCGGGCTCATCTCCCCCTTTATGGGCCAGAAGCTGCGGGGCGAGCGGGATTACCGCTTCATCGCGGTGGAACCGGCCTCCTGCCCCAGCTTCACCCGGGGCAAATTCGCCTACGATTACTGCGATACCGGCATGGTCTGTCCCCTGGCCAAGATGTACACCCTGGGCAGCAACTTCATTCCCTCGGCCAACCACGCAGGCGGGCTGCGGTATCACGGCATGAGCTCGGTGCTGTCCCAGCTGTACCATGACGGCCTGATGGAAGCGGTGGCCGTGGAGCAGACCAAGGTGTTTGAGGCGGCGGAAGAGTTTGCCCGGGTGGAGGGCATCCTGCCCGCCCCGGAAAGCAGCCACGCCATCCGGGTGGCCATCGACGAAGCCCTGCGCTGCAAGGAAACCGGCGAGGCAAAGACCATCCTGTTCGGCCTGACCGGCACCGGCTACTTCGACATGGTGGCCTATGAGAAGTTCCACGACGGGACGATGACCGATACCATTCCCACCGATGCCGAGCTGGAAGCCAGCTTTGCCCGCCTGCCAAAGGTGCCGGGGCAATAAAACCGGCCCGTCCCCCTGCCATTCCCGTTCTTTCCCATCCTATATAGAAAGGCCCCGCCCCGGCGTCCTGTGCGGATACCGGGGTGGGGCCGTTTTTGGGGATACAGGGAACCGGTCACTGCACCGCGTCGGTGCCGTAGACCTCGATCTGGGTCAGTGCCGGGAAGGGAGAGGGGTCATCGGCTTTGATAAGGTCGCCCAGCTTGATCCAGGTGATGCCCTTGCGGGCAATGTTCAGGCGGTGGGGTTCGCAGCTCTTTTCCAGCGCCACCACCTCCTGGGTGCCGTCGGAGAAGCGCAGGGTCACCTGCACCCACCAGTTATCGTGGGGGAAATCCGCCCGGGTGTACAGCACGATGGTGTCAAAATCCACCGGACGGCCGAAATCCAGGGTCAGTTCGGCGTCGTCCTGCATGTTGATACCCCAGGAGGAGTAGGGCCAGCGGCCGTGGGAATCCACCGCCAGCAGGCCGTCGATGGCGTTGCGGGCGGCAAAGACTGCTTCGACCCGGGTTTCCACGTTGGCACTGGCATGGGGGTAGCAGCCGGCCACATCGTGCTGGTCCGCCGGGTTGCGGGCCAGATTGCGGTAGCCCAGCTCCCAGCGCTCGGCCGGGCGCAGGGTCAGGTAATGGCGTTCGCCGGTAAAGGCCTTGGGGTTGTGGGCATCCTTTTTCTCCTCAAACAGGACGGGATACCGCAGGCTGGTCCCGGTGAGGTACACGCAGGACTCCTCGATGCAGTCGTCCACCCGCACCATGTAATAGCCGGGGGCCGTCACCTCGAAGTTGATCACATCCCCGGGGGCATATTCCCCTTTCCAGGCCAGCACAACCTGCTGTGCCCCGGTTTGCTCGGCTTTGCAGACCCCGTCTGCACTGGTGATCCAGATCCGATTCTTCATCTACTTTCTCCCTCAAACAAAGTTATCTCAGGCGAATCCGGCGGCAATGCTGCCCGTTGCGGTACAGCGCAACAGCCTGGCCGTAGAAGGGTTCGTCATGGCAGGTAAACACCTTGGCGCCGCGATAGTTTTCGTGGTTGCGGACCAGCAGGGTCCAGCAGGCGCCGTCGGCGGTGCAAACATCCCAGGCGGTGATGAAGTCCGGTTCAATGACTTCACCGCTGGTGCCGCGCAGCACCTGGGCACGGGTCACGGTCAGGCCCCGGGCGGCCAGCACCGTATCGCTGACCCAGTGGTCCTGCATCTGCACGGTCCGGGTCAGCAGGGGGGCGTCGCACAGCTGGTTGTACTTGGCCGAGTAGACACCGGTTTCCCGGCGCAGGGGGGTATCGGTCAGCAAGTCCAGATATACGCCGCCGTTTTCCAGGGCAAAGCGGGTATCCTGCCCGCTCACCTGCACGTCCGGGTGCAGGTGGAAGTACTCCCGCACTTCATGGCTGCCCTGGCAGGTGATGTCCTGCACCGACAGCCAGACGCCGCAGTCCAGCACAAAGACCCGCCGCACCACATAGTAGGGCGTGCCGTCCCGCAGGGTGCCCCGGAAGGGCAGCTCCGCATAATGGACGCCGTCCTTTTCGGCATAGTAGTTGGCGCCCGCTTCGGCAAAATCGGCATAGCTCCAGGATGCGTCGGGGGTACCGCCGGACTGGCCGTCGATGACGCACAGGTTGTGAGCCGCCGGTGCCTTGAGCTGGCAGCGCAGGGGATCGTCCTCCCGGTAGGTGTACCGGCCGGTATCCACCAGGAAAGGTTTGCCGCCGCAGTACACCGTCAGGTGGGTCTGGTCGGCGTGGCCGTGGCTGCTGCCCAGAGTGCTGTTTTTCAGGGCGGTGAAGTTGGCCTTCTCCGTCCAGTCGCTGCGGAACGCCAGGTTCCCGCTGCGGGGGCAGTCCCAATTCAGCAGGTGGGGGGCTTCGGGGCTGCACTGTTCAAAGGCATGGATGCCGGGCATGCCCAGCAGCCAGGCGCTTTCCATATCCAGGCTGTCCCCGGCCGCCCAGCGGTAGATGCCGCCGTCCGCGAACAGGGCCGCAGCCCGGGCCAGCACGTCCCGCACGTCGGTGACATCGCTGTCGCACTGGGGCATCTGGTGCAGGGCGGGGTCGGCGGTGTACAGCACCTGCCGGCTCAGCACCCGGATAACGCTGAGCAGCCAGCCGTCCTTTTCAAAGTCCAGTCCCTCGCCGGGGCCGGCCTGGGCTTCGGGCACGGCGCCGCCCGCCGGCTGCTGCACCGCATGAAGGGCAGCGGCGGACAGGGGCCGCCCGGCGTTCCGGGCTTCCCGCAGCAGCACCAGCAGCTTGACGCTGGCATTCAGCACTTCCACATGGTACATGGGGGACTGTTCCCAGTGAACGCCGTCCTCCAGCACCTGCGATTGCAGCTGGACAAACAGGTGGTTCCAGGACCAGGTTTCCAGGTCGGCGGGCACGCAGTCGGCACCCAGCCAGGCCGCTGCCGCGCAGATGGCGGTGGTCTGCAGCACGCCCCAGTTGCTCTGGGTATAGCGGGTGATGTACCGGGCTTTCAGGTTGGCGAACTGTTCCGCCATGCTGGCCGCCACCGTCTGCACCTGCTCATCGGTCAGGGCGTTTTCCGCCAGCAGGAAGGGCAGCAGCCGGCACCAGTTCAGGCAGCGGATGCCGGTGTCGATGGTGCGGGTGGCGTCGGTGCCTTCCAGGGTGATGGGGTTGGAGGCGATCCAGTTGAGCAGGTCCCCGGTGAGCTTGTCCAGGTAGCGGCGGTCCCCGGTCAGGGTCCAGGCCTGCCACAGCTTGGGCAGGTAGTCATGCCGGTTGAGCATGTACACCCATTCCGGGTCGCCGTTGGGGCTTTCGGTCCAGGTGCCGGCGGGCAGGGTGTAGGGGGTGGTGCAGGGCTCCATGTCCCAGCGATCGGTAAAGGTAAACGTGTTGTGTACCAGCGCATCGGCCTGCCGCAGCAGTTCTTTTGCTTCCGAAGCACAGCGGGTGCGGACGTAGGCGCCGGTGTTCTGCGCCTGATAGCGTTCCGCATAGGTGCGGGCGGCTTCGCGCAGGGATTGCAACGCAGAATCGGTCATCGTTTTCCTCCCATAAAAAAAGGGCAGGGATGCCGGTGTGACATCCCTGCCGGTAAACGGTACGGATTTCGGATCTGGTTCCGGGCTGTTCACCGCAGAAAGGGCGTTATGATCAGGCCACAATGCCCAGGACGGACAGCACGATGCCCAGCACGATGGTCATGATGACCAGCTTGATGGTGGTCCACTTCTTCACCTTGATGAGGTAGAACACCAGGCCCAGGAAGGCGCAGGGCAGCAGGTTGGGGGCGATGGCGTCCAGCATGGACTGCAGAGCAACGATCTGCTGTTCATCCGTGCCGGGCACAGACGCCGCATACTGGATGGGCGTTGTGATCTTGACAAAACTGAATGCCAGGCCCGAGATGACGGTAACACCGATCATGCTGGCCACGTTGGAGATCTTTTCGATCTCGCTGGTCATCTTGCCGATGATGCTGGTGCCCAGATTGTAGCCCAGCAGGCCGCACAGGATCTTGACGATGAGCAGGATGATGTTCATGCCCAGCAGGTACAGGATGGGGCCGGCCAGCAGGCCTTCATACGCCAGAGAAGCACCGATGGTGCCCAGCAGAGGCGCCAGGACGAACTGGGACAGAGAGTCGCCGATACCAGCCAGAGGGCCCATCAGAGCCATCTTGATGTTACGGATCTCGCTGTTGGGGGTGCCGTTCTCCAGCATGACCAGGTGCAGGCTGGTGACGAAAGGCACAAAGTGCATGTTGCTGTTGTAGAATTCGATGTTGTCCTTCAGGGCAGCCTGCAGGGCATCGTCGTCATCCTTGTACATTTTGCGCAGGGCGGGGTACAGCATGTTGGCGTAGCCCAGGCCCTGATAGTTGCCGTAGTTAAAACCGTTCTGAAGGAAATAGGACCGCAGAGAAGTTTTGATAAAATCGGCTTTAGTCAATGCGTTAGATACCATCTTCGAACACGACCTCCTCATCTTCGGCGGCAGCAGCGCCCTTGTTCTGGTTGAAGAAGACCATCAGGGCAACAGCGGTACCGGTGATAGCCACAGCCATGGTGCCCAGGCCCATGTAGGAAACCAGGACATAGCCCAGCAGAACGAACGGAATCAGTTCCTTCTTGGCCATAACGTTCAGGATCATGGCAAAGCCGACGGCGGGCAGCATCTTGCCGGCCACAGACAGGCCGGTGCTCAGCCATGCGGGGATCAGGTTGATGACAGCTTCCAGGCCGGAGGCGCTCAGGGCGGCGACCAGGCCGATGATGCAGCCGACGATGAAGAAGAC
Source organism: uncultured Faecalibacterium sp. (assembly GCA_937907025.1). GTDB lineage: Bacteria > Bacillota > Clostridia > Oscillospirales > Ruminococcaceae > Gemmiger. The sequence continues at coordinate 92,253 of CALESJ010000020.1, forward strand.
CCACACGGTGGTGTTAGCCGCAATACGGAAACCGCGGAAGTTCTTCTTGTCCAGCGCCTTGGTGGCAAAGGTGCTCAGGGTGGTGGCAAAGGTGTAGGTGGCAGTCAGAACGAACTGGAAACCGACCGCAAAGGGGATGGACAGAGCCAGCGCGGTTTCCACGGGAACGCCGGCGGTGATGGCCATGATAGCACCCACGATGCCGGGGCCCATATGGTTCGGGGGGATGGAACCTCCCTGAGAAACGCCGTAGCCCATGAAGGCCAGTTCGCCCACAGCGCCCATGGCCAGGCCGGTCACAGGATCGCCCAGGATGATGCCGACGCCCGTTGCCATGACCAGGCAGCGGTTGGTGTAGATGCCCAGCAGCATACCGGCCAGGCAGACGCCGGTCCACAGAGCAATCAGCACCGCTTGTAACATAGTGATTTGCACGGAAAATTCCTCCTTACAGAATTTTATCAGAGGTAATCGTTCAGGTTGACCTGAGCGACACCATCGTCACCGGTAGCAGTGGCCTTGGTGTTGAAGGTAACACCGTACTTGTCCCGCAGTTCGCGCAGGGCGGCCTTGTCTTCCTCACCCAGGGCAATGAACTTGCTGACAACTTCCTTGCCGGGGGCATGATGAATGTTGCCGACATTGATCTCCTTGACGGGAACACCGCCGGCCACCAGACGCAGAGCGTCCGCAGGGCTCTTGCAGACAATGAAGATGGTCTGCTTGGGAGAAGCCTTGTTGATCAGATCGCAGGTCTTCTGCACAGAGAAGAAGCGCATGGCGATGGTCTTGGGCACAACGGCCTTCATCAGCTGCTGCTGGATGGGGCTTTCGCTGGCTTCGTCGTTGGCCACAATGACGGTATTGACGCCCAGTGCCTTGATCCAGACCTGGCCCTGACCGTGAATCAGTCGTTCATCAATACGGAAAGCAACAATATTAGGCATAATTCTGTCCTCCTTATCAATTTCATACCGGTAAAATTACCAGTACAGATTCCAATCCTTGTAGAAACGGACCAGAGCTTCCATGTAGTAGTAGTCGCCCCAGATGTTTCCTTCGTCCACGCCCTTGCCGCTGTGCCAGGAGTAGACCCCGTGGTACAGTACCGGGCTGCCGGGCTTGACCTCGGTGCCCTGGTAGTTCTGCATCAGGCTGCGCAGGATGCGGTGGCTGGCGTATTTGTAGGTGTTCTTTTCGGGGTCGGTTTCCGGCAGGTACTTGCCCATTTCCAGCATGCCGCACACCGCGATGGCCGCGGCGGAGGAATCCCGGGACTGGCCGGAGCCGTCGCCGAAGATCAGGTCCCAGTAGCACACATCGTCTTCCGGCAGGCGGTTGAGGAAATAGTTGGTCATACCCTCAAACAGGTTGATGGAAGCGGGGTTGTGGTTCTGGATGTAGTTCAGCGGGATGCCGTAAATACCCCAGGCCTGGCCGCGGGCCCAGGCGGAGTCATCGCTGTATCCCTGGCGGGTGGCGCCGCGCAGCGGGGCGCCGGTCTTGGCGTCGAAGTAGAAGGTGTGGAAGGCCGAAGCATCGTCCCGGATGACGTGGTTGGCGGCCGTTTCAAAGTGACGGTCGGCGGCGTCGGCGTACTTATGGTCGCCGGTGACTTCGGTGGCCCAGTACAGCAGCGGGATGTTCATGAAGCAGTCGATGATCAGGCGGTAGTTGTCCTGGGCACCCACAGCGCCCCAGGCCTGGATGAAGCCGTCCCGCTCATTGTAGCGCTCCATGAGCTTGTCCGCCGCCAGAATGCCGGCGCGCTTGCCCTTTTCGGAGCCGGTGAGCTTGTAGCCCGCCACGCAGGAAGGCGAATACAAAAAGCCCAGGTCGTGGTGGTCCAGCTCGATGCGGTTTTCCACCCGGTGCAGGAAGGAATCAATGTTTTCCTCCGCCCGCTTGCGGAACGCTTCGTCGCCGGTGTACTCATAGCACAGCCAGAGCAGGCCGGTCCAGAAACCGTCGGTCCATTCGATGTTTTCGATGATGGGATACTGCTGGCCCTTGGTGGCGGACCAGGGGAACTTGGTGCCGAAGTACTTCATGTTTTCGCGGGTCTGCGCCACCACGAAGTCCATGGCTTTTTCCACTTCCGCTTTGGTCACCAGCAGGGTGGACAGGTACTTTTCCCGTTTGGCGATGGGTTCCACATGAATGGTTTTGATCATTTCGGACCCTCCTTAGGTCTTACAGGCTGCCTTCGAATTCCGGCTCTTCGGAATCATCGGACTGGGCATCCCAATCCATGACGCCCTCCACGCCGGTGGTCACCACGTCGGCGGCCAGCTCAGCCAGGCTCATGCTGTCGGAGGAGAAAGCCGCTTCCATCAGGGCGGGCATGTTGGTGCCGGCCACCACGCGGATGTCCTTGCCGGTTTCGCCGCCCATTTTCAGCTCCACCGCAGTGCGGAAGGGCGTGCCGCCGGCCAGGTCGGCCATGACGAGGACTTCCTTTTCGGGGATGGACGCCAGCAGGGCGCTCATCTTCTCCTTGAGTTCGTCGGGAGCCATGCCCTCCACAAAATCCAGCGCATAGACGTTGTCCGGGGCACCGGCCACCAGCCGGGTGGCACTCAGGGCGCCCGTTGCGTAATTGCCGTGTCCGATAATCAGGATACTGACCATAGCTGTTTTCCTCCTTGACGGCCATGCCGTCTGTTTCGTTAACACTGTACTCCAGTATAAGGCCAAAAAGTCGGCGCTTGAATAGCTAATCCGACACAGTTTATTCACAAAACGGATTTTTCCCGTCGAAAAATTTCAAGGCGTTCCGGATTTATTGGGCAAAATGGCAAAAAATATGCTGCCAAAACCGTGAAAAGCGCCCTGCGGCGAAAATACGTCACAGGGCGCTTTTTTGGCTTGGCCCAATGTACGGCCGGGGCGCGGTACGCTCAGTTTTCCAGTTCGGTACGGTCCCGAACGTTGGCGTAGACCTCGGTCTTGTCCTTCACAAATTGGGTAGGAGAGCATCCGTAGAACTTCTTGAACACGCGGGAGAAATACAGCGCGTTGTCAAAGCCGCACATCTGGCCGATCTCGGCCACGGTGTAGCCGGCGGTTCACAGCGTGAGCAGACGTTCGGCGCTCTTCATGCGCATATCGGTCAGGTATTCCAGGGGCGAAACGCCCACTTCCTTCTTGAACAGTTTGCGCAGGTAATCGTAATGAAACGGCATGGAACGGATGACCTCATCCAGCTGGTAGTCGGAGCAGGCGTAGTTTTCCTGGATGCTGGCGCGGATCTGGGCCACCGGGCCGGAAAACTCCACGTTGCTGCGGAACACCACGATGTAGCTGGCGATCAGGTCCCCCAGGGAGGCCAGAACCAGCTCATGCTTTTTCTTGTCCGACATATGGTACAGCCGCACCTGGGCAAAGGCGTTGGCCAGGCCGCCGTTTTCGTCCGCCACCCGGAACGCCGTGTGGTAGGGGAAGGAGGGCGATTCCAGCATGATATGGATGTTGGCAAAGCCTTCCACGCCGGAATTGGCGTGGGCGATTCTGGGCGGAATGACCACCGTTTCCCCGGCCTGGTAATGGATGGGCGGGGCATCCTCAAACCGGAAGGTCCCCTCCCCTTCGGTGCAGTACACGACCTCCCAGTGTTCGTGTTTGTGCATGCGCACATTGTAGATTTTGGGGTGTTCCCCCACGAATACGATTCTGTTCATGGTATCCCTCGCTGATCTGGTCCGGCGATCCTGCGGCGGATCACCGGCACATTCCGCGGCGTCGGCTCAGGCGTCTGCACGGGAAGCGAGGCGTCGTTTTTCGGCCTCGTTGTAGAGTTGGGTGTAGGAAGACTGCCAGGGCACCAGGCAGTCCTGCCCCCAGGCTTTGGACCCGTACACCCGGAAATGGGGCACATTGGTGGCGCAATGCTTTTGGGCAAAATCGATGAGCAGCACCGCCTTGTGGACCCGCAGCAGCATCTGGGTGGCGGTCAGGGCGTAGACGTAGTAGTTGGCGTCCTTGAACTCCTTCTCCATCCCCAGGGGCATGGCGCAGTAGATGTCGTCATGGGCGGCATCGGTGGCATAGCAGCAGATGCCGCCGCCGATCTTCTCCAGCGTAATGCCGTGGTCCCCGCACTCAAATTCGAACTTGTTGCGGAACAGGTTGAACTTGACTTTGCTTGCTTCTCCGACCTGCATATTTCGCATTCCTTTCCTATACCAGAGTTGGTTACGTTTTTATCATAACACAAAAGTGGGTTCTGTGCCAACCCCCGCAAAATTCATCGTTTTTCCGTCAGTTATTGTATCGTCACCGAAACAGTTCCGGGTGCAGGCGTTTCCAGCGTGATTTCCCACAGGCCGGGGTGACGCTGTCTGGCATGAAGAATTGTTGCATCGCTGCGCACCGTCTTTTCCCCCGGGCACAGGGCCGCCAGCAGGGTGAAACGCCCGGGTCGGGTGCAGTCCAGCCGGGCGGTGAGGGCGGTGCTGCCGGCGCCCCAGCGGGCATCGGCCACAAAGGTATCGAAGCCGGTGGTCAGGGTGCCGGGGCGGTAGTAGGAGGCGTACCACTGCACCACCGGGGCGGACAGCCCGCCGAACTGGTGCCACCCGGCCCCCCGGCCGCTGTGCACCATGAAATGTTCAAAACAGTGGTAGGAGCGGGTGCATTCGGTCTGCCACAGCTCCAGCGCCGTGCGGGCGATGCGGTGGGCGAAATCCGGGTCGGCGGCATCCAGCGCCGCCTTGAAGAAGATCCACTGGTAGGGCATCCACACCGAGCCGTTCCAGTAGCCGTCGTCCCGGGCGTAGGGAGCGCTGCGGTCCACGGCGGTCAGGCCGCAGGCGGTCCACAGGTGGTCGGGGCTTTTGACCCGGTCCCACAGCCGCCGGGCGCGGTCGTCCGGGCAGGCCCCCGCAAACAGGGGCGCGGCGCCATCCAGGCCCAGGTCAAAGTTGACCCCGTTTTCGTCCCGCAGAAAGCCCGCGGGTTCGCCTTTTTCATCGTAGAGCACATAGCTGTACGTCCCGGCGTCCTCATCCCAGGCCACCGTGTTCAGGCAGTCCGACAAGCGGTCGGCGTCAGCCCTGTACCGGGCGGCGTCCTCCCCACGGCCCAGCGCATCGGCAGCGTATGCCAGGATGCGGGCATAGCGCACCGCATGGGCGGTGGTGATGACCGGGGTGCAGCGGCTTTGCAGCCCCTGTAGAGAAATCTGCTTCTGGGGCGGGTAGTCGTCCCAGCCGCCGGAATTGTAGAAGTAATCCCACGGACGCAGCAGCCCGCTGTGCAGGTTCGCCGTGACCGAGCCCCCGGCCCGGCCGACGAAATACTCGTAGGCATGGCGCATTTCCGGGTACAGTACCAGGGCCTGCGCCCGGGTGTCGGGGCGGTTGAGCAGTTCCGCAAACAGGTAGAACTGGGTGGGCAGCAGGGTGCCGTGATGGATGAAAGCGGCTTCCTGGTCCCCGGGGGTGGTCAGGTAGGCCCGCAGGCAGTCCAGCCCCCGCCGGGCCGACAGGACGGCCAGCCCCATGCCGATGAACCCGGAATCCCAGGTGTACAGGCTGTCCCACCAGCGGCCGGGGGTGTTGTGGCGGATATACTGCCGCCGGGTGTACACGGGATAGACCACGTTGGTGCACAGCACCCCCTGCATGAGCTGCTGCCCGAAAGCCAGCTTTTCCCCGCCGGGCAGGCAGGGGGCGGGCGCCATGGCGGCCCGGGCCTGCTCCCACCGTGCCCCGCGGGCGGCGGGGTCGGCCATCACCGCCCGGCAGCGGGCAGCGGCCCGGGCTGCATCGGGGCCCCAGGCGGCCGCTGCCCAGATGACCTTGCTCTCGCCGGGGGCCAGCGGGATGGGCCGCAGGAACACATCGGTGAAATGTCCTTTTCCGTTGCCGGTGAGCACATCATGGACGTGGTCCTGGGCGGTGTCCCGCAAAAACACATCCAGCTCGTCGTTCTCGATCTGCCGCACCTGGGCGTTTTCATAGTCCCAGGCCACGGCGTAGGCCCCCGGCAGATGGGGATATGCCAGGGTCAGCAGGGGTTCGTTTTCCTGCCGGTTCAGGACCGGGCGGGAGCCGTCCGGCCGCAGGGCCAGCACCACCCCATCCGCCCGGGCGGCTTCGCACAGAACCAGGCAGTCCAGTTTGGGGTTGCCGGTGCCCAGCCCGGTCAGGGTCAGCTCCATCTCCCCCGCCGGCACAGGCTGTTCCAGAAGCAGCCGCACGGTCTGCGGCTCCCGGCAGGGGGGCAGGGCAAGGGTTTCGCCGGTGGAAAGGGTGAAGCCGCCCGCCTCGGTGCCGTCGTTGCAGTACCGCACCAGCAGGCAGGGCGCCTGCAGGGCGGCGGGCAGGGTGAACCGGTAACACACCCGGTCCCCCGCCCCGGAGGCGGTGGGGCGGCCGAAATGGTCCCGACAGCCGGCGCCGCCGAAGCCCCAGCCCACCCCGTACCCCTGCAGGAAACCGGGGACCGCCTCCTCCGCCCGGCGCAGGCCGTCCCACCCCAGGCCGTCGGCGGGACGGGGCACCGCAAAGCGCAGCCACTGGTAATCGTTGGCCATGACCAGGGCCGCGCCCTCAGGCAGGCGGATGTCCGCCCCGGGCATGGTCCAGGTCCGGCCGGAAGGGGTGGGGTCGTGGGCGCTGGCCGCATAGTGCAGCACCAGGTTCTGGGGGTCCGGGGAGGCGTTGTGCAGTTCGGCCCGGATGAGGCAACCGTCCGCCCCCACCGTCAGGAAGGAAAGGTCCGCATAGACCCGGTCCTTCCATTCCAGCTCATGGCGCAGGGTGTAGCAGGAAAGGTCCGGCGCTGCCTGCCACACATGGTACGGGCCTTCAAACCGGACGTTGGGCACATCCACCCGGCGGCGGAACAGGCCCGGGAACACCGCCAGGTCGAACCGGGTGCCGTCGTGGGGTTCGGGTATATGGCTGACGCCGCTGTACTGCTTGGTATACGGGCCCCAGGCAGGCAGGGTCAGGTCGTGGGATTCAAATTTCACCTTGTATCACCTCGCCGGGGCGGAGGGCCGCCGCGGTATTTTTCCCTCATTATAGCACGGCTGTACAGTCCCGGGCACCCGGGCGAACTGCCCAAGGGCACGCCGGATTTTTTAGGTGTTCTGCGCATAGCGGCGGGGCGTTTTTTCCGGCATGATAGAGAAAAGTGTTCGAGATGCAGAGAGCAGCACATCCCCCTTGGGGCAGAGTGCTGCTCTTTTTTGCTATGGGAGAAACGGAGGTCCGGTATGAACCGAACGGTCAGGCGCGTCCTGGTGGCGCTGGGTGTGGTGCTGGGGCTGGCAGTGCTGGCGCTGGCGGGGTATGTGGGGTATCTGCAGGTGCAGTATTACCGCATTCCCGACGAAACGGTGCTGGAGGTGGCCCGCCCGCAGCAGGAGCTGCTGGCGCTGGATACCCCCTACACCGCCGTGAGCTGCAATATGGGGTTCGGCGCCTACGGGCCGGACTATTCTTTCTTCATGGACACCGGGGAGATGGCGGACGGCACCCCCACCCAGGGGCTGTACGGCCGTGCCCGGAGCAGGGAGGCGGTGCTGACCAACACCAACACCGCCCTGGACACCCTGCGCGCCCTGGATGCCGACCTGATGCTGCTGCAGGAGGTGGACGAGAACGCCCACCGCAGCTACCGGGTGAACCAGCGGCAGATGACGGCGGACGCCTTCCCGGAGCACAGCCATGTGTGGGGAGAAAACTTCCACAGCGGCTTTCTGCTGTACCCCTTCAACGACCCCCACGGGGATACCACGGCGGGGCTGCAGACTTTGTCCCGCTACCGCGTTGACCGGGCGGTGCGGCGCAGCTATCCCATCGACGACAATTTCTTTATGAAATTCACCGACCTGGACCGCTGCTTCACCGTGCTGTACCTGCCGGTGGAAAACACCGACCGCCAGCTGGTGGTGGTGCACAGCCACATGTCCGCCTACGACGAGGGCGGCACCATCCGGGCGCAGCAGCTGGAACTGCTGTGCGATGTGATCGAAACGGAGTACGAGCAGGGCAACTATGTGATCGTGGGGGGTGACTTCAACCACGCCCTGTACGGCACCGCTCACGCCTTTGAAAGCCAGCAGACCTTCCCGGGATGGGTGCAGACCATGGACGACGAAGACCTGCCCGACCACTTTGCCTTTGTGGCGGCAGACAATGGCTTTACAGTGCCCACCTGCCGGGGCGCGGACATCCCTTACACCCCCGGGGTGAACTACACCACCGTGGTGGACGGGTTCCTGGTGTCCGACAATGTGCAGGCCACCGCCGAAAACATCGACACCCAGTTTGCCTTCAGCGACCACAACCCGGTGAAGCTGACCTTCTCGCTGGCGGCATAAAGAAATTGTTTGCGGATTGTTTGCGGAAAGTTCAGAATTGCCCTCTGTATTCCCGGCGTTTCCTGTGATACAATAGCTTCAGATAACAAAGCAAACTTGTATGATTTATCACAGGAGGCCTGCATGAAACTGATTTTGAGCGACCGTCCCCTGACCCTGCCCGACCTGGGGCCGGAGGTGCGGTATGTGGACCTTTCGGCCCTGCGCATCGCCAACTGCACCGGGTGTTTCGGGTGCTGGACCCGCACCCCGGGCAGGTGCGTCATCCGGGACGATGCCGTGACCGTCTATCCCCTCATCGCCCAGAGCGACGAGGTTTTGTATGTGAGCCGCCTGCGCTACGGCGGCTACGACACCACCATGAAGACCATGCTGGAGCGGGCCATCCCGGTGCAGCAGGCCTTTATCCGGCTGCTCCACGGGGAAACCCACCATGTACAGCGGGCCGTGGCCATGAAGAAAGCCACCATCATCGGGTACGGGGACATCACCCCCGCCGAGCGGCAGATTTTCCGCAATCTGGTGGCGCGCAACGCCGCCAACATGAGCTTTGCCGAGCACCGGGTGCTGTTTGCCGACGAAAAGACCCTGGAAGAAACCGTGAACAGTGAGGTGAAAAAATGGCAAGTGTCCTGATTCTCAACGGCAGCCCCCGGGCGCCCCGTTCCAATTCCCGCCGGTATGCCGAGCTGTTTGCCCACAGCTGCCCGGTGCCGGCCCAGACCTGCAACATTACCCGCACCAACCACGCCGAACTGTGCGAAAAGTCGGCGGGATTTTCTGATATTCTGCTGGTCTTTCCCCTGTATGCCGACGGCATCCCGGTAACGCTGCTGAACTTTCTGAAAGCGCTGGAGGACCGGCTGCCCAGTCCTCGGCCCCGCATCTCGGTGCTCATCAACTGCGGGTTCTATGAACCGGAGCAGAACGATGTGGCCGTGGAGATGGTGGAGCAGTTCTGCCGCCGCACCGGCTGCCCCTTCGGCGCGGTGCTGGAGATCGGCAGCGGCGAGGCCATTCTGGACACGCCTTTTGTCTTCCTGGTGCGCCGCCGCATCCGGGCCCTGGCCGACGCCGTAGCCGCCGGGCAGCACCGGGTGCTGCGGGTGACCATGCCCATCCCCAAGCGGATGTTTGTGGCGGCTTCCACCCTGTACTGGAAGAACTACGGCAAGCGCAACGGCATCACCAAAGCCCAGATGGAATCCATGAAGATCGAATGACGCTTCCTCCTGTATAAAAAGGCCCGCGCCCCGGTCGCTTTGACCGGGGCGCGGGTCTTTTTCCGTTGTTATACCGGGAAACCGGTGGGGCGCAGAATGGTGAAGGTCCCGGCCTGCACGTCGGGGCACAGCCAGCTTTCGCCGGGGTGCAGGGTGGGAATGTCCACGGTCCGGTCCCCCAGGCACAGGCGGTAGCCCGCCACGGTGTAGCCGGGCAGGGTGTCCCGGCAGGTGAGCTTCACCCCTGCGGGGTCCGGGCATACCAGCAGCGGGGAACATTCCGCCCGCACCGCCTCATAGGAGGGCTTGGGGTTGCCGGACCAGTCGGTGGAGCCGTGGACCCGGCGGCGCAGCCGGCCGTTCCCGTCCTCCCCCATGTGGGTGCGGTAATCGTTGAGGCAGAAATAGATGGTGCCTGCCACGTTGGGGATGTCCCGGTACTGGGCCATCTTTTCCCGGAAAATCCGTTCCCGGCGCTCGTCCCCGCCGGAGAATGCCGGCTCGCACAGGCCGAACTCCGCCGGGATCATGGCCCGGTCCGGGTTGGCCTGCACGATCTTCCGCCACTCCGCCTCCGGGTCCAGGTCCCCGTGCCAGGTGCCGATATAATCGTTGATCATCAGCAGATCCCCGCAGGTGGTGCCGTCCCGGGCGGGGTCCGCATAGATGGTATTGGTGACGTAATCCGCAAACCGGCCGGGGTCCAGGGCCCGGGTTTCGGCCACCGCCTGCCGGATATACCGGATGGTGTCCTCGTTCTGGGCGTCCAGCTCGTTGCCCACGCCCCAGGCGATGATGCTGGGGTGGTTGCCGTGGGCACGGACGGTTTCCCCCATCTGCGCCCGGAAGATCGCCAGCTGTTCCGGCCCCGCCGCGGGCGGTTCCTTGCCCCAGAAGGGAATCTCCTCCTGCACCAGCATGCCGTGGCGGTCGCACCAGTCATACACGGCGTCGTCCTGCTGCCAGTGGAACCGGGTGAGCACACAGTTGGACTGTTTCAGCAGGGTAAGCATCTTTTCCAGCTGGGAAACCGGTTCCGCCATGCCGAAAGCCGGGTCGGAACCGGGCATCCACTCGGTGCCGCACAGGCGGACCTTTTCCCCGTTGAGGTACAGCGCCGCCCCCTGCAGCTGCAGGTCCCGGAAGCCGAACACAGTGCGGGTGCCGTCCACACAGACACCGTCCCGGTACAGTTCCAGGGTCAGGGTGTAGAGGTTCGGGGCGTCGAAATGCCAGAAGCGCACGTTTTCCCACCGACGCACCGGCAGGGTGAACGCCCCCGCCGTGCAGGGCAGTTCGCCCCCGTCCAGGGGGTTGCCCATCGCCTCGTCCTCCCCGGGGCAGACCCGCCATACCAGGGTCAGGCCGTCGGCTGCGGCACCGTCGATAAAGCCTGCCGCCGAAAACTCGGCCGCGCCCTTGTCCAGGCGCCGGCCCAGAGCGGGGATGCAGGGGGACGCCGTGACCCGGCAGTCCCGGATGCAGTGGCTGCCGCTGCCCCACAGCTGCACCGGGCGGATGAGCCCGCCGTCGTTGGCCCAATCAAAGCTGTGCTCATAGGGCAGCGCATGGGGAGAAAAGCGGTTGTCCGCCTGCACCTCCAGCAGGTTGTCCCCCGTTTCGTTCCAGAACGGGGTGAGCTCCACCGTGAACGGGGTGTAGCCGGAGCCGGTGTGTTCCCCGGCTTTCTGCCCGTTGAGAAAGACCTGCGCGTCCCGGTACACGGCGCCGAACCGCACAAACCGCCGGGGCCCCGGGCAGGGCGGCAGGGTGCAGCGGTACCAGGCGGGACCGCAGAGGTTCTCGGTTTCGGGGGCGATGTTCCAGGTGTGGGGCAGGGTGACCGGGCGGGCGGCAGCCGGGTCAAAGGTCTTGCCGGGGCAGAACTGCCACCGGGTCAGGGGTTGGTACAGGCGCATGGGGTCTTCCTCCTTGCATGGATGCCCGGGCGGGGCGTTTTCTCCAGTATAGTCCCGGAAAGCCGGTACGGCCATGGGCATTGTTGCAGAGGGATGGACAAAATTCCAATTTTTCAGGTGTCCGCGGTGTTCTCGTCCTCCGCATAGGGGACCGCCTGGCCCCGGTAGGCGGTGGGGGAGGTTCCCACCGTCTTGCGGAACGCCCGGGAGAAGTAATACGGGTCGGCGTACCCCAGCCGCCGGGCGATCTCCCGCACCGGCAGGTCGGTCTGCCGCAGCATCTTGCCTGCTTCGGTCATCTTCAGCCGGGTAAAGAACTGCAGTGGCGGGCGGTGGGCGTACTGCCGGAACAAAGCGTTAAGTCCGCTTTTGGACATTCCCAGTTCCCGGCACAGCCGGTCCAGGGTCAGGCTTTCCCCCAGGTGGGCATACATCCAGCGCACCGCCCGGGTCAGGCGGCTGCTGTCGGGAGCGGTGCGGCGGTACAGCCCGGCCAGAATCAGCCCCAGCACCTGGGACAGATAGACAAAATTTTCCAGGGAGTACTCCCCTTCCAGCGCTTCAAACAGCAGGTCGAACCAGTCGTTCATCCGGCCCGCCACCTGGGCCGACGGGGTGAGCAGGCGACATTCGTCCAGGGGATAGTATCGGGTGTCCCCGCCCTTGAAATGCACCCACAGCAGGGTCCAGGGGTCGGCGGCGTCGGCGGCATACCTGTGGGGCGCCCCCCGGGGAATGCAGAACGCCGTGCCCGGGGTGAGCTGCCAGGCCCTGTCCCCCACCTGCACGGTGCCCCGGCCCGCCGCGCAATACAGCAGTATGTATTCCTCAATCCCTTCCCTGCGGATGCGCGTGTGGTTTTTTGCCCGGGGAAAACACCCCACATCGGTGAGATACAGGCGCGCCACCAGCGGGTGGGCGGCGTATTCTTCCAGCGCTTCGGTGGGCAGAATGAACATCCGCGCCCCCCGGAAGGCCGGTTTCTGAGCCATGTTTTCCATACCTGTATCCTACCACGGCGGCAGGGTTTCGTCCATGGGCGTTTCCGCCCGGGCGGGAAATGTGGTATAATGAATTTTACGTTTTCTTTTCCCATTCTTGACATTGAGGAGATGACCCCATGCTGTTTCACAGCCATACCCCGTCCCACGGCAGCGGGCAGGTGGATTTTTCCAAGGGGGACGTGCGGCGCAGCGTGCTGGCCGTGGCGGCACCCATGCTGGTGGCCCAGGTGCTGAACCTGTTATATAACATCGTGGACCGCATCTACATCGGCAAGCTGCCCGGGGAGGGCACCCTGGCCCTGGCGGGGCTGGGGCTGTGCTTCCCGGTGGTCACCCTGGTCACAGCCTTTGCCAACCTGTTCGGGGTGGGCGGGTCGCCCCTGTGTTCCATCGCCCGGGGCGAGGGCGACCACGACCGGGCCCGGCGCATCATGTCCAACGCCTACTTCATGCTGCTGGTGTGCGGCGTGGGGCTGACGGTGCTGGGCATCGCCTTCCACAAGCCCATCCTGTACCTGCTGGGCGCCAGCGATGAAACCTACGCCTACGCCTCCTCCTACATGGTCATTTACATGCTGGGCACCGTCTTTGTCATGACCTCCCTGGGGCTGAATCCCTACATCAACTGCCAGGGCTTTGCCAGAACCGGCATGCTCACCGTGCTGCTGGGCGCAGCGGTGAACATCGTGCTGGACCCCATCCTGATCTACGCCTGCGGGCTGGGGGTGCGGGGCGCCGCCATTGCCACCGTCATCAGCCAGGGGCTTTCGGCGGTGTGGGTGCTGCGGTTCCTCACCGGGCCCAAGACCGAACTGCGGCTGCAGTTCCGTGGCTTCAAGCCCGACTGGGCCTGCATCCGGCGGATTGCGGTGCTGGGCACTTCCAGCTTTGTCATGTCCTTCACCGACAGTCTGGTTCAGGTGGCCTGCAACGCCACCCTGCGCACCTTCGGGGGCGATTTGTACATCAGCGTCATGACCGTCATCAACTCGGTGCGGCAGATTGCCCAGACCCCGGTGATGGCCCTGTCCGACGGCACCTCCCCGGTCATCAGCTACAACTACGGCGCCCGCAGCGTGCCCCGGGTGCGCAAGGCCATCCGGTTCATGACCCAGCTGGGCTTCGCCTACACCCTGCTCATCTGGGGGCTGATCTCCCTGTTTCCCTCCGCTTTCATCCAGATCTTCAACCACGACCCCGACCTGCTGGCGGCGGCGGTGCCCTCGCTGCACATCTACTTTTTCGGGTTCGTGATGATGGCCTTCCAGTTCACTGGGCAGAGCGTTTTCAAGTCCCTGAACAAGGCCAAGATGGCGGTGTTCTTCTCCCTGCTGCGCAAGGCCATCATCGTGGTGCCCCTGACCCTGCTTTTGCCCCATCTGGCGGGGCTGGGGGTCAACGGGGTCTTTCTGGCCGAGCCCATCTCCAACGTCATCGGCGGCCTGGCCTGCTACCTGACCATGCGCCGCACCGTGATGCCGGAACTGTCCGCCATGGAAGCGGAACAGAAAGCGGCCCAAACCGCCTGATTTTTGCATGCAAAACGCCCCGGACCGAATGGTCCGGGGCGCTTTTTGGTTTTTGTCAGGCCGGGAGCCTGGCGTACATCCGCCGCTGTTCCCGCCACACCAGCACCAGCGAGAGCACCGTGGCCAGCAGGTCGCTGATGGGCTGGGCGAAGAAGATGCCGTTGATCTGCCACACCAGGGGCAGCAGGTAGAGGAAAGGCACCAGGAACACCACCTGCCGCAGCAGGGAGATGAGCACCGAGGGCACCGGCCGGTTGATGGACTGGAAGAAGGTGGTGGCCAGCATGACAAACCCCAGCACCGGTGTGATGCAGAAGTTGATGCGCAGACCGGACACGCCGATGTCGAACATTTCCCGGGTGCCGCCGAAGGCCGCCAGGATCTGCCGGGGGAAGACCAGCACCCCCGCCCAGATCAGGCAGGTGACCCCCACCGACAGGGCCGTGGCCAGGCGGAAGGTCCGCATGACCCGCTTGTAGTTGCCGCTGCCGTAGTTGTTGCCCAGAATGGGCTGGATGCCCTGGCTGATGCCGCTGGCGGGCATGATGACAAAGGTCATGATGCTGGAGATGACCGCATACACACTGATGGCGATATCCCCGCCGTAGCGGCCCAGCTGGCTGTTGTACACCAGGCTGATGAAGCCCATGGCCATCTGGGCCACCCAGAAGGCAAACCCGCAGGAGAGGATGTTGGCGCTCAACTGCTGGCGGGGGCGGAAGATGTCCCGGGAAATGCGGACCTGGGAATGGCCGCCCAGCACCAGAAAGGCCCCGAAGGCGGCGGAGAGCATCTGGCCGATGACGGTGGCCGCGGCGGCGCCCGCCACGCCCCAGTCAAAGACGATGATGAACAGCGCATCCAGCAGGATATTGGTCACCGCGCCGATGCCGGTGACGCACATGCCCAGAACGGGCTTGCCGGATACCCGGACGAAGTCGCAGAACAGCTGGGACAATCCCTGGAACAGGCAGCCCAGGGCCACGATGCGGTAGTATACCACGGCGTAGGGGTAGGCGGTTTCGGTAACGCCGAAAAGCTGCAGCAGCGGGTCGGTGAGCACCAGCAGAAACGCCGAGAGCAGCAGTTCAAAGCCGCAGACCAGCACAAAGGCGTTGCCGAAGGCCCGGTTCATCCGTCTGGTGTCCCCCTGGCCGGAAAAGAGGCTGAAGCAGGTGGACCCGCCGGCGCTGCACATCAGGCCGAAGGCCATCATCATGTAGGACAGCGGAAAACACACCGACAGCCCCGCCAGGGCGGAGGTGCCGTTGAAATTGCCCACAAACATGCGGTCCACAATGTTGTAGACAGCGGTGATGAGCAGCGAAACGGCTGCGGGGATGGAAAAGCGCAGGATCATGGGGAACAGCGGACCGTTCCGGTAATCCACCTGGGTGTTGTTCATGGGAGCCTCCCGATAAAATTAGTTTCCTAAGTATTGAGGCCCATAAAAAGCTGCCGGTCCTGCCGGCAGCCCTCTGGATTCACGGAATGTTTTTCAGCATCTGTTCCATGACCCGGAAAAAAGTTTCCAGGTCGTCGGGGTCCACTCCCCGGGTGAGTTCCGCCTCCAGCCCCAGGATGTCCGCCATGACGGCATCCTTGTAGGCCAGGCCCTTCTCACACACCACGATGCGCTTGCGGCGGGCGTCCCCGGGCAGGGATTCCCGCCGGATGAACCCGTCGCGCTCCATGCGTTTCAGCAGTTCGGTGGCGGAGGAAGGCCGCAGGCTGAACTCCTCCTCCACATCCTTCTGGAACACGTCCCCGCCCTGGGCCAGCAGAAAGTGCAGCACCTTACCCTGGGCGCCGCTCATCTGCCCCCGGGTGGAGAAAGCGTCGATCTTGCGGCGCAGCTTGTTGGAAAGTTTGCTCACATAGCGCGCAGCATGACGGTTTGGTTCCATGTGGGGTCCTCCAATACTTAGTTACCTAAGGATATTCCCTTGCAGGTGAATTGTCAAGGGTTTTCGATGGCCACCTTGATGACCTTGTCCCGCCGGTTCTCGAAGAGGTCGTAGGCCGCCTCGATTTCTTTCAGCGGGAAGGTGTGGGTGATGAGGGCGGTGGTATCGATCTTGCCCGCGGCGATGAGGTCCAGGGTTTCCTTGCAGTGGCAGCCGTCCACCCCGCCGGTCTTGAAGATCAGGTTCTTGCCGTACATGTCCGGCAGCGGCAGGGTCTGGGGGCGGTCATACATGGCCACCACCGTGACCACCGCGTTGGGGCGGGCGCACTCCCAGGCCAGGCGGAAGGTATCCTCGGTGCCGGCCACTTCCAGCACCGCGTCGGCGCCGCCGTGTTCGCTGTGGGCCCGCACAAAGTCCGGCAGACCTTCCGGCGGCACGGCCAGCACGTCGGGGTAGTGGGTGCGCACAAAGTCCAGGCGCACGGGGTCCTTTTCACACACGATGATGCGCCCCGGCTCGTGCAGGCGCACGCATTGCAGGGTGCACAGCCCCGTGGGACCGGCCCCCAGAATCAGTACCGTGTCCCCCTGATGAATCTCGGCAATGTTGGCCGCCCAGTAGCCGGTGGCCAGCAGGTCCCCCACAAACAGGGCCTGCCGGTCGGTGACGGTATCCGGGATGCGGTCCAGCCCCTGGTCGGCGTGGGGCACCCGCACATACTCGGCCTGGCCGCCGTCGATGCGGCAGCCCAGGGCCCAGCCGCCGTCGGGGTCGGTGCAGTTGTTCACCCAGCCGTGGCGGCAGAAAAAGCATTCACCGCAGAAGGTTTCCACGTTCACCGTGACCCGGTCCCCGGGGCGGACGGTGGTGACCGCGACGCCCACTTGCTCCACCACGCCCACCATCTCGTGGCCCACCGTAATGCCCGGCACCGCCCGGGGCACCGAGCCGTGCTTGATGTGCAGGTCACTGGTGCAGATGCTGGACAGCGTCACCCGCACAATGGCGTCCCTGGGGTCCTGCAGGGTGGGGCGGGGCTTGTCCCGCAGTTCAAAACGGCCGCGTTCTACATAGGTATAGGCCAGCATGATGCGATCTCCTTCCCGATTTTTGGGTTTTCTTTGAGTGTACCACGGCGGGAGATTTCCTGCAATGACCAAAAAAGCCGTGTACTTTTTGTGTAAATTGTAAACAAATTTCAAACAAACCGGCCTTCCCCTTGCGGCGGGCGGAGGGCCGGACTATAATACAACATGCGTTAATTATTAACTATAGTCAAATAAAAAGGAGGTAGTCATGGATTCCAACGAAACCACCATGGCGCGGGAGCTGTTCCACCAGATCATGCAGACCAAGCGCAGCCTGCAGGCCGGAATGGGCGATGTACTGACCAAAGCCCCCCGCTGCCATTTTGACATGCTGCACCGGCTGTACACGGTCATCCAGCGCAGCGGGCAGGACGGGGTCGTGTCGGTGTCCGAGCTGACCTGCCGGATGTATGACAGTCCCCAGGCGGTGTCCCGGGCGCTGCGCGTGCTGGAGAAGGACGGCCTGATCCAGCGGGCCCCCGACCCCGCCGACCGGCGCAAGACCACCGTTCGCCTGACCGAGGCCGGGCGCCGCGCCCACGAGGAATGCGAGCGGGAGGTCACGGCCTACGCCTTTGCCATCGCCAATCGGATGGCACCGGAAACCCTGCGCAGTTTCACTCGGAACTGGGAAGAGTTCGCCCGGGCCATTGACGCCGAGAACGAAGCGCGCCGCGCGCAGAGAAAGGAGTAACCCCATGCGAAGAATCTTTCAATTGCTGGGCACCCGCTGGAAAGCCTGCCTGGTGATTTTTGCCCTGTTGCTGCTGCAGGCCTGGTGTGACCTGAGCCTGCCCGGCTACACTTCGGACATTGTGGACGTGGGCATCCAGATGGGCGGCATTGAGAGCACCGTGCCCGACACGGTGCGGGCCGACACGCTGCAGGCCCTGGAATGGCTGATGCCCCAGGCTGACGCCGAACAGGCCGACGCCGCCTTTACCCCCGCCGACGAAAACGGGCTGCGCACCCTGACCGTCACCGACAAGGAGGAGCGTGCCGCCCTGGAGGACCTCTTCTCCACCCCGGATATGGTGCTGTACGGCATGGCCGCCGGCCAGGGTGAAGCCGACGCCGCCGGGCTGGACGCGGCGGTGCAGACGGTCAACGGTCTGCCTGCCCAGCTGCAGACCGCCGCCGGCCAGATGCAGGCCGCCGCGGCCGCGGGCATGGACCCGGGCGCTGCCATGCAGTCCGCCAACCTGCCCGAGAACCTGCTGGAATCCCTGCTGACCTATGACGGCAGCGAGGAAGCCACCCGCGCCCTGGTCCAGGGATTTTTGTCCCAGGCCATGACCCAGATGGACCAGGAAACCCTGGACATGATGGGCAGCCAGGCCATGATGCTGGTCAAGCTGGAATACGAGGCCCAGGGCATTGCCCAGAAGGTGCAGATGCACTATCTGCTGTTCAAGGGCGCCCAGATGCTGGGCATGACCCTGCTGCTGGCCGCCTGCGCCATCTGCGTGGGCTTTTTGGCCAGCCGCGCCTCGGCAGGCATCGGCCGGGACCTGCGCCAGAGCGTGTTCAAGAAGGTGGTCAGCTTCTCCCATGCGGAAACCGACCGCTTCTCCACCGCCAGCCTGATCACCCGCTCCACCAACGACATCCAGCAGATTCAGATGGTCTGCGTCATCATGCTGCGCATGGTGTTCTATGCCCCCATCCTGGGCATCGGCGGCATCATCCGGGTGGCCCACACCGGCAGCAGCCTGAGCTGGATCATCGCCCTGGCGGTGGTCGCCCTGCTGTGCGTCATGGGCGTGCTGGTTTCCATCGCCATGCCCAAGTTCAAGATCATGCAGAAAAAGGTGGACCAGCTGAACCTGGTCAGCCGCGAAATCCTCACCGGCATCATGCCCATCCGGGCTTTCAGTCGGGAAAAGTTCGAGGAGCAGCGGTTTGACGGGGTCAACAAGGACCTGATGCAGACCCAGCTGTTCACCAACCGGGCCATGGCCGGCATGATGCCCTTCATGACCGTCATCATGAACGGCACCACTCTGCTCATCGTCTGGTTCGGCGCCAAGGCCATGGACCTGGGCACCATGCAGGTGGGCGACATCATCGCTTTCATCACCTACACCATGCAGATCGTCATGTCCTTCCTGATGCTGACCATGGTGGCCATCATGCTGCCCCGGGCCGGGGTGGCGGCCGACCGCGTGTTTGAGGTGCTGGAAACCGAGCCCTCCATCCACGACCCCGACGAAGCCACCGCCGCCAGGGTCAAGAACCACACCTGGAACGGCCGGGTGGAGTTCGACCATGTGAGCTTCCGGTATCCGGGCGGCGACACCGACGCGCTGGAGGACATCTCCTTCACCGCCGAGCCGGGCCAGACCACCGCCATCATCGGCGCCACCGGCTGCGGCAAGAGCACCCTGCTGAACCTGATTCCCCGCTTCTTTGACGCCACCGAGGGCCAGGTGCGCATCGACGGCGTGGACGTGCGGGAGATGCCCCAGGCCGAGCTGCGCTCCCTGCTGGGCTATGTGCCCCAGAAGGGCGTGCTGTTCAGCGGCACCATCGACAGCAACCTGAAATTCGGCGGCCCCCAGATCACCGACGAAACCGCCCGCAAGGCCGCCGAGATTGCCCAGGCCACCGAATTCATCGAGGCCAAACCGGAAGGCTACCAGAGCCCCATCGCCCAGGGCGGCACCAACGTGTCCGGCGGGCAGAAACAGCGCCTGTCCATCGCCCGGGCCATCGCCAAAAACCCGAAAGTCTACCTGTTTGACGACAGCTTCTCCGCCCTGGACTTCAAGACCGACGTGGCCCTGCGCCGCGCCCTGAAGAAGGAAACCGGCGACGCCACCGTCATCATTGTGGCCCAGCGCATTTCCACCGTCCTGCACGCCAACCAGATCCTGGTGCTGGACGAAGGGCGCATCGTGGGCAAGGGCACCCACGCCCAGCTCATGGAGAGCTGCCCCACCTATCAGGAAATTGCCCGCAGCCAGCTGAGCCAGAAAGAACTTGGCCTGGGAGGTGAATGAGTATGCCGAGAATAAGACAATCGACCGAGAAGGCCAAAGACTTCAAGGGCACGGTGCGCCGCCTGCTGGCGGAGATGGGCCGTTACCGCCTGGCACTGGCGGTGGTCCTGGTCTTTGCCGTGCTGTCCACCATCTTCAACATTGTGGGCCCCAAAATTCTGGCCAAGGCCACCACGGCCCTGGCCACCGGATGGGTGGCCAAACTGACCGGTACCGGCGGCATCGACTTCGCCTACATCGGCCGCATCCTGCTGATTCTGCTGGGCATCTACCTGCTCAGCGGCGCGTTCAGCTTTATCCAGTACTGGCTGATGAGCGGCGTGAGCCAGAAGATGTGCTATGATTTCCGCCGTCAGATCAGCGAAAAGATCAACCGTCTGCCCCTGGCTTACTTTGAAAAGCGCACGGTGGGCGAAGTTTTGTCCCGCATCACCAACGATGTGGACACCATGGGCCAGGCCCTGAACCAGTGCGTGACCCAGCTCATCACCAGCGTGACCACCATGGTGGGCGTGCTCATCATGATGCTGTCCATCAGCCCGGTCATGACCGTGATTGTGCTGCTGATCCTGCCCGTCAGCCTGATTCTGGTGCTGTGCGTGGTGCGCATCAGCCAGAAATACTTCAAACAGCAGCAGGCCACCCTGGGCGTGGTCAACGGCCAGGTGGAGGAAGTGTATTCCGGCCAGGCCGTGGTCAAGGCCTTCAACCGGGAACAGGCCGTGCTGGCCGACTTTGACGCCGCCAATGGCCGCCTGTACGAATCCGCCTGGAAGAGCCAGTTCCTGTCCGGCCTGATGCAGCCCGTAATGAACTTTGTGGGCAATCTGGGCTATGTGGCGGTGGCCATTGTGGGCAGCATCTTTGCCGCCCAGGGCCGCATCACCGTGGGTGACATCCAGGCGTTCATCCAGTATGTGAAGAATTTCACCCAGCCCATCCAGCAGCTGGCCCAGGTTTCCAACATGCTGCAGAGTATGGCCGCCGCGGCCGAGCGCGTGTTTGAGTTCCTGGCCGAGCCGGAGGAGGACCAGAAGGCGGAGGGCACCCCCGCCGACCCCGCCCTCATCAACGGGCAGGTCACCTTCGACCATGTGCGCTTCGGCTACACCCCCGAAAAGACCATCATCCGGGATTTCTCCTGCGATGTGCAGCCCGGCCAGAAGGTGGCCATCGTGGGCCCCACCGGCGCAGGCAAAACCACCATCGTCAAGCTGCTCATGCGGTTCTATGATGTGGATTCCGGCCACATCCGCCTGAACGGCCACGATGTGCGGGAATTCGACCGCTCCCCCATGCGGGAGGGCTTCGGCATGGTGCTGCAGGACACCTGGCTGTTCCAGGGCACCATCATGGAGAATATCCGCTACGGCCGTCTGGACGCCACCGACGAGGAGGTCATCGCCGCGGCCAAGGCCGCCAAGGCCGACCACTTCATCCGCACCCTGCCGGGGGGCTATGACATGGTCATCAACGAGGACGCCAGCAACGTGAGCCAGGGCCAGAAGCAGCTGCTGACCATCGCCCGGGCCATTCTGGCGGACAACCGCATCCTCATTCTGGACGAAGCCACCAGCTCGGTGGATACCCGCACCGAGGAGCAGATTCAGGCCGCCATGGACAACCTGATGCGCGGCCGCACCAGCTTCGTCATCGCCCACCGCCTGTCCACCATCAAGGACAGCGACCTCATCCTGGTCATGCGGGACGGCGACATCGTGGAGCAAGGCACCCACGACCAGCTGCTGGAGGCGGGCGGCTTCTACGCCGACCTGTACAACAGCCAGTTCGAGGACGTGAGCGTGTAAAAAACAACCTGTAAATCTCCTTTGCAGCCAAAAATCCCCCGTCTGCTTTCGGGCAGGCGGGGGATTTTCTTGCTTTTTCGCGGTCAGGTCCGGGCGTTGCGCCGGCAGGGCATGGCGGTGGCTTACAGTTCGGTGGGCTGGAAGTACACGCTGTATTCCTCCGAGAAGATCTTGCCCCCCAGGCGGCGCACGCCGCCGTACAGGTGGTGGGTGAGCAGCGGTTCAATGGCCCCCTCGTCCTTGGCGTCGATGATCTCCATCATGCGGGTGTGGTCGGCCAGGACATCGGGCACGTTGCGCGCGCCCACCATATCCAGGCGGATGAACCGGGAATAATCTGCCTGCGGGTCGGTGAGTTCCTTCCACAAAAACATCTTGTCGGTGGCACGGAACCAGAGTTCGTGCATGTCCAGGTCCTTTTTCAAAAAGTCGTTCAGGTCAAAGGCTTCCGGGTCGTCCAGTTCCCGGGCCGCCGCCTGCAGCAGTTCCAGGTGGTAGCGCACCTCCTCCACCTCGGTGGGTTTGGCCGTGCGGATGAAATCCCGCAGGACCATGCGCTCGATGGCCACACGGCGGTAGATGAGCTGATTGGCAATATTCAGGTCGATGGGCGTGACGATGGTGCCTTTGCAGGGTACGATGCGCACAAAGCGGTTCTGTTCCAGCCGCTGCAGCACACTGCGGATGGGTGTACGGGACACCCCGAACCGCTTGCACAGGCTGTTTTCGCTGAGAATCTCCCCCGGACGGATACGTAGTTCGGTGATCTCTTTTTCCAGGATATGATAGATGCTGTCGGGCGTATGGGCAGCCTCCATGGTATATCCCCCTTTCGTATACGGCCGCTGCGGCCGCAGGCTCTTTATTCTTTATAGTAAGTGTATGCGAAGTGCGGCGGTTTGTCAACGCGGCGGCGCCGGGGCCTTCGCAAGCCTGTATACAGGTCGACGAACTTTTCCACACCCCTTTGTGCAGTTTTCACACAGCACGGTATATCTTCCCGCTTTTCCCCGGCGTCTTTTGTATATTTACCACATATACACGGTTTTTTCTTTGTTCTTGTTGTCGTTTTCACCAAATAGTCGTGCCTCATATTTGTATACAGCTTGCTTGAAAAGCCGGGTTTTTTCTGCTATGATGGAGGCACGGAAACAAGTGTTGTATACAGGTTAGCAACCCCACAAGAAGGAGGAAAGCCCCATGAAAAAACTGCTCTCTTTGCTGCTCGGTGTTTCGATGATGCTGTCCCTGGCTGCCTGCGGCGGCACGCCCGCAAGCACCTCCACCGCCACCGGCGATACGGGCGATACGGCCGACGCCGCCACCGCCGAAACCACCGGTGAAGATCCTTACGCCGACCTGGGCGACTTTACCATGGTCGTAGGCCATGCCCAGCCCGAAGGGAACCCCCGTTACACCTCGCTGGAAAAATTTGCGGAAGACGTTTCCGCCGCCACCAATGGCCATGTGACCGTGCAGGTGTACGGCAACGGCCAGCTGGGCACCGAGAAGGAAATGCTGGAACAGGTCGTGGCAGGCACCATTCAGGGCATGCGCGGCGGCCAGTTTGACTTCAGCCCCCGCCTGCTGATGTTCACCCTGCCTTTCCTGACCCAGACCCGCGCCCAGATCACCGCCCTGCTGACCAGCGACCTGGCCAAGAGCGTGTGTGAGGAAGCCGAAGCCGAAACCGGCACCGTCATCATCAACCTGTGCGACGCCGGCGGTTACCGCCAGTTCTCCAACTCCAAGCATCCCATCACCAAACCCGAAGACCTGCAGGGCCTGAAGATGCGCACCAACGGCATGAAGACCATCGACCTGACCTTCCAGACCCTGGGCGCCACCACCACGACCATCGCGTACTCCGACCTGTACATGGGCCTGAAGACCGGCGTGGCCGACGGCCAGGAGAACCCCTGGGTCAATGCTCATGTACGGTAAGGAAGCAAGCAACCGAAAACAAGAGATAGACCGCCAG
>CALESJ010000021.1 GCA_937907025.1 uncultured Faecalibacterium sp.
AAGCTGGCCCGGCTGAATGAACTGAATATACTGCTGGACCAGGAAAAGCAGGAACTCGTACAGAATGAAAAGGAGAATCGTATGCAGAAAGAAAATGTGAATCTTCATGCAGAAGAAAATGAAGATTGGGAAGCTTCTACAGTCGAGCCAGCCGCAAAGCTGCCCGCAGGATGGAAATGGACGATGTACAGTGATGGAAGCGGCAGATTGGAAGGCCCGGATAAACAGAGTCTGTATTCGTATGATCGCATGACTTACGCCAGTGCAGGGGAAATCGAATATCGCAAAAGCAACAACAGTTCATGGGATGTTTTCCCGGAAGGCTCTCTGGACAGATTTCGCGAATGGGCTGAGCAGCAACTCCTGCAGGAATTGAAGAAGGAACCGCTGCAATATCAGGAGTTTTTGGAGCATCAAAGTCATCAGGATGGTGAAATTGAAAAGAACCCATTGGATATGGAGGACGCAGCCCGGCAGGCCGGGCTGACGGTGCAGCGTGACCAGGACAAGCCGGGCGCAGCCTACTTCGACGCAGACCAGAACGTGATCCATGTATCGGACGCCGGTTCCGAGGAAGATGTGCGGCTCAGTGAACTGAAGGGCTACGCGGACGCCGTTATCCAGCGCACAGCGACGGTGGAGCAGCCGGTCCGCGACCTGGAGAGCGCGTCCCTGGCGGTGATGCTGGCGGCACGGTATGACGTTGGGGTAAGTGACCGGCTGTCGCAGCAGCTGGCGTCCGCCCATGCGGAGGCCGTCAAATACCCGACGTTCGACTTGCCGGTCACATTGCAGCGTCTGGACAAAGCCCTGGATTACTGTGACCACTTCCTGGCCCATGAGCAGGAAAGAGCGCTGGAGCAGGAAGCGGAGAATGAGCCGGAGCCGGAACAGGAGACGGAACTGTCGCCTCAAAGCCAGGCGTTCATGATGGACCTGTAAGGAGGAGATGATTTTTTGAAAAGAGGTTTGCGACCGCTGCTGACGATCGTGATCGTATACGCCCTGGCAACGGCCCTGCAGATGGGGGCCGGGTATGCACCGGGCGATGGGCTGCTCGTCCTGGCAAAGCTGCTGGCGGCTCTGCTGGCCGCAGCGCTGGTAGAGATGTACAACCGCGCGCCGCTGGCGGTAAAGGATGTGCAGGCCGGGCACGGCCAGCACGGCGACGCGCACTTTATGGATGATGAAGAAAAGAAGAAAGTGTACGTTGAGGTCCCTCATGGCAGCGAGAAAACGCCGGGGATGCTGGTGGGAGCCACCCGCAGTACCTGGCTACTCGACATCAGCGACCAGTCCGTCCTGATGGTGGCCCCGCCCGGCGCGGGCAAATCCACCAGCGTATATATCCCGACCATTACTTACAATGCCCGCGTCAACCACAACACCAAAAACGGTAAAGGCGTCGGGAATGGAGCCAGCATGGTGCTGGTATCCGTCAAGGACGATCTGTACACCATCACCGAGCCGGAACTGCGGCGCTGCGGCTACCGCGTGCTGAAGCTCGACCTTCGAAATGTGTTCAGTTCCTGCCATTTTAATCTGCTGTATCGCGTCAACGCTGAGATTGATGCCTGGCACAAGGAACAGGACGCCAGGCGGAAGGCCGTGCATTACGCCACCGCAGAACGGTATGCCAAGACCATTGCCAGTGCCATTATAGGGGCTACTGGTGGTGCCGGGAGCGGTGACAACAGCGAGTATTTTAACGAGACAGCTCGTGGACTGATAACGGGCCTTGTACTGCTGGTATCGCAGTACGGAAAAGAAGCGGAACGGCACATCGTCAGTGTGTTCAACCTCATCGTGGAGTTGGCGGGCGCGGACGCGCCGGAAAGGGGCACTCAGGTCCAGCAGAGCCGCCTGGCCGCCATGCTGGAAAACGTCACTGACCGGCGTATCAAGGGCTACGTGGCTACCACGACCAGCGCGGACATCCGCACCACCCTCAACATCATCAGTTCGGCGCTGGCCAAGCTGCTGAAATTTGTTGACATGGAATTGGAGCAGCTGATCTGTTCCCATGACAATGCGCTGGATGCGGAGCGCTTCATCGAAACGCCGACTGCGGTTTTCTTGGTTGCACCGGACGAAAACGAGACCCGCCATTTTCTTGCATCCCTGTACATCCGTTTCCTGACCGATGACCTGATTGCTCTGGCCGAGCGCCAGGGCGGGCACTGCCCTCGTCCCTTCTTTTTCTTCCTGGACGAGTTCGGTAACTTCCCCGCAATTCCCGGCGTCACCAGCCTGTTTTCGGCCATCCGCAGCCGCGGCGGGCGTCTGCTGGTGGCTGTGCAGAGTTACAGTCAGTTCCTGCTCAAATACGACAAAAACGTGACCGAGATCATCAAGGACAACTGCCAGATCCTGCTCAACACGTTTGTATCGCCATCCGCCCAGGATACCGCATCAAGTATCTCCAAAATGCTGGGCGACGAAACTATCCTGACCGGCTCCACCTCCAAGTCTGACGGCAAGACCACCAGCAGCCACCAGCTTATGGGCCGCCCCCTTGTTTCCCCGGCTCAGATGGTACGCATTGAGCGTGACACCTGGATCGTTGAAAAAGCGGGCTATGCGCCCATGAAAACGCACCTGGAAGGCTACTGGAAATATCTTAGCCTGACCGCCGAAGATGCTATAAAAGAGCCGGAAAGCGACTACCAGGAGGTGCGGCTGCTCAGCGTTACAGATATGCAGCAGGCTCTGCAGTACAGTGCGGATCTTGCCCCGGCTGAACACAAAAGCAAGTTGGCCGCCAACAGCAAAAAAAGGAAACATCGCAACCAGAATGCCGAGCTGTACCCCGGCAAGTTTGACACCTGAGACCCGACATAAGCACAAAGCCCCAGGCAGGAAAGGCCCTGCCTGGGGCGTTTTTTATAAGGAGAAGTCTATGTTTATCAAACTATATAATGCGCTCTTTGATTTTGGTTTGAAGCCCAAAGAACTGAAGGTCTACGTGTACCTGTCTGCCTGCCAGAACTGCCTGGGCACGGCCACGGTGCGCAGCGCCACCGTCCAGGAGCGGTGTGGCATGAGCGAACACACGGTGCGCACCGCCATTGCCGGACTGGCCCAAAAGGGCCTTGTGACCGTGTGCCCCCGGCGTGACCGCAACGGCCAGCAGATCGCCCACGCCTACAAGCTGCGGTATCTGAGCGGTGGCTGGTGCAGGCTGCCGCTGGACGCACTTTCCTTACCCGCACGGGATTTCGCGGTGTATGCCTATCTCTGCAGGTGCGCCAACCGTCTTCGCAAGGCATTCCCGTCTTTCACGCACATGGCCAATGCGCTGCGCGTAGCCGTGACTACCGTGCAAACGGCCATCAAGAATCTGGCGGCGGCTGGGCTGCTGCTGAAGGCGGCGTTCCGCGCGGGCAAACACAACCTGTATATCCTGGTCGACGCAAAAAAAGAGGCCGCCTGCGGGCAAACACAGACAGCCGTGCATAAAGCACATAAGAACAAAATTACTATACCCTTTTTGGGGAGGGCTTGTCAAGTGCTTGGCCGTTTTTTTGGGGATGCAGTATGCCAAATTTTGCGGAGCAGTAATAAGACTAACCCTACTTACAGTACAGAAGGAAGAACTATATCTCCCAGTAGGAGGATACTAACGGGAGAAGTGCGCCCTGCGCAGCCGGAATGCAAGGGGCGAAGTGTACCCCTGGCGGGCCAGGAGTTGATCGGCGGGGCGCGGCGATATTTTTTCCTTTGTACCGCATTGCAAAGCCTTTGGCAAGCAGCTATAATTTGGGACAGGAGGATGCAAAATGATGATGGTGGTAATCAAATTCAAGCCGGAGGGGAAGGAGTACCTGTTCGGCGTGCCGGAGGACTACAAGGGCAAGCGGCAGATCAAGCCCGGCAGTCTGGTCCGTGTCCCCGTAAACGGCGGGAAGAAAAAGGCGCTGTTCCCCGTAGTTCGGGTGGTTGAGGTCGATGTGCCACCGGAGAAGTTAAAGATGATCGGCTACCCGCCACGCCAACTCGCGCAGAACTATAACCGCCAAAAGCGCCGGGCCGCACACCAGGGAGGCATCATCTATCTGGCGAAAAGGGATAAGGCCGCAAAGCGGGCCATTCTGGGCGGGCGGCCCATCGACCTGGCCTGGGCGGAAGAAAAGGCTGCCTGGATCGAGGACGATCTGGACATTGAGCCGTATCTGGCGAAAGGTTACGACACCGACGAGGGTCTGCCGAAGCTGCGTGAGTTACGCCTGGCTATGCGGATGGGCTTCGACGAGAGCGCCTACGACGATCCGACGCTACCGCTGCACATCATCAAGAAGCGCCGCGTACATCAGTTGCGGGACTGGGCCAGAGAGCAGGGCCTGCTGCCGCCCATGTACTATGAGGACCCGATCCACGGCATCACCAAGGACCAGTTGCGGGAATTGCTGATCGGTATGGCAAACGGCATCATGCCGGACACCTACGGCCTGAAGCTCATCAAGCTGCACAAGTGTGCGCCCCGTGTGCTGCGGGAAATGCGCTTGTGCCGGGAGGCCGGTATGACCGGCGACCAGATCCGGCCCTACTGGGCGTTGGGCCTTGAAAAGCTGCGGGAAGTGCGCGCAGCTTTCCTGCAAGAGCAGCGCGGAGCAAATGTTTCAAGAGATATTGGACGATGAATGACCCGCTTTATTCCACAGGCTGTGCCTATTAGGCACAGCCTGTTTTTTACGTTCACACGCCAATGTTTGAGTACTTATTTGCAAAAAGCGAAGTCCATAACACGGCAGAGATTTATCATACAGGCTCCCTAAAAAAAATGTACAAAAAATTGTACGCCCCCTCTTGACAAACGCAACAGTGTACGCTATAATGTACATGTAAGGAGGGAGCAATATGTTGAACACCAATGTTTCTAACTTTCGGAAAAATATCTTTGGTATCCTTGAGCAGACAGTAAAGTACAACGAACCTGTGAATGTCAGCACCAAAGAGGGAAACGCCATCATCCTCAGCGAAGAAGATTATAATGGGCTGATGGAAACGCTCTATCTTTCCTCTAATCCCCAAGTACGGGACCAGATCATCGAGGGCCTCAACACCCCGCTGGACGAGTGCCTGCCGGAAACTGAGGTGGCCTGGTAATGTACAGTATCGTCTACACCAAAAAGGCTGCCGGGGACATTCCCAAGCTCAAAGCTGCAAGGCTGGACAAAAAAGCCAAGGCGCTGATTGATCTGCTGCGGGAAAATCCCTATCAGACCCCACCGCCGTATGAAAAGCTCGTGGGTAATTTGAAAGGGGCTTATTCCCGAAGGATCAATATCCAGCACCGACTTGTCTACGAAGTCGTGGAGGATGCAAAAACAGTAAAAATCCTCAGCCTTTGGACACACTACGACTTCTAACCTATTATGCAGAAAAAAAGAAAGTCAAGTGACTTTCGCCGCTTGACTTCTCTTTTGAATCTGCTTATAATAGTCCCGATAAGAACTCCACGCTGTTTGCCGGTTATCAACCCGGCGAACACATACCACAAGGCTTAAAAGAAAGACAGCGTTGTGGGGTAATGTGGCACTAAGCAATACAATTCTGTGTTGTATATCTGTATGGTGATAAACCAATTCCAGTTGGTTTACTGCCTTAACAGTATACAAACCAGTTTGATATTTGTCAAGGTACACGAACCCCCACCACTGTAATGGTCGGGGGTTTTTATCGTTGTACCTTGAAAACCGAATACAGGTTCCTGTTTCTTTTCTGTACCGCAGTCGGCTGCACAAGCCGTTGGGCTGTAACAAGCCCCGCTGCGCCACAGGCCCCCATAGGCAGAAACCTCCAGCCGGGATGCTGGGTCGGGGGAAAGCGGGATGAACACCCGCTGCCAGGAACTTTTATATAAAACGCCTTTACTGCTTCAGAGCAGATCGGCGGCGGTGATCCTATATGGGGATTGCCGCTGCCAGTGTGCCCTGAAAAGCGATACAAACAAAAAATGCACCGAGGCATCTCTGCCCCGGTGCGGTGCATGGTGCGCCGGAAGAGACTCGAACTCCCGACCTTCTGATTCGTAGTCAGACACTCTATCCAGCTGAGCTACCGGCGCAAGCGCGAAGCACGAGTATTATATTACCAGACCCCGCACCATATGTCAACCACTTTTTCCGAACTTATTTTGTCATTAGTGGCAAAAATCGTTCATTTCTTGTTCTTGGACCCTCTTGCACGCTGAGAAACGCGCATAGAGGAGGTATTATCCAGGGTATGCAGGCGATAGGTCAGCAAATATCCGTCATGTTCGGGACGGCGGTAAAATTCGGCCCGCACCCGTTCCATGGGGCTGCTTCCATCGGAAGCCAGACCGCCCAGCAGCAGGACAAACCGGGTATCGCTGTACCGGGACACCACATCGCTTCCGCGCAGGGTCCGGCACAGCACATTTTCCAGTACACGCATGGCAGCCGCTGTACGCGTGCTGCCCGGCCGGGAAACCGGCGGCACAATGCTCACCGTGACCAGGAACAGGGACAGGTCATATCGCGCGCGCATACGCATCTGCACCCGGCAGATGCTGCGGAAGGTTTCGTACCCGCACAGGTAGGCTCCATCCGTTTCATTTTCGCAGACTTCTTTCAAAATATGGTCCAGGTCTGTTTCCATGGCCAGCTCGCTTTGCTGCATCCGCTTGTAACTGCCGTTGAGGTTGCGTCCCCGGCCATCCCCGTGCAGACAACCGGCTTCGGCCGCCTGCCGGGCCACCTGCTCCGCTTCCGCGTTGTGGCCCAGGTTTTCCAGGGCCAGAATCTGCTCCACATACAGCCGCTCATCAAAGCGGTCGGCGCACAGGCCCTGGCGGCAAAGTTCCACCACCTGCTCCATATCGCCGCCGTCCTCACAGAATTCAATCAGCGAAAACAGGGTATCTTTATAGAGATTGTGCAGCCACACGCGCTGCCGTTCCACCCAGGGTTCCCCTGCCGAGTCGGGCAGAAGACGCCCGCCGTACTGGGCAATAATACGCCGGTACAGGTCGGCACGGACAGCCGGGTCGGTTTCATTTTCCGCCTGCTCGGCCAGACGGCGGATGGTGAAGATATCCACCTCGCAGTCCAGGTCCATATTCCATACATAAGAGCCACGGCTGGTCAGGATGCAATTGACCAGCGCCGGGTCCTCCTTGGCAGCCATGGTGCGGAACCGGTGCATCACCGCCCGCAAAGACATATCGGCATCTCCCGCATTGCCCCACAGCGCGGCGGTCAGTTCCCCATGGGTAGCCGGGCGGCCGTACTGTAAAAGCAGATACTGCACCAGAAGCTGAATCTTGCGCGACTGCGCCATACCGGCCAGAACCGGCCGGCCATCGAGAGCGATCTCAAACCTGCCAAGCAGGGTGATCTGAATTTTCGGCTTTGTCATGGACGGGCACGCTCCTCTTCTTTCCTTTCCCCGTCCGGATGGCGCGGAAAGGGATGTTACAAGTATAAAGAATACAGCAATTTTTTTTCAAGCGTTCCTAAGCAAAAAATCCGTCCGCCCGGCAAAGGGACAGACGGATTTTCACCGAATGGTTTTCTATGGACAGGATGCAGGCTCATCCCACATACAGGTATACCAGTGAAAACACCCGCACCAGGGCCCCGGCATAGGGCTGCTGGGAACGCACGGTGCCTTCGGTTGCCCCCGCAGGCCGCACCACAGCGGTGAGTCCCCGCTCCTGCAGGCGGCTTCGGGCTTCGGCCAGGGACAGTCCGGTCAGGTCCGGCACCTGCCGGTTGGGGTCCGGAATGGGCCGGGCCACCACCGCCTTGATCATCTGCCCGGCGGCCACCTGCTCCCCGGCGGCGGGCTCGGTGCGCACCACCGTATACGGGTCGATGGTATTGTCGTGCAGAAATTCCACCGTCACACCAAACCCCTGGTCCCGCAGGGACTGCAGCGCCTCATCCCGGTCCTGTCCGGACAGGTCGGGCACGGTGAGCCACCGGGTGCCCAGGCTGACGCTAACGGTAAGGGTCTGGCCCTGCTTGACGGTGCGGCCGGCGGCGGGCCACTGGGCGCAGACCTGCCCCGGTTCCGCCGCAGGATTGTACACGTCCTCCCAGATAAGGTTCAGGCCGGTATTTTGCAGGATTTCCTCGGCCTGTTGTTGGGTCAGGCCCGCCAGATCAGGCACCGTCACGTCCGCCCGCCGGGAAAACAGCGGGTTGGTGCTCCGGCCCAG
This sequence comes from uncultured Faecalibacterium sp., assembly GCA_937907025.1. Classification (GTDB taxonomy): domain Bacteria; phylum Bacillota; class Clostridia; order Oscillospirales; family Ruminococcaceae; genus Gemmiger. The sequence goes on from CALESJ010000021.1 coordinate 8,186, forward strand.
AATCCACCACACGCACACCCCGGCCGCCAGCACTGAAACCAGTGCCAGCACCGCCAGGACCCGCAGCACCGTCAGGTGCGGCAGACGAATTTTTGTCAGGGTCACAGGACTTCTCCCCTTCCCTGCCCGGAAATCAGGCAGACCGTTTTTGTAAAGCAGCCAGACCGACAACCGTCCCTGCCGCCAACAGCAGCAGCCCCAGCACCGTCAGCCCGGCACCGGCGCTGCCGGCCATATCCCCGATCCAGCCGGTCAGCGGTGAAGCAGGGATCATGAGCAGGCTGTATGCCATGCTGTCCACGCTGATGAGGGTGGCACGGCGGTCACTGGGGAACCAGTCGTTCAGCCGTTTGCGGGCATGCAGGGACCAGATGGTGCTAAACATGGCAAACCCGGCCCCGCCGGCCACAGCACCGGCCAGCGACACGGTCCCCATGGCCACGGTACACAGACCGCACCCGGCCACACAGACGGCATACAGCCGCCCCATCTGCCGGGGACGCAGCCTGCCGCCGATCCAGCCGCCCAGCGGGTACCCCACCTCACAGAGCATGAGCACCGCTCCCAGCCAGGCCGTGGGCAAACCAATGTCGGTCAGGCGCTGCTGCAGGTACATCAGCGTGAGGAAGGCGGGCAGGTCAATGAAGGCCCCCGCCAGGATATACCGAACCACCCGGGGACTGCGGCACAGAAAGTCCGCCGTTTCGGTCACATGGGTGCGCAGGTTGGCGGGCAGTTCCGCCAGCAGGGTGCGCAGGGGCGCAGCCTGTCGGGCTTGCTGTTCCGGGGTGGCAGCGGGTTCCCGCAGGCCCAGAGCGGCCACGGTGCGCAGCAGACTGATGCCCATATCCACCAGGTAAAAGGCTGTAAAACCCAGCACCCCGGTCAGGGCCCCGGCCAGTTTGCCCAGAGCGGCGCCGGCCGTTTCCACCTGGGTGGTCACATTTTCCACCGGGAGGAACCGTTCCGATTGGCCCGCTTCTTTCAGGCTGTCATAAACAAGGGCCTCCTGACTGCCCGAAACCAGATTGTAGGCCAGAGCCGACAAGGCCATGGAGGCACAGACCCAGAGGAAATTCTGCTCAAATGCCATGAGCAGAGCAGCCAACGCCGCCACCACGCCGGACAGAGCCAGCACACGGCGGCGCCCCAGCAGGTCGGCGGCCATCCCGCTGGGCACTTCGGCCAGCAGGCTGACCACATGGAAGATACCCTCGGCAGCGCCGACCTGCCACAGGCTGTACCCCCGGGCGGCCAGCAAAGCCACCCAGACGGCGCCGGTAATGTTGAGGGTGAGTACAAAAGAGTAAGCATAGGAGCACCGCAGCTGGCGGCGCAGAGATTGTGTATTCATAAGTCGGAACACCTTTCGCAAATCAAAGACAGAAGACGAACGGGTGTTCCCTTTTCATACCGGTAAAGGGTACAAAAAACGCGCCCCGGCCAAACGCCGGAGCGCGGAAAAGTTCCGTCACAGCGTCTGCCGAACAGGGCGCGGCAGACCGCACCCGGCTAAAAAAGGGTACACTTCCAGACGGAACTGCTTATTTGTTACCTTTTACCTGGTACAAATTGCACAGTGCCCATCCCATGGGGTGTACTCCTTTCCGCCAAACGGCAAACTTACATTACGGACAGTATACCACGGACCATCCGGTCCGCGCAAGAGGAAAAAGCGAAATCAGAAATGTTCCTGCTGCGCCTGCAGAGCGGCCATCAGCGGCGGGATCAGCTGCTTTTTACGGCTGACCACACCGGGCAGGACGGCCTTGCCGTCCTTGGGCTCCACCCCGAAGGCGTCCCGGACGATATCTTCAGCACCATGGCCGCAGAACATCAGGTCGGTGGCCTGGTTCTGCATGTCGGTGAACATGTAGAAGATCATGGGCAGGCCCTCGCGGCCGATGGCATCCGGCAGGAAGGGCCCCACCAGCTCCTCGGCGGCAGCGCGGGAGCGCTCGGTCATATAGCTGGACTGGCCCACACCGAACTTGACATCGCCGCGGCTGAACACCTTGAAGTCGGAGAGGAAGACCTCCTCAGCGGTGCGGCCGGTCAGGTCGGCGCCGGCTTCAAACATCTGCTCCGCATAGGAGGGGATGTCCACTTCCGCAATGGCGGCCAGAGCCTCGGCGGCAGACTTGTCCAGCGGGGTGGAGGTGGGCGAACGGAACATCAGGGTATCGGACAGAATGGCCGACAGCAGCAGGCCCGCGATCTTCTTGGGCACTTCCACCCCGTGTTCGCCGTACATCCGCCAGACGATAGTGGCGGTGCAGCCCACCGGCTCGTTGCGGAAATACACCGGGCCGCCGGTTTCCAGGCTGCCGATGCGGTGGTGGTCGATGATCTCCAGGATCTCGGCCTGTTCCAGACCGTCCACGGCCTGGGTGCGCTCGTTGTGGTCCACCAGAATGACCTGCTTGCGGTGCAGGTTCAACAAATTCCGGCGGCTGACCACGCCGCAGTAGCAGCCTTTTTCATCCAGAATGGGGAAATACCGGTGACGGACGCTGGCCATGATCTTGCGGGCATCCTCGATGGGGGTGTTGACGCTGAACTTGAGCAGGTCGTCCCGGCGCATGAAGTGGCGCACCGGCGCGGCGGTGGAGATGAGCCGGGCGGCGGCGTAGGAATCATAGGGCGTGGTGATGACAAAGCAGCCCTTTTCCTTGGCGCGGGCCAGAATGGTGCGGGGCACGGCGGCGCCGCAGCAGACCACAATGCATCCGGCACCGCAGTCGATGGCGCACATCTGGGTTTCGTACCGGTTGGTGACCAGCACCAGGTCCCCGGCGCCCACGGTATCCTCCATGACTTCGGGGCTGGAACCGATGAAGATGCGCCCGGTGGTGATGCGGGAATCCGGGTCACCGGCCAGCATCTCCCCTTCCAGGGTTTCCAGCACATTGCGGTAGCTGGTATTGGCCGAAGCCAGCACCCCGGTATCAAACAGGTCCATGTTGGCGTTGGCGATGTCCTTGACGGTGATAAGCCCCAGCAGTTCGTTGGCATCATCCACGATGCACAGGGTGTCGATCTCGGCGTCGCGCATCATGTTCCAGGCGGCGCGCACACTCATCTCTTCCTTGATGCCGGGCTGGCGGCGGATGTCGATATCCTTGATCTGGGGACTGATGTCGGTGCAAAGACGAGGCGTCTTGACACCAAAGTATTTGAGTACGAATGCGGTTTCGCGGTTGGGCACACCGGCACGGCGTGCTTCGTAGGTGGCACCGCCCAGCTGATTTTTCAGCCAGGCATAGGAGATGGCGGAACAGATGGAGTCTGTATCCGGATTCTGGTGCCCGATAATGTTGACCTTACGGCGGGTGTTTGACATGGTAAAACCCCTTTCCCTTTTCCCTTCCCGGGGGCCTTGGCGGCCCCGCTTTGTTATGATTATAACATGCGAAAATCTTTTTTGCGATTCTTGACAGCAAACGCGTTCTGACGTACAATTAAAATGTGTGTGCGTGTGGTGGGATTTTCCTGCCGCATGCTGGATTTGTGAACAGACGAAAAAGAGGGATACAATTATATGATTCGGGAAAATCTTCGCAACATTGCCATTATCGCCCACGTCGACCATGGCAAGACGACGCTGGTTGACCAGATGCTGAAGCAGTCCGGCGCTTTCCGCGCCAACCAGCAGGTGGCCGAGCGCGTCATGGACTCCGGCGATATCGAGCGCGAGCGCGGCATCACCATTCTGGCCAAGAACTGCTCCTGCGTATATGAAGGCGTCAAGATCAACATCGTCGACACCCCGGGCCACGCCGACTTCGGCGGCGAGGTGGAGCGTGTTCTGAAGATGGTCAACGGCGTTCTGCTGCTGGTGGACGCCGCCGAAGGCTGCATGCCCCAGACCCGCTTTGTTCTGCAGAAGGCTCTGCAGCAGAACCTGTCCCTGGTCATCGCCGTCAACAAGATCGACCGTCCCGACGCCCGCATTGCGGAAGTCATCGATGAGATCCTGGAACTGCTGATGGACCTGGGCGCCACCGACGAACAGCTGGACAGCCCCATGGTGTTCTGCTCTGGCCGTAACGGCACCGCCAGCTACGACTGGACCAAGCCCGAGGAAGGCAAGGACCTGAAGCCCCTGTTCGATACCATCCTGAAGTACGTTACTCCGCCGGAAGGCGATCCCGACGCTCCCATGCAGATGCTGGTGTCCAGTGTGGACTACAACGAGTTCGTGGGCCGTATGGGCGTGGGCCGCGTGCAGAACGGCGTCATCAAGGTGGGCCAGAGCGTGCAGGTGTGCGACTGGCACAACCCCGACGTGCATATGACCGGCCGCGTGACCAAGCTGTTTGACTTCAAGGCCAACGGCCGTGAGCCCATTGAGCAGGCTGAAGCCGGCGATATCGTCGCCTTTGCCGGTCTGCCCGATATCTCCATCGGCAACACCCTGTGCGATCCCAGCAAGGTGCAGCCCCTGCCCTTCGTGAAGATCAACGACCCCACCGTGGAGATGACCTTCAGCGTCAACGATTCTCCCTTTGCCGGCAAGGAAGGCAAGTACGTCACCTCCCGCCAGATCCGCGACCGTCTGAACCGCGAACTGCTGAAGGACGTGGCTCTGCGTGTGGAAGATTCCGCTACCACCGACTCCTTCCGGGTTATGGGCCGCGGCGAAATGCACCTGTCCATCCTGATTGAAACCATGCGCCGGGAAGGCTATGAACTGCAGGTTTCTCCCCCGCACGTTCTGACCCATGAGGAAAACGGCAAGACCATGGAGCCCATGGAGCGCGTTGTCATCGACGTGCCCGAAACCTACCAGGGTGCCGTTATGACCGCTCTGGGTGCCCGCAAGGCCATTCTGATGAACATGCAGATGATGAACAGCCGTTCCCGTCTGGAGTTCCGCATGCCCAGCCGCGGCCTGTTCGGTTACCGCAGCCAGTTCCTGACCGACACCCACGGTGAAGGCATCATGAACACCATCTTTGACGGTTACGAAGAATGGTGCGGCGACATTGCCACCCGTTCCACCGGCTCTCTGATCAGCTTTGAAACCGGCGACGCCGTGACCTACGGCCTGTTCAACGCGCAACAGCGCGGTACCCTGCTGGTCACCCCCGGCGAGAAAGTGTACGCCGGCGAAGTCGTGGGTTACACCCCCACCGGCGAAGACATCACCGTCAACGTCTGCAAGACCAAGCACCTGACCAACACCCGCGCCTCCGGCAGCGACGACGCCCTGCGTCTGGTGCCGGTTTCCAAGTTCAGCCTGGAAGCCTGCCTGGAATTCCTGGCTCCCGACGAACTGCTGGAAGTCACCCCCGAAAACCTGCGCATCCGCAAGCGCATCCTGGACCACGACCTGCGCATGAAGGCCGCCAGCAAGAAGAAGTAATTCTTCGGATGCCTGCCCTGTAAAATAAAAGGACCGCCGCCCGCAAGCAGCTGCTTTGAGGGCGGCGGTCCTTTTTGTTTGTTTTTTTCACAAGGCCGGGCGGTGATACGCCAGGCGGGGGCTGCCGTTGGCCAGCAGGATACGGCCGCAGTAAGAGAACCCGTTCTCGGCCAGCAGATTCTGCATCACATGATTGTCGGCGTGGGTGTCAATGCGCAGAGGCACGCCCTTCTCCGCGCAGAAGGCGAAACAGGCCTTTGCCACGCCCCGGGCCTTGCCGTTGGCGGCCAGGCGGTGAATGGTCAGATACGGTCCGTCATCCGGCCAGGCGCCGTCATAAATGACCTTGTAGGTGGGTTCCTCCCCGGGAATGGCACAGAAGGTGCCCACGGCCTCCCCGTTTTCTTCCGCCAGGTAGCACACGCCCCGGGCGATCTCCTCTTTCATCAGGTCCGCCCCGGGGTAGCCTTCCCGCCATTGATGGGGGTTGCCGGTACGAACCATGAAAGCCTTGGCGGCGGTGAAAATATCCAGCAGGACCGGCAGGTCCGCGGGAACAGCGGGGCGGATGGTCATGAAAAAACTCCTTGCAGAAATTTATTTGCCGGAATCGCCGTAGTTTTTCAGCACACGGGCGCTGGGGTCGTCCACATCGCAGCCCGGCCATGCCTTGTTGGGCATCCAGAAATCCACGATCATACCGGCCTGACCGGGATAGTACTTTTCAAACAATTCCCGGTAGAGCAGGCTCTCCTTGGTGAAGGGACGGCAGTAGGTGTAGCGGCCGGCGCGCTCGGCAAATTCCCGGTCGGTGTACTTTTCCTCGGCGTATTCCTTCAGGATATCCACCATGGAGTGGCCCACCGCATCGGAGAAGGCAGCCTTTTCCCGCCAGAGGATGTTCTCGGGCAGCCAGTCGCCCTCAAAAGCCTTGCGCAGCAGGTACTTGCCCTTGCCGTAGGTGTTCAGCTTGCGGGCGGGGTCAATGGACATGACGTACCGCACAAAGTCCAGGTCCCCGAAAGGCACCCGGGCTTCCAGGCTGTTCACGCTGATGGAACGGTCTGCCCGGAGCACGTCGTACATATACAGTTCCCGCACCCGCTTCTGGCTTTCGGCCTGGAAAGCGGCGGCGCTGGGCGCGTAGTCGGTATATTTGTAACCGAAGAGCTCGTCGCTGATCTCGCCGGTGAGCAGCACCCGGATATCGGTATGCTCATGGATATACTTGCAGACCAGATACATGCCCATGGATGCCCGGATGGTAGTAATGTCCCAGGTGCCCAGCATGGCCACCACTTCCTCCAGGGAGCCAAGGACGGTATCCTTGTCGATGATGACATCGGTGTGGTCGGCGCCCAGATATTCGGCGGTCTGACGGGCATATTTCAGGTCGATGGCATCTCCGCTCATGCCGATGGCAAAAGTGCGGATGGGCTTGCCCAGCTTTTTGGCTGCGATGGCGCAGACCAGGCTGGAATCCAGGCCGCCGGAGAGCAGAAAGCCCACCGGGGTATCGGCATCCAGGCGCTTTTCCACGCCCGCAATGAGCTTTTCCCGGATGTTTTTCAGCGTCGTGGGCATATCGTCCCGGTTGTAGGCGGGGGTGTCCGCAATATCGCAGTACCGCACAAAACGGCCGTTGCAGTAGTAGCTGCCAATGGGGAACGGATAAATCTTCTTGCACAGGCCCACCAGGTTTTTGGCCTCGGAGGCAAAGGCAATGGCGCCGCTGTCGCTGTATCCGTAGAACAGCGGCCGGATGCCGATGGGGTCCCGGGCGGCGATGAGCCACTTTTTCCGGGCATCGTACAGAATCATGGCAAACTCCGCGTCCAGGTGGCGGAACATGTCCAGGCCGTACTTTTCGTACAGCGGCAGGATGATCTCGCAGTCGGAATCCGACCGGAAGGTATAGCCTTCCGCTTCCAGTTCGGCCCGCACCGGGCGGAAGCCGTACAGCTCGCCGTTGCACACCACCAGACTGCCGTCCCGCTCAAAGGGCTGCATGCCCTCGGGGGTAACACCCATGATGGCCAGACGCCCGAAGCCCAGGAATCCGAATTCGGTTTCCTGCACCCGGTGGTCATCCGGCCCGCGGGACGCGGTCCGCAGCAGATACGCGGTAAATTGTTCGCGGGTCATATCATGTCCCGCATAGCCCATCACACAACACATTTGGCAGCACTCCTTTTCTTGCCGTTTGGTTTGGACAAATGGCAAAAAAAGTGACAGCCCATTCGTCCCCGACTTTTTAGGACGAATCGCTGTCTTGATCCGCGGTGCCACCTAAATTACCGCACACTAAACAAAGCATACGGTCACTTTCCGTATACGTTCACCTTTGAAACGCTGCCGCTGTAACGCACGGCCTGCGGCGCCCATACTGCCCCATGGCGGGGGTTCCGTTTGCAGCTCGCGGGTGTTCTTTCCTGCCCCGGCATCGTCCCGGCTCGCAGCATCTGCCGGGCTCTCTGTGCGGTGCGGTTGGAGCGGTACTTTTCCCGTTCAACGCTTTTTATACGCCTATGGTAGCACCGGATTTCCTCCCTGTCAAGAAGAATTCCCCGCTGTTTTGTGGGGTTGCACAAAATCCGGCCTTTTTAATTCCTAGTATTTTACAAGGAAATGGCTTGTGCTTTCGCTTCCGGCATGGTATAGTATTAGCCGTAACAAAACTTACCAACAATGGGCAGTAAAGCCTATTTTGATTCGGAGGAAACCCATGCTTGAACTGAAACACGTCGGCTATGAAACCGACGATAACAAAGAGATCCTGCATGATGTAAGCCTGACGGTGAAGGACCGCTTCGTGGCCATCACCGGCCCCAACGGCGGCGGCAAGTCCACCCTGGCCAAGATCATTGCCGGTATTTATCAGCCCACCTCCGGCCAGATTCTGCTGGACGGCGTGGACATCACCCACATGAGCATCACCGACCGCGCCAACCTGGGCGTGAGCTATGCTTTCCAGCAGCCGGTGCGCTTCAAGGGTCTGCGGGTCAAGGACCTGCTGAGCCTGGCCGCCGGCAAGAACACCAGCGTGAACGAAGCCTGCTCCTACCTGAGCGAAGTGGGCCTGTGCGCCCGTGACTACATCGACCGCGAAGTGAACGCCAGCCTGTCCGGCGGCGAGCTCAAGCGTATCGAGATCGCCATGGTGCTGGCCCGCGGCACCAAACTGTCCATCTTTGACGAGCCGGAAGCCGGCATCGACCTGTGGAGCTTCCAGAACCTGATTCGTGTGTTCGAGAAGATGTACGAACAGACCAAGGGCTGCATCCTGATCATCAGCCACCAGGAGCGCATTCTGAACATTGCCGACACCATCGTGGTCATCAAGGACGGCCGCGTGGCCCGCACCGGTCCCCGCGCCGAGCTGCTGCCTGCCCTGCTGGGCAGCGCCGATGCCGCCAACCCGGCCTGCAATGTCCTGACCAGCAAGATCGAGGGGGTGTAAAACATGATCGACGCCATTGAAAAGAACCTGCTGCACGAGATTGCCGAGCTGGACTCGCTGCCGGTGGGTGCCTATAACATCCGTTCCAACGGCAAACTGGAAAGCCGCAACACCACCGCCAACATCGACATCGTCACCAAGACGGACAAGCCGGGCATTGATATCTTCATCAAGCCGGGCACCAAGAACGAGAGCGTGCATATTCCGGTCATCATCAGCCAGACCGGCCTGACCGACCTGGTGTACAACGACTTCCACATCGGCGAAGGCGCCGACGTGACCATCATTGCCGGATGCGGCATCCACAACTGCGGCGGCGGCAACGCCGAGCACGACGGCATCCACACCTTCTTCCTGGACAAGAATGCCAAGCTGCGCTATGTGGAAAAGCACTACGGCGAGGGCGACGGCCGGGGCAAGCAGATCATGAACCCCACCACCATCGTCCACCTGGCCGAAGGGGCTTCCATGGAGATGGAAACCACCCAGATTGCCGGCATTGATGATACCATCCGCAAGACTTCCGGCGATCTGGCCGAAGGCGCCACCCTGGTTATCCGCGAAAAGATCATGACCGTGGGCGACCAGCACGCCGTTACCGATTTTGTGGTGGACCTGAACGGCGAAGGCTGCTCCGCCAACGTCATTTCCCGCAGCGTGGCCAAGGACCACAGCGTGCAGGAGTTCAAGAGCTACATCAACGGCAACGCCGCCTGTGCCGGTCACAGCGAATGCGACGCCATCATCATGGACCACGCCCAGGTCATTGCGACCCCAGGTCTGGTGGCCAACAACATTGATGCCAGCCTGATTCATGAAGCCGCCATCGGCAAGATTGCCGGCGAGCAGCTGACCAAGCTGATGACCCTGGGCCTGAGCGAAAAAGAGGCCGAGGAACAGATCGTCAACGGATTTCTGAAATAAAAAATGTCCCCGCTTTCCACGAAAGCGGGGATTTTTGTATATGGGTCCCTCCCCCCCCTTTGCTTATGACCTTGGGTCATATGGTATACTGAGGCTGAAAAGAAGGGGCTGTCCCCTGCCACGGGAGGGAATCTCATGAAAATCAAAGAAACCGCCCGGGAAACCGGACTAACCGAGAAAGCCATTCGCCTGTATGAAGAAAAGGGACTGATTGTTCCCGAAACCACACTGGTAGCCGGACGAATGTTCCGGAACTATCCGCCCGAAACGGTAGAGGAATTGCGCCGCATCGCCATTCTGCGCCGTTCCGGGTTCAGCCTGCAGCAGATAGGCCGGATACAGCAAGGGCAGGAGAACGACTTCGCACAAGTGCTGGAAGAATACCGCACCGCTCTGCTGAAGGAAGTGGAACACAAGCAGGCACTGGCCCGGGCACTGACCCATGCTACCCCGCGCACCGAAAGGGAACTGACCGCCCTGCTGGAAGCTCCCAGCGCCCATTTGCCCGTTCCCGCCCAGGATCTGCATCTTGTACCGCCCACGCCGAACTTTCCCCATCGGCTAAGCTTCTGGTACAGGCACGGTTTTTTCCCCCATCGGCTGAGCGGCATAAAATTGGTGATCACCGCCCTTCTTTGGGAGAAAAGCCTGGATATCAGTAGCCTTTCCCGCCTGTTGCAGAAAAAAGGGCTGGACATTCCGGGAGATAAGCTGGCCGCCTTACTGCGCCGACTGGTTCGCAAAGGTGTCCTGCGCTGCGAAGAGGACCTCTATACCGCCAATGTGCAGGCCGGATACTTCTGCACCTGGGACCCCGATGACCTGGTTCGGGTTTTGGTCAACTGCGGGGGAAACCGGATGCGGTACAGCTCCGACGTTCCCATGAGCGTCAGTTCTTCTCCCGGCAGCGGCCCGCATATCTGACAGAAACCTTCCCGCTTTCCACGAAAGCGGGGATTTTTGTTGAAAAAAAGCGGCCGCTTCCCTGCTGCGGGAGCGACCGCCTTGTATTTTGTTTTACACAGTGGCGGTTTCCTTTTCTTCTGCCTCCTCCGCCGGTTCCGGCGGTTCCTGTGTATTGTCCAGGTCCCGGGCCGTCACGCCGCGGCGGTCCAGCACCCAGTAAATCAGCCCGCGCAGCAGGCCGTACAGCGTCACAAAGGCCGGAACGCCCAGCACCATGCCCACCGGCCCCATGAGGGTGCCGCCGATAACCACGGCGAACAGCACCCAGAAAGCCGATACCTTCACCGAGCGGCCCAGCACCCGGGGTGCAATGACCCGGCTGTCCAGCTGCTGCAGAATGATGAGCACGATCAGCAGCACCAGCGCCTGCCACGGGTCCACGAATAGCAGGATCAGCAGCCCCGGAATGGCGCCGATGTAGGCGCCGAACATGGGAATCAGGGCACAGAAGCCCACCAGCACGCTGATCAGCGGGGCGAAGCTCAGCCCCAGCAGGCTCATAGCCGCAAAGAGCAGCACGCCGATGATGACCGCATCAAAAATTTTGCCGAAGAAAAATTCCGAGAAGTTGCGGTTGGCATAGCTGCAGATGGACAGCACGTTGTCCGCCAGCTTCTGGGGGAACACGGCCCGCACGATCATCCGCAGCTGGCGCAGCAGATGGTCTTTATCGACCAGCATGTACACGCTGCCCGCCACCACGATGACAAAATGCAGCGCCGAGGTGGCCACGTTGCCCAGATACCCGGCCAGCTGCGGGGACATTTCCTTGAACAGGTCGTAGGCGTTGCGCATCAGGCGCTCGTAATCGTCCAGCAGGTTGATGACCGGGGCCATGTCTACCATGGGATACTGCTGCTGGAGCACCCGCACGGTATCCTGCATCTTTTCCACATAGCCGGGCAGGTTTTTGAACAGGGTCGTCACACTGGCGCCCACCTTGGGCAGCACCTGCCAGGCCAGCAGGATCACGGCCAGCGCCGCCAGCACATAGGCCGCCAGAATGGCGATCCAGCGCAGTTTTGGCCGTCCGCCCAGGAAGAAATTGTGGATCGGCCGCACCAGAGTATCCAGCACATAGGCCAGGATAATGGCACCGGCGAAGGGGGTAAACAGTTTGAATACCGCCCCCACCCAACCGAGCAGCGGCTCCAGGTGGACGATCAGGGCATAAAACACGCCGCACAAAAGGGCCATGCCGAGCCAGTCACGAATGGTCTGCGGCTTCTGATCCAGCCAATGTTTCGTATTCATGGGGATTGCGCTCCTGTCTGTAACAGTCAGGCGGCGGGTACTGCCCCGCCGTAGGGGAAAAAGAAAGCTCTCAGTTCTGGTCGATGCCGGGCAGCGGGGTTTCGCCGCCGGTGGCGGGGTCCAGGCCGCGGGCGGTCAGACCGGCGCCCACCGCCTGCTTGAGCAGGGCGGCGAACACAGCCATGACCGGCACGCCGATGACCATACCGGCAATGCCGAACAGCCCGCCGCCCACGATGATAGCAACCAACACCCACAGGCCGGAAATGCCGGTGGCACCGCCCAGGATTCGGGGCGCGATAAAGTTGCCATCGATCTGCTGGACAACCAGGATCAGAATGCAGAAGATCAGCGCCTGCAGCGGCTCACCGCTGAGCAGCAGCAGCAATGCGCTGGGAATAGCGCCGATATACGGGCCTGCGATGGGAATGATGTTGGTCACAGCCACCAGCACCGCGATCATGGGTGCATAGTTCAGGCGCAGAATCAGCATGGCGACGAAGGTTTCGCAGCCGACGAGCAGCGCGTCCAGCAGCTGGCCGCCGATGTAGCCGCTGAAGGTGCGGTTGGCCAGCTGGAAAACCGAAAACACGCTGGCAGCCGCCCGGGGCGGGAACAGCGCCCGCAGCAGAGCACGGCAGGCACGCAGCAGGGGCTCCTTTTCGGCCAGCAGATAGATACTGGCGGCCAGGGCCACCACGCCGTTGAGCACCTGACCCGCGGCCTGACCGGCGGCGCCGGCCACGGCGGGCATCATGCTCTTGATGAATTCCTGAATCATGTCACCGGAATTTTCCAGGAAATCGGAGATTTTCTGGGCCACGGTGGCGTCCATGTTCACATCCGTCATCATGGCTTCCAGGCTGGTGGACGCATTTTCCAGGTAACCGGGCAGAGCATTGGCAAAGGTGCTGACGCTCTGGAACAGCTGGGGCACCACCAGGCAGACCAGCGCCACCACCACGGCCAGGAAAGTCAGGTAGGCCAGCACAATGGCCGGGCCGCGCTTGCCGCGGCAGAGTTTTTCGGCATAAAAACGGGTGGGGATGTCCAGGACATACGCCAGGGCGATGCCTCCCGCAAAGGGGGACAGCTCCCCTACAAAGGTCATCACACCGCCTGCCGCGTTGGGCAGGGCGTTCACCACCAGCCAGATCAGGGCGGCAGCAATAATCAGATGCAGCCAGTCCCGCGTGGTGGACGGGACTCGGTCGAGCCAATTCTTCATCATATCCTCCTTGGAAGGCATTCTTGCTATGCGCCGTATGTTTTGATTATTCCATTCATTTTATGCTATAATACGGTACGTGTTTATCATACCACAGCCCGGCCTGTACGGAAAGAGAGATTTTATGAACATTCTAGTCAGCGCCTGTCTTTTGGGCGCAGCCTGCAAATATTCCGGCGGCGACAACCGCTGCCCTGCCCTGCTGGACGCTCTGCGCGCCGGCGGCCACACCGCCGTGCCCATCTGCCCGGAAATTTACGGCGGCCTGCCCACACCCCGTCCCCCGGCTGAACGTCGGGGCGACCGGGTGGTGACCGAGGCGGGCGTTGATGTGACCGCCCAGTACCGCAAAGGTGCAGCCGAAGCCATGGCCATGGCCGAACTGAACGGCTGCAAGGCGGCCATCCTCAAAGCCAACAGCCCCAGCTGCGGCTGCGGTACGATCTACGACGGCAGTTTTTCTCACCGTAAGGTGCCCGGGGACGGCGTGGCCGCCCAGGCGCTGAAGGCGGCGGGCCTTGCCGTATACACAGAAGAAACGTTCGAGCAGCTTTTGCCCAAGGAGGCGCAGCAAAAATGAAGGAAACCAAATACGATCTCGGTCTTGTGCTGGAAGGCGGCGCGGTGCGCGGCATCTACACCGCCGGTGTGCTGGATGTGCTGATGGATAACGGCATCAAGGCCGATATGGTCATCGGCACATCGGCCGGATGCATCCACGGCTGCTGTTATGTGTCGGGGCAGGCGGGGCGCAGCATCCGCTACTACCGCAAATACCGCAACGACCGGCATTTCATGGGGTTCTATTCCCTGCTGACCACCGGCGAGATCGTGGGCCGCAAGTTCTGTTACGAGGACATTCCCTTGCGGCTGGACCCCTTCGACGAGAAAGCCTTTGAAGCTTCCCCCATCGACTTTTACATCACCGTGACCAACCTGAACACCGGCCGTGCTGAGCACATTCTGTGTGACAACCTGCGCCTGGACGACAAGATGGATATTATGCGGGCCGGGGCTTCCATGCCGCTGTGCTCCCACCCGGTGGAATACCACGGCCAGCTGTATCTGGACGGCGGCGTAGCCGACAGCATCCCTTACAAAGCCGCCGGGGATCTGGGCTGCAAGCGCCGTCTGGTGGTGCTGACCCAGCCCGCCGGGTACATGAAGCAGCCCGCCAACATGCTGCCGTTCCAGCTGATGTACCGCCGCTATCCCCGGTTTGTACAGACCATGGCCAACCGGCCGCAGGTATACAACGCCCAGGTGTGCGAAGTGGAGCAGGCCGCCAAGTCCGGGGAGGCCTTCCTCATCCGGCCCAGCAAGGCCCTGAAAGTAGGCCGCATGGAGCACGACATGGACCGCATCAATGCGCAGTACGAGCTGGGCCGCGCCGATGCACAGGCTGCCATGCCCGCCCTGCGCAAGTGGCTGGAAGGCTGATTGCATCCCCGCTTACATAGACGAAGAATACCGGCTTTTTTTGGCGTATGAGCCCTTTTTTTCGGGTCCATACGCCTTTTTGTTTTGGCGGCAGCATGCGCCGACAGAAAATCACAAGATTTGTGCAAGAAGATCGACAGTCTTTGACCATAGCGCAGACACACTTTTTCCCATGGGGGATGGTACAATCGGGACACAGTGGTGAGAAGTGCCGTTGAATTTTTGATGCCGGAGGTGCCGTTGGTCATGTCCCGTTCCCTTTCCCCCGCCCCTATCGCCCGCCGCCGGGCCGCGTATCGCCGGGCACAGCGCCACCGGGCGCGCCGGACGCTGTTTTTCTGCCTTCTGGCGGTACTTGCCACGCTGTGGGCCGCCGGTCTGCCCGGACGCATCCGCCCCGAAGCAACCACAACGGCACCTGCGGAATCGGACACAATAGCCATGGGTTCCAGCGCAGCGCCCACCGGGGATGAGGATGCGCGCCGACAGGCCATATTATCCAACACCGGCGGCACCTGGCCCGAAAGCCTGCGGGACCTGCTGGAACGCCACCCGGATGCCCTGACCTTTGTGGAAGGCTACCCCGACCACAAGGACGATCCCCCTGCCGAAACCATCGGTGATGTGGTACAGGGGCAGTTTCCCCTGCTGCTGCAATGGGACCCCCGCTGGGGCTATGTCCGCTACGGGGACGACCTGCTGGCAGTGACCGGCTGCGGCCCTACCTGCCTGGCCATGGCTGGCGCCGGGTTAACTGGGGACAACACCATTACCCCCGCCGCCGTGGCCGAGAAGGCCCAGCGGGACGGATACTGGGTGGACGGGGTGACCAGCTGGGAGCTGATGCGCACCGGCTGTGAGGCCTGGGGTCTGGCGAGCGAAGAGCTGCCCCTGAGCGAATCCGCCGTCACCGGGGCCCTGAACGACGGGCGGCCCATCATCTGCAGTGTGCGGCCGGGAGATTTCACCACCACCGGACATTTCATCCTGCTGGCCGGGGTGGAGGAGGGCGGTATCCGGGTCAATGACCCCAACAGTCCCCAGAACAGCGACTGCCTTTGGAGCTATGCCGAGTTGGAGCCCCAGATCCGCAATCTGTGGGCATTTTCCGTCCGTTAATGGTATAAGTATGGCAAAAGGCCCCGGCGCGGTGCGCCGGGGCCTTTCTGTATGGGAAATCAGTTCTGTTTGTAGTAGTTGATGAGGCAGCCGTCGGCCAGGATCTGGCGCTCGGCGTCGGTGAGGGCACCCAGACGCAGGGTGATGGCCTTGACCTCACCCGAAGGCAGCACCGCGTAGCCGGGGATGGTGTCATCCTTGTTCAGCAGGGCCGCACGCACGCCGGGCAGGAAGACGTACCCGTCCAGAGGCAGAGCGTCAGGGTCAGTGGTCAGGAAGGGCAGCATGCCCCAGTTGATGCAGTTGGAGCGATAACGCTTGGTGGCGTACTCCAGGGCAAAGTTGGCTGCGCCGCCTAGCACACGCTGGCAGCTGGCCGCCTGCTCACGGGCGGAACCATCGCCGGGTTTGTTGGCAAAGATGGCAGAGCCGATGTTGGTGTTGGCCTCATCCACCTGGCAGCCGGCGGCCTTCAGGGCGTCATACACGGCGGCCACTTCCGCAGGCAGGTTGCCGGCGCGGCGGGCGTCGTCGTCCGCCTTCACGGCCTTGGCGCGGCCCACATAGGCCGGGTCCTTGCGGGACAGGGTAAACTCCGCCAGGCGCAGGGGGTTGGAGCGGAAGGAAGAAGTTTCACCGGAGGGAATCAGCTCGTCGGTGGTGGTGACGGGGTCGGTGATGTGGCTGACGATGCGCAGCAGCAGGTCGTCGGACAGGGCAGGCTGTTCGGGCCAGTCCTTGATGTTGGGGCCGAAACGCAGCTCGTGGTCCGGCTCGGCATGGCCCCAGCCATTGTAGACGCGCTTGTCGTACACGCCCTTGTCGAAGTGGTAGGGCGGCGCCACAAAATCGTCGTAGACCACCTCACTGGCCGCGGTCAGCACGCCGCCGGCGGCAGCGGTGGCCGCAATGCTGCGGGCATCCATGAGGGCCACACCCGAGATCTGGCCCTCGCCGGGCTTGGAGCCTTCCCGGTTGGGGAAGTTGCGGGTGGTGTGGCGGATGGAGAACTCACCGTTGGCGGGGGTGTCGCCGGCACCGAAGCAGGGACCGCAGAAGCTCTCGCGGAAGATGCCGCCCGCCGACACGATGTCGGCCACGGCGCCGTTCTTGACCAGCTCCAGGTAGGTAGGCATGCTGTCCGGATAGGCGCTGAACTTGAACTGACCGTTGCCGCAGCTCTTGCCGCGCAGGATATCGGCCACGGCGCACAGGCTCTCGTAGGTGCCGCCGCTGCAGCCCGCCACGATGCCCTGATCCACATGGATCTGGCCGTCCTTGCCGATCTTGCCCACCAGGTCCATATGGACCTTGCCGGACAGCTGCTCGTTGGCACGGTCTTCCGCCTGCTTGAGGATGGTGTAGGGGTCTTCCTTCAGGGCGCGGATGGGATAGGCATAGCTGGGATGCATGGGCAGGGCGATCATGCACTCGATGGTGGACAGATCCAGCTCGATGCAGCCGTCGTAGTAGGCCACATCCGCCGGGGACAGCTGGCGGTAATCGTCGGCGCGGCCGCGGATGGCCAGATATTCCTCGGTGACAGAGTCGGTCTGCCAGATGCTGGACCAGCAGGTGGTTTCGGTGGTCATGCAGTCAATGGCGTTGCGGCAGTCGGCGGACAGGGTTGCCACGCCGGGGCCCACAAATTCCATGACCTTGTTCTTCACATAGCCGTTGGCGTAGGTAGCGCCCACCAGGGCCAGGGCCACGTCGTGGGGGCCCACGCCGGGGTTCAGCTTGCCGGTAAGGTAAACTGCCACCACGCCGGGACGGGCCATATCGTAGGTGCGGCCCACCAGCTGCTTGGCCAGCTCGCCGCCGCCTTCGCCCACGGCCATGGTGCCCAGGGCGCCGTAGCGGGTGTGGGAGTCGGAACCCAGAATCATCTTACCGCAGCCAGCCATCATCTCACGGTTATAGCTGTGGATGACCGCCATGCAGGGGGGCACATAGATGCCGCCGTACTTGTGGGCAGCGGACAGGGCGAACTGGTGGTCGTCCTCATTGATGGTGCCGCCCACGGCGCACAGGCTGTTGTGGCAGTTGGTCAGCACATAGGGCAGGGGGAACTTCTCCATGCCGGAGGCGCGGGCGGTCTGGATGATGCCCACATAGGTGATGTCGTGGCTGGTCATGGAGTCGAACTTCAGGCGCAGATCGTTCATATCCGGCGCGGTGTTATGGGCCTTCAGAATGCCGTAAGCGATGGTGCCTTCGGCGGCTTTTTCCTTGGTGATGCCGGCGGGAGCGGTATCGGTCAGCTTGCCGTTGACCAGATACACGCCGTTCTGATGCAGTTTCATGCGTACCTCCGTTTCTTTTATACAGGCCGTCCAGAGCAGACGGCTTCGGTGTCGGGCCGCGGGGGCCGTTTGGGCGGCCGCCGTTCCCGTTGTGTGCGGTTTCAGGCAGGGATACCGGCGGCAAATGGCGCCGCACGGTCATTTATTTTATAAGCCTGTTCTTTGAGTATACCCATTTTGCCGGTCCTTGTCAACGAATCTTTTTAATGTTGCGCCGGCTAAAGCGGGATGTTAACTTAATAAAATAAAGTCAGTTTTTGGCGTTCAATTTCTTAATTTAAGAAAAGCACTTGACGGCAGGCCGGTTATCCGATAAAATTATATCCAATGGCACTTTTGAGAGGTAAAGTGCCGCACCCGGCATGCCTCGGGCATGCCTGCATAGAGGAGGCGTGAGAAGATGTACTATCCTGACGTACCGGCCCTGGAGCCGGAGGACATCCAGCTGTTGTGCGGTGAATATCTGGCCCACAATGCTCACCTTGACCCCCGTGAGGCGGACCGCCTGGGCGTCAAGCGCGGATTGCGCAACCCGGACGGCACCGGCGTTCTGGCCGGCATTACCAACGTGTCCAACGTCGTGGGCTACGACAAGCAGCCCGACGGCACGGTCAAGCCCATTCCCGGGCGGCTGATTTACCGCGGCATCGACATTGACACCCTGGTGGCCGAAGCCGACGCCCACGACCGCTTCATGTTTGAGGAAGCCGTGTGGCTGCTGCTGTTCGGCAGCCTGCCCAATGCCGAGCAGTTTGCCCGATTCCGCAAACTGCTGGAAACCCACCGGGAACTGCCCCGGGGTTTTGCGGACGATATGATCCTCAATTCCCCCTCCCCCAACATCATGAACAAGATTGCCCGCAGCGTGCTGGCCATGTACAGCTATGACGAACACGCCGAGGACACCTCTTTGCCCAACATCCTGCGCCAGAGCATCAACCTGATTGCCGAACTGCCCACCATGATGGTCAACGCCTACCAGATCAAGCGCCGGGTGTATGACCGCAGCAGCATGTACTTCCATCTGCCCACCCCGGGCCAGAGCACGGCGGAACATATTCTGTCCACCTACCGGGCGGACCAGAAGTTCACCCACGAGGAAGCCCGCCTGCTGGACCTGTGCCTGCTGGTCCATGCCGACCACGGCGGCGGCAACTGCTCCACCTTCACCTGCCGCGTGCTGTCCAGCTCCGGCACCGACACCTACGCGGCCATCTCGGCGGCCATCGGCGCCCTGAAGGGCCCCAAGCACGGCGGCGCCAACCTGAAGGTCATGCAGCAGCTGGACTACATTCTGGAAAACGTGGCCAATCCCCAGGACGACGGCGAAGTGCGGGAGTTCCTGCGCAAGATCATGCGCAAGGAAGCCGGCGACGGCAGCGGCCTGATCTACGGCATGGGCCACGCCGTGTACACCCTCAGTGACCCCCGCGCCCAGATCCTCAAGACCCACGCCCGCCGCCTGGCCTACGACAAGGGCTTTGATGAGGAATACGAGATGCTGTGCAGCATCGAGCGCCTGGCCCCCGAAGTCTTTGCGGAGGAGCACCCCAGCGGCAAGCGGGTGTGTGCCAACGTGGACCTGTTCAGCGGCCTGATCTACCGCATGCTGGGCATCAGCAACGACCTGTTCACCCCACTGTTCGCCATTGCCCGTGTACCGGGCTGGTGTGCCCACCGGGTGGAGGAAGTGGAGTTTGCCAACCGCATCATCCGCCCCGCCTACAAGTATGTGGGCCATCCCCAGGAGTATGTTTCCCTGGACGAACGGTAATTGCTGCCAACGAAAAAGCCGCCCCGGCCGGGGCGGCTTTTTCATTTATCTCCCAGTAAGGTCAGGCAATGTATCCGCCGCTGCGCAGCAGGAAGATCCAGGCCGTCAGGGTCAGAGCGGACAGCAGGGTGGTGACCACCGTCACGCTGGCGCTGAGCACCCCTTCGTGGCCCATATTCTTGGCCATGATGTAGCTGGTGGGGGTGGTGGGGCTGCCCAGCATGATGAGCAGGGCGATGAGCTGTTCATCCCGAAAACCCAGGCGCACCGCCACCGGCAGGAAAACGGCGCACAGAACGCCCACCTTGCACACCGAAGCCAGGAGGGTGGGGACGATCTTGCGCACCGCACGGGCACCCTCAAAGGAGGCGCCGATGGACAGCAGCGCCAGCGGGCTGGTCAGGGACGCCAGGCTGTTGAAGGTCTTGTCCACCAGGGTGGGCAGCTGGAAGGGCAGCAGGCTGAACACCGCCCCCGCCGCAATGCCCAGGATGATGGGATTGGTAACCACGCCCCGCAGCACCGCCGAAGGGTGCAGTTTGCCTTTCCGGGTGGGGTTTTCCACCGTGAGAATGGTGACTGCAAAGACGTTGAACAGCGGCACACTGCCCAGGATCATCAGCGGTGCAGCGCCAGCCGTGCCGTAGATGTTCTGGATAAAAGCCACACCCAGAATGGCCGCACTGCTGCGGTAGGAGGCCTGGACGAACTCCCCCACCAGGGATTTGTCCCGCAGAAAGCGGTGGGCCAGCGCCCAGATCACCAGAATGGACAGGATGGTGGCGCCAAAGCAGAACCCCACAAATTTGCCGTCGAAATCATGGACCAGGTCCACCGAGGCCATATCGCAGAACAGCATGACGGGCAGGGTGACCTTGAACACCAGCTTGTCGGCGGCGGTGCAGAAGGCGGGCGGCAGAAAGCCCAGGCGGCGCAGCCCCCATCCGATGGCCATGACAAGGAATACCGGCAGGGTGGCATTGATGCTGAAGACAAGATTTTCCACGACCAAACTCTCCCTTTTACTTCTATATGACTGTTATCCTAGCACAACCGCGGCACCACGGCAAGGGCAGGCTTGCACCCTACCCCTGTTTCTGCTATGATGGGATGGAGAGTGCCCGGCAACCGTTGCGGGGCGCCGTGTGAAATTGAGGAGGATGTTTGTTCGATGAGTGAAGAAAAAAAGCAGACGCCGCAGACGCCCGATTATTCCAAGGGCATCTACGACGCCATGACCCTGGGCAAGCCCCGGGTTCTGGTGCTGGGTATCCAGCACATGTTTGCCATGTTCGGTGCAACGGTCCTGGTGCCCCTGATCACCGGCCTGAGCGTTTCCACCACCCTGCTGTGCGCCGGTCTGGGCACCCTGTTGTTCCACCTGATCACCGGCGGCAAAGTCCCGGCGTTCCTGGGCTCTTCCTTCGCCTACCTGGGCGGATTTGCCATCGTGGCCCCCATGCTGCTGGATGAAAACGGCCAGCAGACCATCCCCAACACCGAAATGCTCCCCTACGCCTGCGCCGGCGTGGCTCTGAGCGGCCTGGTCTATGTGCTGTTCAGCCTGCTGATCTCGGTGTTCGGCATCCGCCGCATCATGAAGCTGTTTCCGCCCGTGGTCACCGGCCCCATTATCATCGCCATCGGCCTGATCCTGGCGCCCTCCGCCATCACCAACTGCCAGACCAACTGGCTGCTGGCCTTTGTGGCTCTGGGCACTGTCATCGTCTGCAACATCTGGGGCAAGGGCATGGTCAAGATCCTGCCCATCCTGCTGGGCGTCATCGTTTCCTATGTAGTCGCCCTGATCACCGGCGCGGTGGACTTTTCCACTGTGGCCGACGCCGCCTGGTTCGGCATTCCGGTGCATCCCCAGTCCATGGGCCTGTTCGCCATTGACGGCAGCCCCGAATTCATCAGCGCCGTGCTGACCATCGTGCCCATCGCCCTGGCTACCATGATGGAGCATATCGGCGACATTGCCTCCATCAGCGCCACCGCCGGCAAGAACTTCATCCGTGATCCCGGCCTGAACCGCACCCTGCTGGGCGACGGTCTGGCCACCAGCATGGCCGGCCTGCTGGGCGGCCCCGCCAACACCACCTACGGCGAAAACACCGGCGTTCTGGCCCTGACCAAGATTTATGACCCCCTGGTAATCCGCATTGCCGCCGTGTTCGCCATCGTGCTGAGCTTCAGCCCCAAGTTTGACGCCATCATCAACTCCATCCCCGCCGGCATCATCGGCGGCATCAGCTTTGTGCTGTACGGCATGATCTCCGCCATCGGCGTGCGCAACGTGGTGGAAAACCAGGTGGACTTCACCAACTCCCGCAATCTGATCATCGCCGCGGTCATTCTGGTCTGCGCCCTGGGCTTCAACTCGGTGGGCGGTCTGACCTTCATGGTGGCCGGCGTGTCCATCAACCTGTCCGGTCTGGCCATCGCCGCCATTGCCGGCATCCTGCTCAACGCCCTGCTGCCCGGCAACACCTACGAGTTCGACGACGGCACCGGCACCGGCGAAGGTGCCAGCCTGCGCGTCTGATTTTCCAGTATCTGTAAAAGGAGGTGGGCCTCATGCCCAGTCAACTTTCTGCGGCGGATTTTCTTTCGCTGCGCATGCAGTACAAAAACACCCAGACGGAGGAGGAGTGGCCCGCCGCCATTGAACACGACTTTGCGGACGGACGGATGGTGGACCACTACTTTGTGGTGCCGGCCCCTTCCCTACTGGAAGACGAGGCGGTAAAGGACCTGGGCGAGGTCGTGGGTCTGCTGTTTCTGCAGCAGCCGGACGGCGCCCCGTGGCAGGTGCTGCTGCACGAGAAAGCCATGGTCCGGGATGTCACTTTTGAGATGCCGGACGAGGAATTCCGCCGCCTTCTGGAGAACAACCATCTGATTTTGCCCGGTGAACCGGGTTTCCAGATGCCGTAAAGAGAAATAACGAAAAAGAAGGTTCTGCCTGTCAGTGAACCGCCCCATATTGTGCGAACAGCACAAAAAAGAGGCCTGCAAGAGTAGAATGGATTGAATTAAAGACTGGCCTGGCGAAGCGAGAGCGGAGCCAGGCCGGTCTTTGTTTGCAGCCGCTCGTAATTGCAGAAATGGATGTACTCGTCGATCAGTTGGTTGGCTTGCTGAAATGTTTTGAGATTTTGGCGGTAGATACATTCTGTTTTGAGAATGGAAAAGAAATTTTCCGCCATTGCATTGTCATAGGGGTTTCCACGTCTTGACATGGAAGGCGTAATGCCGTAATCTTGAGTTAGCTTAAAATATCCGTGTGAGGTATATTGAAAGCCTTGGTCGCTGTGGAGCTGCAACTCCCCGGCGACTTTCTCTTTCTTTACGGCGAGTCGAATGGTATCCAGCACCAGATTGACTGTCTGAGAAGTTGCGGTTTTGTAAGCCACAATATTTCTTTCTCGTGTTCCTGTATATGACTGTATTTTCTCGGCATAGCAAAGGCCTCCTGTGGTAGTTCCATTCTACCACAGGAGGCCTTCTTTTTTCATTGTCCGGTTTTACTGGGGCGGTTCATCACAGGCAGGGCCTTCTTTTTTGCAGCGGTATCAATAGGGGGAATCCTCCCGCCATTCCATCAGGCGGCGCACCGTTTCGTCATCTTCCACCCAGCCGTCCTTTCCCGGGCGGGCGCCGGGGGCATAGCTCTGCATCACACCGGGGCTGCTGCCGTCCAGAAAGGCCTGGACGGCCTTCTGGCGGGAAGGCACCGTCCGGCGCAGGTATTCATCATACCGCGGGGTGTGGGGCGGCGCGGGGGCATGGGGGTCGGGCTGTGCCCCCCGCAGGTCGGTGGCATACCGGGGACCGACAGGTCCGTACGGAGCAAAATTCATGGGGCGGTCACCTCCTTTCACCGGCTAGTATGGCCGTTTGGGGGGGTTGTATCCTCTGTCCAAGGAGGCCAAAATGTGGTATACTGTGGCAAGACAGAAACAGAAAGGAACCCTCCTTATGGATATCAAACTGAATCAGGTCATCTTTCACCTGCTGGATTCGGGGGCATCGGAACCGGTGCTGTCCGACCGGCCCATGGACATGGACGCCAACCTGTACGAATACTTCACCCTCTGCCTGGAAAAGGCCTTTGCCAGTGATGACGGCAAAAACTGCCGTTTTCTGCCCGACTCCGCCTTTTTGCAGGAGATGCAGCAGAACCAGGACTTCATCGACCTTTCCCGCCGCATTGCGGGAGTGGTCTTCGACCAACTGCTGCAATACCCGGACATTCCTTCCGGGGACCTGGCCATCGTGGACTTCAGCGTGCAGGGCGTGCCCTTCTACGGTGTGCTCAAACTGAACTACCGTCCCGGCTACACCCATGTGACCAACGTTATGGGCAACGGCCAGTGCAGCACCATCGCCCCCCAGCGGACCATCCTGCCCGGAAGCCCCAAGGCGGATGAAGCCGCCCTCATCGACCGGGCGAACCTGACCATCCGGCTCATCGAGAAGCGGTACACCCTGGACGACAAGAAGGACTTTTACCTGTCCACCCGGGTGTTCAGCTGCACCCAGGCCCTGCCCGAGAAGGAAAAGCTGAAAGCCGTGTGCGAAACCGCTGTGGCCGCCGTGCAGGCCGCCTACCCGGAAGCCGCCGAGCTGGAGGACGTACCGCCTTTTGACGGCGGCACCGAAACCGCCGTGGAGCTGATGGTGCGCAACCAGGCGGTGGAGAATACCATCGCGGTGGAGGACGTGCGTGCCCGCATCGAGGAGCAGTACCCCCTGGCCGCCCCGGCTTTTGACGAGGCCCTGGCCGAAACCGGTGTGACCCCCACCGACCGGGTGACCGTGTCCCCCGCCCGGATGAAGCGGCTGGAAAGCCGCAGCTTCAAGACCGAGCGGGGCATCGAGATCAAGATTCCCGCCGAGCTGTGCAACAGTGACGAAGCGGTAGAATTCATCCACAGCGCCGGAGGCGGATTGTCGATTCTGATCAAGGATGTTCTTGTGTAATGCGCATTGCACCAAACAGGGATTTGTGTTAAAATAAGTTCATTTATAAGCCTATTTTGCAGGGGGGATTCCAACACATGAAAGTCAACAAGCATTATGCGGAACTGGAAGAGAGCTATCTGTTCAGCACCATCGCCCACAAGGTGGCGGATTTCCAGGCTGCTCATCCCGACAAGGACATCATCCGGCTGGGCATCGGCGACGTGACCCTGCCCCTGGCCAAGAGCGTGGTCCAGGCGCTGCACGAAGCCAGCGAGGAACAGGGCCACAAAGAAACCTTCCACGGCTATATTCCCAGCGAGCAGGGCTACCCGTTCCTGCGGGAAGCCATCCAGAAGTACTACGCCGGCCACGGCGTGGACCTGGACACCGCCGAGATCTTTATCTCCGACGGCGCCAAGAGCGACCTGGGCAACCTGTTGGACCTGTTTGACGTGGACAACACCGTGCTGGTGCCCGACCCGGTCTACCCCGTCTATGTGGATGACAACGTCATGGCCGGCCGCCGCATCGTGTACATGCCCGCCAACGCGGAAAACGGCTTTCTGCCCATGCCCAGCGATTCCCTGAAGGGGGATATCGTCTATCTGTGCAGCCCCAACAACCCCACCGGCGCCACCTACACCGTGGACCAGCTGAAGGTCTGGGTGGACTGGGCCCGTGCCAACAACGCCGTCATCCTGTTTGACGCCGCCTATGAGTGCTTTGTCAGCGAGCCGGGTCTGGCCCGCAGCATCTTTGAGGTGGAAGGCGCCAAGGAATGCGCCATCGAGGTATGCAGCTTCTCCAAGATTGCCGGCTTCACCGGCACCCGCTGCGGCTACACTGTGGTGCCTCTGGCCCTGGAGCGGGAAGGCATGAGCCTGAACAAGATGTGGCTGCGCCGTCAGACCACCAAGTTCAACGGCGTTGCCTACATCGTGCAGCGCGCGGCAGCCGCCGTCTTCACTGAAGAAGGCATGAAAGAGATCCAGGAAAATCTGGACTACTACCGCCGCAACGCCGCCGTCATCGGCGCAGCGCTGGACAAAGCCGGCGTGTGGTACTGCGGCGGCAAGAACAGCCCGTACATCTGGCTGAAGTGCCCCGGCAACATGGGCAGCTGGCAGTTCTTTGACTGGCTGCTGGAAACCGCCGGCGTGGTGGGCACCCCCGGCGAAGGCTTCGGTACCTGCGGCGAAGGGTATTTCCGCCTGACCGCTTTCGGCGATGCCGACCGCACCAAGGAAGCCGCCGACCGCATTCTGGCGGCCATCAAAACGCTTCCGTCCGGCTGCTGAACGCAGCCCTTGGGGCGCAGTTCGGCACACCGGTTCACCTTTTTTCACCATATACAACGGGGAGGGACCGTTATGCAGCCTAGCGAAGAGATCATGCAATTTCTGAAAGACAACCCGACGTTCTATCTGGCCACGGTGGACGGGTATCTGCCGCGTGTGCGGCCCATGGGCTTTGCCATGTGGTACAAGGACCATCTGTGCCTGGCCATCGGCAAGCATAAGGCTGCCTACAAGCAGTTGCTGGACAACACCAATCTGGAGATCTGCGCTGCCAACGAGCGCGGCGAGTGGATGCGCATTCAGGGCACTGCCAACTTTGACAACAGCCCCGAAGCCCAGAAGGCGGCCTTCAAGGCTGCCCCGCACCTGCAGGACATCTACAATGACGAGAGCGGCCTGAAGCTGGGCATCGTCTATCTGGACCATATTTCGGCCAAGCTGTTCTCCATGTCCGGTTCCGTCAAGGACATCCTGAGCTACTGAGTTTTCCGTTCTGTCCCCGTCCTTTGCAAAAAGGGCGGGGATTTTTGTTTTTCGTGTGACTTTTTTGCCCGGTCGGGCGTCTGGATGGATGAAGGGCCCAACAAAGGAGGAAACCAACTTGCACACTGTCAATGACCAAGAGCTGCTGGAGCTGCTATGCAGTGACCCGCAGACCGGACTGGCCGCCGTGCTGGACTATTACGGCGCCATGATCCACGGCATCGTGCGGCGGGTTCTGCCGGATGCCGCCCAGGACGCCGAGGAATGTGTGGCCGATGTACTGGTGGCCGCCTGGCGCCATGCGCCGCAGCTGCGGAACAACGCCCAGAGCCTGAAAGGCTGGCTGTGCGTGACCGCACGCAACACCGCCATCACCCGCTGGCGTGCTTTACGCCGCAAGGGCACCGTTCCCCTGGATGAAGCCATCGCCGGGGACTGGCTGCTGACGCCCCAGCCCAC
The DNA here is from genome assembly GCA_937907025.1 of uncultured Faecalibacterium sp. Classification (GTDB taxonomy): domain Bacteria; phylum Bacillota; class Clostridia; order Oscillospirales; family Ruminococcaceae; genus Gemmiger. The sequence goes on from CALESJ010000021.1 coordinate 35,236, forward strand.
CGAGGCGGAGGAGCGCATCCAGGCGCTGGTGCTGGAGCTGGAAGAACCGGACCGCACCATCTTTCTGCGACGGTACTATCTGCTGGAACCCGCCCGGGAGATTGCCCGGGCGATGCATATGACCGAACATAACGTCAATGTGCGCTTATCCCGCGGGCGCGTCAAGCTGCGCCGGAGATTCACCGAAAGCGAAACGGAGGAAACCTGCCATGCGTAAACCTGAACATCCTGATTCCGTGGCCGGCCGCCTGAGCGAGATGCCGGTGGGCCAGGCCCCCCTGCGCGCCGACCAGCGCGACCGCATCCTGGCCATGGCCTGCGAGAAGGCCGGGCTGGAGCCCCCGCAGGACGAGAAGCAACCGGTCCCCGCCCCCACCGTACACCGAGCCCCCCGCCGTCCCCTGCGGAAAGTCGGCGTCTTTGCGGCCGCTGTGGCCGCCGTGTGTGCTCTGTCCCTGGGGGTAGCGGCGGTAGGCCCCGCCCTGCTGCAGCTGGGCCGCGGCGAAATTCATTTCTTTGATGACGCCCCCGACCCTGCCACTGCCGAAAACGCTCTGGACGCCCCCCACGGCAGCTTTTCCACTGCCGCCGAAACCATGGCCGACCACACCGTGACCATCGGCCAGACCTGCGAGAGCAACGGCCTTTCCATGACGCTGGAAAGCGTTTCCATGGACACCGCCGCCATGAACCTGTTCCTGACCATCCGCAAGGACAACCTGATCCCCGACCTGCTGAACCGTCCGGGGGGCAGCGATTATTTCGGCCAGAGCGAACTGAGCGCCCTGCTGGGCTGGATGCCCACCTTTGACGGCGACAGAGGCCAGGGGCCCCTCATCAACGGGCAGGCCGTCTGCTCGGCCAGCTATCAGGTACAGGACTTCTACCGGGTGGATGACAACACCCTGCAGGTCTGGGTGCATTACAACCTCATCGACCTGCCGGAGGGTGACACCCTGACTGTCAATCTGGATGAATGCTACAACGCCCTGGGTGTGGACGGCAGCTGGTCCTTCACCTTCACCCTGGATGCCGCCCAGGTGCGGGCCCAGAGCCTGAGCGCCCAGCCCGGCATCTACGATATAGGGCAGACCTACACCGCAGACCTGGAAGGCAAGGTAGTTGTGGACGCTCCCCTGCGCCTGCGGCGCCTGGCTTTCGGCCCGGTGGGCGGCGTGATGGTGACGGACCTTGGGGAAGATCCGGCACTTCTGGAGCCGGACAACGTCACTGTGAACGGTACCACCTGGGGATTCAGTCCCGAAATGCTGTTGATGACCGATAACACCGGAAAAGAGCTGTATGCTGTTTCCAGCAAAATCATTTACAGCGGCAACGAACCCTCGACCTATGATGTCACCTCGCCAGGGGACGGCGCCACCGAGCTGACCCTGACCCCGGTGGTGCACAAAGGGGAATATGATTCCCAGGAGCGCACCCTGACCACCGAGGAGATGAAGCAGGGTGTGACCGTGGCCACCACCGATGTGAGCGGCTTCACCGTGCGCAACTACCAGATGGAAAACGGCTCCATCAGCTATGAGCTGGTTCCCTATGGGTTGTCCCGCCCCATCGAAATCATCCCCGATGACGATGATCTGGTAACCATGATCAACGGCCACAGTGCCATGTCCAGCGCCACCATGGACCCCAAGACCGGCGTATGGAGCTGCCGCCTGGACTACTACGCCGCCACTGATGAAGAACTGGCATCCATTGCCACCTGGCGCTATTATTTCGAGCCCGGCTACGAGGCGGACACCGCCCACAGCCTGACCCTGCCCCTGACTGCCGAAAACTGACAACGAATCCTTCTTTCCGGGATTCTGTACACAGGAAAAGTCGCCGCCCTGCATCACGCGGGACGGCGGCTTTTTGCATAAAAAACCAGCAGTCTGGTTTTATTTCCAAATATTGACAAATTTTCCAAAATATCGTATACTATCCACAAGAAGTTGCGGCCGATGTCAGAATACGACAGCAAATATAGTTTTTCGGCCCAACAAAAAAGCCCGGACCGCCTTTCGGCGCGGCGGGCATGGAGCGGGAGGGAACCCAACATGAAATCGACAGGCATCATCCGCAATGTGGACGGTCTGGGGCGCATCGTGCTGCCCAAGGACCTGCGCAAACAATACGGCATCACGCCGGATACCCCTTTGGAGATCATGACCGATTCGGACTGCATCATCCTGCGCAAGTATCGCCCCGCAGGCTGCTGCGAATTCTGCGGCGATGTATCCGACGACGTGGTGGTTTTCCACGGAAAGCCCATCTGCGGGGCCTGCCGCCGGGCACTGGCATCGCTGTAAAAGGAATCAGTGCTGCTTGCCGCGCACAGCTTCCTCGCTGTTCTTGACCAGATTCATCAGGCTGGTGGCATGGCGGGGGTATTCCCGGGCCAGACTCTCGGTGGTCATGTTGAACACCGCCGGGTTGGGCGCGGGACCGCCCTCATCCTCCCCGGCCAGTACCGCGGCCAGTTCCCCTTTCTGGGTGGCCATAGCGGCTTCGGTGGCATGCTGCCAGCGGGCCGGGCTGACCCGGAACAGGCTGGCCACGTTCTTGGGGGCAGACTGATACAGCTGGCGGAACATCCCGTAGACTGCCAGCATCAGATAGTTGCTGACCGCCGTGACCACCCGCTTATCGCGGCACTGGTCCAGCTTATCAAACAGGATGTCCAACGAATTTTCGATGAGTTTTTTATACATGGTGGGCAGCACACTGCCATGGTAGACGCTGCCGGAGGTGGCACTGCCTTCGGGCAGGTCCTCCACCTTGATGGTCTGACCGCTGCGCTCCGCACTGCGGCCCAGCAGATAATCACACGAAACACCGTAATAATCGGCTACCTGCACCACGAACTCCAGGCCGCATTCCCGGATACCTTTTTCGTAATGGGATAACTGCGCCTGGCTGATGCCCAGGTCGCTGGCCGCCTGTTTCTGGGTGATGCCACGCTCTTTCCGCAGCAGGGTAATGATTCGGTTGAATTCCATTGCCATGTCGTTGCCGTCCTTCACACTCTTTACATAGTGTTGATTATATCTGCGAAAAAACGCTTTGTAAAGACCAAATTCGTCAAGTTTTTTGCATTTTTTTCGGCAGTTTGTGCAAAAGAGTGCCGTCCCAACTAGATATTGGACCTGTACACAAGTTCAGGGTACAAATATTGTGTCCCCAAATTCTGGTAAGGACGGTATATTTTGCAAATTGTAATAATTTTGTAATCTTTTATTTTGCGTTTTGCAGCGCCATTTTTCCCACAGGAGGGACGTATTTTGAAATACTTTAAATTGCACCTGATCCGCCACGGCCTGACTTCCGCCAATCTGGAAGGCCGTTATATCGGCAGCGGCACCGACCTGCCCCTGTGTGAGGAGGGCCGCGCCGGGCTGCTGGAGCTGAAGCAGCAGTTTGAATACCCCCAGGTAGGGCTGGTGTTCACCTCTCCCCTGCTGCGCGCCAAGGAAACCGCCGAGATCCTGTATCCGGGGGTGCGCACCATCGCGCTGCAGGACCTGCGGGAGATGGGCTTCGGCGTGTTTGAGAACCGTCTGCTCACCGACCTGGCCAAGGACCCGGACTTTGCCGCCTGGATGGACCCCACCAGTGAAAAGGTCCCGGAAGGAGCCGAAAGCCGGCAAACCTTTGCCGACCGGTCGGGCAGCATGCTCATGAAGCTGTTTGAGTTCATGATCAAGACCCACACCGAGGAAGCCGCCTGCGTGACCCACGGCGGGGTGATCCTGAACATGCTGGCCCGCCATGCCCTGCCCCAGCGCCATCCCGAAGAGTGGATGACCGACCCGGGCTGCGGGTACAGCCTGCGTCTGGACACCGCCATGTGGATGCGGGACCATCTGGCCGAAGCCTACGATGTGGTGCCCCGCGGGTATCTGGATTGATGTACCACCTTTTTATAAAGGCATAAAATTCCCCGGCAGTTTGCAGGCTGCCGGGGCTTTTTATTGGATACGGAAATTATTCAGCCGCTGGTTCACTGGAAGCCGCATCCCCTTCCGGGGCGGCATCCGTTTCCGGGGCCGGGGTCGGCGTGCCGAAGACCGCATCATAAGCGGCCTGGGCCGTGGCCAGGGCATCGTTGGCGGCGGTCAGGCGCTGGGCGGCGGCCTCATCGTCGGCGGGGTCCTCTGTGGCGGCCGCATCGGTCACCGCCTGCTGGGCAGCGGCCAGCTCGGACTGGGCTGCCAGCAGATTGTTCTGTATATCCTGGTTCTGCTTGGCTGCTTCTGCCGCTTCATCCGAAACACCGCTTTCCAGCAGCGCCGGTTTCTCCGGCAGGGTCTGTTCGGTCCCATCGGAGGCAAACAGCTGCAGTTTCTGGCCGTAGTATCCGCCCCAGATGGCCAGATAAGTCTTGCCCGGGTTGACGGACAGCGTGGCACCGGAGGCATCGGTCAGGGACAGAGGCGCCGCAGCGTCGCCCTTGGTCCAGTTGATCTGCTCCCAGGCACCGTCGGTCAGATACAGTCCGGTGCCGCCGGACAGGTCATACTGGCGGGTGTAGCCATCATCCTTGATGCCGCTGGACGCGTACAGGACCAGCACATTTTTGAACGAAGCCTGCGCCCCGGTATCGGCATCCATGGTGGGGGTTCCGTCCATATTATGGCGCAGATACACCCCGTTGGCGGCGTCATACTTCAGCTCGGCGCCAGCCGTATCAGAGAACGTAATATACAGGTTGGTCCCGTTCTGGGTTTCGGGCGCGGTGCGTTCCTCAAAATGGAACAGGGGCATGTTGGCGCCGGTGGTATCCATGCTGTAATTGGCCAGGCCCGCGGTGATCTGGTCGGCGGTGGTGTACCAGCAGTTTTCCTCCCGGTAGCCGCTGGTGTAGCGGTCCATATCAAAGGTGAAACCGGAAGTGCCCACATTCAGACCGTCCATATCCTGGTAGGTCAGCACATTCAGCAGGTTGGAGGCATAGATGGTCTTGCCGATGTGGACCGGCACCGCATTAAGGGGCAGCACAAACTGCAGCCCCAGGTCGGTGGCTTTTCCCACCGGCCCGGCCTTGCTGATGTCGGTCCGGGTGGCAAACACGGCGGTCAGGCTGGTATCATACCCTTCGCTGACGCCTTCCACCAGCAGGTCGGCCTTGCCAATCCCCCACTGGGGAGTAGAACCATCCCCGGTACGCAGGGTCACGGCCACGGGCCGCTGGTTGTTGTAATCGGTTTCGGTGGTCTGCCCGGTCAGCGGGTTGGTGTTGTTGACCGGTGCCGGAGTGGCGGTGGGCTCGGTGGTGGGTTCAGCAGTCGTCTGTGACGATTCCGAAGAACCGGGTACCGAGCAGGCAGCCAGCATCATCACAGACAGCGCAGCCGCCGCCAGACGGATGGATTTTCTCATAGGTTTCCCCTCTATACAGTGCCGGGGCACACACCCCGAATGATAGCCGCAAAGGCGCACGGCCTGCCCGGGTGAGCCGGGCAGCGGCTGTGCGCCTTTTTGGTTTTATTTTGTGTCAGAATCAGCCGTTGATCTCATCGAGAGTCTGGCCCAGCTCTTCGCCTTCGCCTGCCTCGACATCCTCTTCATTCACAACAGCTTCGCTGGTGGCCTCGTCGCTGGCAGCCAGGTCAAAGTCCGCCAGAGTACCGGTTTCCAGGTTGGCAGCTTCTTCAATGTCCACCACGGTGACATAGCTCTTGCCGATGTTCACGTCCAGCTGCTGGTCGCTGCACTGGCCGTCCGGCGTCAGGTAGTACAGGCGCAGCGCCTCCAGCGGGGTGCCCTTCTGCCAGTAGATCTTCTCAATCTTGCCGCCGTAGCAGTAGTAGCCAATACCGCCGTTGCCGTAGTCCACGTTCTGGATGTCGTGGCTGTCGCCGGGATAGGCGGCCATATCGGTGTAGATGATGACCAGGTTGGTGAAGTTCAGCTGCTGGTCGTACTCTTCATCAATGGTATCACGCCAGGAACCGTCGGTGGAGTAGTACTGCTGCATCTTGTAGGTGGTGGAAGCCGAATCATACAGGAAGCGGGTCTTATAGCTCTGGGAATGGGTGATGGCCACATACTCGCCGTCCTGCACCACCGGGCCATACTTATCGCTGTATGCGCTGTCCAGGCTGTTGGACAGGTCGCGCACTTCGTTGGTGCGGTAATCCACGAAGTTGAAGAAAGTGGAATTGTAATCGCGGTTCATATCCACATCGTTGTCTTCGATGTACTTCTTGATATTCTCGCCGCTGGTGTACATGGTGTGTTCCAGAGCCAGGCCGTTGCCGTAGCTCAGGCCCTGCCAGTTCACACGGTTATAATCGCGGTAGCCATTAGCGCCATCGCAGTTGTTCAGGTTGCCGTACTCATATTCCTTGGCATACTGGCGCATGAAGACGCTTTCGCCTTCATGGATATACAGAGCCTGCCAGGGCAGGATCAGCTGGAAGAACTGGTCACGGCCGGAGCGGACGGGTCCGATCTCCTCAATATCATTATAATCATTGAACAGGGCCATGAAGCGGGTAATGCCGCCTTCCACCTTGATTTCAAACAGCATCTGGGCACGGGACAGGCCGCGCTGCGGACGGGCCACCGTGATGTTGTTGATCATGATACCGGTCATGCGCTGTCCGACCGGGTAATTCTCGTCCTGGGCTTCGCCGGTCAGAACATTGGCTTCGTACGGAGGCAGGGTGGGCTCCGGAGTAGCCTGGGGCTCCTGCGTAGACGCGGGGGCTTCCGACGAGATGGTATCGGTCCCCGACTTTTTGCAGGCCACCAGCATGGTACAAGCTGCCAGAACGGCCAGCACGCAAAGGAGGGTTCGTTTCATAGGCTTGATCCTCTTTTCCTTGTTTCTTTTCCGCGGCGCTTCGGTACACCCGCGTCCCGGTGAGTTTGTAACCGGAATGTCATAGTTCTTATTGTACTTTTTTTTGCCCGGTTTGTAAAGGCGCCCGGGGGAATTTTACAACCCTGCAATGCAGAATGACAAGAAATGGTTGTACAAAATCGTCGATTCTGTTACAATAGAGCAAGACTCATCCATAAAGGAGACAGGTATATCATGTCCATTTTTTCTTCGATTTTCGGTGGTGGCTACAATCGTCCCGGTCCCGGCGTTCGTCCGGACGAGCCCCGCAAAAAAGGGTTCATGCGTCTTCTGGAAATTCTGGGCCGGGATTTCTGGTCTTTCTTCAAAGCCGGTTTGCTGGCATACGTCAGTATGCTGCCCTTTCTGTTCGGCATGATTCTGGCCGTTCAGACGCATGCCCTGATTTTCGTGTTTGCGGCCGGCCTGATCGGCGGCATGATTGCTGCTCCGCAGATATGCGGCATGGCCGATACAGTTCTGCGCAGCCTGCGCGATGAGCCCGGGTACTGGTGGGTCACCTACCGCCGCGCCTGGAAGCGCAACGCCCGTTCCTGCCTGCTGCCCGGCGCTGTGTTCGGCCTGATCCTGGGGATGCAGATTTTCACCCTGTTCCACATGGATACGCTGGGCACCTCGGTCGTTGCCTGGACGATTCTGATCGCCGGCATCGTGCTGGTCACCGGTCTGATGACCTACGTTGTGCCCCAGCTGGCCCTGCTGGACATGCCTTTGCCCGGTATCCTGAAAAATGCCATTCTGCTGTTTCTGGGGTACCTGCCCCGCAGCGTGGGGGCTCTTGCGGTGCAGGCCGTTTACTGGGGTCTGTTCCTGCTCTTCTTCCCCCTGTCCATGTACATTCTGCCCTTCACCAACCTGTGGCTGCCCATGGTTCCCAGCCTGCTGATCATCTACGCGCCCATGGAAAAGAGCTTCAACCTGGAGGCCACCATCAAGCAGATGCGTGACTCCCAGCTGGAAAACAGCCGCAACATGGAATCCTCCGCTTCTGCCGACAGCGACAACCACACGGCATCCGTCTGAACGTAAATTTTCACCGGGATGTTCCCTTCCCAGAAGGGCATCCCGGTTTTGTTTTGCCCGTATGTTCCCTGAAGCAGTATTCTCACCCTTTTTGAAGAACGTCTTTTGTTTTCTGTTCATACAAACACATAAGAAGGCCCTCCGGCCGAAACAGCCGGAGGGCCTTCTATGATTTTTTGCGGATCGGGGTTTACTTGGCGTACTCGGTGGCACGGCTTTCGCGGATCACGCTGACCTTGATCTGGCCGGGATAATCCAGTTCGTCCTCGATCTTCTTGGCAATGCTGCGGGCCAGCAGGATGACCTGATCATCGCTGATCTTGTCGGGCTGGACCAGGATGCGGACTTCACGGCCGGCCTGGACGGCGTAGGAGCTTTCCACGCCTTCAAAGCTGTTGCACAGGTTTTCCAGGGTTTCCAGGCGCTTGATATAGCTTTCCATGTTCTCACGCCGGGCGCCGGGACGGGCCGCGCTGATGGCGTCGGCCGCCATGATGACGAACGCCAGCGGCGTCTTGGGCTCCACGTCGCCGTGGTGGGCCTCAATGGCATGGATGACGGCGGGATTCTCGCGGTACTTCTTGCAGATATCCACACCGATCTGAACGTGGCTGCCCTCGATCTCGTGGTCCAGAGCCTTGCCGATGTCATGCAGCAGACCGGCACGGCGGGCCTGCTGAACGTTCAGGCCCAATTCGCCTGCCATCAGGCCGGCCAGCCAGGCTACTTCCAGGCTGTGGCTCAGCACATTCTGGCCGTAGCTGGTGCGGTATTTCAGGCGGCCGATGAGCTTGACCAGGTCGGGATGCAGGCTGTGGATGCCCAGATCCATAACAGCCTTCTCGCCTTCCTTCTTCATCTGCAGTTCCAGTTCCCGGCGGCACTTGTCCACGGTTTCCTCAATGCGGGCGGGATGGATACGGCCGTCGGCAATCAGGCGTTCCAGCGCCAGGCGGGCGATCTCGCGGCGGGTCTGGTCGAAGCTGGACAGGGTGATGGCTTCGGGGGTATCGTCGATGATGAGGTCACAGCCCGTGGCGGTTTCCAGCGCACGGATATTGCGGCCTTCACGGCCGATGATGCGGCCCTTCATCTCATCGCTGGGCAGCGGCACCACCGAAACGGTGGCTTCGCTGGTGGCATCGGCGGCGCAGCGGGCGATGGCCTGGCCGATCATATCCCGGGCCAGATTGTCGCATTCGTCCTTCATGTTGGCCTGGAAGGCGGCAACACGCATGGCCTTTTCGTGGGTGAGTTCATCGTCGATCTGCTTGAGCAGGACGGCCCGGGCGTCTTCCTGGGTCATGGCGGCGATGGTTTCCAGCTTTTCGGTCTGGCGCAGCTTGAGCTGTTCCAGTTCATCCAGGCGGGCTTCCACCAATTCCGAACGCTTTTTCAGGTCTTCTTCCTTGCGTTCCACGGCGGTGGTGCGCTTGTCCAGGGCTTCTTCCTTCTGGTCCATGCGGCGTTCCTGGCGGCTGACTTCGGCGCGGCGGTCCTTGATTTCCTTGTCCGCTTCACTCTTCAGCTTGAAAGCTTCGTCCTTGGCCTCGATGATGGTTTCTTTCCGTTTCTGCTCGGCAGCCTTGATGGCGTCGTTGACAATGCGCTTGGCCTCTTCTTCCGCTGAGCCCAGTTTGGCCTCTGCGGTGCGCTTGCGGTAGGTCATGCCGATATAAAAACCGACGACCCCGCACACGGCGGCGATGACAACGACCACCAGCACCGTAATGATGGTGGGCATTTGCTTCAACTCCTCAAATTTATTCAGAAAAATGCGCGTAAACCTGAGGGTCGCAGCCGGAAGCGGGGCCTTACTTTTATTCGATGCTGTTGTCTGTTCAGACGCCGTCAAAGGGTACGCTGAAACACACCTGCCGCCAGGCGGCAGGGACAGTGATACCCCAAGACCAGCTCTATAAAAAGCAACGAAAGCATGTTTATTTTAATGCAAACTTGCGTGCATGCCATACCAAATAAAATACAGTGCCCGCCGCGACGGCGGCCCTTCGGCGATGCTGTGCCGCCCGAACCGCGCGGTCTAACTGCATACACCGTTGTATACTGATTATAGTTTATATTCATTTGAAACGGTTGTCAAGAAATTGTTCCATATTCATAAAGCTCTGTGTAAGGCTTGACTTTTGAAAACCGCCGCGCTACAATAGCGGTAACTTCATCCTGATGAATGCGATGATGCGGACAAACGGAAAGGCTGACCGGCGTTTTCAGAGAGAGCCGCCGCCGTGCAAACGGTGTGCTGCAAGCGGCTTGGCGAACGGCGTTTTTCTTACCACCGCAGAGCGCGGGGGCGAACCCCCGCCGGGTCAGCCCGTTACAGCTGATACGAGAGGCAGGCGCTTGCCTGCAATTCGGGTGGAACCGTGGAGCATTGACCGCTTCACCCCGTGTTTGAATGGGGTGGAGCGTTTTTTATTTTGTTTTGGCGGCCGTGGGCCGCCGCAACTAGGGAGGTTGCAAGTATGAAAGTCATCTACAATGACGGCACCGTCAAGGAATGCCCGCAGGAAGAAGAACTGCACGTCATCCGTCACACCGCCGCCCACATCATGGCACAGGCCATCAAGCGCCTGTGGCCGGAAGCCGATTTTGCCTTCGGCCCCGCCACCGAAAACGGCTTCTATTATGACGTGGACCTGGGCGACACCAAGCTCACCGACGAAGACCTGGAAAAGATCGAAAAAGAGATGAAGAAGATCTGCAAGGAAAACCTGCCGATCAAGGCCTTCACTCTGCCCCGGGAAGAGGCCGTCAAGCTCATGCAGGAGCGCGGCGAAAAGTACAAGGTGGAACACATCGGCGATCTGCCTGAAGATGCCACCATCAGCTTCTATCAGCAGGGCGAATACATCGACATGTGCGTCGGTCCTCATCTGACCTACACCAAGGCCCTGAAAGCCTTCAAGATCACCCAGCAGTCCGGCGCGTACTGGCGCGGCGACAAGAACAACAAGATGCTGACCCGCATCAACGGCATTGCCTTCCGCAATCAGGAAGAACTGGATGCTCACCTGAAGCTGCTGGAGGAGGCCGCCCGCCGCGACCACCGCAAGATCGGCAAGGAAATGAACCTGTTCATGTTCTGCGATGAGGGCCCCGGCTTCCCCTTCTTCCTGCCCAACGGCATGGTGCTGAAGAACACCCTGATCGACTACTGGCGTGAGATTCACCGCAAGGCGGGTTATGTGGAAGTTTCCACCCCCATGATCATGAACCGTCATCTGTGGGAAACCAGCGGCCACTGGGATCACTACAAGGACAATATGTACTCCACCGTCATCGACGGCGAAGATTACTGCATCAAGCCCATGAACTGCCCGGGCGGCGTGCTGGTTTACCGCAGCCAGCCCCACAGCTATCGTGAACTGCCCCTGCGCGTGGGCGAACTGGGTCTGGTCCACCGCCACGAGCTGCGCGGCGCCCTGCACGGCCTGTTCCGCGTGCGCTGCTTCACCCAGGACGATGCCCACATCTTCATGCGCCGCGACCAGATCTCTGACGAGATCGCCAACGTGGTCCATCTGATCAACTCGGTGTACGACAAGTTCGGTTTCAAGTACTTTGTGGAACTGAGCACCCGTCCTGAGGACTCCATGGGTTCCGATGAGGATTGGGAGGACGCTACCAACGGCCTGAAGAACGCCCTGGAAAAGCTGAACATGCCCTACATCGTCAATGAGGGCGACGGCGCTTTCTACGGCCCGAAGATCGACTTCCACCTGGAAGACAGCCTGGGACGCACCTGGCAGTGCGGCACCATCCAGCTGGACTTCCAGATGCCGCTGAACTTCCATCTGGAGTACGTCAACGAAGCTGGCGAGAAGGAACGCCCGATCATGATCCACCGCGTCTGCTTCGGTTCCATCGAGCGCTTCATCGGCATCCTGACCGAGCATTACGCCGGCAAGTTCCCCACCTGGCTGGCTCCTGTCCAGGTCAAGGTGCTGCCCGTCAGCGAAAAGACCCTGGACTACGCCCGCGAAGTGGCCGGCAAGCTGGAAGACGCCGGTGTGCGCGTTGTTCTGGATGAGAGCAACGAGAAGATCGGCTACAAGATCCGTCAGGCCCAGCAGGTCGACCGTGTACCCTACATGCTGGTCCTGGGCGCCAAGGAAGCCGAAGCCGGCACTGTCAGCGTCCGTGACCGCAAGGGTGACACCACGACCATGTCCGCCGATGAATTTCTGACCAGCGTTAAGGAAGAGATCGCCGAGCGCCGCTGATTTTCCTAAAAATCTTTTACAGCCGTCGTCTGCTGCCGCAGGCGGCGGCTTTTTTCTGTACAGGTTGCGGCAAAACGTCAAAAATACTTCTTGCCTGCATCGGGTGCAGCCGTTATAATAGAAAAGCGGTGTTTGAAAATCGAAGGAGGAATTTTTTTGGAGAATCGTGAATCCTTTGCCTCGCGCCTCGGGTTTATCCTGATCAGCGCAGGCTGCGCCATCGGCATTGGCAATGTCTGGCGTTTTCCCACCGTCACCGGTGAAAACGGCGGCGGCGTGTTCGTGCTCTTTTACATTCTGTTCCTGATCTGCATGGGTGTGCCCGTGCTGACCATGGAGCTGGCCGTGGGCCGTGCGGGCCGCGGCAGCGCCTGCAAGGCGTACAAGGCCCTGGAGCCCAAAGGCAGCGTGTGGCATCTCCACGGCTGGGTCTGTCTGCTGGGCTGCGTGGTGCTGATGATGTACTACACCACCGTCAACGGCTGGATGATCAGCTATTTCTTCAAATTCTTGACCGGCACGTTCGAGGGCGCCACCGCCGACACCTCGGCGGCCACCTTCAACGCCATGCTGGCCAATCCCGGCGAGATGGGCCTGTTCATGGCCGTGACCGTCGTTCTGGGCTTTATCGTGTGCAGTTTTGGCCTGCAGAACGGCGTGGAGCGCATCGGCAAATGGATGATGGGCGCCCTGCTGGTACTGATCCTGGTGCTGGTGGTCCACAGCCTGACCCTGTCCGGCGCCGGGGATGGCCTGAAGTTCTATCTGCTGCCCGACTGGAAGCGCGCCAGCGAGGCCGGCATCATCAACGTGGCCGTGGCCGCCATGAACCAGTCGTTCTTCACCTTGAGCCTGGGCATCGGCGCCATGGAGATCTTCGGCAGCTACATGAACCGCAACTTCACCCTGCCTGGTGAGGCGGTGCGCATCTGCGCCCTGGACACCTTTGTGGCCATCTGCGCCGGTCTGATCATCTTCCCGGCCTGCTTCACCTATGGCGTCAGCCCGGACAGCGGCCCGCAGCTGATCTTCGTGACCCTGCCCAATGTCTTTGCCAGCCTGACCGGCGGCCGCATCTGGGGTTCGCTGTTCTTCCTGTTCATGACCTTTGCCAGCTTTACCACCGTCATTGCGGTGTTTGAAAACATCATTGCCTGCCTGATGGACAACTTTGGCCTGAGCCGCCGCAAGACCGTCCTCATCGGCGGCATCGTGATCCTGATCGCCAGCATCCCCTGCGTGCTGGGCTACAACCTGTGGAGCTTTATCACCCCTCTGGGCGGCACCAGCACCGTGCTGGACGGCGAGGACTTCCTGGTCAGCAACATCCTGCTCCCGGTGGGCAGCCTGATCTATCTGCTGTTCTGCGTCAGCCGCTGGGGCTGGGGCTTCGACAAGTACCTGGAAGAAGCCAACACCGGCAGCGGCATCAAGATGCCCCGCTGGCTCAAGCCCTATTTCCAGTTCGTGGTCCCCATCCTGATCGTCGTGATTCTGCTCGGCGGTCTGCTGTGATCCCCTGACATCGCAACAGCCGGTACCTTCCCCTTTTGCGGGAACGGTACCGGCTGTTTTTGCTTTATTCGGTGGGGAATACGCTTTCATCCACCACCCCCGCACTGGTCTGGGCGGTATCCTCGGTCAGGTCCGGCACTTCGGCGGAAGTTTCCGCCGCCGCGGCGGTTTCGGCATCGGCGGCCGTCTGCTGGGCAGCCGACACAAGCCCGGTCACCTCACCGGAAGGCTTTGCCAGCAGGTAGGCCCCCACCGGCTTGGTCTTGTACACCAGCAGCACACAGTAGGTATCGTCTTCCCCGTTGGACAAGGCCGGGCAGAGGGCGGTCCACTTTTCCACCGTCTTGCCCTTATGCCCCTCCAGGGTCAGGCCGCTCTCCTCCACCACCTGGTTGAAGGCGGCAAAACTGTCGTCCCACTGTTTGGGGATCTTCACCTTATCCACCGCCGCTGTGGCCAGGTCCACCTCGAACCCGTAGCCGGTGAAGTAGGTGGCAATGTCCTGGGTGGTTTCGATAACCGTCTGCTCGGATACCGTCGCGGACGCGGTCACGCTGTCGTTTGCGAAGTGTACGGCGGCGGTGACGGTGCCCGCCAGGCAGACCGCACACAGAGCCAACGCCCCGGCCTGCCGCAGCCTTGGTTTGGTTACAGTAAACAAAAACATAAGCAGCCCCCTCGCTTGCCTTACAGAACTTTCACTGCAAGGTATGCGGGAGGGCTGCTGTTTATGCCGGGACCCCATAGTTCGGGTCCGGCGTATACCACTGGAAGATCAGGGCATCATAGCGCTGCTGCTCTTCCTGCCAGTCCAGTTCGGGCACCATGGTCCACTGCACCATCATGGCTCCCAGCAGGCGGCACAGGGCGATGGCCCAGTTTTCCCGGTCGGGACACCAGGCGATGAAATCCGGGCGCCCCAGAAAGTTGCCGAAAGCATGGCTGAGCAGAAACGCATGGACCGGACGGACGCCCTGTTTGCGGTTGGCGCGGTAGCTGTCCACCAGCTGGCCCCGCAGCACCCGGGGCGCCATGCGGCGGATGCGCCGCAGCACCCGGGGGTCGAAGCTCTCGATACAGTACAGGCCTTTGTACCCTTCCAGAGCCTGCAGCGTCTGACGGCACAGGTCATCCAGGTAGGCCCCGCTGTATTCCACCCGGCTCTTGATCTCCACAATGAGCGGCACCCGCCCCCCCACCGTTTCCAACACCTGAGAGAACAGCGGCACCGTATAGGCCGTCCCCGCCAGCGGCAGGCTGCCCACGGTTTTCCAGTCATGGTCCTGCACCCAGCCTTTTTCTGGCGTCATGCGGTCCAGACGGTCATCATGAAAGACCACCAGTTTCCGGTCGGAGGTGAACTGCACATCCAGCTCAATGCCGTACCCGGCTTTGGCCGCCGCCTCAAAGGCAGGCAAGCTGTTTTCGGGGATGGACTGGTCCCTGGAGAACAGGCCCCGGTGGGCATAGTTGATATACAGAAACGGCGTGCGAGGTTCCTTGCGGCGTCGTCCCGGCGCCACCATAAAGATGACAAGCGCTGCCAGAATCAGCAGAATCACAAGTATGCAGACCAACATGGGAACAATCCCCCTTTCCGCAGCGTTTTTTCGCTGCGTTCCCTATTGTAGCGCGGGAAGGCGGAGGTTACAAGGCAGGTTTTTGTAAAAAATCGTGAAAAAGATTTTAAGAAAACTTTCACAAATCCCCCATCTGTGCGCGGTATTATGGTAATATATGAAAAGAAGCGACCTTGGTCTGGAGGGTTTAAGTATGGCAAAAATTCTGGTCGTTGACGATGAACCGCGCATTCGTGATCTGATCCGGGAACATCTGCAGCACAGCGGGTATACCTGTGCCGAAGCGGGCGACGGTTCTCAGGCACTTTCGATTTTGTCCCAGGGCGGCATCGACCTGGTGATTCTGGATATTATGATGCCGTTCATGGACGGCATGACCTGCCTGCGGGAGATGCGTGCCCGCAAGATCAACACCCCGGTGATCATGCTCACCGCCCGCAGCGAGGAATATGACAAGCTGGCCGGGCTGGAAGGCGGCGCCGACGATTATGTGGTAAAGCCTTTCTCCCCCCGGGAGCTGGTGGCCCGTGTGAAGGCCGTGCTGGCCCGCACCATGCCCGCCCCTGCCGAATCCGGCGGTGTGTTCACCTTCGGGGATCTGGTCATTGATACGGCCAGCCACAGCGTGAAGGTGGCCGGGCAGGAAGCCCCCCTGACCCCCAAGGAATTTGACCTGCTGGTTTTCCTGGTGAACAACCGGGGCATTGCCCTTTCCCGGGAGAAAATCCTGCAGAAAGTGTGGAATTACGACTATTACGGGGAGGACCGCACCGTGGACACCCACATCAAGATGCTGCGCGGTCATCTGGGCCCCTGCCGCGGCTACATCGTGACCGTGTGGGGCATCGGCTACAAGTTCGACCCGGACGTTTTGTGAAAGACGGGGATTCCGTATGTGGAAAAAGCTGAAGCCCGCGCAGCCGGCCGGCGGTGAGGAAGCGCCGCGCAGAGGGCTGGGTGTCCGCGGCCAGCTGATGCTGTTTTTGTTTGCCGTGACCACCCTGACCCTGATTCTGGTCTGGGCGCTGATTACCTATGCCCTTGAGCCCATGTACAACCGCAAGATCCGCACCAGTCTGGAAAGCAAGGCCGATGCAGTAGTGGCACTCATTGACGCCAACGACGGTCCGGTGTCCAGCCGGGTACTGGGCAAACTGATCCTGGATGATGATTTCTGGCTTTCTTTCCTGGAAAAAGCCCTGGACGGCTCCCTGAACCTGGAAAACTGCTGTGTGGATATCAGTGATTCCACCCTGAGCAACGTCCAGTGCCTGGAAAGCCTGTACCCCTGCGTACTGCACCAGAGCGAGTACTCCTTCGGCGGGCAGATCAGCCTGAAGCAGGACACCCCCGAGGTGGTGCGGCTGCGCGGGCTGGTCTTTACCAAAAAGAGCGTCTGCGAAACCGTATCTTCCGGCGGTAACCTGCAGATGGTGGTGGGCAAACTGACCGCCGACGGCCAGTATGCGGTATTGGTATCCACCAGTCTGGCCCAGATCACCACCGCCGCCGACGTACTGGGCAGCGTGCTGCCCCCGGTGGCTTTGCTGCTGTTTGGCCTGAACGTGCTGGCGGCCATTCTGTTCAGCAGGTGGTTCACCCGCCCGGTACACCAGCTGGCCGAAGGAGCCCGCCGCATGGCAGACGGCAATTACAACGTCCAGGTGGAAGTCAAACGCCGGGACGAACTGGGCTTGCTGGCCCGGGAGTTCAACCACATGGCCCGGGCGGTGCGCCGTTCGGCCGAGCTGGAAAAGGAACTGCTGGCCAATGTCAGCCACGATCTGCGCACCCCGCTGACCCTGATCAAAGGCTACGCCGAAACGGTGCGCGACCTGTCCGGCATGGATGAGGAACGCCGCACCGAACAGTGCAATATCATTGTGGATGAAACCGACCGGCTTTCGGCCCTGGTCAACAGCGTAATGGAGCTGAGCAAGGTGCAGAGCGGCGTGGAAAAGCCCAATCTGGTGGACTTCGACATGAGTGGCCTTTGCTTTGAGGTGGCCGGTCTGTACGATGCTGTCTGCGAGCAGAACCACTGGACCCTGAAACTGGAGGCCGACAAGGAGTGCATGGTGCGGGCCGATCCGGCCATGATGGAGCGGGTGCTGCACAATCTGTTGGGCAACGCCACCCACCATATCGGGGAGGACGGCGTCTTTGTGCTGCGGGCCATCCCCAAGCCCGGCGGCGGCTGCCGGGTGGAGGTGGAGGACCACGGCCCCGGTATTCCGCCGGAAGACCTTCCCTACATCTTTGACCGGTACTACCGCGCCCGCAAGAATGCCGGCAAGCCCGGTACCGGGCTGGGACTTTCCATCACCAAGGCCATCCTGCAGCAGCATGGATTCCCCTTCGGCGTGGAAAGTGAAGTCGGTCACGGGTCCCTGTTCTGGTTTGAGATGACTGCACCCGATCAATCCACCTCGCCCAAGGAGGGCTGACTGTTCTGTGTTCCAAAAACACAGAGCCCGAAAAGGAGGTTTCTGTCATGGATGAACCCCGTCATCTGCCCGTTCCCCTGCCCGGCAGCGAGTCTGCCGGTACCGCCGACACCTCCCCTGCCCCTGCCGACTGGAAGCAGCAGCTGGACCGCCTGGAGGCCAAAGCCGACCGCAATGCCCGCCTGCTGCGCATCTGCATCGGCCTGCTTGTAGGATTGATCGCGGTGCTGTGCATCGGGTTCGGGGTGCTGTTCTATCACGGCAGCGTGGCATACCGGAGCATTCTCCAGGCCACCGAACAGGTAGATACCCTGGCCGGTACTTTGCAGGACAGCCTGGATTCCATGGAGCCCGGCGAGCTGGACCGCTTGCTGCAGTCTTTGCCCGATATTGCCGAAAAACTTTCCCAGCTGGATGTGGATGCCCTGAACCAGGTTATCCAGCAGATGCCCGCCCTGATGCAGGCCATTCAGGACCTGGAGGCCCAGACCAGTCAGATCACCAGCTGGTTCAGCGGCCTGGGCGGATTATTCCGCTGATTTTCCCATTTTGCACAGAAAAAGCCCGCTTTCCCCGGCACAGTGCCGAAAGGAAAGCGGGCTTCTTATTTGTATATTTGTATGGATCAGTCCTCGTCGATGATGCGGACAGTCTGCATACGGACAGGCTTCAGGGGCTTGTCGTTCCAGTCGGTGGGGACGGAGGCGATCTCATCCACCACATCCATACCGGAAACCACATGGCCGAAGGCCGCGTACTGACCGTCCAGGTGAGGTGCGTCAGCGTGCATGATGAAGAACTGGCTGCCGGCGCTGTTGGGGTTCTGGGCGCGGGCCATGCTGATGACACCGCGGGTGTGCTTGATGGGGTTGGGCACAAAGTTGGCGGAGAATTCGCCCTTGATCTGCCAGCCCGGGCCGCCGGTGCCGTTGCCCAGCGGGCAGCCGCCCTGAATCATAAAGCCGGGGATGATGCGGTGGAAGGTCAGGCCGTCATAAAAGCCCTGACGGACCAGCTTTTCAAAGTTTTCGCAGGTGATGGGCGCGGCGCTGGGGTCCAGCTCAATATCGATGGTCTTGCCGTTTTCCATGGTAATGCGGATCATGTTGTTTTCTCCTTTTCTGTGTTGGGTTCCGGCGTTCCCACCGCAGGCATGGTGCTGCGGTCGGTGGGGGTGCCGGTGGTATAATCCATGCTGCCCAGCAGGCGGCACAATTCGGATTCGGTGAGGTGGCCCATCCAGAACTCCAGCGCAGCGGTCATATACACCGCGCTGCGGCGCTCCGCCTCTTTCAGCAGGGCAAAAGCGCCGCCCTTGCGGGCTTCCCCGGTGGCGGGGTCGGTCCACTCGTCGGGCAAATCCAGGCGCAATGCCCGGGGCGATACATGCCCGGTCAAAAAGCCCCGGCCTTTCCAGAATGTTTCCACCACATAGAACAATGCCTTGCGGATGCCGTGCCGGCTGGGGAACAGCCGCCGCACCCGGTTGAAGTAGTAGAAGGCATCGGCCAGGCATTCCGGGGTCACGTCGGCGCCGTACACTTCCAGCAGAACGGTGTGCAGCAGCGCCGCGATCTCGGCCAGATCCGTTCCCTGCGGCACCGGGGAGGCATCGTCCGCCGGGACCTGGGAAACGCCGGTATCCTCGGCGTGCAGGGTGGAGTCCAAGGCGATTTCAAAGTACCCGTGTCCACCTTTGCCGGCGTAGGGCTGCCCGGGCTGGCACATGGCCACCACATACGGGTGCAGCACCGTGTCGGCGGCGTAATGGCAAAGGAAGCCCAGCGCATATTCCACCTGGGCGCCGGTCTTGACGTGGCGGATCAGGCTGCACAGGAACGCCCCGGTGGCTTCGTCGTGCATGCGTTCCCCCAGTTCCGGCAGGTCATACCGGCGTTTTGCCTTGCTCTTCCAGATCTCAAAGCTGAAAAAGCTGTCCGGACCGTTGGCCCCCGCCGCAAACGCGGTGGGACAATGCAGTTTATAATGGATGGATTCGGCTGCCCGCCGGGCAGTTCGCACATGGGTATAGCCTTCCGGCATAGAGAAATGCCCTCCTGTTCGGATAACATAAACGGGGTATGAGGGCCGAAACCCACATACCCCATTATTGTACTGCCCGCCGGTTGGATTGTCAATGCGGGCCCAATTTCCTTAAATTGAGAGATCTTTGCCCTTCAGGGTGCGCGGCAGAACCGCGAAGAAGAGCACGGCGCCAATGCCGATGATGAGCAGAATGGACACAATGCCGAAGGGGCTGGAGGCCGCGTTGATGGCGTCCACCTGTTCCGGCGTAGCGGTCTGGGCGGTCAGGCCCTGGGATTTCAGCATGCTGTTGGCCACGGCGGAGCTGACCACGCCCACCAGGGCCGGCCCCATGATGGAGCTGAACTTGCCGAAAATATCAAAGAAGCCGAAGAACTCGCCGCTGCGGTCCTTATCCGGAATGAGCTTGCCGAACATGGAGCGGGACAGTGCCTGGATGCCGCCCTGGCTGGTGGCACACAGAACAGCCAGCACCCAGAACTGCCACAGGTCCCGCATGAAGAAGGCAAAGATACAGATGAACATGTACACGCAGATGCCAGCGCCCACCATGACCCGGGCGCCGAACTTGGCGCTGAGGCGGATGTACAGCAGGCAGAACGGCAGGCCCAGCACCTGCACCAGCAGCAGGGCCAGCAGCATGCCGGTGGAATCCAGACCCAGGTTGGTACCGTAGGTGGTGGCCATGCTGATGACGGTGTGAACGCCGTCGATGTAGAAGAAGTAGGCCAGGATGTACACCAGCATGGGCTTGTTGGCGATGATTTCCTTGATGGTGGTTCCCACGCCCCGGATGCTGCGGCCCACATCGCCCTTTTCATAGGGTTTGCCGGAGGTCTGCTGGCAGTTTTTCAACAGCGGCAGGCTGAACACCAGCCACCAGATGGCAGTGATGGCAAAAATCACCGCCAGGCAGGTGAGCATAGGCACGCCCACCAGGTTCATGACCAGGAAGATGACCAGCGGGATGGTGGAACCGCCGATGTACCCCAGGCCATAGCCCATGGTAGACACGCGGTCCATCCGCTCCGGCGTGGTCACATCGGTGAGGAACGCATCGTAATAGATGGCGGACGCATCAAAGCCGATGACACTGAGGATGTACAGCACCAGGATGAACCCGGCCACCCGGCCGGCGGCCGCGGTGGAGGAGGTAAAGTCCATCAGCGGGGTGAAGGACATGAGGGCAACGGCCACCACACCCAGAATCATGAACACCGAGAACAGGCGCTTGCGCATACCGCGGATATCCCCGAAAACGCCCAAAAACGGCGCCGCGATGGCCACAATGGCCATGGCGATACTGGTGGCGTAGCCCCAGGTCGACATGCTGGAAACACTGTCTGCGGTGTACCCGGCGACGGTGTCAAAGAAGATGGGCAGCAGCGTGACCACGATGACCGAATGGGCGCTGTTGGCCCAGTCGTACATCATCCAGCTGATCTCCTGCTTGGTGTAGCCCTTCAGAAGCCCCATGGAATCATGCCTCCAACTTATACAATTTTTGCAAATCTTGTATAAGTGTAACATTTTGTCACCAAAAAAACAAGACGCCCGACGGCGCAAAAGTCCATCGGGCAGTCAAATCTGTGTCAAAAATCAGCAAAGTTTTTTCCGGGTCATTCGTAGTATCCCATCGCCACTGCATCCCCGGTGCTGCCTTCCTGTGCGGTCGGAGCCGCGGATTCCGCCGTGGCCATACCCAGAGCAGCCATCTGTTCATCCAGCCATTCCTCTGTCGGATATTCACCGTATTTTTCCTGGTATTCCTCCGACAGGTTGCTGCGGATTTCCTCCTGGCGGTAATCCTGCATATTATCGTAGCTGGAGAAACTGTTGCCGTCATACCAGTAGGACTGGTACACGTTTCCGGCCAGGGTGGCGGCGTCGGCGGAGAGCTGCCAGGCATTGTCCAGGTCCAGAGAGTAGGTCACACTGTTGTCGGCCACATCCCGCATGTAGGTGTCGAAGCGATACCGGTTGAAGGGCAGTCCGTCGGCCTGGCAGGCGTCCACCACCTGGCGGGCCATGGCGGCAAAGGCTTCCGGTGTGTTGTAGACATTCTGGTAAACGGTGACATACAGTTCGCAGTCATCACCGGACTGGACCTGCGCCGTCGCCGGGTCGGAAACGCCATGGTTCAGGTTCATCACCACGCTCAGGTCGTAAATATCGCTGCTCAGTTCAGAAACACCGCGCAGGGTCGCAGTGGCATCCTTCTGGAGTTCATCGCCCAGGCGCATCTCGGCCGCATGGGCGGTGGGGCCGTACTCATTCCACAGCTGCATCACCATCGAAGCGCACCCCGCCCCGATCATAATCAGGATGCAGACAAAAATGCTCAGGCCGTCGTACTTGAGCTGCACGTTGGGGCGAGCCGCATAGACCAGGACCTCAATGCCCAGGGCGATAAGCGCCACCGGGAACAGGCTGATCACAAAACGCAGGTCCAGTTCCGGCAGGAAGGAGCGCAGGATCAGCACGATACCGGCAGCCACCAGCAGCAAGCCGAAGGTAAAGGTACCCACGCGGCGGATTTTCCGGGGCGGCGCAGAAGGCCGGGTATCCGTGGGAGGAACGGTCTGTTGCGCGGTCTGCTGTTCTGCCGCATTGTATTTTTCATCCATTATAATACACCTCGTATTGTCATTTTGGAGTAAAAAAGCAGGCGGGCAAAGTCAGGGCCTGGCCCGTCGTGCCGGAATGGGAGATTTACTGCGGCATATCCTGGCCGCCGTGTTCCCCGGGATAGGGCGGCATGGCGTTGTTGTCCCCCTTGCCGGGCGCCGAACGGCCCAGCAGACGCACGCCGAAGTAGATCAGCAGAGCAGCCACGATGACGGTGGGCAGCTGGCCGATGAGGTTGTAGTACAGGTATTCCATGCCCAGCCTGATGAACAGGTCGTGCAGCATGGGGGCGATCCAGCTGTCAAAGAGCACCCACACACCGCAGGCCACCAGCACCCAGCCGATGATGCGGTTGCCGCGGGGAGTGAAAGGCTTGAACCGGCCCAGGTCGATGCGGTCGCCCCAGATGAAATCGTCGGGTTTGGGGCTGCCGGACACCAGATACCGAATCAGGTCATAGGTGTCGAAGAAGGCATACATCCAGATGATGGGGGCTGCCAGCAGCACCGGCGGAATGATGGCACCGATACCGGACGCCACACAGAACAGGGTGATGAGGGACAGGCCGCGGCGCATATAGCCGTAGTACATCTGCCCGGCACCCGGAATGCAGGCAAAGATAAAAGTCAGAAATGCGTTCTTTTTCATGGTGTTCACTCTCCAGTGGCGGCCGCGTGGCCGTGATTTTGCCGGTTGTTATCTGAAAGCTGTGCCCAGCCGCTAAGGGCGGTGTCCTGGATGCTGCCCAGGACGTTCTGCAGACCCTCGCTGGCGCCGTTCAGGGCGCTGCCCAGCATCTGGCTGATGCTGGCGTTCTGGCGGGGTTCTTCCTGGGGGCGGGGAGCGGCGTTGGGGGCGGCCCCGAACAAACCGAACCGCCACAGGGCCAGTGCCAGAACGATGGCGGCGGCCACCGATACATATCGGTTGGTCATGACCCGGAAGGTACGCATCCGCATCAGGGCCTGTACCTGGGGGATCAGGTCCCGCATGGGCGCCGAGAGCTGGATGCTTTCCAGCAGGGCGGTGTACCGTGCCAGGCACCGGTCGCAGAAGGTCAGGTGTTCGGCGGCTTCCAGCCGGCCCAGATCGTCCAGGCGGTCATCGCGCAGGGCTTCCAACCCGCTCTGGGTCAGGCAGCCGGCGTTGTCAAACAAATTGTTGTTGTCAAAATAAGGGGCCATGCTCTCGGTCATGTTACTCCTGCCTCCTTTCGGTGATCTGCTTGCGCAGGATGGCTTTTGCCCGGAACAGCTGGTTCTGTACCGTGGCGGGGGGCCGCCCCAACAGCCGGGCGATATCCGCCACCGGCCGTTCTTCCAAAAAGTACATCGTGGCTACCTTGCCGTAGGGTTCCCGCAGGCCGCGGACCATGGTGTCCAGCTCCTCGGCGTTGTCCTTCTGGATCAGAAGGTCCTGCGGGTCCGGGTCGGCGGCGGCCAGGGCGCTGCCCGCCGGGGGTGTGCCCCGGGGTTCGGGCAGGCTTTCGTGGTCCTGGGCTTCCACCTTGCGCGCCCAGGCGCTTTTCAGGTGGTCCTTGCACTTGTTGGCCGCCACACGCACCAGCCACTGCTTATGATAGGCGGGGTCGCACCGGTCGATGCTGGTGTAAGCGGAGAGGAACGTATCCTGGGTGAGGTCTTCGGCGGTGTGAGGGTCGCGGACGAACTGCAGGCAGACGGTGTAGACCAGTTTTTGATACTGCCGCATCAGTTCAGAAAACTCCTGATTGTTCATGATTCCGTGCCCCTCACCTCCTTGCTCGAAACGTTTCTATTCTATACTACGAAGAAGGCCCGCGGCATTTTGCAGCGGGCCGGAAAAAATATGCACTTTTTTACAGGTCGATCTCCAGGCGGACCGGGCAGTGGTCGCTGCCCATCACGTCGGGCAGGATATCGGCCACCCGGATCTTGTCCGCAATGCGGTTGGATACCAGGAAATAGTCGATACGCCATCCCGCGTTCCGTTCCCGGGCGCGGAACCGCATGCTCCACCAGCTGTACGCCCCGGTGACATCCGGGTGCAGGTAGCGGAAGCTGTCGGTAAAGCCGGCGGCCAGCAGTTCGGTCATCTTGCCCCGCTCCTGGTCGGAGAAGCCCGCCGCGCCCCGGTTGGGGCCGGGGTTCTTCAGGTCGATCTCCTGGTGGGCCACATTCAGGTCCCCGCAGACGATGACCGGCTTTTTGGCGTCCAGGTCCAGCAGGTAGGCGCGCAGGTCGTCCTCCCATTCCATGCGGTAGTCGATGCGGGCCAGCTCGTTCTGGGCATTGGGCACATACAGGTTGACCAAGTAGAAGTTTTCAAACTCCAGGGTGATGGCCCGGCCTTCATGGCTGTGGGCCTCCACCCCGATGCCGTTCCAGGCGTTGAGAGGCCGCAGGCGGGTGTAGATCAGGGTACCGGAGTAGCCCTTCTTCTCGGCGCTGTTGATGTATTCGGTGTAGCCTTCGGGCTCAAAATCGGCCTGGCCGGGCTGCATCTTGGTTTCCTGCAGGCAGACGGCGTCGGCATCAAAGGCGGCAAAGGAATCGGCAAATCCCTTTTTCAGGCAGGCACGCAGGCCGTTGACATTCCAGCTGATGAATCTCTTCATAGTTGTGTCCTTTCAAAGTAAATCAGGCAGCGGTGCATCAGACGGTTTTCGCCGGAGTGCAGCGCTTTTTCCAGGCACCGGTGGCAAACCGGGCCACAAAGCAAAGTACGCGGAACACCCAGTCCACCACCATGGCGATCCAGACGCCCACGGCGCCCATGCCCATCTGCACACAGAGGATGTAGGAGAAGCCCAGACGCCAGACCATCATGGAGAAGATGGCCGTGACCATGGTGAACTTGACATCATTGGCTGCGCGCAGGGCGTTGGGCAGCACAAAGGAGGCAGGCCACAGCAGGATGCCGCTGCCTGCGTGGATCATGACCAGCAGCCAGGCCAGCTTCCAGGTTTCGTCGGACAGGGTGTACAGGTTGAGCAGCTGGGGCAGGAAGATCAGCACCAGTGCGTTGGTAGCGCCCTGGGCGATATAGTCCCACAGCATGAGTTTCTTGGTAAAGTAGCTGGCCTGGTTCAGGTCCCCGGCACCCACACAGCGGCCCACCACCGTGATCATGGCCAGGCCCATGGCCTGCCCCACGATGCAGCCGATGCTGTCCAGGTTGTTGGCGACTGCGTTGGCCGAGATATGCACCGTGCCAAAGACGCTGATCATGCTGACCACCAGCACGCGGCCCAGCTGGAACAGGCTGTTTTCCATGGCCGAAGGGATACCGATATACAGAATATTGCGGGCCATGGCAGGCTGCAGGTGCCGCACGCCGTCCCAGGTGACCCGGGCGGGGTTGTCGTGATGGGCGGCTGCCAGATACAGGATGATGACCGCGCCCAGCGCACGGGAAACCAGGGTAGGTACTGCCACGCCGGCTGTGCCCATCCTGAGCACATAGACACATAGAGCGTTGCCCGCGATGTTGATCAGGTTCATGAAGACGCTGACCTTCATGGACACGGCACTGTTGCCGGTGGAGCGGAAAATGGCCGCGCCGGCGTTGTACAGTGCCAGAAACGGGTAGGACAGGCCGGTGATGGTGAAGTAAATCAGAGCTTCATGCATGACGCTGTCATCAATACTGCCGAAGAACAGCCGCAGCATGGGGGCGCGGAGCAGCAGGCAGAAAGCCGCCACAGCCACGCCCAGCAATGCGCTGAGGGTGACCAGCTGTCCGGCGCTGCGGGAGGCTTCCTCCGGCTTGCGGGCACCCAGAAACTGGCTGGTAACCACGGCACCGCCGGTGGCCAGAGCCGCAAAAATATTGATGATCAGGTTGTTGATCATGTCCACCAGCGACACGCCGGAGATGGCGGCTTCGCCCACGCTGGAAACCATGACCGTATCGGACATGCCCACCAGAATGGCCAGGGCCTGCTCAATGACCAGCGGCCACAAAAGACGGATCAGCTGCCGGTTGGTAAACAATCGTTCTTGTTGCATGGAACTCCCTCTTTTCCTCTATACCGCCCCTCAGTATACCACAAACCGGTTCAAAACAAAAGACACCCGCGGCACAAAGGCGGCGGGTGTGAGCAAGGGGTATTTTACTCGTAACGCAGTGCTTCGATGGGGTCCAGCTTGGCCGCTTTGTTGGCGGGATAATACCCGAAAAAGACGCCGATGGCCATACTGAAGCCCACTGCAATGAGAATGGCGGACAGGCTGGGCTTGGCCGCAAAGCCGATAAGGCTGCTGAGCCCCATACCCATGGAAACGCCCAGCGCCACCCCGATGGCCCCGCCGATGAGGCAGAGCACGATAGATTCGGTGATAAACTGCAGCCGGATGGCCGAGCTGGGAGCTCCCAGCGCCTTTCGGGTGCCGATCTCCCGGGTGCGCTCGGTGACCGACACGGTCATGATGTTCATAACACCGATACCGCCCACCAGCAGCGAGATGGCCGCAATGGCCGAGATGCCCAGCGAGATGGTGTCCAGCATTTCGGTCATGGATTCCACCAGGCTGGAAATGCTGGTGGCCTGGACAGTCCAGGTATCGTTGCGGGTGTAATAGCTGGCGAAGTAGTCCCCCACCACATCCACGAAGGAGGTCACATCCGTTCCCGAAGCCGAAACCACCGTGATGCTCTGGTAGCCTTCCTCCGCGCCGGTCATGGACCGGGCGGTTTCCAGCGGAATGTAGACGGTGGTCTGGATGGAGTCATCATCCTGGGCGCCGAACATGCTGGCGTACTGGTCCTCCACATACTGGTAGACCCCCGCCACATAGAAAGCGTACGGCATGCCGTTCACCGTGAGCACCACCCGGGTGCCCAGGGCGTCGGCGTTGCTGGTGCCGATGGCCTGCTGCACGAATTTTTCCGATACCACGCACAGATACTTGCCCGCATCCCCATCGGTGAGCCAGCGTCCGGCCAGTAGCGGCGTGTCGGTTTCCTTGGCGGCCAGGCTGGCGGGCGAAATACCGGTCAGCGTGGCGGAGATGGTGGTGTCCGGGTCGCCGTACTTATCGATGGTGCCGGTGCCTGCATCCCGGGTCAGGTCCACCCGTGCCACCTTGTCGGCAAAGGTGGATTCAAACTCTTCGATCATTTCGTCGGTGATCAGGTCGTCGGCGCCGGGGGTGCTGTCCATAAACCGGCGCAGCGTCACCCCCGCCGAGGTGCCGCTGGTGTCATCGCTGTCCTTCTGGGTCAGGCTCACGGTGATGTTGCCCACGCCCATCCCGGACATGCTGTCGGTAACCGAACCGGTCAGGCTGCCGCCCACCGTTTCGATGGCGATCACCGCCGCAATGCCGATGATGATGCCCAGCATGGTGAGCAGACTGCGCATCTTGTTGCTTTTCAGGCTGGTAAAGGCCATGCTGATGTTTTCCAGAATATTAGAGAGCCCCACGGACACCGCCCCCTTTCTGTTCCCCCACGATGCGCCCGTCTTTCAGGGTCAGCACCCGCTGGCACTCCTGGGCCAGGGCCGGGTTGTGGGTGATGAGCACAATGGTCTTGTGGTAGCGTTCGTGCATTTCATGGAACAGGTCCATGACCACGCGGCTGGTTTCGCTGTCCAGCGCGCCGGTGGGCTCGTCGGCCAGGATCAGGGCCGGGTTGTTGACCATCGCCCGGGCGATGGCCACACGCTGTTTCTGCCCGCCGGAAAGTTCGTTGGGCTGGTGGCGCATACGGTCGCCCATGCCTACCCGTGTCAGCCATTCTTTGGCGCGGCGGGCCCGTTCGCCGCCAGGGACCCCTGCGTACAGCATGGGCAGTTCCACGTTTTTCAGGGCGCTCTGGCGGCCGATGAGGTTGTAGGTCTGGAAGACAAAACCGATTTTCTGGTTGCGGATGGCCGCCAACTGGTTGTCTTTGGCGTCGTGGATGTTGACGCCGTCCAGAATATAGCTGCCCCGGGTGGGCTTGTCCAGCACGCCGATAATATTCATCAGGGTGGACTTGCCGGAACCGGATTCGCCCACAATGGCCACAAATTCCCCCGGCCAGACCTGCAGGTCGATGCCGTGGAGGATTTCCAGCTCATTGGGATGGCCGATGTAGTAGCTTTTGCGGATGCCCCGCATCTGGATGAGCGGACGCGGGGCAGCGGGTTTGCCGGAACGGCCGGTCTGCTTGCTGTCGGCCATGGTCACATTCCTCCCGCCATGCTGCCGGCATCACCGGCGGGTGCAGCTCCGCCGCCGCGGTCCATATCAGCGGGAGCATCCTCTTCCGGGGCCGGACCGCCCGCGGCGCCCGTGTCCCCGTTCATGGCCATCATCATCTGCTCCGTGGGGTCGGTAGCGGTCACGATGCCCTGGGTCAGGTCGGCGCTGGAGCGGATCACATCCCCTTCCTGCAGGTCGGTGCCGGAGATGGTGGTGTAATAATCGTTGGAATCGCCGGTGGTGACGGTAACCTGCTCAAAGGTCATATCCACCCCTTCGCCGCCGGTCTTGCGCAGCACATACTGCGTGCCGTCCTCGGCGGTGCCTACTGCGTCGATAGGTACCACATACACGTCGGTGACCTGGCTCTTGATGATCTCCGCCTGGGCCTGGATGCCGATGAGCAGGTCTTCTGCTTCCCCGGTAACACGGACCTTGGCGCCAAAGGTGCCCTGGTCGTTGGCCACAGGGTCGATCTGGGTCAAAGTGCCGGCGATCTGGGTGTCGCCGGTGGCATCGGAGGTGATCAGGCAGGACATGCCGGTTTCCAGGCCGGGCACATCATCCGCCGGGATGGTCACCTCCACCACCAGGGCGTCGGTGTCCTGGATGGTGGCAACAGTGCCCGCGCATACCGACCCCACCGTGGCATCCAGCGCCGTGATGGTGCCGGACATGGTGGCGGTCAGGGTGCAATCAGCCAGGGAATCCTGCAGGGTTTCCAGGTTATCGGGAATCCGCTTGGCCTGGTCCAGCTTGGTCTTGGCATCCTCCACAGCCTGGGCTTTTGTCTTGATGTTGGAGTAGTTTTTCTCGTTATCGTAGGAATCGTGGGCGCTCTTGACCTGCTGTTCCGCCGTTTCCACCTGGGTTTCGGCGGTGGACACCTGGTTCTGGGCCTGGTTGTAGGCAGTTTCGGCGGAAGTCTTGGCTTGTTCCGCCGCATTCACCGCCTGCTCAATAGCCGCATACCCGTACAGGCCACGGGAAGTGACCGAGCAGCTGCTCTGGGCATTGGACAGGTCCTGCTGGGCCTTGGTCGCCGCAGCCTGGGCGCTGTCATAGGTAGTCTGGGCCGTCTTCTGGGTAGCAGTGGCCGCCTCCACCTTGCTGTTGGCGGTGTCCAACGCCAGCTTGTTGGCGTCGCTGGGGTCAGCGTTATAGGCCGACTGAGCGCTCTGCTGCTCGCCGAGGGCGGCCGTCACTGCATTGTTGGCGCTGTTCAGGGCGGAAAGTGCCGCGTTCAAAGCATCGGAGGCACTGTTATACGCAGAAGTATAGCTGTCGATCTGGGCTTTGACCATATTGAAGTCGCTGACCAGGGAATTGTAATCGCTGATGGCCGCGTTATAGGTACTCTGGGCGGCATCCCGGTCGGACTTGGCCTTTTCCAGGGCTTCCTCCGCGTCAGCCTGGGCCTCGTCCGCCTGGTCGATCTTGGCCTGCAGGTCGATGAGGTTGTTGTCGTGCTGCACCACCGAAGTGTTGTAGTCATCCACCGCCCGGTCATAGCTGGTCTGGGCGGCCTGCAGATTATCGTTGTAGCTCTGCTGGGCATCCTCGATCTGCTTTTCCAGGTCGGTGGTGTCCAGCGTGGCAATAACGTCTCCTTCCTGCACCGTGTCGCCCACCTCGGCCTCCACGGTAGCCACCTTGTAGGTCTTGACGCTGTCGGACACGGTCACATTGGCCTCATCGCCGGACACCACGGTGCCGGTGACCGTGACCGAATCGTTCAGGCTGCCTTTCTGCAGGGTGGTCGTGCGGACGTACTGGTACTCAGAATCCGCCATGGCGGGCACCGAGCGCATCCGCCAGGTCAGGATACCGGCCGCAGCGACCACCACCACGGCGGCGATGCACAGCTTTTTGTGCCGCCCGGCCCAGCCGCCCAGGCGGGATGGCAGCGACGGGTTGGCCGCGGGGGCCTCATCGTCTACGGGTTCGGTTTCGGGTTCAGATACGTCTTCCGGCATGTTTTCCGGCTGCACTTCCTGGTCGGGGTCCTGCGCCTCCACAGCCTGGTCTTTTTTGAACGGGTTGAACATGGGGGTTCCTGCCTCTCTGTCGTTGTTGTCTTGTTTTTCAGGGGAGATTATCAACTTTTTCAGCGTACCGGTAAAATGTGTTAAAACCTTGCACCGGAAGTGAAAAAGGCCGGGAATATGCTTTTTAACCATTGTGTGACTGCTCTAATTGTATACTTTTACAGAAAAATAGCAAGAGCAAGGCAAAAAAAAGCTGCCTGCCGGGCATACCGACGGGCAGCAAAGGGTATAAACTTGCAGGAAAAATCAGCGTTCCTCACGGAAGTAGGCCAGACCCAGGTGAGCCGGGGGCTGGTCCTCCTTCTTGCGGCGCATGGAAACGGCGATCAGCACCACGATGGTGACCACATAGGGCACCATCTGCACCAGGTCGGTCATGGCGCTGGACACCGTAATGCCCAGCATGCTGGGCAGGAACTGGTACAGCCAGTACAGGATGCCGAAGAGGTAGGCGCCCCAGATGGCATTGAGGGGCTTCCAAGTGGTGAAGATGACCAGCGCCAGAGCCAGCCAGCCCAGGGCTTCGATCTGGCCGGTGGTGGCCCAGATACCCTGGTTGTAATCCAGCACATAGTACAGGCCGCCCACGCCGCAGATGGCGGCGCCGATGCAGGTGGACAGGTACTTGTACTTGGTAACGTTGATGCCGGCGGCATCGGCAGTGGCGGGGTTTTCACCCACGGCGCGCAGGTTCAGGCCCGCGCGGGTGTGGTACAGGAACCAGTGCAGCACAATGGCCAGCACGATGGCCGCATAGGCCAGGAAACCGTAGGAGAAGATCGTCTGCCCCAGCACGCCCATCTGGGAGAGTACCGGGATCTTGGCAGCAAACGCCTTGTTGGCCACGGGGGCGGCGCTGTAAGTGGCGCCGTCCAGGATAAAGACGCCGAAGAAGTTGGCCACGCCCATGCCAAAGGTGGTCAGGGCCAGACCGGTGACGTTCTGGTTGGCCCGCAGGCTGATGGTCAGGAAGGCGTAGATCAGGCCGCCCAGCGCCGAAGCCACCAGCGCGCAGACCAGGGCAATGATAATGCTGAGGACGGGGTTGGGGTTGGCCACGCTGTTCTCGTAGTAATAGGCACTGGCAAACCCAGCAAAGCCGCCCAGGTACATGATGCCGGGCACGCCCAGATTCAGGTTGCCGGACTTTTCGGTGACGATTTCGCCCATGGCGCCGTACATGATGATGGTGCCGAAGGGAATCGCGCGCATGATCCATGCAATCAGGCTGCTCATTCGCCCTTCACCTCCTTGTGATGTCCGCGCCAGATCAGGCGGTAGTTGATAAAGAACTCGCTGCCCAGAATGAAGAACAGAATCACGCCGGTGATGATGTCGGCGGCGTACTCATTCAGGCTGTAAGCCGAAGCGATTTCAGAAGCGCCGCGCTCCAGGAACACCAGCAGGAAGGAGATCAACGCCATATAGAAGGTGTTGAACTTGGCCAGCCAGGCCACGATGATGGCCGTAAAGCCGTTGCCGCCTGCCGAGTTGGTGGAGATGGTCTGGTCCTTGCCGGCCACGATGAGGAAGCCGCACAGACCGCAGATGGCACCGCTGATGATCATGGTGCGCACCATGACGCGGCGGACGTTGATGCCGGCATAGCGGGCGGTGTTTTCGCTTTCGCCCACCACGGCGATCTCATAGCCGTGCTTGGAATATTTCAGGTAGGCGTACATGGCGAAGGTCAGCACCAGCACCACAATGATGTTGATGGTGTACCGCTGACCGAACAGAATGGGCAGCCAGCCGGCCTTGGTGGCCTTGTTCAGGGTGCCCAGGCTGGAGGCCTGGCCGCGCATGATATTGGTCATGCAGGCCACAATGCTGGTGGCCACATAGTTCATCATCAGGGTGAACAGGGTTTCGTTGGTGTTCCAGCGGGACTTGAACCAGGCAGGCACAAAGCCCCACAGGGCGCCGGCTGCCAGACTGCCCACCACCATGGCCGCGAACTGGGCCGGTGCGGGCAGGCTGTTGCCGAAATAGACCATGATCAGGGCCGTGGCCAGGCCGCCCACCAGCACCTGACCTTCGGCACCGATGTTCCAGAAGCGCATCTTGAAGGCAGGGGCCAGGGCAATGCCGATGCACAGCAGGGTGGACAGGTCACGCATGGCCCAGGAGAACCGGACCGGGGTGGAGAAGGTACCGCCCCACATGACCACATACACGTTGATGGGGTTCAGGCCGGTGACAAAGTAGATGAAGAACGCATCCACGACCAGAGCCAGCACAATGGCCGCGGCGCGTACCGCGATCTTGCGGCGCAGAGGAGCGGCTTCCCGCCGGGCAATGCGCACCAGCGGTTCGGCCGGGTGAGTAGTTTGGGCTGCCATCAGGCGCGCACCTCCTTTTTATTCTGCAGATCAGTCATACGCAGGCCGACTTCTTCCTTGGTGGTGGTGCGGGCGTCCAGAATGCCGTTGGCCTTGCCGCCGCACAGAACCAGGATGCGGTCGCACAGTTCCAGCAGCACGTCCAGGTCCTCGCCCACATAGATGACGGCCACACCCTTTTTCTTCTGCTCATTGAGCAGGTGGTAAATGGTGTAGGAGGTGTTGATGTCCAGGCCGCGCACAGCGTAGGCGGTCATCAGCACGATGGGAGAGGCTGCCAGCTCACGGCCGACCAGAACCTTCTGGACGTTGCCGCCGGACAGCTGGGACACCGGCGTGTTCAGGCCGGGGGTCACGACGCCCAGCTCTTCGCGGATTTCTTCGGCCAGTTCCCGGGGAGTCTTGCGGTCCACGATGGGAGAATGGCCCTTGCCGTAGCTCTTGAGCATCATATTGTCGGTCATGCCCATGGAGCCGACCAGGCCCATGCCCAGGCGGTCCTCCGGCACGAAGGAGAGGTGGATGCCGGCGTCCCGGATATCCTTGGGCGTCTTGCCGATGAGGGAGGTAGGTTTGTCCTCCGTCCCGGGGGCGAAGAACTGGATCTGCGCGCCGCCGTCGGCCCGCTGCAGGCCGGCAATGGCTTCCAGCAGTTCCTTCTGGCCGTTGCCGGAAATGCCCGCAATGCCCAGAATCTCGCCGCCGTAGGCGTCAAAGCTCACATCGTCCAGCACACGGCCGCCTTCGGGGCCGGTGACGCTCAGATGATGCACCGACAGGCGCCGCACCGGGTTGACGGGCAGGGGGCGCTCGATGTCCAGCTCCACCTTTTTGCCCACCATCATCTCGGTGAGCATGGCCTCGTTGGCGTCCTTGGTGGCCACATCGCCCACATATTCGCCCCGGCGCAGGATGGCGACCCGGTCGCTGATGGTCAGCACTTCATGGAGTTTGTGGGTGATGATGACCACGGCCTTGCCGTCGGCTTTCATGTTGCGCATGACGGCAAACAGCTTTTCGGTTTCCTGGGGGGTCAGCACGGCGGTGGGCTCGTCCAGAATCAGGATGTCGGCACCGCGGAACAGCACCTTGACGATCTCCAGGGTCTGCTTCTGGCTGACGCTCATCTCATAGACTTTCTGGTCCAGGTCCAGGGCAAAACCGTACTTTTCGCAGATAGCACGGGCCTTGCTGCGGACCTTTTTCAGGTCGAATTTTTCGCCGGGTTCCATGCACAGGGCAATGTTTTCCAGCGCGGTGAAGACGTCCACCAGCTTGAAGTGCTGGTGGATCATACCGATGCCCAGACGCAGCGCATCCCGGGGAGAGCGAATATCCACCGCTTCATCCCCCACATAGATTTCGCCTTCATCGGGGTAGTAGATACCGGCAATCATGTTCATCAGGGTGGTTTTGCCCGACCCGTTCTCCCCCAGAAGGGAGAGAATCTCGCCGCGGCGGACTTCCAGGGTCACGTCATGATTGGCCGTCACTTCGCCGAAAGTCTTGGTGATGTGTTCCAGCCGGATGGCATACTGCGTGTTCGGCATGGGCTGTCTTGCTCCTTTCACAACGGGAAGGGAAGCCCGCTAAAGCGTGAGCTTCCCTCCCGAAAATTCCTGTTTAAACTGGTTTACGCAACCGGTTCGCTGTCCTCGACGATGCCGTCGATATGCAGAGCGAAGTACGGAGCGCTGCGCAGGGTGCTTTCATCAAAGTAGCCGTCATGGATGGCTTCCTTGGTTTCGCCCTGGTACACGGCAACGGCTTCGCCGCTGGAG
This sequence comes from uncultured Faecalibacterium sp., assembly GCA_937907025.1. Taxonomy (GTDB): domain Bacteria; phylum Bacillota; class Clostridia; order Oscillospirales; family Ruminococcaceae; genus Gemmiger. Next base: position 69,931 of record CALESJ010000021.1, read on the forward strand.
TAATCATAGTAGCTCAGGTCGATGGGCGCGCTGGTCACGGTCTGGCCGTCCACGGTGAAGGTGGAGGTATCAAACACATGCAGGCTGCCGTCCTTCAGAGCGGCTTCCACTTCGGCGACCTTGTCGGCAGTGCCTTCGGCGCATTCAGGTCCGAGTTCGGTGATGGCAACAGCACCGTCGTCATAGCCCTTGGCCCAGTCGGTGGGGATTTCCTCGCCGTTCATGGCCGCGGTGAACAGTTCCTTGTAGTAGACCTTCCAGACGTTGGTGGAGGAGGTCAGGGCCGCCGTGGGAGCGGTGTCCAGCATGTCGATGTTGTAGCCGACAGAGTAGCAGATGGTGCCGGCGTCCTTCAGACGCTGGGTGGCAGCGGGAGCGCCGGTGGAGTCGGCGTGCTGGCCGATGATGACGGCGCCGTTGGCGATCAGAGCCTCAGCGGCAGCGCCTTCCTTGTCGATGTCGAACCAGGAGTTGGTGTACATGACTTCCATGGTGACGGTGGGGAACACGCTCTTGACGCCCAGGTAGAAAGCGGTGTAGCCGGAGATGACTTCCGCATAGGGGAAGGCGCCCACATAACCGATCTTGACGTTGCCGTCAGCATCGAAAGAGTTGGGCTGGGTTTCCGGGGTCAGGGTGCCGTTGTCCACCAGTTCCTTCAGCTTCATGCCGGCCACAACACCGGACACATAGCGGGACTGATACACAGCGGTGAAAGCGTTCTTGAAGTTGTCCAGACCGCTGATAGCGGCAAAGTCGCCGGTCATGGAAACGAAGGTGGTGTCGGGATACTTCTCGGCAGTTTCCACCAGGTAGGTCTGATGGCCGTAAGAGTTGGCGATGACCAGGTCGCAGCCCTGGCCGACCAGGTCCTCGGCAGCGTCGGAGCATTCGGCGCTTTCGGGCACCTTGTATTTCCAGATGATCTGGTCCTCGGGCAGGCCGACTTCGGCAGCGGCTTCCTTGATGCCGTTGATATGAGCGGCGCTGTAACCTTCGGTTTCATCACCGACGAGGATGACGCCAACCTTCAGGTCGGTGGAAGCGGAGGCGGCAGCGCCTTCCGCAGTGTCACCGGTGGCGGCAGTAGACGTGCTGCCGGTGGAGCCACAAGCTGCCAGGGACAGCATCATGGCGCCGGCCATCAGAATGCCGAGCAATTTCTTCATAAGTAGGTTCTCCTTCTTTTTCATTTTTGCAAGCAAAACAAAATGAAATGTGCGGCCCGCCGAATCGGCATGCCGCCTTACCGTTTCATTGTAGACACCTTGCCGACAATTTTCAATGATTTTTGGCCCAATTGTAAAAAAACTGTGAATTTGTAATCTTCATCGTCGTTTTTTCCACGTCGCACTGGAAAAAACGCACAAGGATTTTTTGTAAAAGTACGACTTTTTCGCAGCCTGCGGAAGGGCAGTTGTCCGCAAATTGAGAACAAAGTGCCGCCATTTCTGTGGAAAGTTCCTCTTCTGCCCCGTAGGAGTACCGCAAACAAAAAACCGGCGCCCGAAGGCACCGGCTGAAAGCGCTGGATCATTTAAAAAGCACAGACCTCATCGCTGCCTGGCCCGGTAACTTTCGCAGGTCTTCAGCACCAGCAGGAGCATGGCCACATCGATGGGAAATTTGATGAGGTTTTTCACAAAACGCAGGCTGCTGAGCACCACGAATGCCTGCCCATACAGGAAATGCAGCCACAGCGGAGTGAGCAGGAAGTTGAACAGCACCACCGCCATGGCCTTGCAGGCAATGATGCGCCACAGTTTCACCGGGCGGCGGTAATACCACAGTCCATACAGCACCCCGGCCAGAATGGCGCTGAGGGTCCAGCCCGGAAAATACGGGCCGTTGGGGCGCAGGACGTAGCCGAAAAGGTCGGTGACAATGCCGGACAGGCCGGCCACCCAGGGACCGCACATATAGCCCATGGCGGCGGTGGCCAGGAAATCGAACCCCACTTCCAGCAGGCCGGACACCGGGATGGTGAACTGGTTGAGGATGAGGTGCAGCGCCGACAGCACCGCGGCGGTGGCCAGGGTCTTGGGGCTGTGCAGCTCCTGCACGGCCTGGACGAACAGCCGGTCATACAGGCTGCTGCGGGTGGAAAGGGTATGCTGGGTCATGGTTTTTGCCCTCCTTACACAAAGGCTGGGCCGCACCCGGACCGCGCACTCCCCTGCCCCGCTCCGGGGCAAAAAAACAAGAGCACCCAACGCAAAAGGCTATGCGGGTACCCTTCTGCGGCAGCGCTCTTTCCGTGTGCAGCAGTGGGATGCGGGACCCGCACCGCGCACTGGGCTTCGTCCTGCCACAACTCCCCGTTGGTCAGGCACTTAACGCGCGGGCCCCTACTCTGCCTGAATGGGGCCGCGGCAAAACCGCTGTCCCAGACAATACGTTCCCTATTATACACCTGTGCGGGATTTTTGCAAGACGCAGCGAAGAAAAAGCCCGCCGTGCCCCAATCCGGTGCCGGGTGGGGTTGACAAAACGCCCCGGACCCGGTATAGTGAACCTTGTTCATGTTGAGGTGATGCGATTGAATACAGTGGTAACTTCCCGGGAGGAGATCCTGCAGGCCAGCCGCGCCCTGATCCGGGCCCGCGGCTGGGAGTCCGTGGGCATCCGCACGGTGGCCAACGCCTGCGGGGTATCCATCGGTTCCATCTACAATTATTTTTCCAACAAGTCCGAGCTGGTAACGGCCACGGTGGAAAGCGTCTGGGCGGAGATTTTTCAGCCGCCCGAACAGGACCCGCCCTTTGCCGATACCCTGGCCTGCATTGCCTGGCTGTACGGGCGCATGGCGTACGGAGCCGAGCATTATCCCGGCTTCTTCAACCTGCACGCGGTCAGTTTTGCAGGGGTGAGCAAGGAGGACGGCAAGCAGCTGATGCAGAAGACCTGGCAGCATATTCCCCAGGAACTGACCCGCATGCTGCGCGCTGACCCGAAGGTCCGCCCCGGGGCTTTGGATGGCGCCCTGAGCGCCGAGCAGTATGCGGAAGTGCTGTTTTCCATGCTGTTCTGCGCCATGATGCGGGAGGACTACGACCCTTCCGCCGCGCTGGAACTGACCCGCCGTACCCTGTACCAGTAAATACAGACCCGCACACAAGCGGGTTGTTTTTAACCGCAAAATGAACAATGTTCAAATTCAGGAAAGGAGCATACTCTTTTGGTCAAGAAACATACCCTTCTGCTGCTGGCCTGCCTGGTATGGGCCGCAGCGGGATTCAATATCCTGCGCATCGGGCTGGCGTGCTATCCCGGGCGGCTGACGCCGCTGAACCTGCTGCTGTCCGTGGTGGTGTTCGAGCTTTTCCGTCGGTTCGTCTTCGGGCGGCTGGTCCACAAGCACACCACCCGCATCCTGGCCTATGAGCAGGAACGGCAGTTCTTCTGGAATTTCTTCGATGCCCCCTCCTTCGCCATTATGGCAGTGATGATGACAGGCGGCATCGCGCTGCGGGCGTCGGGGTTGGCACCCCAGGGGTTCATCGCGGTATTTTATTCCGGTCTGGGAGCGGCACTGCTGCTGGCCGGACTGCTGTTCGGGCTCCGCTTCATCCGGGCGGTCCGGGCATAAAATAAAGGAGGTATTTTCCCATGCAGGCAATCATGGAAACAAGTTTTGACATTGTATATCTGGTTACGGTGCTGACGCTGGGCATCAAAATGCTGCGGCAGTGCGGCGGCCGGGCCCAGTTCCGGCTGTTCGGTGCCATGGCGGTGGTGCTGGGGGCGGGCGACGCCTTCCATCTGGTGCCCCGGGCGGTGGCGCTGTGCACCACCGGGCTGGAAAACTTCACCGTGGCCCTGGGCGCGGGCAAATGGATCACGTCCATCACCATGACGGTGTTCTATGTGCTGCTGTACTATGTCTGGCGGCTGCGGTATCAGGTCAGCGGGCGCCGGGGCCTGACCGCCCTGGTATGGGTGCTGGCAGCCCTGCGCATCGGGCTGTGCATGATGCCCCAGAACCGCTGGCTCAGCGCCGATTCTCCCCTGAGCTGGGGCATCTGGCGCAACCTGCCCTTTACGGCGCTGGGCATCGTCATCATCGTGCTGTTCTTCCGCAGCGCCAGAGAGCATCAGGACAAGGCTTTCCGCTGGATGTGGCTGACCATTGTGCTGAGCTTCTGCTTCTACATTCCGGTAGTGCTGTGGGCGGACGCCGTGCCCATGATCGGCATGCTGATGATCCCCAAGACCTGCGCCTATGTGTGGACGGTGGTCATTGGCTGGCGCGCCATGAAGGCCGAAGCCTGACCCCTTTCCCCTATTGCTGACAAAAGCCGCACAGGCGGGACGATGTTCCCCGCCTGTGCGGCTTTTTTACTTGCCACACAAAAGGCCCCCGTCCTTTCGGACAGGGGCCTGTGCAGTTCTTTTACTTCGCAACCTTTTCCTTCAGGCGGCCGCTGGCCTTGAAGCCCGGAATAGCGGTGGGCTTGAGCTGGCTGGTGACCTTGGTCTTGGGGTTGGTGAAGTTCTTGGTCTGGCGCTCACGCATCTCAAAGCGGCCAAAACCGGCGATGGTAACCTTTTCGCCGTCGCGGAGGACATCCCCGATGGTACCGAAAATACCATCCATGACCTTTTCGACCTGGGCGGCGCTCAGACCGGAATCGTTGGCGACTTTGGTAATCAACTGCGATCTTGTCATTTGCTTTTATCTCCTGTTTCATCGGGCCCCACGGCGGGCTTTCCCTGCCCCGCGGTGGGCATCCGTTTAGATTGTCGCTACCAATTATATGAAAAATATGGCGCAGAATCAAGGGATTTTGCAAAAAACGGGGAGCGGCAAACAAAAATTGTCAATTGTGATAAAAAGCACGGACAAGGGCGCGCCAAACTTTGGCGGATTGGGAAAAATGTGTTTTATTTTACTGCCGGGTCATGGTGCAAGGTGGCAATATCCACCAGCTCCATCTTGCTGATGTCATGGTCGCCGCGCAGGGCATCCACCAGCACGCGGGCGGTGTCCAGAGCGGTGATGCAGGGGATGGAAAGCTCGGTGGCCTTACGGCGGAATTTGACCGAATCACGGTGCGGGTCACGGCCATGGGGGCTGGTGGAGATGATATAATCCACCAGGCCGCTTTCCAGCAGGTCAATGGCATTGGGGCGCTCGCCGCTGACCTGACGGACCACGCTGCAGGGGATCATCTGACTGTTCAGGTACCGGGCCGTGCCGGGGGTGCCGTAGATCTTGTAGCCGTAGTCATGCAGCTTCCAGGCCAGTTCGGCGGCTTCCTTCTTGTCCGCATCCTTCACCGAAACGATGACACAGGAACCGGGGCCGGGGGTCTTGAACTGGTAGCCGGCACCCACCAGGCCCTTCATCATGGCCTCGTGGAAGGTGGGCGCAATGCCCAGCACTTCGCCGGTGGACTTCATCTCGGGGCCCAGCATGGTATCCACGCCGTGCAGCTTCAGGAAGCTGTACACAGGCACCTTGACCGCGTAGTAGGGGCTCTTGCCGCCGCGCCACAGGCCGGTGCCGTAGCCCATATCCTTGAGCTTTTCGCCCAGGGTGCAGCGCACGGCCAGGTCCACCATGGGCACGCCGGTAACCTTGCTGATATACGGCACGGTACGGGAGGAACGGGGGTTCACCTCAATGACGTAAACTTTGCCGTCCTGCACCGCATACTGCACGTTGACCAGGCCCACGACCTTCAGTTCCCGGGCAAAACGGCCGGTGTAGTCCACCAGGGTGTCGATGACGCTCTGGGGGAAGTCATAAGGCGGGTAAACACAGATGGAGTCGCCGGAATGCACGCCGGTGCGCTCGATCTGCTCCATGATGCCGGGGACCAGGTAGTCCTCGCCGTCGCAGATGGCATCGACTTCACATTCGGTGCCGTAGATGTACTTGTCCATCAGCACCGGGTGGGACATATCCACATGAGCGGTGATGACGCCCATGTACTCCACCACGTCGGCGGAGTTGTAGGCCACGATCATGTTCTGGCCGCCCAGGACGTAGGACGGACGCATCAGAACAGGGTAGCCCACTTCCTCGGCAGCCTTGAGGGCTTCGTCCAGGGTAAAGACGGTGCGGCCCTCGGGACGGGGGATGCCGCAGCGCTCCAGCAGTTCGTCGAAGCGTTCGCGGTCCTCGGCCTCGTCAATGGCGTCGGCGGGAGTGCCCAGAATGGGCAGGCCCACTTCATCCATATGCTTGGCCAGCTTGATGGCGGTCTGGCCGCCGAACTGCACCAGGCAGGCGTCGGGCTTTTCGGTGGCGATGACGTTGTCCACGCTCTCGGGGTTCAGGGGGTCGAAGTACAGACGGTCGCCGGTATCAAAGTCGGTGGAAACGGTTTCGGGGTTGTTGTTGACCAGAACAGCCTCGCAGCCGTGCTTTTTCAGCGTCCAGACGGCGTGCACCGAGCAGTAGTCGAACTCGATGCCCTGACCGATGCGGATGGGGCCGGAACCGAAGACCAGCACCTTCTTGCGGGACTTGTCGCTGTGCTCCTCAATGAAGCCGGCAGCCTCGTTGTCCTCGTCGTAGGTGGAGTAGAAGTACGGGGTGCGGGCGGCAAATTCCGCGGCGCAGGTATCGACCATCTTGAAGCCGGCGTGCAGGTCTTTGACCGGCAGTTCGGAAGCGCCGGACAGGCGCAGGATGGTCTTGTCCAGGAAGCCGTATTTCTTGGCTTCCAGATACTTTTCACGGGTGAGCTCGCCCTGCTTCAGGCCCAGTTCCAGGTTGGCCAGATGCTGCATCTTGTCCAGGAACCACCAGTCGATCTTGGTGATGTCATAGATGACCTTGTGGTCCACTCCCCGCTTGAGGGCTTCATAGACGCAGAAAGCGCGCTCGGAATCCTGCACATGCAGGTGTTCGATGACCTCTTCGGTGGAGAGCTTCTCAAAATCGGGCAGGGTCAGGGTATCCAGGCCCAGTTCGATGGAGGAAACCGCCTTCATCATGGCGTGCTCGAAGTTGTTGCCAATGGCCATGACTTCGCCGGTGGCCATCATCTGGGTGCCCAGGGACTTGTCCGCATAGACGAACTTGTCAAAAGGCCACTTCGGGTACTTGACGACGACGTAGTCCAGAGCCGGCTCAAAGCAGGCGCAGGTCTCGCCGGTAACATCGTTGGTGATCTCGTCCAGGGTATAGCCCAGGGCGATCTTGGTGGCCACCTTGGCGACGGGATAGCCGGTGGCCTTGGAGGCCAGAGCAGAGGAACGGGACACACGGGGGTTGACCTCGATGACCGCGTACTCGAAGCTGTCCGGCTTGAGGGCGAACTGGCAGTTGCAGCCGCCTTCGATGCCCAGCTCGGTGATGATGTCCAGAGCGGCGGTACGCAGCATCTGGTATTCCTTGTCGGACAGGGTCTGGCTGGGGGCCACGACGATGGAGTCGCCGGTGTGCACGCCCACGGGGTCCAGGTTTTCCATGTTGCAGACGGTGATCACGTTGCCCTTGGAGTCACGCATGACCTCGTATTCGATTTCCTTCCAGCCGGCGATGCACTTTTCCACCAGGATCTGGGTGATGGGCGACAGGCGCAGGCCGTTGGTGGCGATTTCCCGCAGCTTTTCCTCGTCCTCGCAGATGCCGCCGCCGGTGCCGCCCATGGTGAAGGCGGGACGGACAATGACCGGGTAGCCGATGGTGTCGGCATACTCCACAGCGTCCTCCAGCTTTTCCACCACCTTGGAAGGCACGATGGGCTGGTGCAGCTTCTCCATGGTGTCCTTGAAGAGCTGACGGTCCTCGGCACGGTCGATGGTGTCCGGACGGCAGGCCAGCAGGCGCACGCCGGAGCGGTCCAGGAAGCCGCTGCGGGCCAGTTCCATGGACAGGTTCAGGCCCATCTGGCCGCCCAGGTTGGGCAGGATGGCGTCGGGCTTTTCCTTCTCGATGATGCGCTCCACCACCTCGGCGGTGAGGGGCTCGATATACACATGGTCGGCAATGTCGGGGTCGGTCATGATGGTGGCCGGGTTGGAGTTGACCAGCACCGTTTCAATGCCCTCGCTCTTCAGCGCGCGGCAGGCCTGGGTGCCGGAATAGTCGAACTCGGCGGCCTGGCCGATGATGATGGGGCCGGAGCCGATGACCATTACCTTCTTGATTTTAGGGTCTTTCGGCATTCTTACAGCCCTCCTTTAACACGATTGATGCGGCGGATGTTCTGGATGAACCGGTCGAACAGGAATTCAGTATCCCGGGGACCGCCGCTGGCTTCGGGGTGGAACTGCACGGTAAAGCAGTTCCACTGCATATACTCCACGCCCTCGCAGGTCTTGTCGTTGGCGTTCACATGGCTCACACGGCCCACGCCCTCGGGCAGGGTGCCGCCCAGCACGGCATAGCCGTGGTTCTGGCTGGTGATGAAGGTGCGGCCGGTGGCAAAGTCGGTGACCGGCTGGTTGGCGCCGCGGTGGCCGTACTTCATCTTGCTGGTCTTGGCGCCGGCAGCCAGAGCGGTGAGCTGATGGCCCAGACAGATGCCGAAAGCCGGGATGCCGGTATCCAGCATCTTGCGGATATTGGCAATGATCTCGGTGTTTTCCGCCGGGTCGCCGGGTCCGTTGGACAGCATCAGGCCGTCCGGCTTGAGGGCTGCCAGCTCCTCGGGGGTGGTGGTGCCGGGCAGAACGGTGACGCGGCAGCCGCGCTTCTGCAGGCAGCGCACGATGTTGTTCTTGCAGCCCAGGTCCAGCAGGGCCACATGCAGCACCGGACCGCCGTCCTTGGGTTCAGCGGTGGGTTCAAAGGTCTTGGGCTCGGCGCAGGTGGTGGATTTCACCGCCTCGGTGACCGCATAGCCCTGGATGGTGGGCATGAGAGCGGCCAGCTTTTCCGGCTCGGCCTTGGGGTCGAACTCGGTGGTGATGGCGCCGTTCATGACGCCGCTCTCCCGCAGGGTGCGGGTCAGGCTGCGGGTGTCGATGCCCTCAATGCCAATGATGTTGTTCTTTTTCAGGAAAGTGTCCAGCGTCATCTCGCAGCGGAAGTTGCTGGGGGCCTTGCAGGCCTCGCGCACGATGTAACCGCGCGCCCAGATGCGGGGGCTTTCCATATCTTCGCTGTTCATGCCGTAGTTGCCGATCAGCGGGTAGGTCTGGGTGATGATCTGTCCGTAGTAGCTGGGGTCGGTCAGAGTTTCCTGAAAGCCGACCATGCCGGTGGCGAACACGACCTCGCCCACGGTGGTGCCTTCGGCGCCGATACTGCTGCCGGTGAGCACCGTACCGTTTGCCAAAATCAGATATGCCTGCATAGTTTGCCTCGCTTCAAAAATCACAGCTTCTGCTTTGCCTGTTCCTTCATCTTACGGCTGCCCAGGTGAACCAGCGGCAGCTTGCCCTCCTTGCAGATGGGGCATTCTTCGGGGGCGTAGTTGGGCAATTCCAGCTTCAGGGCGCTGGCCAGGATGGGAATGGGAGAGGGGGCGGAGGCGGTGGTGCGGTCCACCACGCAGACGATGCCCAGGCAGATGCCGCCGGCTTCCTCGATCACGCGCTTGGTTTCCAGGCTGGAAACGCCGGTGGTGACCACGTCCTCGGCGATGATGCAGCGCTGACCCGGCTTGATCTGGAAGCGCTTGAGGGTCATGACGTTGTCCACACGCTCGGTGAAAATGGCGGGCTTGCCGCACTGACGGCCCAGCTCGTAGGCATAGACGATGCCGCCCATGGCGGGACCAACGAACAGATCCACATCCATATCCTTCAGCTTTTCAGCCACCGGAGCCATGACTTCGGCGCACTTGTCGGGGTACTGCTGCAGATAGGCCATCTGGCAGTAAGCCCCGGAGTGGCGGCCGCTGGAAAGAAGGAAGTGACCTTCCAGAAAAGCGCCGCATTCCTTCAGAATTTCTTTTGCATCTCTTGCCATCGTTAAACCCTCCATACTATGTTTCCGTATACCTGTTATCCTGTGCAGACATCGGCCCGAAGGCACGCCCGTCCGCTCTTTTCCACTCTTTGCCTTATGATAGCATCATTTGTATAATTTTGCAATGTTATTGCATAAATTTTCAGTTCTTCCGGGCGCAGCCGCGGATCTCGTCCAGGTTCTGCACGCCGTGGGCCTGCATCCAGTCCGCCATCTCATTCACGATGCGGGTGCAGGCCATGGGGTCCAGGAAGTTGGCGGTGCCCACCTGCACGGCAGCGGCGCCGGCCATGATGAATTCCAGGGCATCCTTACCAGTACTGATGCCGCCCAGCCCGATGACCGGAATGTTGACGGCGCCCACGGCCTGCCAGACCATGCGCAGGGCAATGGGGCGCACTGCCGGACCGGACAGACCCGCGAAGGTGTTTTCAAACACCGGCTTGCGACGTTCCAGGTCAATGGCACAGGCCTGGAAGGTGTTGCACAGGCTGATGCCGTCGGCACCGGCGGCTTCCACCGCCTTGCACATCTCGGTCAGGTTCTCGGCCTGAGGGCTGAGCTTGACCACCAGGGGCACGGTGCAGACCTTGCGCACCGCCGAAACCACTTCGGAAGCGTCCGCGGCGCGGATACCGAAGGCCAGACCGCCCTGCTTGACGTTGGGGCAGCTGATGTTCAGCTCCAGGAAGTCGATGCCCGCTTCGCAGAGCATCCGCACGCCTTCCACGTTCTCCTCGATGGTGTGGCCGCCCAGGTTGGCCCAGACGGTGGTGCCCAGGGTCTTCATGGCGGGCAGTTCATGCTCAATGAAGTGGGCCACGCCGGGGTTCTGCAGGCCGATGGAGTTCATCAGGCCGGAAGGCGTTTCGTACAGGCGCTCGCCGGGGTTGCCGGGCTGACCGTTGAGGGTCAGGCCCTTGCCGGAGATGCCGCCCAGCACCCGCAGGTCCTGGATGTCGGCGTATTCGGGACCGAAACCGAAGGTGCCGGAAGCCGCGATGACCGGGCTGGCCAGACGCTTGCCCAGCAGGTCCACATGCAGATCTACATTAGTCAAGGTCGAACACCTCCTGTGCATCAAAGACCGGGCCGTCCTTGCAGACGGTGCGCGGGCCAACCTTGGTCATGCAGGTGCAGCCCAGGCAGGCGCCCAGACCGCAGGCCATCTTGCGCTCCAGGCTGACGATGCAGGGGGTGTTGTGCTCGGCGCAGAGCTTGTACACGCCCTTCATCATCACGTTGGGACCGCAGGCCAGGACCAGGTCGAAGTTTTCGGGATGCAGGATGCCGGTGACCAGGCCATGGTATCCCACAGCGCCGGAATCGGTGGCCACGCTGACGGCGGCACAGTAGGGCAGGAATTCTTCCAGCCCGTAGGGCTCATCCCGGAAGCCCACATACAGTTCCGGCTTGGCACCGGCGGCAGTCAGCTCCTTGCAGAGCAGCAGCAGGGGCGCGGTGCCGATGCCGCCGCCCACCACGGCCACCCGGCCGGTACCGGCCTTGGCGGCTTCGGCCACGTTGAAGCCGTTGCCGCAGGGGCCGGTGAGGGACAGGGTGTCCCCTTCTTTCAGGGCAGCCAGCTTCTCGGTGCCCTGGCCCTTGACCTGATACAGGAAGGTCAGGGTGTTGGAAGCGGCATCAAAATCATGGACGCTGATGGGGCGGGACAGCACCGGGGCTTCATCGGCCGCCCAGCAGCGCAGCATATAGAACTGGCCGGCATGGGGCCGGAACTCCGGCCGGGCGTCGGGCCATTCCACCGTCAGGCGGCGGATATCGGCGGCCACGGCCTGCTGGCCGAGGACCTTTGCCTTACAGTTTATCGCACTCACTCTGGATATCCTCCCTCATGCGGACGCATTCGTTATAAGCGGCCTCGGCGTAGTTGACGCCGGGCTGCTTCTTCCAGGCCAGCAGGATGCCGCGGCTGGAGTTGACCACGCCGCCGTTGCCCTTGTTCAGGTAGCGGGCGATGTCGGCGGCCTTGCCGCCCTGGGCACCATAGCCGGGGATCAGGAAGAAGGTGTTCTTGTAAGCGGCGCGGATGGCGGAAGCCTCCTCGGTGTGGGTGCCGCCGATGACCAGACCCAGACTGGTGTAGCCGCTTTCGCCGATGTAGTCCTGGCCCAGAGCGGAGATGCTGTCGCCCACCAGGTCATAGACGTGGCGGCCGTCGGCCAGTTTCTGGTACTCAAAGTCCTTGGCGCCGGGGTTGGAGGTGCGGCACAGGACGAACACGCCCTTGCCCTGGTCCTTGCAGTAGGGCAGATAGGGGCTGATGGAATCCAGGCCCATGTAGGGGGCCAGGGTGATGATGTCGGCTTCAAAGTCACCGGTGAAGTGGGCCTTGGCATACATTTCGGCGGTCTTGGCAATGTCGCCGCGCTTGATGTCCGCGATGACAGGCAGGCCGGTTTCCCGCACCATACGCAGGGTTTCGGCGTAGGCGCGCATGCCGTCCAGACCCAGGGATTCATAATAGGCGATCTGCACCTTGTAGCAGCCGGCAGCAGACTTGGTAGCGTCGATCAGGGCGCGGTTGAAGGCCACCACGTTCTCCCCTGCCGTCTTGGTGGAATCCACGGCGGATTCGGGCAGATAGCTCAGTTCGGTGTCCAGACCCACGCACACGGGGCCGTTGGCTGCCACGCTGGCATACAGTTTGTCCATGTTGGTCATTGGAAATTGCCTCCTTACTCTTCGCTCTGATAGGTGATCTTGCCGCCCTTGATGGTCATCTTGATGCGGCCGTACAGATTTTCGCCGTCAAACGGCGTATTTTTGCTCTTGCTGTGCAGCTTTTCGGCGTGCACGGTATACATATGGTCAATATCCACCAGCACCAGGTCGGCATCGTAGCCGGGGCACAGCAGACCCTTGCGGTCGGCCAGACCCATGACGGCGGCAGGGCCGGCGCTCATGAGGAAGCTCAGGTGCTCCAGGGGCAGGCCCTCCATGCGGCAGAGCTTGGTGTAGCAGGCGGCAAAGGCGGTTTCCAGTCCCACCATGCCCGCAGCGCCCCTGGCCTTTTCCTCGGCGGTGTGGGGAGCGTGGTCGGTACCGATGCAGGTGACGGTGCCGTCCTTGATGGCTTCCACCAGGGCTTTCACGTCGTTGGCGGTGCGGATGGGCGGGTTCACCTTATATTGCAGGCGCTTGTCGTCGAACCACAGGTGATGGGGGGTGACTTCGCAGGAAACCCGGGCGCCCTTGCGGCGGCTCTGGCGCACTGCGTCCACGGCCTCGGCGGTGGAAACGTGGCACATGTGCAGCCGGGTGCCGTAGTACTCGGCCAGGTGGCAGTTGCGCACCGTTTCAATGTTTTCGGCCAGGCGGTAGTCCCAGGGGCTGATCTCCCGGTCCTCGGCGTGGGACATCACGGTGAGGCCGCGCTCGGTGGCGATGGCAAAGACCCGGGCCATGACCGCGTTGTCCATGACGCCGTTGCCGTCCTCGGTGATGAAACGGATATCCGCAGGCAGGGTCATCAGATGGTCGATGGTCTTGCCATCAAAATCCTTGGTGATGGACACGGTCTGGTTGGCGTCACACAGACCGATCTCCCTGGCCTTGTTCTGCACTGCGTAGACAATGTCCGGGGTGGAGCACACCGGCTTGGTGTTGGGCATCAGGTTCACGAAGGTGTACCCGCCCGCGGCCGCCGCGGCGGAACCGGTGGCGATATCTTCTTTATATTCCAGGCCAGGGGTGCGCCAGTGGCAGTGGGTGTCAATGAATGCGGGCAGCACGGTCAGACCGGCGGCGTCGATGACTTCGGCGTCCAGTTCGGCGGGCAGCCCCGCGCCGATGGCAGCGATCTTGCCGTCTTTGACCCAGACATCACAGATGCGGCCGGCATCGTCCTTGGCATTGCGGATCAGCATGATACAGCCTCCCTAAAATGGTGGTTCTAAGCCCGTTTGGGCAAAAAAAAACTTTTCCCCAATGAGGAAAAGTCAAAAAAGCCGCCCGTTCGCGGTGTCAGGAAAAAACACGGCACCGTCAAAATTCAGAACGCTGGACATCATGGCCGAGCGGAACTGCATGTGACGGTGCCTCCTTTTTTGACATTCTTTACGGGGGTTTTGCATAATTTTCATTATTCTACCACGCCCCCGTTTTCCTGTCAAGGCAAAGAGCCGGGTGCCGGGCACCGTCTTTGGGCTTCTTTGTGGAAAGCTTTTTGGGCAATATGACAAAGGTCCGCAGTTGACGCCCCCGCCGGGCGGTGGTAGGATGGAAAGAAATGCCGGCAGCACCGCCGCCGAGCCCGGAGAAGGAGTTGTTTTCCATGGGTTGCACCAAAAAAATCGTTGTTGTCTTTCCCGGCAGGGGGTATTCCTGTTCTACTGGTCTGCTGGCCGATGGCATCGTCCGCTGGCGGGAGCTGGGGTACAAAGTCCTGCCCCTGGATTTTTCGGAAGTACCGTTCAAGCAGATTGAAACCTTTGCCGAAGCCTTCGACCGGGCCGAAGCCTGTGCCATGAAGCAGCTGGCAGGTGTGGACCTGTCTGGCTGCGAGGACCTGGTGTTTTTTGCCAAGAGCCTGGGCACAGTGGCGGCGGCCCGCTGCGCGGCCAATCTGGGGCTGAGCCCCCGGATGCTGCCCCTGACGCCCTTGCCCGAAACGCTGGACCTGACAAAACCGGGCGACCGGGTCATGGGGATGGTTGTGGGGACCAACGACCGGTATGTGGACTGGCACCGGGTCCGGGCCTTCTGCGCCGAACGGTCTATTCCCTGCCTTGTGTGCGAGGGGGTCGGGCATTCTCTGGCAGACCCCAACGACAAAGCGCGCACCGAAGCCATCCGGCAGCAGGTACTGGTCCTGTGCCGTCCGCTGTGACCTTTATATATAAGAAAACAGGCATGTAAAAACCCCGCCGTCCGTTGCCGGACGGCGGGGTTCATTTGATTCTTTGGTTAGGCGAATCAGTTTTCCTTCATCTTAGCGAAGCACTCGCTGCAGTAGACCGGACGGTCTTCACGAGGCTGGAAGGGAACCTTGCAGGCCTTGCCGCAGCTGGCGCAGACGGCGTCGAACATCTGGCGCTCACCGCGGACAGCGTTCTTGCGGGCGTCGCGGCAGGGCTTGCAGCGCTGGGGCTGGTTCTCGAAACCACGGCTAGCGTAGAACTCCTGCTCGCCGGCGGTCCAGACGAACTCTTTGCCGCAATCCTTGCATACCAAAGTCTTGTCTTCGAACATAATGGGTATCTCCTCTTAAAAATATTTGCCCGCGGAAGATTTCAACCAACGCCTGCTTGGTAAGGACCAAAGGAAGAACTGATTGCTAAGCTACTTGGGGCAGGTTACTATATGACCAAGACGGCAAGGGACCGTCCAAGTCCAAAAAAGTGGTCAGCGCGCGGCGCGCAGTTTGCGGCGTGCCCGGGCCAGAGCGTTTTCCACCGCCCGGGGCGTGCGGTCCAGTGCTTTGGCAGCTTCGGCGGGCGAAAGTCCGTCCAGGCTGGCCAGCAGTGCGGCCCGTTCCAGGGGGGAAAGCAGGGTGTCGATCTGCGTCAGTACATCGGTGCGGTTCTCACTGGCAATGGCCAGTTCTTCCGGGCCGGGCGCAGCTTCGTCCTCCGGCAGCGGCACGCTGTCATTCAGCGGCGCGTGCTTTTTGCGGGTGGCGGCGCGGTAGGCGTCACGCTGTGCATTGACAATGCAGTTGGCGGCATACGACGCAAACGGCACCCCGCGTGAAGGATCATACCCTCGTACCGCACCGAACAGACCGATCAGCCCTTCCTGCACGGCGTCGTCAAAATCCAGGCCCGGGGCCTGGGTCGACCAGGCGCCCTTGCGGATGACAGGCATCATGCGGGCGATCAGCGCCGCCAGAGCGGCTTCGTCCCCGTTGGCGGCACGCTGCAACATTTCTTCACTGATTTGCTGCATAGACGGCTCCTTTGGGACACTGCGGATACGGTAGTTCCCATTGTAGCGGGTGCGTCCGCGTTTGTCAATCATTTTCTGCCGGATATTGCCGCAGGCAAGGGCTTTTTCGGATCAGTTATTGCGCCCGGTAAAGTAGTTCAGCAGCTCCACGGCCAGAATGATGACCACCGTCACCACAAAAACACCGGCCCAGCCCATGCCGGCCTTGGGCAGGACTTCCAGCAGATTCTGAATATTCAGCATGGTGTACACTCCTTATTATAGTCAAACAGGATCAGGCAAACAGGGTCAGGATCATGCCGCCGGCAATGACCGAAGCGATCTGGCCGGACACATTGACGCCCACGGCGTGCATGAGCAGGAAGTTCTGGTTGTCCTCCTGCAGGCCCATCTTGTTGATGACACGGGCCGACATGGGGAAGGCGGAAATACCCGCCGCGCCGATCATGGGGTTGATCTTGGTCTTGGCAAAAATGTTGTAGATCTTGGCCACCACAACACCGCCTACGGTGTCGAAGACGAAGGCCACCAGGCCCAGGGCCAGGATCATCAGGGTCTGCACAGTCAGGAAGCTGGATGCCTGCATCTTGGTGGAAACGGTCAGGCCCAGCAGCAGGGTGATGAGGTTGGCCAGGTCCTTCTGGGCGGTTTCGGACAGGCCGTCCAGCACGCCGCATTCCCGGACCAGGTTGCCGAACATCAGGAAACCGATCAGGGCCACGCTGCGGGGAGCCACCAGACCGGCAATGATGGTGATGATGATGGGGAACAGGATCTTGGTGGTCTTGGTCACCTTGCGGTCCGCATAGGTCATGCGGATGCGCCGTTCCGCCTTGGTGGTGACGGCACGGATGACTGTGGGCTGGATGATAGGCACCAACGCCATGTAGGAATAGGCCACCACTACGATGGCGCCCAGGTAATTGGACTGGAAGAAGTTGGCCACAAAGATGGAGGTGGGGCCGTCGGCGGCGCCGATGATGGCGATGGAGGCGGCGTCCTTGATGTCAAAGCCCAGCAGGGTGGCCACGCACAGGGTAAAGAAGATGCCGAACTGTGCTGCCGCGCCGAAGATCATCAGTTTGGGGTTGGACAGCAGTGGCGTGAAGTCGATCATGGCACCGATGCCCACAAACAGCAGCAGCGGGAACAACTCGTTGGCGATACCGGAATCGAACAACACATCAATGGGTCCCAGCTCGGTGACGCCGTCAATGACCTGGGTGACCGCGCCGGACAGCGGCAGGTTGACCAGAATGGCGCCGAAGCCCATGGGCAGCAGCAGAGAGGGTTCCATCTGTTTTTTGATTGCGAGCCAGATCAGCAGTCCGCCGATGATCCACATGACCACCTGCTGCCACTGCAGGTTCAGAACATTGCCGAAAAGTGCCTCCATAGCGAGACAAACCTCCCTTTTAACATTTATTCACTTTATGTTCCATTATGGGGGACATTCGGCGCGCTGTCAAGGGCGGTCCGGGGTTTTTATCCGGTTTTTTGCCGCCCGGGCGCACAGTTGTAAAAGCCGTGGTTCACCGCTTTAACGCCTTGACTTGCCATGGTGAAATTGCTACAATGATAGCGGTGAGCCCTTTGAATTTTGGGCATGCTTAACAATTTTGATGCTTTTGTTGAATTTTCACCGCAGAAGCGTCCGTATCAGTAAAGGAGAACGCCCATGCGCGTTGCAAACCCCAACGGCTCCCCCGAACAGCCCCGCAGCACCGCCCTGTATGAAGCCATCCTGCGGCTGGACAACCTGGAGGAGTGTATCCGATTTTTTGACGACCTGTGTGCCGTGACCGAACTGCGCACCCTGGAACAGCGCTACGATGTGGCCAGCTGCCTTTTGCAGGGCAAGGTATACAGTGAGATCCGCCGGGAAACGGGTGCTTCCAGCGCCACCGTTTCCCGCGTGAACCGCATGCTGAACTACGGCACCGGCAGTGTGGCCGCCAGCGTGCGTTATGACTTGGAACATGCGGTCCCCTCCCCTGACGGGCCGGAAGCCGCGAAGCCCGAAGAATAAAAGGAGGTCCCTGACCATGAGCGTACATATCCAAGACTTCGGCCACACCAGTGACGGCACCCCCGTCAAGGTAGCCGTCCTTGACAACGGCATTATGGAGGTGCATATCATCAGCTATGCGGCCGCCATCCAGAAGCTGATCGTCCGCGACCGCAAGGGCAACCCGGTGGACGTGGTGCTGGGCTTTGATGATGTGGCCGGCTACGAAACCAACGGCGGCTGCCTGGGTTCGGTGGTTGGCCGTTACGCCAACCGCATTGCCGGCGGCAAGTTCTTCCTGAACGCCGAGGAATACCATGTAACCGTGAACAACAACGGCAACTGTCTGCACAGCGGCAACCACGGATTCCACCGCGCGGTGTTCGACATGGAGCTTTCCAGCAGCGGTGACGACGGTGTGCTGCTGCGCGCCGTCAGCCCCGACGGTACCGACGGTTTCCCCGGTACTGTGACCCTGGAAGTGGAGTACAGCCTGGTGGGCAGCGGCCTGATGATCCAGTACACCGCCACCACCGATGCTCCCACCGTCATCAACATCACCAACCACAGCTATTTCAACCTCAACGGCCATGCTTCCGGCACCGCCATGGGCCACCGCCTGCAGATGGATGCGCCGTCCTTCCTGGAAACCGATGAGAATCTGATTCCCACCGGCAAGCTGATTCCCGTGTCCGGCACCCCCATGGACTTTACCGAGGAAAAGACCCTGGGCCGGGATATTGAGGCCGACTACCCCGCTCTGAAGATGGGCGGCGGCTACGACCACTGCTTTGTCATTGCGAACACCGGGCTGCGCCATGCGGCCTGGCTGACCGGCCCCCAAACCGGCATCCGCATGGAAACCCTGACCACCCTGCCCGGCGTGCAGGTCTACACCGCCAACGGGCTGACCCTCAACTGTGCCGGCAAGGATGGCGCCGAATACCACGCACGGGATGCCGTCTGCCTGGAAACCCAGGATTTTCCCGATGCTCCCAACCATATGGAGTTCCCGGATACCACCGTGACCCCCAAGGCGGCTTACAGCGCCACCACCCTGTATCGGTTTGATACTGCACCCCTGTAACCACGGATAAACTAAGCGCCCGGTCTGTTGGAAGGCAGACCGGGCGCTTTTTATGTATCGAACTGTTACAAATGCAGGATCAGGCGGGCGAAATTGAAGTAGATGAGCAGCGTGGTGGTATCCACGATGGTGGTGATCAGGGGCGAAGCCATGACCGCCGGGTCGATACCGATCTTGCTGGCCGCCAGGGGCAGTGCGCCGCCGATGAGCTGGGACAGCAGCACGGTGCACACCAGAGTCAGGCTGACCACCAGAGCCACCCCCAGGCCCACACGGTCGAACAGGGACAGCTTGATGATGTTGCAGACGGCCAGGGTGCCGCCGCACATCAGGGCCACGCGCATTTCCCGCCAGAGGATGCGGGGCAGGTCCCGGGGATGGATATCCCCCACCGCCACGCCGCGGATGATGGTGGATGTACTCTGGCTGCCCGCATTGCCGCCGGCATCGGTCAGCATGGGAATGTAGGCAGTGAGCACGGTCACGGCTGCCAGGGCATTCTCATACCCGCGGATGACCAGGCTGGAGAAGGTAGCGCTGAGCATGAGGAAAAGCAGCCAGGGGGTACGGCTCTTATACAGTTCCCACATGCTCATACGGAAATAGGGCTTGTCGGTGGGCGACATGGCGTTCATTTTGGCGAAGTCCTCGCTGGCTTCGTCCTGCAGGATGCTGATGGCGTCGTCCACCGTGACGATGCCCACCAGGCGCTTCTCATTGTCCACCACCGGAATGGCCAGGAAACCGTACTTTTCAAACAGCTGGGAGGTTTCCTCCCGGTCGGTAGAGGTATGAACGCTGATGACGCCCGGTTCCATGAGTTCCCGCACGGTGCGGTCTTCGTTCTTTTCCAAAACCAGCGCCCGCAGCGAAACCACCCCTTCCAGGGTGCGGTCAGGGCCGGTGACATAACAATTGTTGATGGTTTCCTTATCGAACCCGTTCTGGCGGATGGCATCCATGGCCTGGCGCACCGTCCAGTCGGGGGAAAGTTCCATAAATTCCGGGGTCATAACGCCGCCGGCGGAATCTTCCGGATACTTGAGCAATTCGTTGATCATTTGGCGGGTTTCGGGACCGGCCTGGGCCAGGATACGCTTGACCACCCCGGCCGGCATCTCCTCCACCAGGTCGGCGGCATCGTCGGCGCAGAGTTCTTCCACCACCACTTTCAGTTCCTTGTCGGACAGTCCCTCAATCAGGTTTTGTTGGGTTTCGGGAGTCAGTTCCGCAAAGATCTCGGCCGCCAGGTCCTTGGGGCACAGGCGGTACAGGACGGGGAGTTTTTCGGGGGGCAGATCCTCGAACACGGCGGCCACATCGGGCGCCGGCAGGGTCTGGAGTACGTCACGCAGGCTCTGATACTTTTTGGCATCATCCAGGTGAGCCAGCATGGTCTTGATGGTCTGGATCGTGGTATCAGACATAAAAAAGCTGCCTCCTTTCGGCGGCAGCCTGCTGTTCTGGGGACTGATTCAACCAGCGCAATGCGCGGCCAAGCCCGGTGGGGCAAAGGTGCGCTTGCAAAACCGCACACTTGCCCCGCCGAACTTATCCAAAACGGCGGCTGCCAACGGATATTCACATCGGTTCACAGGACTACCGGGAAGTTCCATTCGCCAACCACCGTCCTTTCAAAAGTCAAAAAAATCGGTGCGCAAACTCCTTGCGCACAATAACTCTACCATGCCGGGCAGCGCAAGTCAACCCTGTTTCCAAAGAAAAAATTTCGCGCCCGGGCAAACAAAATCGGGCAGCCCGAAAGCTGCCCGACAAAAGGGATTTTTGAGTTTTTGGAAACGGTGGAATCAGGCCATCAGTTCCTTGACGCAGGCGGCGATCTTCTCGTCCTTGCAGGCCGGGAAGAAGTACTCGGCAAAGTGCTCGCCGGCAAAAGCGCCCTTGACCAGGTCGCGGTTCAGGTCTTTCAGGATGTCGCACAGGTCACGGTACGCCACCGCACGCACGCCGTCCAGAATCTTCTTGTTGCGCTGTTCGGGAACAACGCGCTCTTTCGGGTAGCCCTGGCCATGGCCGAAGCCGAACAGCTTTTCGAAGGTGTACTCCAGGTTCAGCTCACCGCCCCAGCCGAAGCCTTTGGCAAAGGGAATGGCCACGGCGTTGCCGTCGTTGACATGGGCAAAGGTGTAGCCGTCCACGGGGTCTTCCACATGGCCGCAGATGACGCCGGGGAAACTGTTCAGAGCCAGCATGGCGCCTTCGCCGGTGCCGCAGCCGGTGATGACATAGTCGGCAGCGCCGGAGTTCAGCAGCACAGCAGCCAGAATTCCGTTCTGCACATAGGTCAGCTGAGCTGCATCGTCGGCCGTGTACATGCCGTAGTTGACAACTTCATGGCCCATGGGTTCCACGACCTTGCGCAGGGTGGCTTCGATGAGGGCGTTCTTGGCGGCCTGGCTGTTTTCGTTGATCAGTGCGATTTTCATGTTTGGTTTCTCCTTTTTTGAATAGATTTTTCTATACCGTACGGAAACAAGGGGTATATACAGATTCATTCCATCTCAAACGAGAGGACTTCCCGCACAGAGTGCAGGGCATCGCCGAACAGCGGTTCCCCGTTCAGGACCGCCTCCCCCACCTGGTTGTCGTAGGGGTCATTGCGCCAGTGTTCATCCGGCGGGGTCAGCTGGGCGTAAAACTCCCGGTTGGCCACCATGCGCAGGGGGTCCAGGTTGCCGAAGTAGTGACGGCGGCGGGCTTCATCGCCCCGGCGATGAGCACCGGAGCCGAAGGAGCAATCCGCCCACAGCCAGCCGTAGGGAGCAATGTAGAACTGGGCCCAGTCATGGCAGGAAGCCCCCTGGGGCGTCACATACAGGCCGCTTTGCCACCGGGCCGGAATACCGGCGATGCGGCACAAGGTGATGAACAGCAGGGCCATCACGCCGCAGTCGCCCCAGCCGGATTTGGCGCAGTTGTCGGCAATGGATTCCAGGCAGGCGTAAGCGGGCTGGTAGCGGTAATTGGTGTGGGTGGTAACGTAATCGTAAATGGCGCGGGCCTTTTCCACCGGGCCGTGGCAGCCGGCGGTGATTTCGGCGCACAGGCCGCGCAGCCAGGGCGTAAATACGATATGGGGCGCCTGTTCTTCGGTACAGAAGGTGGGCTGCACCGCGTCCGGGGTCAGATGGTCCATGTCCAGGTAGTCCGCCCGGATATGGTAGCGGTAGGTCACCGAGAAGGGGCCGTCCCCCGCCTTGCCGTGCCAGTACACGGTGCGCTGTTCGGCATCGGTGTGGGCGAATTCCGCCCCGGGAGTGGCATCCAGAATTTCGATTTTGCTCTGCTGTTCACAGGCCGCCGGAATGGGCAGCCAGGCCTGCAGCTCGGCGTCCGGGTCGGCAGGATGTTTGGGGCCGATGGATGCCCGCAGGGTAATGGTGGCCGAAAGATGGCCCTTTTCCTGCATGGCGGCAATAACCTTGCCCCGCACCCCGGCCACAGGGTCAGGCGTCAGGCCGCGGGCGATCATATCCGGGTACAGGCGCAGCGCCTCCAGGAAGCGGTCCAGATAGTACGGCTTGCCCTCGATGTAGCGCCAGTCCACCCGGTCGTTTTCCACCAGGGCGTCGAATTCCGCCGGGGTAAAATCCGGGATTTCCTTCTGCACCAGGGCGATGGCGGCGTCCCGGTCCAGGGTATAGCTGTCCGGAATGCGGCGCATGATCTGGCGTAGGGCCAGCAGCGCCCCGCGCCCGGTCTGCGGCAGTCGGTCGTCGTCCAGCAGTTTGTCTATCCGGGCATTGGCGGCGGAGAAATACCCTGCCGTATACAGCCGCTGTACATCGGCAGGTACGCCGGCCGCAAGGTCGGCAAAGACCGCGTTCCGGTCCATGCAAACTCCCCCTTACATCACGATTTCGCGATAATACGTCGTGTTGACAGTTTTGTCAGTTTCGGCAATGGCCGCAATGCAGCCATCCAGTGTCTTGGCCACATCGTCCAGGCTCTTCCACTGGGCGGCGGCGGGCTTGACCTTTTCTTCCAGGTACGGCCCGATATCGGTGTGGGAACAGGCCCCTTCAATCAGGTAGGCACCTTCCCGGGCAGGCTGGGTCTGGGGCTCAAAATTCTGGTCGCTGCCCATGCTGGTGAGCAGGAACCCACCCTTGCGGCCCCGGCCGCCCACCAGAATACGCACCCCCACCGGCTGGATGTCCACAGTGCGGGCCTTTTCCGCCATAACGCGGACCGCTTTTTCCAGGGTGATGTAGCGGGTATCGTATTCATCCAGCGCGTTGACGATCTGCACGGCGGCCATGGTGTCCCCCGCAAAACCGACCAGAATATTCTTATTGACCTTGCGCAGCTTGGGCAGGTCGTTGGTGATGACCTTGGGCTTGCCATCCACGATGGGTTCTTCCACCATCCGGCCATCGCTGACCATGGCGCAGAAAGCGTCACTGCATACTGCCAGGATCGCACTCATACTTTCAACCATCCTTTATCGTTCTATTCCGGGACCATTGTAGCATACCGGCCCCCAAAAGAAAAGGGGCGCCTGTGCGCCCCCGGCCCTTTCCCCATCAGGAAAGAGAGTTTCTTCCAATTATCTCAGCCCTTGGTGATCTCGATCATATCGGCACCCGGCTCCACATCGCCGTCGGCCACCAGATCCACACTGGCAAAGTCGTCGGTGTTGGTGATGACGGTGATGACCACGGCAGGATGACCGGCCGCTTTGATCTTGTCCAGGTCCATGGTCAGCAACAGCTGCCCTTTCTTGACCTTGTCGCCCAGCTTGACCTTGGCTTCAAAGCCGTCGCCCTTCATCTCCACGGTATCCACGCCCACATGGATCAGGACTTCCTCGCCGTTGGCGCCCTGAATGCCCAGCGCGTGCAGGGTATCGGGAGCCTGGGTGATCTCACCGTCCACAGGAGCGTACACTTCGCCCACGGCGGGTTCAATGCCGCAGCACTGACCCAGAATGCCCTGTGCAAACACTTCGTCGGGGATGTTCTCCATCTTTACAATGGAGCCCTTGGCATCCGCTGCGACCATGATCGGGCCTGCCGGAGCGGGCTCTGCCTTCTTCTTGAACATGTCAAAAAATCCCATGATGGTATCTCCTTCTTTGCTGGCCCGCACAACGGGCGAGTTGATAGTTTCATTGTACATGAAACTATCGGCAAAAGCAACAAAAATTCCGTTATTCCTCCGCCGCAATCTGGCGCTGTACCGCCCGGATGCCCTGCCAGGTGATGGCTGCCATCTGCTCCACCGATTCTGGCTTCTGCTTTTGCAGCCACAGACCGATGGCGCCGAAGCACCCCTGCACCGCAAAAGAGGTCAGGTAATGCTGGCGGGCCGTGCCGCCGTCCGGTGCCATATAGCCCAGGCAGCGTTCCGAAATGACCGCCTGCAGCCGCTGCACAAAGGCAGGGTCCCCGTTGGGGCCCAGCAACGCCGCACAGATGGCGTCGTTCTGGTCCAGATACTCAAACAGGGCCAGCAGCGCTGTAGGGGTGGTGTCACTGTCCAGGCGGGGCAGCAGCGCATCCATAAACAGATTCAGCTGGTCCACCTGTTCCTGTTCCAGGCGGTCGAGCAGCTCATAAATATCCCGATAATGGAAATAGAACGTGCCCCGGCTGACGCGGGCCAGGCGGGTCAGTTCACGCACCGTGATGTCCCGCACCGGTTTCTGCACCAGCAAAGACACCAGCGCATCGCACAGACGCCGGCGGGTAGCCCGAACGCTGCGGTTGGCTTCGCCTTTGCTGTTCATCGTATTTTCCGTCCTTTCCCGCGGTTTCAGCGCGGTTTCTTACTTCCATAGTAGTTGCGCGGGCGCCATTTGTCAATGAAAAACGGGCACTTTGTTCAAAAAAAGATTTTCAGTATCTTTGTTTTTGTGCATTGCAGACGGGTTTTCATTCCGGCGTGCCAGTGTTATAATGCAAAAAAGTCCCTTATTTCGGAAAGGATGTATATCCATGATGCTTGACCGTGACCGCGCCCGCCGCGCCTTTGCCGAATACACCCGGGCCTATGACCCCACCGACCCAAAAGTGCGCCTGAAAATCGAGCACACCTACCGGGTGGCCGCCCTGTGTGAGCAGATTGCCCGCAGCCTTTCCCTGCCCGCAGAGGATGTAGACACCGCCTGGCTGGCGGGACTGCTGCATGACGTGGGCCGCTTTGAACAGCTGCGCCGGTACGGCACCTTTGAGGATGCCAAATCCATCGACCACGCCGCCTGCAGCGAGGAAGTCCTGTTTGTGCAGGGGCATATCCGGGATTATCTGGACGACGACTCCGCCGACGGGGCTCTGCGCACCGCCGTGCGGTGGCACAGTGCCTACCGCCTGCCCGAAGGGCTGGACGAAGCCACACGGCAGCTGTGCAATATCCTGCGGGATGCGGACAAGATTGATATTCTGCGGGTGAACGTGGAAACACCGTTGGAGGAAATCTACAACGTGACCACCGAAGCTCTGCGCACCGCCGACGTAACTCCCGCCGTGCTGGATGCCTTTTACGCCCATCATGCAGTGCTGCGCGCCTTGAAACGCACCCCCGTGGACAACGTGGTGGGCCACGCTTCCCTGGTGTACGAGCTGGTTTATCCCGAAAGCCTGCGGGAAGTGAGCCGGCAGGGCTATCTTTGGCAGCTGCTGGACTTCAAGACTGAAAACCCGGACACTGCCCGGGCTTTCGCGGCGGTGCGGAACCACCTGCGCGCCTGGCTGGAGGAGGCCGTCCGCTGATTTTCCCCACAACAAATGCCCCCGGCGCCGAAGAAGGCACCGGGGGCATTTTTATGCCGCAGCGGGCATCAGAAATTCTTGGACTTCAGCTCAAAGTACGCCTGGGGATGGGCACACACCGGGCACTTGACGGGCGCATGGGTGCCGATGTAGATGAATCCGCAGTTGCGGCACTGCCAGACCTGCTCGGTTTCGCGGGCAAAGACCTTGCCGGCTTCAATGTTGGCGGCCAGGGCCTTGTAGCGCTCTTCGTGTTCCTTCTCGATGCCGGCGACCATGGAGAACAGGGCGGAGATTTCGTCAAAGCCCTCTTCCTTGGCCTCGGCAGCCATGCGGGGATACATGGAGGTGTGTTCCTCGTTCTCGCCCTGGGCCGCCATCTTCAGGCAGGTCAGGGTGTCGGGGATCTCGCCGTTTTCCATCAGGAGCTTGAACCAGATCTTGGCGTGCTCCTTCTCGTTGTTGGCGGTTTCATTGAAAATGGCCGAAATCTGCTCGTAGCCTTCCTTCTTGGCCTTGGAGGCGAAGTAGGTGTATTTGTTGCGGGCCTGGCTTTCACCGGCGAAAGCTTCCCACAGATTCTTTTCGGTCTTGCTGCCTTTGAGTTCCATACGACAATCTCTCCTTTTATAATGGTATGTTTGTGCATCGGTATATTTCTGCAATCGTTTAAGACTTTGTCTTAATTAGAGTATACATGCCCACCAGGCGGATGTCAAGCCTGTTTCCGCCGTTTTTTGGCAATCAAATTTGTGAAATCTGCTCAAATATGATAAAATCACATTGACAAGGGCGCTTTCATACGGTACAGTATTTATAGGATACAATCTTATTGTATCTTATTCTCAGCAGAAAGGACGGGACTGCCATGACACGTCAAAGACGCCTGATACTGGACCTGATGCGCCAAAGTCCCCGCCACATGACGGCCGACGAGATCTTCGCCCTGGCCCGTCAGCAGATGCCCACCATTGCCCGCGGTACGGTATACCGCAACCTGAAACTGATGGAACAGGCCAAGGAGATCGCGCGGCTGGAATTACCGCAGGGTCCCGACCGGTACGACAAGACCTCGGCCCCGCACGGACATCTGTACTGTGACGGGTGCGGAGATTTGCAGGACATTCCGGTGGTGGGTCTGGTCAAGGAGATCGAGAACGCCATCGGTACCGAGGTGCGCAGCTATCAGCTGACCATCCACTACCTGTGCCCCGCCTGCCGGGCCAAAAACGCACAGTGACAGTATGGGCATCTGCCCACCGCCCAGTCCTCCGCCGGGGACCGGGCTTTTTTTATTTCCATACACAGGCGGCGCACGGCGCGGGGACTCCCCCGTTCCGTGCGCCGCTCTTATTATAAGGATATGCCGCCGTTCTTTCCGGTGTGTCCGGGTTCCGGGTCCGGGGCAAACAGGGTAGCCTGCAGCAGCTCCAGAAAGCGCTTCAGCGCCGGGTTGCGGTTGCCGGCCAGATACAGCGCCCCGAAGGTCAGGGGCTCGAATTCCGGCAATTGGATATAGCACAGCCCCTCCCGCCGGGCCTTCGGGAAGTCTGCCATGACCGCAAAAGCGTAGCCGGTTTCCACCAGAGTGCCCACCACGTCCTGGTTATCACAGAACAGAATCTGCTCCGGCCCCCGGGACCCCACCGCCCGGGTCTGGATGGCAAACAGGGCCGGCGGGCAGATGGGTGGCCGGCAGACCGCAATACGCCCGGCCCGGGACATCTCCCGGACCAGCAGGCTTTCCGACCCGGCCAGGGGGTGTTCCCGGTTGCAGACGCAGACCGCCCGGCACTGGGTCAGGGCGCGGAACTTCTGGCCCGGTTCCTCCCCGGCGCTGCGCCCCGGACCGCGGAAGGAAAAAATCATATCCAGATCCCCATCCGCCAGCAGGTTTTTCACCGAATCAAAGGGGATCAGACGCAGCACCGGCATCAGGTCAGGTTCCTGCAGGCGCAGTTGTTCCAGCGCCGGGCGCAGCACCCGCAGCTCGGTGGTGTTGCGGCAGCCGATGACCACCCGGGACAATACCTCGGTGCGGAATTTCTTCATGCGGGCCTTGGACAGTTCGGACAGCTTGAGAATTTCCCCCGCATACTGGGTAAACTGGAACCCCTCCTGGGTCAGGCTCACGCTCTTGCTGGTGCGCCGGAACAGCTTGACCCCCAGCTCATCCTCCAGGGTATTGATCTGGTGGCTGACCGCCGGCTGGGTGATGCGCAGCTGTTCCGCCGCCCGGGAAAAGTTCAGATAATTGGCCACGGCCATGAAACATTCGAGCTGTGTGGTATTCATAGCAGGAAAACCTCCCGATACGATGCCTGCGGGCCAACCGCAGGCTTTCAATTACTTTTAATTATAAACGTCTTTTATAAAAGATAACATATTTGAATTTCACACGCAAGCCGGATTGTGTTATAAAACAGTACGGAGTGAAACAGTTCATCTCCGAACAATTTGCAAAGAGGCGAAACCATGGCAACAGTGGACCGGGAGGCGTTGGTCCGGGATAACCGGCGTATCAGCATACAGATCGAACAGATTTCCAACAATTCGCTGGCCAAACAGGGACTAACCGCCATGCAGGCCAACATGCTGCAGTATATCCTGCGTCATTCCGACCGGGGTACTTCGCTGACAGCCATTCACCGGGAGTACGGCTATTCCATGGCCGCTCTTTCGGGTATGCTCAAGCGGCTGCGCAAGAAAGGCTATGTGCGGGTGGAACCCTGTGACAACGATGACCGCCGCAAGCTGCTGTTCGGCACCGAACAGGGCGAAGAGGTGCGGGAATATCTGGAAAGCTCGATGGATGTGGCGCAGGAACGCCTGTACGACTGCTTTTCCACCGAGGAGCTGGAAACCCTGGATCGCCTGCAAAAGAAAATGCTGCAAAACCTTTCAGCATTATCGGGAAAGAAACATAAGGAGGCATCCGAATCGTGAAAACAGTATTGCGTCAGCTGGGACGCTACCGGCGTGATACATGGCTGTGCATCGCCATGACGACCCTGGAAGTGGTCATGGAGATCCTGCTGCCCTTTATCACCGCCCTGATCATTGACCAGGGTCTGGAAGCCGCCAGCCTGCCCACCGTCTACCGGTACGGCATCCTGATGGTGATCATGTCCTTCTGCAGCCTGGCCTTCGGTGCGCTGGGCGGCAAATACGCGGCCAGCGCCTCGTCCGGTTTGGCCGCCAATCTGCGGGAGGCCGTGTACAACAACATCCAGACCTTTTCCTTCTCCAACATCGACAAATTCAGTGTTCCGGGCCTGGTCACCCGTATGACCACTGATATCACCAACGTACAGAACGCTTACATGATGCTCATTCGTGTGGCGGTGCGTGCTCCCTTGATGCTGATCTTCAGCTACATCATGTGCCTGATCATCAGCCCCAAGCTGAGCCTGACCTTCCTGCTGGCAGTTATCTTCCTGGCCATTGTGCTGGGGGTCATCATGGTGGTGACCATGCGCATCTTCAATGATGTGTTCAGCAAGTACGATGACCTGAACGCCAGCGTGCAGGAGAACATCTCCGCCATCCGCGTGGTCAAGGCCTTTGTGCGGGAAGACCACGAAAATGAAAAGTTTGACAAGGCTTCCAACAACCTGTACCGCCTGTTCGTCAAGGCTGAAGGGCTGCTGGCCTTCAACAACCCGGCCATGATGCTGGCCATCTATTTCTGCATCATCATGGTGTCCTGGCTGGGCGCCCACTTCATTGTGGGCGGCAGCATGAGCGCCGGCGAGCTGACCAGCCTGTTCAGCTACGTCATGAGCCTGATGATGAGCCTGATGATGCTGTCCATGGTGGTGGTCATGATCACCATGTCCATGGCCAGTATCCGCCGTATCAGCGAAGTTCTGGACGAAACGCCCGACCTGGCCGAGCCCGAACAGCCCGTCTACACCGTGGCCGACGGCAGCGTGGACTTTGACCATGTGGACTTTTCCTACAAGCACGGCAGCGGCAAGAACGCCCTGTCCGACATTGACCTGCACATCCGCGCCGGTGAAACCATCGGCGTCATCGGCGGCACCGGTTCCGGCAAGAGCAGCCTGGTCAACCTGATCTGCCGCCTGTACGACACCGACAAGGGCACCGTCAAGGTGGGCGGCGTCGACGTGCGCAACTACGATATGGAAACCCTGCGCAACCAGGTTTCGGTGGTGCTGCAGAAGAACACCCTGTTCTCCGGCACCATTCTGGACAACCTGCGCTGGGGCAACCCCGACGCCACCGAGGATGAGTGCAAGGCCGCCTGCCAGGCTGCCTGTGCCGATGAATTCATCGACCGCTTTCCCGACGGGTACAACACCCGCATCGAGCGTGGCGGCGCCAACGTATCCGGCGGCCAGAAGCAGCGTCTGTGCATCGCCCGCGCCCTGCTGAAGAAACCCAAGGTGCTGATCCTGGACGACTCCACCAGCGCTGTGGATACCGCCACTGACGCCAAGATCCGGGCCGCCTTTGCCAAGGAGATCCCCGGCACCACCAAGATCATCATTGCCCAGCGTATTTCCAGTG
This sequence comes from uncultured Faecalibacterium sp., assembly GCA_937907025.1. Taxonomy (GTDB): domain Bacteria; phylum Bacillota; class Clostridia; order Oscillospirales; family Ruminococcaceae; genus Gemmiger. The sequence continues at coordinate 100,077 of CALESJ010000021.1, forward strand.
TGGAGAACGCCGACCGCATCCTGGTGCTGGACAACGGCCGCATCAACGGCTTTGATACCCACGAAAACCTGCTCAAGACCAACGCCATCTACCGGGAGATCTACGAATCCCAGGTCAAGGGCGGCGGCGACTTCGACCAGCCGGCGTGAAAGGAGAGTAGAAACGATGAAGCAAACCTCATCCCGCAACGCATCTCTCGGTGTGCTGAAGCGCGTGCTGGGTTACATGCTGCACACCTATAAATGGCCGTTTCTGGCCGTGGTCATCTGCATTCTGATTTCTTCCAGCGCCACCGTGGCCGGTGCCACCTTCCCCCAGACGCTGGTGGATGATTACATCACCCCCATGATGGCCAGCGGCAGCAGCGATTACAGCCAGCTGGCCGGCGCCCTGCTGAAACTGATCGGCCTGCTGGCGGTGGGCGTGGTGGCAGCCTTTGCCTACAACCGCATCATGGTCACCATCTGCCAGGGCACCCTGCGCCGTCTGCGCAATGACCTGTTCCGCAAGATGGAATCCCTGCCCATCAAGTACTTCGACACCCACGCCCACGGCGACATCATGTCGGTGTACACCAACGATATTGATACCCTGCGCCAGCTCATGAGCCAGAGCATTCCCCAGGTCATCAACTCTGCCCTGACCATGATCGTGACCCTGATCACCATGCTGGCCCTCAACCCCTTTCTGAGCATCATCTCCATCCTGACCGCCGTCATCATGGCGGTGGTGGCCAAGAACTTTTCCCGCCTGTCCGGCCGGTACTACGCCGCCCAGCAGAAGAACCTGGGCATCGTGGACGGCTTCATCGAGGAGATGCTGGACGGCCAGAAGGTCGTCAAGGTTTTCTGCCATGAAGAGGCCGCCAAGGCCGACTTCCACAAGGTGAACGAAGCCCTGCGCGACAGCTCCGACAAGGCCAACCGGTACGCCAACCTGCTCATGCCTGTCAACGGCAACATCGGCTGGCTGAGCTACGCCGTCGTGGCTGTGGTGGGTGCCATTCTGGGCATCAACAACATGGCCGGCGTGACCCTGGGCGTGGTCATCACTTTTGTAGGTCTGAACAAGAGTTTCACCCAGCCCATCACCCAGATCAGCACCCAGCTGAACTTTGTGGTCAACGCTGCGGCCGGTGCCCAGCGTGTCTTTGACCTGATGGATGAAACGCCCGAAAAGGACGAAGGCTATGTGGAGCTGGTCAATGCCCGGGAGGAAGCCGACGGTAGCCTGACCGAGCAGAAGGAACGCACCAACACCTGGGCCTGGAAGCATCCCCACAAGGCCGACGGCACCGTGACCTACACCAAGCTGGAAGGCGGCGTGGTCTTCAACGATGTGGACTTCGGCTACGATGAAAACAAGCTGGTGCTGCACAACATCAGCCTGTGGGCCAAACCCGGCCAGAAGATCGCCTTCGTGGGCGCCACCGGTGCCGGCAAGACGACCATCACCAACCTGATCAACCGTTTCTACGACATTGCCGACGGCAAGATCCGCTACGACGGCATCAACATCAACAAGATCAAAAAGCCCGACCTGCGGCGCAGCCTGGGCATCGTGCTGCAGGATACTCACCTGTTCACCGGCACCGTCATAGACAACATCCGGTACGGCAATCTGGACGCCACGGACGAAGAGTGCATAGCGGCAGCCAGGCTGGCCAACGCCGACGGCTTTATCCGCCGCCTGCCTGACGGTTACCAAACCATGCTGACCGGCGACGGCGCCAACCTGAGCCAGGGCCAGCGGCAGCTGCTGGCCATTGCCCGTGCCGCTGTGGCCGACCCGCCGGTGCTGATTCTGGATGAGGCCACCTCCTCCATTGATACCCGCACCGAAAAGCTGGTGCAGGACGGCATGGACGCCCTGATGTACGGGCGCACCACCTTTGTTATCGCCCACCGGCTGTCCACCGTGCGCAACGCCGACTGCATCATGGTCATGGACCAGGGACGCATCATCGAGCGCGGTACCCACGACGAACTCATTGCCAAGAAGGGCATGTATTACCGCCTGTACACCGGCAACTTTGCCGATGAACCGGCCTGATCGCATACACCAAAAGCCTGGACGGCTCCGAACACCTCGGAGCCGCCCAGGCTTTTCCTTTTTATATTATAATTTCAGAAAGGGTTCACCAGCTTGCCGAAACTGACCACCCAGGTTTCTTCGTCCGCCTTGGTCAGCCAGACGTTCACATCCCAGTTGTTCTCAAACCAGGTATCCATGGCCTCCTGCCCGTACCATTGGGTGGTTTCCTCTCCGTTCAGGTTGATGGTGTCCGCCGGCTGGTCCACAAAGGCCACCCCGTTTTCCGCCTGCCGGGCCACATAGCCTTTCTGGAAACGGGCGCGCTGTTCCTCGTCCCAGGTCTGGGACAAGGGCTGGGCAGAATGCCAGCAGATCAAATCTTCCGAAACGTAATCACTGGCCAAATATACCGACAACTCATCCCACAGCGTGAAGGTGGCGGGGCGGCAGCTGTCCACCGGGTCGCCCAGGTAGGCGGTGAGCTTTTTCTCCATAGCCTCCTTGTCACCGGCGTCCAGGTTCCACAGCACCCCCTGCAGCTCGCCGGTGGGGGTGTTGTAATCGAAGGTCAGGTTGTACACCGGCAGATCAAAAAATTCCGCCTGCTCCACCTTGATCTTGTTTTCCTCCTCGGTATAGGGCAGCCCCTGCTCGGCGAGGGACACGGTCAGTTCTTCCCGGGTGGTGTCCCAGGGATAGCCGGGCACCTCCATGCTTTCGGCGCCGGGGTGACCGCAGGCCACCAGCAGGGCCCCCGCCGTCAGAGCCGCTGCCGCAGCCAGGTACATTTTCTTCATTGCAGCACCTTCCTCCCCGGTGTTTGCGCATAATTCCTGATTTCAGTATACGCTTTGCCCCCAGGGTTTTCCAGATGACAAATTTGCTAAAATTTTACAACGAAAAACAGGCACTTTTACGTCCTCACGATGATATTTTCTCTTAATTTTCTGTTGAAATTGTCAGTTTTTTTTGGTATACTGTTGACAGGATTTGTTTACATCAGGGCGGCATACCGCGGAAAGGAGCGCTGACCGGATTTGAAGGATCTGGCACAACTGCTGAACGGGCTGGTGTGGTTCACACAGCTCGGGATTTCGCTGGTGGTGCCGCTGCTTTTGTTTGTGGGCGGCGGTGCCTGGCTTGTGAACGCTCTGGGTGCGCCCATGTGGATCATGTTCCCGGCCTTTGTGCTGGGGCTTGGTACCTCTGGGGCCACCGCCCGCCGGTTTTACCTGACCGATCGGCGCAAAGCCGAAAAACACCAATCGGACAAGCCGGTTGGATTCAACGATCATCTCTGATGCGATCCGGAAAGGAGTGTTAATGCGATGCAACTGCAGCCGGATGTGAAGAAGGAACTGGTCCACATCGGAATAGGCTGCGCGGTGGGCACCGTGGTGCTGGTAGCCGGCTGGGCGCTGGCGACCGCCCTGGGCGCCCCCTTCGGGTTCAGCTGGAAAGTGCCGCTGAGCGCTGTGCTGGGGGCTCTTGCCGCGTGGCTGAACTTTTTCGGCCTGGCGCTGACCCTGCAAAAGGTAGCGGCCGGCGCCGACGAAGCCCGCGGGCGCAGCCTGATGCGAACTTCGGAGCTGTACCGCAAGCTGGGCCTTGGCCTTTTTCTGATTGCCATGTTCCTGATCCCGGCATTCAACTGGGTGGCGGCGGCCATTCCGCTGCTGTTCCCCCAGGCGACAATCTTTGTCATGTATGCGCTTCGGCGCAAACCATCCCAGAACAAGGGAGGTGAAACCTAATCCCATGGATGTGACCATCAACGGCGCACCGATCTACACCATCCCCATCGGCCCCGGCATCCCCATCTCGGCCACCATCGTCAGCAGCTGGATCGTCATGATCCTCATCACCGGGTTGTGCATCTGGCTCACCCACGATCTGAAGGTGACGAACATCTCCAAGCGGCAGGCGGCGGCAGAGTACCTGGTCAATCTGGCCACCAACTTTGTCCGCGGCAACATGGGCGTCCGCTTTGATTCCTTCATTCCCTTTGTGGCAGCCCTGTTCGCCACCAGCCTGGTCAGCAACCTGCTCAGCCTGGTGGGCCTGTGGAGCCCCACGGCGGACCTTTCGGTGGAAGCGGCCTGGGCGGTGATGGTGTTTATTCTGATCACCCGCGCCAAGATCCGTTCCGGCGGTCTGGGCGGATACCTGAAAGGCTTTACCGAGCCCATCTTTGTGCTCACACCTTTCAATATCCTGTCCGAGATTGCCACCCCCATCAGCATGGCCTGCCGTCACTTCGGCAACATTTTGTCCGGCACGGTCATCAGCACGCTGCTGTATGCAGCACTTTCTCTGGCCAGCCACGCCCTCTTCGGCCTGATTCCGGGCGCTGTGGGCGACCTGCTCAGCCAGATTCCCTTCCTGTCGGTGGGCATCCCGGCCTTCACCGGGCTGTACTTCGACTGGTTCTCCGGCTTTATGCAGGCCTTCATCTTCTGTATGCTGACCACCCTGTATATCGCCAATGCGGCAGGCGAGGAATAAGCTCCTGCCCCCACATCACAAACAACAAACATTATTTATGATTTTTGGAGGTACCTGTTATGGATTTCGAAATTTTGGCTAAAGGCATTACCCTCGCTGGCTGCGCCATCGGCGCCGGCTGCGCTCTGATTGCCGGTATCGGCCCTGGTATCGGCGAAGGCAACGCTGTTGCCGCCGCCTGCCAGGCCATTGGCCGTCAGCCCGAATGCAAGGGCGACGTGACCAGCACCATGCTGCTGGGCTGCGCCATTGCCGAAACCACCGGTATTTACGGCTTCGTCACCGGCCTGCTGCTGATCTTCGTGGCCCCCGGCATGTTCATGAACCTGCTGGGCTGATGCGCCATGACACACAAACAGAGTAAGGAGGCTTGACGAACAGATGTTTCAGCAATTGGTAACCATCGTACCCTGGAACTTTGTCGCGGCCATCTGCAACCTGCTGATCCAGATGTGGCTGATCAAGAAGTTTTTGTTCAAGCCGGTGCAAAAGGTGCTGGCCCAGCGCCAGCAGATGGCCGACGCCCAGATTGCGGATGCCGAGAAGGCCCGCACCGAGGCCGAAGCCATGCGCACCGATTATGAGCAGCGCCTGGCTGAAGCCAAGGAGGAAGCCGCCCAGCTGGTGCAGAGTGCCACCCGCACTGCCCAGTTGCGCAGCGAGGAGATCGTGCGCCAGGCACAGGCCGACGCCGCCAGCATCAAGACCAAGGCGGACGCCGACATTGCCCAGCAGCGCAAGAAGGCCATCAACGAGGTCAAGGACGAGATCGGCGGCATTGCCATGGACATTGCGTCCAAGGTGGTGGAGCGCGAGATCGACCCCAAGGTCCATCAGGATCTGATCGACGAGTTCATCAGGAATGTGGGTGACGCATCATGACCGACGTGGGCAAGATGTACGGCGGCGCGCTGTATGAACTGACCGCCGAAGATGGGTGCGAGGAGGCGGCACGCGGCCAGCTGCGGGAAGTAGTGGCCCTGCTGCGTGAAAATCCCGACTACGAAAAACTGCTTTGCACCCCCAGTATCCCCAAAACCGAGCGCTGTGCTTTGCTGGACGAAGCGCTGCGCGGCCAAATCGAGCCGTATGTGCTGAATTTTTTGAAGATCCTGTGCGAAAACGGGACTTTGCGGCAGCTGAGCAGCTGCGAGAAGGAGTTCACCGCCCGCTATAACAAAGCCCGGGGCATTGTTCCGGCCCGGGCCGTGAGCGCGGTGCCCCTTTCGGACAAGGACGTCGTCCGCCTGAAGGAAAAACTGGAAAGCCTGACCGGAAAGAAGGTGGACCTGACCACGGCGGTGGACCCCGCCTGCCTGGGCGGCATCCGCCTGGAAATGGACGGCGTGCGCTTTGACGGCACCGTGGAGGGCCGTCTGGAGCGGCTGCGGCACGATCTGGAGAATATCGTATTGTAAGGGAGTGAGAGCATGCAACTGAAACCCGAAGAAATCACCAAAATCATCAAATCGCAGATCAAGCACTACGAGGCCCAGATCGAGCAGAGCGAAACCGGTACCGTCATCCTGGTGGGCGACGGCATCGCGCGCGCCAGCGGGCTGGAAAAGTGCATGAGCGGCGAATTGGTGGAATTTGATAACGGCACCTACGGCATGGCGCAGAACCTGGAAGAAAACACCGTTTCCATCGTCATGCTCGGCACCGACGACGGCGTGCGCGAAGGCAGCGTGGTCAAGCGCACCGGCAAGGTCGTCAGTGTGCCGGTGGGCGAAGCCATGATCGGCCGCGTCGTCAACGCCCTGGGCCAGCCCCTGGACGGCAAGGGCCCCATCGACGCCACCGAATACCGTCCCATCGAAAGCCCGGCCCCGGGCATCATCGACCGCCAGCCGGTCAATGTGCCCCTGCAGACCGGCATCAAGGCCATTGACAGCATGATTCCCATCGGCCGCGGCCAGCGTGAGCTGATCATCGGCGACCGCCAGACCGGCAAGACTGTCATTGCCACCGATACCATCCTGAACCAGAAAGGCACCGGCGTCATCTGCATCTATGTGGCCATCGGCCAGAAGCAGAGCACCGTGGCCCAGCTGGTCAACACCCTGGAGCGCGGCGGCGCCATGGACTACACCATCGTGGTCAGCGCCACCGCCAGTGAGCTGTCTCCCGTGCAGTACATCGCACCGTACGCGGGCTGCGCCATGGGTGAATACTTCATGCAGCAGGGCAAGGACGTGCTGATCATCTACGACGATCTGTCCAAGCACGCCGTGGCTTACCGTGCCCTCAGCCTGCTGATCCGCCGTCCGCCGGGACGTGAAGCCTACCCCGGCGACGTCTTCTATCTGCACAGCCGTCTGCTGGAGCGTGCGGCCCGCATGAGCGACGAGAAAGGCGGCGGCAGTCTGACCGCTCTGCCCATCATCGAAACCCAGGCCGGCGACGTTTCGGCGTATATTCCCACCAACGTCATCTCCATCACCGACGGCCAGATCTTCCTGGAAAGCGAACTGTTCCACTCCGGCGTCATGCCCGCGGTCAACCCCGGTATCTCGGTGTCCCGTGTCGGCGGCAACGCCCAGATCAAGGCCATGAAGAAGGTTTCCGGTACCCTGAAGCTGATTTACAGCCAGTACCTGGAACTGCAGAGCTTCGCCCAGTTCGGCAGCGACCTGGACGACGACACCAAGTTCCGTCTGGCCCAGGGCCAGCGCATTGTGGAAATCCTGAAGCAGGACCGCAATGCCCCCGTGCCGGTGGAAAAGCAGGTGTGCATCATCTACGCCGTTACCCACAAGTACCTGCAGGACATTGAGGTGGAGCAGGTCAAGGAGTACGAACAGGGTCTGTATGAGTATCTGGATACCAACAACGACGCCCTGCTGCGTTCCATCCGGGAAACCGGCAAGCTGGAATCCGCTGACGAAGAGGTTCTGAACAGCGCCCTGAAGGCGTACACCGACCAGTTCGTGCGGTCCCATTGAATGTAAAGGAGGGACAAACGCATGGCTGGTTCCATGAAAGACATCAAGCTGCGCATCAAAAGCGTAGAGAGCACCATGCAGATCACCAAAGCCATGGAGCTGGTGGCTTCCTCCAAGCTGCGGCATGCCAAACAGCGGGTGGAAAAGAGCCGCCCCTGCTTTGAGGTGCTGCATCAGACCCTGGCTGACATCGCTGCCAGCAACACGGATTTTTCCTCTGTCTACACCGTGGCGCGCCCGGTAAAACGCACCTGCTATGTGGTCATCGCCGGTGACCGCGGTCTGGCCGGCGGCTACAATGCCAACGTGTTCAAGACTGCCGCCGCCCACATGCAGGGCCGCGACTGCTGCGTGCTGCCGGTGGGCAAAAAGGCGCTGGAACAGTACCAGCGGCTGGGCACCGACATTCTGAGCAAGGAGTTTGCCCAGGCGGAGGACGTTTCGGTGGGGCATTGCTTCACCATGGCGCGGATGCTGGCCCAGGGATTTCTGAACGGCGAGTTCGATGAAGTCTATGTGGTGTACACCAATTTTGTTTCCATGCTGACCCAGACCCCGGCTGTGCTGCGGCTGCTGCCGCTGAACGCCCCCAAGCGTACCGAACCCGGTCCGCACCAGCTCATCCTGTATGAGCCGGACTGCGAATCGGTGTACAACGCCATTGTGCCGGAATATCTGGCAGGGCTTGTATACGGTGCTTTGTGTGAGAGCGTGGCCAGTGAAATGGGTGCGCGGCGCACCGCCATGGACGCCGCCAGCAAGAACGCGGGCGAGATGATTGAGAATCTGAGCCTGCACTACAACCGGGCCCGTCAGGCCGCGATCACGCAGGAGATCACCGAGATCGTGGCAGGCGGCGAAGCGTAACGCTTTGAGCCGGGATACTAAATGAAGGAGATACAACCATGTCCAATAAAAATGTGGGAACCGTGGTCCAGGTGATCGGACCGGTACTGGACATCCGCTTTGCGGACGGGCAGCTGCCCAACCTTCGCAACGCCATCGAGCTGGACAACAACGGCCAGCGTCTGGTGGTGGAGGTCGCGCAGCACATTGGCGACAATGTGGCCCGCTGCATCGCCATGAGCAGTACCGACGGCCTGGTCCGCGGCACCGAAGCCGTGGACACGGGCAGCCCCATCACCGTGCCGGTAGGCGACGCCTGCCTGGGCCGTGTGTTCAACCTGCTGGGTGATCCCATCGACAACAAGCCCGCGCCCGAAGGAATGGAGCGCTGGCCCATCCACCGTGACCCGCCCAGCTATGAAGAGCAGGAAACCACCACCGAGATTCTGGAAACCGGCATCAAGGTCGTGGACCTGATCTGCCCCTACGCCAAGGGCGGTAAGATCGGCCTGTTCGGCGGCGCCGGCGTGGGCAAGACGGTTCTGATCCAGGAACTGATCAACAACGTGGCCACCCAGCACGGCGGCTACTCGGTCTTTACCGGCGTCGGCGAACGTACCCGTGAGGGCAACGACCTGTACGGCGAAATGAGCGAAAGCGGCGTTATCAACAAGACTGCCCTGGTCTACGGCCAGATGAACGAGCCCCCGGGAGCCCGTATGCGCGTGGCGCTGAGCGGCCTGACCATGGCGGAATATTTCCGCGATGTGCAGAACCAGGACGTGCTGCTGTTCATCGACAACATCTTCCGTTTCACCCAGGCCGGCAGTGAGGTTTCGGCTCTGCTGGGCCGTATGCCTTCCGCCGTGGGCTACCAGCCCACCCTGGCCACCGAGATGGGCGCCCTGCAGGAGCGCATCACCTCCACCAAGCGGGGCTCCATCACCAGTGTGCAGGCCGTCTACGTTCCCGCCGACGACCTGACCGACCCCGCCCCGGCCACCACCTTCGCCCATCTGGACGCCACCACGGTTCTGAGCCGTGCCATCTCGTCCCAGGGCATCTACCCCGCCGTGGACCCGCTGGAATCCTCCAGCCGCATCCTGTCCCCCGACGTGGTGGGCACCGAGCACTACGAAGTGGCCCGTAGCGTACAGAAGGTGCTGCAGCGCTACAAGGAACTGCAGGACATCATTGCCATCATGGGTATGGACGAACTGAGCGAGGAAGACAAGCTCACCGTTAACCGTGCCCGCAAGGTCCAGCGTTTCCTGAGCCAGAGCTTCACGGTGGCGGAACAGTTCACCGGCATGCCCGGCCAGTATGTGCCGCTGAAGGAAACCATCCGCGGCTTCAAGGAGATTCTGGAAGGCAAGCACGACGACGTGCCCGAAAGTGCCTTCCTGTTTGCCGGCACCATCGACGATGTGGTCGCCCGCGCCAAGAAGGGTGATGAATGATGACCTTTCCCATTCAGATCGTGACGCCCGACGGCCTGATCTTTGACGGCCAGGCCGAACGGCTGTTCTGCCGCACCATTGCGGGGGACGTGTGTATCCTGGCCCGCCACTGCGACTATATGACCGCGCTGGGCATGGGCGAAGCACGCCTGACCCTGGAGGACGGCACGGTGCGCCGGGCCGCCTGCATCGGCGGTCTGCTGGCCGTGACCAACGGTGCCGCCCGTCTGGTGGCCACCACCTGGGAGTGGGCCGAGGACATCGACAAGGCCCGCGCCGAAGCCAGCCGCAAGCGTGCCGAGGAAATGCTGGCCCGCAAGGAGCTTGACGCCCGGGAACTGGAAATGGCCCAGGCCCGCCTGAAGCGTGCCCTGGTGCGCACCAGCGTCGCCCGCTGAACGGCAACTCTGTAACAATCAAAACCGCCCCCGCAAAGGCTGTACGTCCTTGCGGGGGCGGTTTTCATTTGTTTTATTCCGGGTCTTTCAGGCGGCGCAGGTCGCCGCTTTCCCGGAAGTCCTCATAATCCAGGGACAGGCAGGGGTTGTAGTAGGGGTCGTGGAGGATGCCGTCCCGGCCGTGGACCTCATACAAACGGGCCTGCTCCTTGGCGAAGCGTGCCTTTTTGGTGGGGTCCTCCTCGTCGGAGCCCCGGGACTTGCTCTCGTGGTGATAGAGTTCGGCGTAGGGCGTCCAGACGATACGCCAGCCCGCATCACGCACCCGCAGACAAAAGTCCACGTCGTTGAAGGCCACGGTGAAGGCTTCGTCCATGCCGCCCACCGCGTCAAACACGGCGGTGCGCACCAGCAGGCAGGCCGCCGTGACGGCGGAAAAGTCCTGTACAGTGGCCAGGCGGAACATGTAGCCGCTGCCGCCCCGCTTGTGGTACTTGTGGCTGTGCCCGGCGTAGCCGCCCAACCCGGTGATAATGCCCGCGTGCTGGATGGTATCATCGGGATAATACAGCATGGCACCGCAGATGCCCACCCCGGGCTGGGAGGCTTCGGCCACCATCTGGGTGAGCCAGTCCCCCCGGATGACCTCAATGTCATTGTTGAGCATGAGCAGGAACTTGCCCTGGGCAAACTTGCGGCCAAAGTTGTTGATGCGGCTGAAATTGAAGCTGCCGTTGAAGCCCACCACCCGGCACCGGTCATACCGCTGAGGCAGGGTCTTGTAATAGGCGGTGGTGGCGGGGTTGGTGGAGTTGTTCTCGATAACCAGCACCTCGAAATTCTCGTAGAAAGTCTTGGCGTACAGGCTGTGCAGGCATTTTTCCAGGTCGTCGGTGTGGTCCTTGTTGGGGATCAGGATGGATACCAGCGGTTCCGGCTCCGGCAGCTCCCACACCACATGGCAGGTGCCGGGGAAGATACCGTCCTCCACCCTGCCCTGCCGGCCGGTGGCGGCCAGATGGTCGGCCACCGCCTTGCGGGCGGCCGCCTGCACATAGGGCTTGGCATCGGTGCCGCCGCTGGTGGAGGCTGCGTGCACCCGCCAGTAATAGAGCACCTGGGCCACATGCAGCGGCTTGGCCTTGGGATCGGTGCGCTGCATCTCGTCGATGAGCCGCAGGAACAGGTCATGATCCTGGGCACCGTCACATTCCGGGCGCTCCCCGCCCACAGCCTCGAACAGGCTGCGGCGGAACACCGCCAGGTGGCAGATGTAGTTCACCGCCATGAGGTATTCCGGGGCGTAGTCCGGCTTGAAATGGGCCACATGGGCCCCCGCCGGGGTCTTGCGGAAGAGGGCTTCGTCACTGTATGCGAAGTCGGCTTCCGTGCCGGCCAAGGCCTTGCCCATGCAGTAGATGGCATGGGGGGCCAGCATATCGTCGTGGTCGGCCAGGGCCAGATATTCCCCGGTGGCCAGCCTGGCAGCGGCGTTGGTGTTGGCCGCAATGCCGCCGTTCTCGATCTTCTGATAGACGATACGGGAATCCTTGGCCGCCCGGGCCTGTACCAGCTGCCCTACTTCGGGGTGCGCGGCATCCGAGGCATCCACCAGGCAGAGCTGCCAGCGGGGGCTGGTCTGGTTCTGCACGCTGTCCAGGAACTGTTCCAGGAAGGGCTTGGGGGTGTTGTACAGCGGAGTCAGAATGCTGATGACCGGGAAATCCGAAGTATCGGCGGCCCGCTGGGCGGCCAGTGCCTTGGCTGAGGGCAGATACCGGGCCCGCTTGCCCAGGAACCGGCGCTTGAAAAAGCCCGCTGCCCGGCCCGCCATGACAACGGGACCCTGCTCTTTGGTCAGGGTGGCGGCATAGCCGAAGAGTTCCTTCATGCGCTTGGCTTGCAGATTCATGTCGGTGTTCCTCACTTCAGGCCGAAGTTTTCAAACAGATTGTTGAAATGCGGATTATAATACGGATCGTAATTATCAATATACGCCTTGTACTTGGCGTAAAAGGCCGCTTTCTCCCGCTCGTACCGGCGGGCGTTCTCCGAAAGGGTATCCAGCCCGCGGCTCTTGCTCTCGTAGTGGTAAGCCTCGGCCCGGGGGGTAAAGACGTTGAGCAGCCCCTTCTGCCACAGTTTCAGGCAGTAGTCCACATCGTTGTAGGCCACGGCAAAGTTTTCCTCGTCCAGGCCGCCGGCTTCCCGGTAGAGGCTGGCCTTGGTCATCAGGCAGGCACCGGTGACAGCCATATAATCCTGGGTGGTGACCAGGCGGTACAGGTCCCCCACCGCCTTGCGGGGATAGCTCTTGTGGCTGTGCCCTGCCGAGCCGTTGATGCCCATGATGACACCGGCATGCTGGATGGTATCGTCGGGGTAATACAGCTTGGCACCCACGGCGCCCACATCCGCCCGCTGGCTGTAACTGAGCAGTTCCCGCAGGAAGTCGTGGGAAAGCACCTCAATGTCATTGTTGAGCAGCAGCAGGTGTTCACCTTGGGCCTGCGCGGCACCAAAGTTGTTGATGGCGGAGAAGTTGAAGGGCCCCTGATACCGCACCACCCGGCAGTTTTTGTACCGGTCGGACAGGGTGCTGTAATATTCTTCGGTGGCAGGGTCGGTGGAGTTGTTCTCGATGACCAGCACCTCGAAGTTGTCATACCCGGCATTTTTATACAGGCTGGACAGGCAGCGTTCCAGGTCGTCGGTGTGGTCCTTGTTGGGGATGAGCACCGACACCATCGGGTGCCCGGTGAGCTCATACCGCACCTGGAAGGCCCCGGGCGCCCCGGGCACCAGCTCCGCCTTGCCGGGCATGTTCAGCCGCTTGAGCTGGGCGTCGATGGCCCGCACTCCCGCTTCCAGAGCGTAGGGTTTGGCCTCCATGCCCGCAGCGGTGGACCCGGCGTGGCCGCGCCAGATGTACAGGACCTTCTTGATATGCTCAATGCGGGATGCCTTCTCGGTCAGGCGCAGCAGCAGGTCGTGGTCCTGGGCGCCGTCAAACTCCTTGTACTCGGCGGCACCGGCGGCGTCCAGCAGCGGGCGGGAAAACACCGCCAGATGGGTGATAAAGTTGCACCCGCGCAGGTAGTCCGGGGCAAAGTCCGGCTTGAAGTGGTAGCCGCCCAGGTGTTTCAGGCCGGCTGAAAGGACGATTTCGTCACTGTACACCAAATCCGCGCCGGTATTTTGGATGGTCTGCACACATTCAAACAGAGCGTTGGGATACAGCAAATCGTCGTGGTCCAGCAGGGCCAGATACTCCCCGGTGGCTAGGGCAAATCCCGCGGTGGTGTTGGCGGCAATACCGCCGTTCTCCACCTTTTGATAGACCACCCGGCTGTCTTTTTCAGCCAGTTTCCGGGCCAGACGGCCGGGGATGGGGTGGGCTTCGTCGGAGGCATCCACCAGCACCAGCTGCCAGTTGGCGTAGGTCTGGCGCTGCACGCTTTTGACCATCTGGCGGAAGAAGTTTTCCGGCGTATTGTACACCGGCACCACCACGCTGACCAGCGGCCCCTGCAGGTTGGCGGCACGCTGGGCTTTCAGCTCCCGGCGCAGGGGGATGTCCGCCCGGTGGCGCCAGGAATCGTGATGAAAAGCCAGCCCCACCCGGAAGGCCACATCCCGCCAGAGCTGTTCCGCCCCCTGTTCGCGCAAGGTGGCGGCGCTGCGCCGGGCCAGGTCCCGCAGATGGGCAGGATTCAGCAGGCGCTTGGCCATGCCCCCCACACTGTCCTGGGCGGCCACATCGGCGGGGCGGTTTTCGGTTTCTTTGGCCATACGGACCCTCCCGGGCAGGCAAAATCAGGCGTGGTCCGCCTTCATGCTGTCCTTTTTCTCAAAATGTTTGTATTCGGCGGTGACTTCGGCGGTGGGGCCGTTGCGGCGCAGATGGCCGTGGTCCAGCCAGGCCACCTTGTTGCACATACGCTCGATCTGCTCAATGGAATGGCTGACCAGAATGACGGTGGTACCGCCGCTCATGAGTTCAGCCATACGCTTTTCGCATTTTTGCTGGAACAGAAAGTCGCCCACCGACAGAATTTCGTCAGCGATAAGGATGTCCGGCTTGGTCATGGTGGCCACGGCAAAGGCCAGGCGGGCCACCATACCGGAGGAATAGTTTTTCAGGGGCACATCCAGGAATTCCCGCAGTTCGCTGAACTCCACAATGTCCTCGAATTTGCTGTCGATATACTTGGGGGTATAGCCCAGCACGGTACCGTTGAGGTAGATGTTTTCCCGGGCGGTGAGGTCCATGTCAAAGCCGGCACCCAGCTCGATCAGGGGCGCGATGGTGCCCCGCACCGTGACCTTGCCGGAGCTGGGCTTGTACACGCCGGAGATGATCTTGAGCAGGGTGGATTTGCCGCTGCCGTTCAGGCCGATGAGGCCGTAGAAGTCCCCGGGCATGATGTCCAGGCTCACGTCGGACAGGGCAAAGAACTCGTCAAACCGAACGCCGCCGTGCATCAGGGCCACGAAGTATTCCTTCAGGCTTTCGTGCTTTTCCTTGGCCAGGTTGAACCGCATGGAAACGTGGTCCACCGAAATGATGGGCTGTTGTTCGTTCATTCTCCCGGCCCCCTTTACATGTACAGGACGAACTTGTCCTGATTTTTCTTGAAAACAACGACGCCCACAACCATGCTGACCGCAGCGCACAGGAAGCAGACCACGATCATGCTGGGCGTCAGGCCCTCGCCCCACAGCACGCAGCTGCGGAAAGCGGTGATGAACCAGTACATGGGGTTGATGTGGATGAGCTGCTGCATGATGCCGGACAGGGTTTCGGGGTCATAGAAAATGGCGCTGGCGTACACCAGCAGGGTGCAGAACACTTCCCAGATGTGCATGATGTCCCGCACAAAGACGTACAGGGCCGACAGCAGCAGGCCAATGCCCAGACTGAAGAAGAAGAGCATGATCAGCGGGTACAGGGCCATCCAGGCGGTGGAGAAGGTCACCGGCGTCCAGGTAATGACAAAGACGATGACCAGCGCAATAAAGCTGAAAGCACAGTTGACCATGGCGAAGCAGACCTTCTCCATGGGGAAAATGTACTTGGGGATATAGACCTTGCGCAGCAGCGGGGCGTTTTTCAGCACGCTCTCCATGGCCATGCTGGTGGATTCCCGGAAGAAGTTGAACAGCAGCTGGCCGATGATCAAAAAGCCTGCGAAGTTGGGGATGCCCTCCCCGCGCAGGCCGCGCATGATGGAGTCGAAGACCAGGAACATGACCAGGCAGGTCAGCAATGGGTTGAGGATGCTCCAGGCCACACCCAGCACGCTGCGGCGATATTTCAGCTTGAAATCCCGGGTGATCAGGTTCTGCAGCAGGTACCGGTATTTCCAGAAGCCCGCCAGTGAATTCTTGATGCTTTGCACGTTGGCGCCCTACCTTATGTTTCAGTATTTCTCAAAGTACTCGAACTTCTGCTCGGCAAAGGGAGTATGCTCCTTGTCCTTGGCACTGGTCTTGTGCTCGCAGCCGCAGTCCGGCCACTGCACGTTGACGGTGGGGTCGTCGTAGGGAATGCCGCCTTCGCTGGTGGGGTCGTACACGTCGGTGCACTTGTAGCAGAATTCCGCCACGTCGGACAGCACCAGGAAGCCGTGAGCAAAGCCTTCGGGGATGTAGAACATCTTCTTGTTTTCAGCGGACAGAGTCACGCCCACCCACTTGCCGAAGGTAGCGGAGTTGGGGCGGCAGTCCACAGCCACGTCGTACACTTCGCCCATGGTCACCCGGACCAGCTTGCCCTGGGTGTGGTTCTTCTGGAAATGCAAACCGCGCAGAACGCCCTTGGTGGAGCGGCTCTGGTTGTCCTGCACAAAGGGCTTATCAATACCGGCGGCAACGAAATCGTCGATCTGGTAGGTTTCCATAAAGTAGCCGCGGTCATCCCCGAAAACAGTGGGTTCGATGACGACAACGCCGGGAATTTCGGTCTGAATGAAATTGAATTTGCCCATGGTATATATACTCCTTCCGATGCCGAATTACGATAAATCGGCACACTGATTCGATTTTACGTTCCTATTGTACTCTTTTTTGCCCGGACACGCAAGATAAACCAAGAACTGTGTAACATTTTCACACAGATTCCGTCTTGATGGATACAGGCGGGCATGGTATGATGATGTGCGAAACATTCTGCACAAAAAGGAGGCTGTCCCATGACCAAAACCGAAGCCCGTGCCGCCGCCCGCACTCTCTGGCGGGCACAGACAGCAGAAGAGCTGCACCGCATGGGGCAGCGGCTGTGTGACCGGCTGTTCCGGCGGGAAGAATGGCAGCAGGCCGGGGTCATCCTGTGCTTTGTACCGCTTCCCACCGAGCCGGACATATCCCCGGCCCTGGAGCAGGCCCTGGCCGAGGGCAAGGTACTGGCTGTCCCCCGGGTACTGGGCGAAGGCCGGATGGAATGGGTCCGGATTTCCGGACTGCATGAACTGCGTCCGGCAACCTACGGCATCCGGGAACCGGATTCCGGCACGGTGCTGGACCCGGCGCAGCTGCCCGCGGACAGTCTGGTTCTGGTGCCCTGCCTGGCAGCAGACCGGCAGGGGGTGCGCCTGGGCCGGGGCGGCGGGTATTATGACCGTTTTTTGGCACAGTATAAGGGCAGGAAGCTGCTGGTGTGTCCCGCTGCCCTGCTGGCCGACAGCCTGCCACGGGACCCCTGGGACATCGTCTTTGCCCCCGGTGAGATCCTCGCCGACCTGTAAGCAGTATCTCCCAAATCCACCCAAACACGAAAGGAAAAGACACATGAAACGCAATCTGATGACCAAGACTTCCCTGCTGGCGCTGGCCATGGCCGCTGCCATCTCTCTGGCCGCCTGCGGTGCCTCCTCCGAATCCACTACCGCCACCCCGGCCCCCACCACAACCCCGGAAGCTGCCACCTCCGAGAACGGCGTTTCCGACGATATGGGCGTGGCCGAAGTGCCGGAACCGGACAGCGAGCTGTCCTCCATGGTGGACAGCATCTACAAAGCCTATCCGGTGGAACTGATGATGATGCAGACCTCCGCCATCGACCTGAACGATGAGGCCTGGCTGACCTACAACACCGGCCTGGACGCCGAGCAGGCCGCCCTGGTGGATGCAGGCGTGAGGAGCGAATCCATGACCGGCAGCCAGGCCTATACCCTGGTGCTGCTGCGGGTGAAGGATGCCGCCAACGCCCAGACCATTGCCGACGCCATGCTGGAGAACATGGACCCCGCCAAGTGGGTCTGCGTGATGGCCGACAAGGAGCGCGTGGCCACCTTTGACGACAAGGTCCTGTTTGTGATGACCAACAGCGAGCTCACCGACATCGACGCCCTGTTCGACGCCGTGCCCGGTGCCCTGGGCGTGGAGTTTGACTACGACAAGGCTGTGGACGTGGCCGCATCCGACGCTATGGTGCCCTCTGAGGAGGAAATGAACGCCCCTGTGGCCGGCTGATGCCCGCTCCCCTGCTGTTGAATGCAGCGCCCCCGTAAAACACAAAAACCGCCCTGCCGGAAATGCCCGGCAGGGCGGTTTTGTTATGCTGTATCAGGTTTCAGGCTGCAGAGCCCGGAACAGGATTACTCAGCGCTCTTGATAGCGCGGATTTCCTTGATCAGCTCGGGAACGACCTTGAACAGGTCGCCCACGATGCCGTAGGTAGCCACGTCAAAGATGGGAGCGCTCTCGTTCTTGTTGACAGCGATGATGGTGTCGGAGTCCTGCATACCGGCCACATGCTGGATGGCGCCGGAGATGCCCAGAGCCACATAGATGCGGGGATGCACGGTCTTGCCGGTCTGGCCAACCTGATGGTCAGAAGACAGCCAGCCAGCGTCGGTGACAGCACGGGAAGCGCCCACAACGCCGCCCAGAACACCAGCCAGTTCCTCGGCCAGGGCCAGGCCCTTGTCCACGTCGGAGCTGATGCCACGGCCAACGGAAACGACCACGTCGGCGCCGATCAGATCGACCATCTTCTTGGCGCTCTTCTTGATGTCCAGGATTTCCACATGGATATCATCAGCGGTCAGCGCGGGAGTGATCTTCTCGACCACGACCTTGGCAGCGCCGGCCTCATCGTACGGCTGGGTCTGCATGACGCCGGGACGGACAGTGGACATCTGCGGGCGGAAACGCGGGCAGATGATGGTGGCCATCAGGTGACCGCCGAAAGCAGGACGGGTCATCTTCAGGTTGGTGTTCTGCTCAAACTTGGTGTTGTCCACGTCGATGTTGGAGGTGGTACGCAGGAATTCCTTGTACTTCTCCACATCCACATCCAGGTGGGTGCAGTCGGCGGTCAGGCCGGTGTGCAGACGGGCAGCGCAGCGGGGGCCCAGGTCACGGCCCAGGTTGGTGGCGCCGATCAGCACGATTTCCGGCTTCTTCTCTTCGACCAGGTCGCACAGGACCTTGGCATAGCCGTCGGTGGTGTAGTCCTTCAGCAGAGGGCTGTCGACATAGTAGACGCGGTCGGCACCGTAGCCGCCCAGAGCCTTGAGGTAATCTTCGTTGAGCTCGCTGCCCATCACGACGCCGCACAGCTCCACACCCAGGTCATTGGCCAGCTTACGGCCTTCGCTGAGCAGCTGATAGCTGATGGTCTGCATCTGGCCTTCGCGCTGTTCGCAGAAGACCCAAACGCCCTTGAAGGCGGCGGTGTCCATGCTATTGAATTCAGCCATTGTTTTTCTCTCCTCTCTCAAATCAGGTGCTTGTCGTTCAGGATACCGACGAGCTGGTCGGCGCTTTCGACCATCATGCCGGCGCCCTTGACCGGGGGAGCGAAAGACTTGTAAACGTTCGTCGGAGAGCCCTTCAGGCCGATGGTGTCGGTTTCGATGAGGGGATCATCCTTGAGCGTGTTGTAGTCAAACACTTCGATGGGCTTGTCGTAGCACTCGAAGATGCCGGACACGCTCATGTAACGCGGGGTGTTCAGTTCCTTGATGCAGGTCAGCAGGCAGGGAGTCTGAACCTTCAGTTCCATGTAGCCGTCTTCCAGCTGACGCTTGACGGTCAGGCTGTTGCCGTCCTTCTTGATGTCGGTGACATAGGTGACCTGGGGCAGATGCAGCTTTTCAGCGATCTGGGGGCCAACCTGAGCGGTGTCACCGTCGATGGCCTGACGGCCGCAGAAGACGATGTCATCGGGGCCAACGCCGATCTTGTTGACGGCAGCGGCCAGGATCTGAGAGGTGGCGAAGGTATCGGAACCGCCGAACTCACGGGCGGAAACCAGCACACCACGGTCGGCGCCGCGGGCAATCAGCTCACGCAGCATGCCTTCGGCCGGGGCGGGGCCCATGGTGACGACGACGACTTCGCAGCCGGTTTCGTCCTTCAGCTGCAGAGCAGCCTCCACGGCGTTCAGGTCGTCGGGGTTGGTGATGGTGGCCATGGCCGCACGGTCCATGGTGCCGTCCGCCTTGACGGCGACTTTGCCCTGCGTATCAGGGACCTGTTTGACACAAACGATAGCTTTCATTGTACGTCTTGCCTCCTTACTTCAGCAGCGCGCCGGAAATGACC